>LADW01000095.1 GCA_000961695.1 Hyphomonadaceae bacterium BRH_c29
AAACCAACACCGTGCTGAAGCGCGCCGAGGAGGCGCGCCCGGAAGACCTGCTGGGCGCCAGCGGCTATCTCTTCGCCGGGCCGGAAAACCTCGCCGCCCTGTCAGGCGCGATGAAGGAATTCTTTGACCGGTGTTATTATCCCGTGCTCGGACGGATCGAGGGGCGCCCCTATGCCCTGATGATCTGCGCTGGCAGCGACGGAGAAAACGCCGCCCGCCAGGCCGCCCGCATCGCCACCGGCTGGCGCCTGCGCGACGTGCAACCGCCCCTCATCCTCAACACCAGCGCTCAGACCCCGGAAGAGATTCTCGCGGAGAAGGTGATCGGCGAAGAGGACTTAGCCAAGTGCCGGGAGTTGGGGGCTGCGCTTGGGGCGGGGCTGAAGATGGGGGTGTTTTAGTGTTGTCGGAAGCTTGCTGAAAATGCGGGCGCTGCCCGCCTCAGGGAGCCCGGAGACAAATCGCCAGAGAACACCTGAGAACGCCACTGAATCTCTAAGAAATTCCGCCAGCCAAAAGCGCGCGACGACTCTCTAGTGCTGACAAGAACTCTGACACCACAACATCACTATTTGCAGGAGTTATCGTACGGTCCAAGAGGTTTTTAATATGGTATTCGTTCAGAACCACCACGCCCAAGTTTGCCGCATGGTCTGTGTCCGCTGCGATAGCTTCTCCAGAGAGAGAAGTACAAAGAACCGGCACAATAGTGTATTGCGCCCCCTGACTTGCAAGCGCAGAACGAATGCGCTGTGTACGTTCAACCAAATTGGGCAATTTGTTCTCAACGCGCAGCGTACCAGTTGTTGCCTCAATCACGAGTATTCTTCCGTCAGCCGACTGAACCGCCAAATCGGGCGCATCCGTTAAGCGTCTTGAACCCGACCACGCTATCGGCGAGAAGCCCAATATCCAAAACAACCACCCTACAGCTGTTTCAAATTCACGGGCATCTTGCCTGCGATCTGGTTGCTTTAAGAGCGCGTCACTTAACACCTCAAAGTTGGGATCAAACGAGTTGTGAATATTACGACGGGCATTCGGTGATTGATCTGGATCTGAAAGCCAACAATGATGAAGTATATGATCGTCATAGGAAACAAATAATCGAAGAGCACCGGCACCGGAAAAACTCAAAGACAAGCCACCAAAAATGAAGTCTTCCTCCTTTATCCATCGGAAATGCTCTCCCTTCATAGCCATCCGCTGGACTTTTCCGTTCGAGAAAACCTGAAACCCGACACGAACTTTCGAGGAATCCAAATCGGGCAATCCTTTTAGTATGATCGACGCATTTCCCGACGAAAGCGTTGATCGGTCTAGATCAACAATGACTGAAACGTTGCCAACAACTTCAAGGTAACCGCCCAGCCCGCCGAGATCGCTGACACCAAAATCGCTCAACAATTCGCTAAATGAACCATAGGGTTGGGTGGCAGCCATAAGATGCAGGTCCAACACATCTTTGTTTTGCAGATCATCAAACTTTTTCCCAAACACTCGCAACACGGATGTTCGTGCTTGTGCAAATGGCCCCGAATCGTATGGCGCCACTTGGGTCGAAAACACTCGATTCCCAGCTTGAGGCGGATCAAACTCTACTGTAGCAGACGGCAGCTGAATCTTGCCCGCTAAGATGGTATCAATAAACCCTGATAGATTGCCTTCGTCTAAGTCGAGCTGAAGCCTAACCGCCAATATCCGATCTGTGGCAAATGTCTTGGACTCCACCGATAAGGGGCCAAGCGCGACCCTACCCGCATAAAGCTTCCAGCTATCAGCTTCACGAAAAGCCACGAGAGCGACAACAACCCTTCTATAGGCATGCGACCATGGTGCAATTGTAGCTTTGAACGTCTCAATATCCTTCAACGCCTTTTGGTTGAATACCTTCTCAAAATCCATTTCAGGCCTTCACTTGCACAAAAGTTCTCTGCATTCGCGCAGTCTGACAAATTCCGCATCACTTGTATGCATATCTACGCGCAATCATTCGCACAGAGGTTGGCCTACAATAATACCAAATGTGAACTGATATTTCGTGAGAATGCTCCAGTCTTTGAACCGTTGGCGCAACCATTTCCATTGCCCCGCCCCCAAAACCCTAGCAATCTCCCCTGCTATTGCGGGAGGGCACCCCATACATGAGCTGGACGGAAATCGCAGGCTTTGTCACCGGCGCCATCTGTGTGTGGCTGGTGGTGAAGCGGAATATCTGGAATTTTCCGGTCGGGATCGCGAATTACGCGTTCTTCTTTATACTGTTCATCGGGTCTGGCCTGTATGCCGATGCGGGACTGCAGGTGATCTATACCGGGCTGGGCCTCTATGGCTGGTATTCCTGGCTGCGCGGGGGCGAGGATCATGGCGCGCTGAAAGTGCACAATCCCACCCTGCCCCAGCTGATCGCCTGTCTCGGCGCCGTCGGCCTCATCGCGCTCGCCATCCAGTATGGCCTGCACCGCTGGACCAATTCGACCGTGGCCGGATGGGACGCGATCACCACCGCGCTCAGCCTCGTCGCGCAGTTCATGCTGTCGCGCAAATGGATCGCCAATTGGTGGCTGTGGATCGCGGCAGACCTGATCTACATCCCGCTCTATGCGGTCAAAGGCCTGTGGCTCACCTCCGGCCTCTACGGCATCTTCCTCGTCATGTGCGTGATCGGCCTGATGGAATGGCGCGCCGCAAGGGCGAAGATGCTGGCCGCGCCCGCGTGAAGGCATTGCGCCCAGCGCAATCCATGATACATTTTGGATGATACCTTTGGTGGAATGAAAGGCTCGGGGATGCAGCTGCCCAGAAATTTCAACCCGGCCCGGGCGCTGATTTCCGGCGCCCTCTATGCCCTCGGCATGACGGCTTCCTTCCACTTTCTTTCGGGATTCTCCTGGGGCGCGGCTGGCGTCGCCGCCATCGTGTCCGGCGTCCTGTTCGGCCTCCTGCTGGAAGGGTGGTTCGCACGGCGCATCACCCGGTCAGCGCAGCCGGCGGACCCATCCGGAACGCCTGACTAGGCCCCGCCCTGCGCCTCTGCCAGCACCGCCGTGAGGCCTTCGCGGTAGGTCCGGTATTTTGGGTGCCAGCCGAGGGCTGCCTTGGCGCGGGCATTGGAGACGCGTTTGCACTCGGCATAGAAACTGCGCGCCATGGGGCTGAGGTCTGCGTCCTCAAAGCGGACTTCGGGAGGTGGACTGAGGCCCAGCAGCGTGGCCGCATATTCCGTCACGTCCTGCGGCGGGGCGGGCTCGTCGTCACACAGGTGGAACACGCCGCGCGCCGCCGGGCGCTGAAGCAGGGCCAGCAAGCCGCTGGCAATATCCTCCACATGCACCCGGGAGAAGACCTGGCCGGGCTTCACCACACGGGTGGCAGAGCCTGCGCGCAGCCGCTCGAACGGGGACCGGCCGGGGCCGTAAATGCCGGGCAGGCGTACGATGCGTACCGCTCCGTTGGTGGCGGCGCGCCACTGGTCCTCGGCCAGGACGCGGGCCTTGGCGCGGGCGCTGCCGGGGCGCGTCTCGCTCCATTCGAACGCCCATCCGCCGCCAAGATCACCGTAGACCCCCGTTGTCGACAGATAGATCACGTCAGGATCACCGTCGCCGACACTTGGATCACGCTGGATCACGGTCGAACGCACCCGGATCACGGGGCAACCGGCCTCATCCGGGGGGATGGTGACCAGCAAATGGGCGCCCTCCGGCACCTCCAGCGGGCCGCTGCCATCCCACACACGGGCGTCGATTCCGGCCGCCTGAAGCGCCGCCGCCTTGCCTGCGCTGCGCACTGTACCTGCTACAGGTCCGGGCCATATCCGCGCCAGATGTGTGGCACTATAGCCAAGGCCGGCCACAAACAGCAGAGATGGCTGAAACGTCATTTGCCTGCGCGTATCCCTTTGTATCAATAAGGCTTCTTACAGGTTCCGGAGTCCTCGATCCATGCCCCTTCTCGCCGCCACCCTCGTCTCGCTCGCCCTCATGCAGCAGACCGTGGGGGACCAGATCGCCGCAGAAGAAGCCGCCCGGCTCGACGCCTGCCTCGCCAGGATCGAGACCGACCCGGACAATGCCTACGAAGACGGCCTCGCCTGGTCCTATCAGGGCAACCGCCCCGGCGCCCGCCAGTGCACCGCCCTCGCCCTGATCGCCCTCGGCCACCCGGAAGAAGGCGCCGCCCGCCTCCAAAGCCTAGCAAATGCTACAGATGGCGGCACAATGGAACAGCGCGCGGCCTATCTCTCGCAGGCCGGAAACGCATGGATCCAGGCCGAAAATCCGGACGCCGCGCTGGTCGCCTTCGATGGCGCCATCAAGATCGCCCCCGACGCGCCGGAACTGCTGATGGACCGCGCCACAGCCCATCTGCTGCTGGAACACTATGACGAGGCCATCGAGGATCTCGACGCCGCCCTGCGCTACACGCCGGGCCTTGGTGAGGCGCACCAGCTGCGCGGTCAGGCCTGGCTCGAAAAAGGTGACCCGGACAAGGCCATGCTGGACGTCAAAGCCGCCATGGACGCCGATCCGGAGAATGTCGCCACGCTGGTCCTGCGCGGACGCGTACGCGAAGCCCTGCGCATCCAGGAAGCCGCCGGCGGTCCTGTGGAGCGGCTGGAAAGCAACTAGGCGTCAGCCGACGCGCTTGCCGTCTGCATCAATCAGAAGCGCCCCGTCTTCCTTGTAGAGCGGGCCGGGCGGCAATGTCTCCAGTAAGTCCAGCACTGCTTCGCTTGGGCGGCAGAGGCGCACGCCCTTGGGGCTGCACACGATGGGCCGGTTCACTAGTACGGGATGCTCCAGCATCGCCGTCAGGATCGCTTCGTCACTGACGCCGGGCTCCAGGAGGCCCAGCTCCTTCGCCGGGGATTTGGTTTCCCGCAGCGCCGTGCGGGGCGTCAGCCTGGCGGCGGCGAACAGGCCGAGCAGCTGCGGCCGCGTCCAGCCTTCCTTCAGATACTCAATCACGACCGGCATCTCGCCACTCGCCTCGATGATGGCCAGCACATTGCGCGAGGTGCCGCAGTCCGGATTGTGATGGATGACGATCATGGCTTGGGTCCTATTTCATCGGGGTCCGGGAATGCCAGCCGCGTGCGGTTTGCAAACGCGACCAGAGACAGCATGACAGGCACTTCGACCAGCACGCCGACCACCGTCGCCAGAGCCGCGCCGGACTTCAGGCCGAACAGGCTGATCGCGACGGCCACAGCCAGCTCGAAGAAATTGGAGGTGCCGATCAGCGCACTCGGCGCCGCAATCCGGTGCGGAACCTTCCATGCCCAGGCCGCCGCATAGGCGATGGCGAAGATGCCATAGGACTGGATCAGGATCGGGACGGCGATCAGGACAATCACGCCCGGCTGCGCCAGGATCGTGCCGCTCTGGAAGCCGAACAGAAGGATAACCGTCGCCAGCAACCCGATCACGGAGAGCGGCTTGATACGGTGCGTGAAGCCCGTCACCGCCCCTTCCCCGCCCTTCCGGGCAAGCATGGTTCGCGTCAGGACACCGGCGATGAGCGGGATCACGACATAGAGGCCGACAGACAGGAGCAGCGTCTCCCACGGCACGATGATGTCCGTCACACCCAGCAGGAAGGCAACAATCGGCGCGAAGGCGAACACCATCACCGCATCGTTCACGCTGACCTGCACCAGCGTGTAGTTCGGGTCGCCGCGCGTCAGCTGTGACCAGACAAAGACCATCGCGGTGCAGGGCGCGGCGCCCAGCAGGATCAGGCCGGCAATATAGCCCTCCGCGTCTGCCGCAGGGATCAGACCGGCGAAGACATGGCGGAAGAACAGGACG
This sequence comes from Hyphomonadaceae bacterium BRH_c29, assembly GCA_000961695.1. Taxonomy (GTDB): domain Bacteria; phylum Pseudomonadota; class Alphaproteobacteria; order Caulobacterales; family Hyphomonadaceae; genus Hyphomonas. The sequence goes on from LADW01000095.1 coordinate 5,814, forward strand.
CCCAGCGCCGCCATCGTGAAGGGTTTGATCAGCCAGTTCACGACGAGTGTGATGACCAGTCCCTTGGGACGCTCGCCCACCCGGCGCATGGATGAAAAATCGATGCCGATCATCATCGGCCAGACCATGGCCCAGATCAGGACCGCGACGGCAAAATTGACGTTCGCATATTCCAGCGCCGCCAGCGCCGAGAAGACGCCCGGCACCAAGAGCCCGAGCCCGATCCCCGCGAGAATGCAGAGACCGACCCAGACCGACAGGTATTTTTCAAACGCGCCCACAGGTTCAGCCGCAACAGCCGGAGGATTCAGCCTTGGGCGCCGGGGCCGGACAACAGGCCCGCTCGACCGCCATACCAGTCGGCGTCGAGGCCAGCCGCCCGTCATTCAGTTCTGGTCCGCCCCCATAAACAGCGCTGTCGCCGGTTGTGTGGAAGACTTCCCACGGAACCCCGGCAGGGTCGGAGATCCAGCTCTTCTCGGATTGGGCATAACAGCAGACCGTGTCGCCCTCGACCAGGACAGGCGCATCGGCGCGCTGCAGGCGGTCATACACCTCGGCCAGCTCGTCGCCATTTTCCGCCTGGATGCCGAGATGCTCCACACCGGGCTTGGCGCCTCGGGCACTGATGGCGAGGTTCACGCGCGGATCATCCAGCATCCACTTGGCATAATCGCCCTTTTGGACAGACGGCGCGGCGTCAAACAGGGTCGAGTAGAATGCGATGGCGCGCGGGAGATCCGCCACGGCGATATGAACGTGCAGGCGTTTCATGAGAAAGTCCTTTCCAGACAGACTTCAGCAACAGGCAGACTGGGCGGCTGCCATAATGGGGGTGCAAATTTCCGCGCGGCCCTGACAGCAATCTTCCATCAGGAAGACGATCAGTCCGCTGATCGCGTCATAGTTCGCCGTATAGATGATGGATCGCCCCTGCCGCGCACCTTCGATCAGGCCGGCATTCGACAGAATGTTGAGTTGGGCCGACAGCGTGTTCGGCGGCACATCGAGGGCCACGGCGATTTCCCCGGCTGGCAAGCCGTCAGGTCCTGCCTTCACCAGAAGGCGGAACACAGCGAGCCGGTTTTCCTGAGCCAGGGCCGACAATTGCGAGAGCGCGAGTTTTGATTCCATATTTCCACTATTATGGAAATATTGGAGGAGTCAACAGGCCGCACGAAAGCACCCTGCTGAACCCTGTCTGAAAAATCAGCCGTAGCGCGTTTGAAGCATGGCCCACACAGCGCGCAGGCCACAAGCAGCCGCGCCTTCCGGACGGCCATATTTGCCCTTTCGCCAGGCCCAGACATCAAAGTGCACCCAGCTTTTGGCGTCGACGAACTGTTTCAGGAACAGCGCCGCAGTGATCGAGCCGCCAAAACTGCTGCCGGAGTTCACGAGGTCCGCAATCGGGCTTTTCAGCTCCGACAGGTACGGGTCCCACATCGGCATCCGCCAGACCGGATCGCCGGACGCCGCAGAGCCAGCCAGAATGTCGGCCACCAGCTGCTCATCATCGGAATAGACCGGGGCCAGATCGGCACCGAGGGCCACACGGGCCGCGCCGGTGAGGGTCGCAAAGTCGATCAGCAAGTCTGGCTCGCCTTCCGAAGCCCGCGCCAGCGCATCCGCAAGGATCAGCCGGCCTTCGGCGTCGGTATTGTCGATCTCCACGGTCAGCCCCTTGCGCGACGAGAGAATATCGCCGGGCCGGAAAGCATCGCCGCTGATCGCGTTCTCTACAGTCGGCACGTAGAGCTTGAGGTGCACCGGAAGGTTCGACGCCATGATGAGACGCGAGAGCGCGATGACATGCGCAGAGCCGCCCATGTCCTTCTTCATGATCCGCATCCCGCTGCCCGGCTTGATGTCGAGGCCGCCGGAATCGAAGGTCACCCCCTTCCCGACAAGAGCGAGCTTTGGCTTTGAGGCATCGCCCCATTCCAGCTCCAGAAAGCGAGGCTCGGCCTTCGCGGCGCGGCCGACGGCATGCACCATCGGATAGTTCTGCTCCAGGAGATCGTCGCCCACGATGGCGGTCAGTTTCGCGCCAAATTCCTCGGCCAGCTTCGCCACGGTGTCGTGAATGCCCGCCGGGGTCATGTCGCTGGCAGGTGTGTTCACGAGGTCGCGCAACAGGGCGATGGCGTCGGCCTCGTGCGAGAGCGCCTCACCGGCGTCGCCTTCGGGGAGGACCAGTTGTGGCGGCGTGGCCTTGTCCTTCAGGTAGCGGTCGAACCGGTAGGCCCCATCGGCCCAGCCTGCCGCGATGGAGGCGATGGAGAGGCCGCCAGCATGGGCAATCGCATAGGCACCTGCGGGCAGCTTGCCCGAGAGAGGCGCCACGTTAAGCGCATCCTTGCCGTCGCCCAGACCGCCGAGAACATGCGCCAGCGCGCCCTCGCCATCATGCGCCAGTACCAGCTGCCCTGCCCCGCCGGTGAAGCCCTGCGCCGTCGCCATTGCGCGGGCAGACGGGAACGGATCGTTCTCCAGCGCCTTGAACGCGTCGGACGTGTAAAGCCAGACCTGAACCGGCGCTTCGGCGCGGGCGGTGAAACTCTTGTGCATGGAAATGGCCTCTTGCGGGCAAGTGTTAATGGAGTCTGCTCTGGCGTTAACCCATCCTTGACGACCGATGGTCCAGACTCGCTCGGGAATGACCCTGATTCAAACCCGGAGCGGCCACATGTCCAGAGCCAAAACACCTTTGGCAGCACTTGCACTGGCATTGGCATCCGTCTCGGCCTGCGCTTCGGCACCGGATCCTGAGGCGGAAGCCGCGGCGCAGGTGCGTGAGGCGATGGAAGCTGCCATGCAGCCTGCAACGCAGGAAGAAATCGACGCCGCCAACCATTCCGACCCGCTGACCAAGGCAAATTTCTGGTCGAAAGAATATGCCAAGGATGCGGAAAACATCGACAATGCCCTGACCTTTGCCGACGCGCTGCGCGGCATCGGCTCAACCGAGCGCGCCATCGAAGTTCTCTCGGAAGTTCTGGTGCTCAAGCCCAATGAACCGCGCATCCTGATGCCGCTCGGCCGCGCGCTTGCTGCAAATGGCAACCAGCTCGGCGCCGCGCGCGCGTTCGAGCAGACTGCCATGCTGGAGCCGGATCGCGCCGAAGCCTGGGCCGCGCTCGGCACGGCAATGGACCAGTTGGAAAACCATCGCGGCGCGCAGGTTGCCTACGAAAAGGCTCTGGCAATCGAGCCGGAACGCGCGTCTACGCTGGCCAATTATGGTCTCTCCCTTGCCCTCACTGGCGACCTGCCGGGCGCTGAGGCAAAACTGCGCCAGGCGTCTGCTGTTGCTCCGGGCGATGCCCGTATCCGGGAAAATCTCGCCCTCGTCCTCGGCCTTCAGGGCCGGTTCGACGAGATGGAAAAGACCAGCGCCGGCTATGCGCCGGACAAGGTGGTCGAGCAGAATGTCGAACTGCTGAAACAAATGATCGAGCCGGACCATAGCCCGGACGCGCTCGAAACCGCGGCAAAAATCACCCCCCCGGTGACAGCGGAAGAGGCTCCGCCAGCTGAAGAGACTGGCCTGCGCCTGAAACGTTCCGGCGACTGAGCGGCTCTCTCCGCCTGAGACAGCCCCCGCCGCGCTGGCCAATAGCTCGTACAAATTGGCTTAAATGAATTGAAGTGCCTATCCGGGCCAGATCAGGCCAGGATACGAACTTCGACAGGGTAGCCGTCTTCGGAGAGATGGCCCGCGTCGGATCGGCGATCATTGGTGCCGTCCTGCGTCAGGGCCGGAAGAGAGTCGCTCTTCTTCTGCATTTTCTGAAACTTGATATAGGCCGGGCCAAGCACGACCAGGAACAGAACCGGCAGGAAGAAAAGGATCATCGGCACGGTCAGCTTGGCTGGCAAAGCGGCAGCCTTCTTCTCAGCCTCGGCCATCCGCATCTCACGGTTTTCCTTGGCCATGATCCGGAGCGCATCGCCCAGCGGCGTCCCGTAGCGTTCGGCTTGACCGAGCGCCATACAGACCGCCTTGACGCCTTCATGCCCCGTCCGCTTGGCGAGGTTCTCATAAGCCTGACGCCGCTCGGGCAAGTAAGAAAGCTCGGCAACGGTCAGCGCGAACTCCTCAGCCAGTTCCGGCGAGGCGCTGCCGATTTCCTGGCTCACCTTGTGAAAGCCCAGTTCGATCGACATGCCGGCCTCGACACAGATCAGCAGCATATCCAGCGCATCCGGAAACGCGCGCATAAGAGATTTCTGGCGCTTCGCAGCCAGGTTCGAGACATAGATGTTTGGCGCGTAGAAACCCGCAGCCGCCCCGAACATGAGCGAGCCATATTTCATCATCGGCGACAGGCCGAGATCATTGACGAAGAAGACGTAGAGGAAAACCAGCAGCGCACCGATGAACGGCATCGTCATCCGCGCAAAATAGAAGACAGACACCGGACCGGGGCCACGCATGCCGGCCTTGTTCAGCAAGTCCTGCAGGTTCGGGTCTTCAAGCGCTTTGGCGAGATTCAGCTTTGAGGAAATCTCACCGATCTTGGAATCATCCTTTCGGCGCAGGCCCTTGCGGCTTTCGAGCGCCGCACGGCTCTGCTTGCGCAATTTTTCCCGCTGCATGGACACCGATTTCAGACGCGTTTCGAGCCGGTTACCCTGAAGATAGGGCATGAAGACAGTCAACGCCGTGCCAAACACGGCAACCGCGACCAGGATCGAGGCCAGGGCTTCCGGATTCATCAGGGAGAGGACTATATCGTACACTGGGTTTGCCTAGATATCCAAGTTGATCATTTTTTTCATGACCATGATCCCCGAGAACATGAGGGTCGCCCCTGCGGCCAGAATGACGTGTCCGGTTTCAGTCCGAAACAATTCCAGAATGTAGTCCGGTGTCGTCAGGAAGACGAGCGTGCCCACAGCAAACGGCAGAGACCCGATGATCATAGCCGAAGCCTTCGCCTCGGAAGACATGGCCTGAATCTTTTCACGCATCATTTTGCGCGAACGGATCACGGTCGACAGGTTGCCTAGCGCTTCGGAGAGGTTACCGCCGGCCTTGGCCTGAATCAGCAGCACGATCACGAAGAAGTTCACTTCCTGCAGCGGCACGCGCTTGTAGAACATGTTGAGTGCCCGCTCATTGCCCGCACCCATGGCGAGGTTATCAGCCAGGGTTGCGAACTCGGTCCGCAGCGGCTCAGGGCTTTCCCTGGAAATGATCCGGATACACTCGCCCAGCGGCAAACCAGACTTGACGCCCCGAACAATAATATCCAGCGCATCAGCAAACTGGTTGATCATCTTCTTGTGGCGACCTTTGATCATGGTCTTCAGAACGACGCGCGGCAGACCGACAGCCCCGCCGATAAAGGCGCCCAGCACAAGAATTGGACGGCTCTTCAACGCGATGCCGGAAATTGTCAGGCCATCGAAACCCGACACAAATATAAACCCGGCACACGCAGCGCCCAGAAGAACCGAAAAGATCCAAAAGGCCGACATAGGTATATCAAGGCCAGCCTGAACCAGCCGAGACTTGATCGACTGGGCATTATTGCTCTTGCGCCGAGCCTCACCCTGCTTGCGCAGAGATTCCAGCATTTCCTGGGTTTTTGCTTTGCGCTTGGCGGACTCGTCCAGAGTTTTCGACACCCTGCCCTTGCCTGCAACTGTCGAACCGACAGCGATGGCGCGTGCGCGTTTGCGCGCAGCGTCGCTTTCTCCGCTGGAAAACGCGAGACCGATGCCGGCGATCGCAAGGAAAGCCAGCACGGCAACGAGAATGGTCAAAACGTTCCCATCCATCGATCAGGCTCCCAACTCGTCGAGGGCGGCAGCCAGTTCGCGCTCAAGATTGTAATAGGACGCACGATCCCAGAAGCGCGGACGACCAATACCGGTACCGCGATGCGTGCCGATAACCTTGCCATTTTCGTCTTCGCCTTCGATCTCGTATTTCAGCACGTCCTGAAGCACGATCGTATCACCTTCGAGTCCCAGAACTTCCGTAATGTTGATGATGCGGCGTGAGCCATCCCGCAGACGGGAGGCCTGTACGACAATATCGATAGAACCGACGATCATTTCCCGGATCGTCTTTGCCGGCAGGGAGAAGCCGCCCATGGTGATCATGGATTCAATCCGGCTGAGGGCTTCGCGTGGACTGTTGGCGTGCAGCGTTCCCATCGAGCCATCGTGGCCTGTGTTCATGGCCTGCAGAAGGTCAAACGCTTCCGGTCCACGCACCTCGCCCACGATGATCCGCTCGGGACGCATACGCAGACAGTTCTTCACAAGATCCCGCATCGTGATCTCACCCGAACCCTCGATGTTCGGCGGGCGGGTTTCGAGGCGCACAACATGCGGCTGTTGCAATTGAAGTTCGGCAGAGTCTTCGCAGGTAATGACGCGCTCGGTCGGATCGATGAAGCCGGTCAGGCAGTTGAGCAGCGTCGTCTTGCCCGAACCCGTACCACCGGAGATCAGAACGTTGCAGCGCGCATGACCAATGATCCGGAGCAGTTCCGCCCCAGGTTCGCTGATCGACCCGAAATTCACGAGATCCTGAAGGCGCAACTTGTCCTTCTTGAACTTACGAATGGTGAGCGTCGGGCCATCAATTGCAAGCGGCGGCGCAATGACGTTCACACGTGAGCCATCCAGCAGGCGTGCGTCACAGATCGGCGAGGAATCGTCGACCCGGCGGCCAACCTGACTCACGATCCGCTGGCAGATGTTCATCAGCTGGGCATTGTCGCGGAACCGGATATTGGTGCGCTCGATCTTGCCGTTGACCTCGATATAGGTCGTATCGGCGCCATTCACCATGATGTCGGCGATGTCGTCACGTGCCAGAAGCGGCTCCAACGGGCCATAGCCAAGCACGTCGTTACAGATGTCGTCGAGCAGCTGCTCCTGCTCGGACAGCGACATCACCACATTCTTGATGCTGATGATTTCAACGACAATGTCGCGGATCTCTTCCCGCGCGCTTTCGGAATCGAGCTGTGCCAGCTGTGACAGGTCAATCGTATCGATCAGCGCGTTGAAGATCGTGGTCTTCGTTGCGTAATACTGCTCGGACTGCTGCGAGACCTGGCGGACGGCCTCCCTTTTCGGCTCTGTCGGTCTCGGCGAAGGCGGTGGCGCAGCCTTGGGCGCACCTTTTACGGCGACGGGCTTGGGCCCGGACGGCCGACCGACTTTTGCTGCTTCCGGACGCGGTGCAACCGGTGCGGCCACATCTTTCGTCGCCGGCGCAGGGCTCGGCGCCGCTGTCGGTGTCGAAGAAGGTGAGCGTTTTCCGAATGCCATTTAATCGTTCCGTTTCGCCCGGCCTATTTGCCAAGCAATTTCTTGATTAAGGATTTCTGCTGCAGTTCGACCGTGCGACCTGTCAGCAACGAGGCAAGATGGTCGATCGCCTGGGATGACCGCGCGGTCGGGTCCGTCTCCGAGATCATCTGACCATTGTTCGCCGCTGTACCGAACAGTTCCGGTTCGAAGGGCAGGATCACTTCCGGCTCGATCCCAATCGCGGCACCGAAATCCTTCACGGGGATTTCCGGCCGTTTCGGCACGCCCGACATGTTGATGATCAGACGAGGCGGGTTGTCGTTGGGACGCGCTGCTTTGAGCTGGTCGATATAGTTCTTGCCGTTGCGAAGCGACGCGAGATCCGGCTGGCAAACGACGATCACTTCATCCGAGGCGACCAGTGTGCGCTGCACCCAGCGGCTCCAGACGTGCGGAAGATCAAGAACGAGATACGGCACGTTGCGACGAACGACTTCAATCACGGAGAGGTAGGACTCATCCGGAATGTCCATGATCTGACCGATCGACGCCGGCGCAGTGAACAGCGACAACCGGTCGCTGGCTTTCGCTAGCAGGCGTTCGATCACAGCATCGTCGGCCCGTTCCGGCTGAAGCAGTGCATCGGCAATCGTCTGGGTCGGCTCCTGGTTGAAGTCGAGCGCTGTCGTACCGAAGGACAGGTCAAGATCGACAAGCGTCGTGTTGACCTTCGCGTTCTCGGCCAGTGCCCAAGCCAGGTTGTGCGCAATAGTAGAGGCCCCTACCCCGCCTTTTGCACCGACGACGGAGATCTGCTTCCCTACAAAAGGGGCATCCGGATCGGTGAACAGGCTGGAAATCGACCGCATGATTTGCAGCGGCTGGAAGGGCGGCACCAGGTATTCGCTGACGCCGCGCGCCACCAGCTGACGATACAGAGAAATGTCATTGATCGCGCCGATGACCATGACCTTGACGGTCTCGTCGCAATGTTCGGCGAGGGAGTCGATCTGGCCAATCAGCTGTGCCGAACGGGCTGTCGATTCGATCAGAAGCAGGTTTGGCGAGGGGTTCTGACGCATGAAATCGATAGCGGCCGCGATGCCACCCGCATGGGCCTCGATCGTCGCCCGGCCCATACGGCGGTCGCGTGCACAGACCTCCATAAGGAGGCGCGTTTCATCACGCTCGTAGAAGACCTGAATCGAAACGGCCGGTAACATGACGTCACCACCAGACTCTTCAGGTGACGCGAAGATGGGCTGATCATATTCGATCTCGCGGTTCGGCGTATCGAGATCGACCATAACCGACGGCTCGGAGGCCGTGTCGTTTACCGGCTCTTCGACCGGCAACACCAGATCCGACATCGGATCATTTGCAAAGACATCTTCGAAATCGGATTCGAAGTCGGACTCGCGAAGCGTTTTCTCGTTAGACATGGCTCTTCTGATCCCTTGTCGTGCGCGTTAGTTCGAAACAGCTTGCGAAACCGTGCCCGATTCCTGTTGGGTTCGGGTAGCTGCCGTGGACTCGCCCTGGCGGAATTTCTCAAGAATGATACCCCGGCGGATCGGATCCGCCTGACCCAGCGGGCGCGTACCGAGCAAGTCTGCCGGGTCCGCAATCATCGCCGCCAGGTTTGACCGCACCGCGCAGCCGAGTGTGGAGCGCTCATTGTTGGTGCTGACATCGGAAAAATCGATTGATGCCTGAGACTGGCAGTCGGGCGCAATCGCTGTGTAGCTCTGAAACGCCAGGATCAGCGGTTCGGAAACCAGCGACTCGGTGCCATGACTGGTACCGGCGATTTCTTCATATTGAACGCCGCTTTCGTACGCGATGGCGCGCGCCTCAGCGACAGCAGCAACAGCAAGCTGCGGATTGGCCGATGATGCCGGCAGAGACATGATCAGGGGGCCGTGCCCGTGATCCCTGTAGGCAGCGACGAAATTGGCGATGCTCGCCTTGTCGGCAAGGCTGAGTTCGGATGCCTGCGGATGAATGCCGACTTCCAGGAATTCCGTCTTCTTTTCGACCTTGATCGCGTTACGATCAAGCGCCGTACCCTGGAGATAGGATTGCGGCACGTTGCTGGGTGCCGAGCTCGCGCAGGCCGCAAGGGCCGCCAGGCCGAGTCCGGCGGCGAGCAGTGTTGCGGCGGGTTTCAGGATTCTGGTCACCTTCTGGTCCCCTATTCCTCGATGAAGCCCACAGGGGCACGATAATCGGATGCCTCGACGGGGGCGCCGTCGCGGCCATATTGTTCGTTCAGCTTTCCGAACAGGATCGTCTTCGCATCAGAGGCGTTAGCGTAGCCATCCGCCGGCGTGCGAAGCTGGTTCTTGCTGGTTGGATCGACGAGGTAAGGCGTGACAATCACAACCAGTTCGGTCTCTTCCTGAATGAAGTCGCGCGACTGGAACAGGGCGCCCAGGATCGGCAGTTTCTTCAGGCCCGGGATCTGGTCGAGGCTCTGACGAGACTTCGACTGGATCAGGCCCGCCATCATCATCGAGCCACCAGACGGCAACTCAATCGTTGATTCGGCGCGCCGAACTGACAGAGCCGGCAAGGTGACACCTTCAACCGTCACCGTATTTCCAGAAGCGTCCACGCTTGTGCTGCTGGAACCCTGGAAGGCACCTTCAGAACTCAGTTCTGAAACTTCAGTTGAAACCTTCAGAGATATGCGCCCCTCGGAAAGGACGACCGGCGTAAAGCCCAGGCCCACACCATACGGTTTGAATTCGACGGTGATACGCCCGCTCTGGTCTTGCCCGACCGGAACCGGAAACTCACCACCCGCGAGGAACTTGGCGCTTTCACCCGACATCGCAACGATGTTCGGTTCAGCGAGCGTCTTAACAATACCGATCCGCTCAAGCGCGTTCAGCTCAAGCCCGACGCTCGACTGCAGGTCATTGCCGACATAGTTTGCATACGTTGCGGTGCCCGAAAAGCCCCCCAGAGACCGCCCCTGCAGGGGAAAACCGAGGCTCGAGCCGACATCACTCGTAACGGAGAATGGCAGACCTGGCACCAATGCTGTTGTGCCGGTGTCAACGGGGGGATTGCCCGTGTAGAGCTGCTTTGCGACCAGACTTGCGAAATCACCAAAGCTCGGCGCGCCCGTCAGGTTGATTCCGAGCTGTTTGATCGCGTTGCGCTGCATCTCGACAATGCGAACTTCCAGCATGACCTGGTCCTTGGCCGCGACATTGATCATGTTCACGATCTTGGTCTCATCGTCGGCGCGCAGATAGGCCTCGACCAGGCGCTGGACCGCATCAGATTCTGACAGGCTGTCCGTCGTGCCGGTGATCACGACATTGCCGTTCAGGCCTTCGATTTTGACCCGAGCCCCCGGCACGTGGCGGGCAATGAGCTCTTCGATGCTGGCCATGTCCATCTCGACATTGATTTCGAGATTGAGCAGCTGATTGCCGTCCCGGTCGAAAACGAAAGCGTTGGTCTGACCGTAATTGACGCCCCGGAAAATGATCCGTTGGGAGGTCTGCACAACCGCGTCGGCGATCTTCGGATTGGTGATCACAACGTCTGCTGCTGGTGAGCTGAGATCGATAATGGTCGACTTGTTCAGGCCAAGCGTAATCTGCTCACTGAAGGACGACTCACCGGGTTGCGTGATTTGTGCTGTAAACCCGTTTGGGCCGGCAAAGGCTAACGGGCCCATGATCAAGGACAGTGCAAACGCGACTGCCGATCTGACTGACAGGAAGGCCTTCATACTCAGCTACCCCCAATGCCGGCAGAGGCCTGGCCATTGCGATAAATTGTGATGCCATTACCGGGCGAATTTCCGCCCTGAAGGAGATCGGTACGAGCGCCCCGCGACCCGGTGTCGCGTGCATCGGACCACGGGCGCAGCGACAGTGAGATAGTGCCAAGGCGCTGGGCGTGCGCGATCAGCTCGGCTTCCTCCGGCAGCACTTCAAGTGTCGCCGTGTTGCCAATCTGCGAAGCGGATTCGGAATCGCCTTGGGCGAAGACCTGGTCGATTGCCAGTACGCGAGCGTTCTTAAGGATGGTTTCCGTCACCGGGCGGTCGATAACCGCCTCAGCCATGGCAACTTGCGCCTGATAGGTCAGGATCACGTCAACCCGGTCGTCCGGCAGAATGAAGCCGCCAGAAGCTGATTCGGTGGAAATCTCGACCGAGATGGCCCGCATGCCAGGCGCCAGCAAGGCAGCCATGAACCCGGTCTCCCCTTTCATGACCAGCTTCTGCGGCAGAATCGGCTCTTCCCCGTAAATCGCAATACGGACAACACTTCCGGACAGCTCGCTGATCGCGTCAGGATTGTCAGCCTCGGTCTGATAACCCGTCACCACATTGTTTTCCGGCCACGGGGCCCATTGGAAATCATCTGGCGACAGCAATTCACCGACGACCAGATCATGTTTGGCTACCAGGACCTGGGTTTCAGAAACCTCTTTTGTCTGGAGGAGGGTCTGCTGCTCGGTAACGGTCTGCGTTACAGTGCGAGGCTGGGCCAGCCCCCGGACGAGAAATGCTGCCGCAATGGCTGCGGCGGCCGCGCCAACCAGAATAATGAGACGCATCGGCGACATGGAGCGGAACTCCCTTTAACTTAAGATACAAAGGGACTCTGGCTGATTTGTGCCTGTCCCCATCCGTGAGCCAGAATCACACACCAGACCTAAAGCAACGTTAACCGATTACTCCGGCAAATTTTAATGTCTGGGAAAGGATTGGAGACGCCGGACTGGCCATAAAGACCCCTGCTGCGATGGCCACACCGTAAGGCACACCGGCCTTTTCCTCGAATGGCGCGCGGATCGGGCCCGGCACCACCGCCGCCGGAATGGTTTGGCGAACGAGCAGGATCACCATGGCGCAGAGTCCGCCGGTGACTGCCATGGTGAAAAGAAATTCCATCGAAGCTGAGGGTCCGACCCAAAGCATGACGGCGGGAATCATTTTCGCATCCCCTCCCCCAAACACGCGGAACGCAAACAGGCCAAAGGCAATGACGAAGGCGGCCAGTCCCGCCAGCACATGGCCGATCAGGATCTCAATCGGCAGGCCGGAGAATACCGCTGCAGGAATGAACAGGGCTGCCAGCGCCAGGTTCAGCCAGTTCGGAATGGTCAGACTATTGACGTCGTGAAGGGCGGCAAAAAGGCAAAGTGCCAGAAAAAGTCCGCCGAGAATGAACAAGATCATGTCCGCGTTCCTTGCTTTAAAGGTTCGCCGGGACCCTGACGGGTAAATCCTAAGGAATGCTGATTGGGCTTCCCGCCCGGAATTGCAGACAAAGAAAAAGGCCGCCAGGTTTCCCTGACGGCCTCTTCTTATTCATTCGATGGCCTATTAGGCGACCATCGCAGCGGCAACTTCGTTGAACTTCGTGCCGGCGTTCGTACCAAGAGCGGTGACACCGCCGATGATAGCAACAGCGATCAGAGCAGCGATCAGGCCGTATTCGATAGCCGTAGCACCAGACTCGTCTTTAAGAAAACGTGCGAACATTGGAAACTCCCATCATGCATTTGTTACGCCCCGGTGTTGGTTTTTCTTCCCGGAACAATTCGAACACTACCCGATTATTGTTCACAGCCAGTTTAGAAAAACAGAAATTACATGAAGGGGTTACAGGAATTTGTTTACCACCTGAATCCGGATACGGACCGGTTCGGTGCCCTGCGGGACGGTGTGGATTCCTTATACATATATAGCGGTCAGAACGCGAGGGCTTTTGCTGGTTAGCACTCGTGAAACTTTCTTCAGACAAATTGCGCCAAATCGTTCCTGGAGAGACCGGACATGAAAAACCTAGCCCGGGCATGCGCACTTGGCCTTGTCGGCAGCCTTCTTGTTATGCCGGCTTTGGCAGGCCCGCTCACTGTTGAAGCCAACAAAACCGTTCCGGTCAGACTGAAAGGTGCGGCTGCCAGTGTCGTACTCGGCAACCGGAACATCGCAGATGTCGCCGTTCATGATGAGAACCTGATTTTCGTCACCGGCAAATCCTTCGGCACCACAAACCTGATGGTATTTGACCGGTCGGGTAACCAGATCCTGTCGACTGAAGTCGTTGTGACGGTGAATTCCTCCAATCTGGTCACAATCAATCGGAACGGGGCAAACTATACATATGATTGCGCGCCCAACTGCCGTTCGGTGCCGAGCCCAGGTGACGAGTCCGACTACTTCAGCGCGCTGATAGGGCAACAAAGCGACATGCAGAAGCTCACCGAAGGCAACTGATAGGGGATAGGACGGCCTCCTGGCCGTCGCCGCCCTCTTCCGCTGCCCGGATTCCATAAAATTTGTTGGAATTCCGAAACCGTCGGCAAACCCCAATCTGGTACTCAGCAGTTTGAGCAACTCTGGAAGAGGGGGTTGGGATGCATACACTACACACCGGAATTCTGGCTTCCCGCCTGCACCGCAAACTGGCGGAGTGGGCACGGGAGCGGCGCGGACAAGCCGCTGTTGAATTCGCACTTATCGCGGCACCATTCTTTTTCATCATCTTTGGCCTGATGGAAATCTGTCTGATCTTCATCATGACAACAGTTCTGGAAAACGCCGTATCGGACACTTCCCGGGAGATCCGGACAGGACAGGCTCAGGAAGCAGGCTTTTCCGAAGCCGAGTTCCGGAATGCCGTGTGCAACAAGATGTTTGGCTTGATGAGCTGCGATTCCAGCCTTCATATTGATGTGCAACGACTGACCAGCTTCAGCGCGGCCAACCTGGGCTCACCACTGGATTCGGATGGGAACTTCGACGATAGCGGGTTCGATTTCCAACCTGGTTCTGCCAATGAGATCGTTGCCGTCAGGGCTTATTACGAATGGGGCCTGGTGACACCGATCCTGTCCGCTCCGCTCGCCAACATGGCCAACGGCAAACACCTGATCATGGCAAGCGCCGTGTTCCGCAACGAGCCATTCGGAGACTGATCCATGGCAAAGCGTTCTATTCTTTCCCGGCTCAACCCGCGTCTGAAGTGGCGCGGCATTCGCGGCCTTCGGTATAATGAGCAGGGTATTTCTGCAGTCGAATTTGCTCTGATTGCCCCTCTGCTGATTATTCTTTACCTCGGCGCGATCGAAGTCAGCCTGTTGATGGAAGTTGACCGCCGGGTCACGCAGACCAGCGCCAGTCTTGGCGACCTGACCGCCCGACTCTCAACCGTCACGGATTCTGACATGGCGGAGATGTTCGCCGCAGCGAAAGTGCTGATGGAGCCCTATGACGCGTCTACCGCCCAAATGCGCATCACCAGCATCGTGGACAATGGCGACGGTATCCCGAAGGTTGCCTGGTCGGACGCGTACAACATGTCTGCTTACACCAAGGGCACCACGCTCACGATGCCAACAGGCATCATGCCGGATTCGGGTTCGATCATCATGGCAGAAGTCAGCTATGAGTATGTCAGCAACTTCGGCTACGTGGTCTCCACCTCAAAGAATATCAGCGACAAATTCTATCTGCGCCCTCGCCGGGTGTCGGAAATCGCACGCGTCACCACCTCCTCCGGCAGCTCCAATCCCTTTGGGCCGGTGAGCTGACGGCCCCTTCTCCTCTCCCAGGAGCATTTACCGGAAGGCCGGCATCCTCGGATGTCGGCCTTCTTTCTGTCTGGTGTCAGCTGTCGAAGCCGCGCTTGGGCGCATGCACTTTCCACAGGATGATCAGACCGGCCAGAAACATGAAGCCGATACCGCCCATACCGATGCGCTGATTGCCTGTGATCCAGGTCAACAGGCTGACAATGCCAGGGCCCATCCAGACGGTCACCGTGCCTGCGATGGCATAGAGGCCGAAGAACTCGCCGATCCGCTCGCGTGGGGCGATGTGAACCAGCATGTAACGGCTGGACGAAATCGACGCGACGACTGCAATCGCGACAGGAATGACGAACAGGAAGTAGGTGATATCGGCAAGAGAGTCGAAGAAGGGGCTATCCCAGACAGGTTCGCCCGCAGGCATAAGCCCGAAGAACAGGGAGTCCGGTGTAATCGACAGTTGCGCCAGTAGCAGGATCACTAGCGCCGAAATCTCCCAGACCAGCGCCAGTTTCGGGCCGAGCCAGCGGTCCAGGAAACCGCCGACAAAACCGCCCACTGCCCCGAACAGGACACCCGTAATCCCGAAGAACAGAATTTCGACGCCGGTCCAGCCAAGGAACGTACCGGCAAAGACCGCGCCTAGCGTCAAAAGCGCTGACATGGCATCGGCATAGATTGTACGTGCAATCAGGAATCGCATCGTTTCCGGTTGGTCGCGGAACAGGTCCTTCAGGTATTGCAGCAGAACCGCCGCACGTTGCCTCAGGCTTTGTGCCTTGCCGGAATCGCGGTCTTCGCCCCGGAACACATCGGCAGCCGATTGTTTCCAGGTTTTTCCACCCTTCACGCCGTCCGGCATGAAGAGAAAAAACGGAATAAGCAGGACCGCCATCCAGACAGCAACAAAAGGCCCGGAGAACCTTTGCGGCTCATGCGCTGCACGGTCCAAAGGGATGATCTGTTCGGCTGGCGCGCCAGGTATGCCAGTCCCCGGCAAGAGCAGGCCAAACAGGAAGAAGATCAGGATCCCGACGCTGAGAATATTGCCCATCGACAGACCAAGGCCTGAAATGATCGGCAAGGCGCTCGGTCGCCCCGCAGTTGGCAACATCGCGTTGTGCAGCACTTCAGAATAGCCGTAGCAGCAATACGCAATGGCAAGCACGCCCATGGTCGGCCACATGGTCAGCGGACCTTCGGGCCGCGCCCACCAAAGGCTGACCGAACAGAGGATCATAAGCGCCATAAAAAAGGCGAGCGGCGGCTTTCGTCGCCCGGCCTTGTCAGCGATCACGCCCAGGAAGGGTGCCGTCAGAGCGGTGATGATACCCGCGATTGTGATGGTGAAGCCCGAAAGGCTCAGCCCGTGACCGCCACCGCCCGCCATCTCAGTCGCGAAGTATGGCGCGAACACATAGATGACGATCAGATTGTAATACGGGTTTCGGGCGCCCTCGAAGATCGCCCAGGCGAGGCCTTTGATCCCGAACGGACCGCCATCGGCGTGCTTGTGCGTTTCCGGAACAGCGACGGATGGTCCAATGACCTGGGTCTCACTCATGCAGGGTCCTCTCCCTTGGCCTTGTCGTGCCTCTGCCGGGCACTTTGAGCCAGACTGCGACATTGGAAGGCAAAGGGGAAGTGACCGGGTGCGGCCCCTGCCCCGAGGTCAGCTGTCAGAAGTGAGGCGCGTTGCGAGCTCCCCGGCATGACGCGTGATGTCCCCTGCCCCGAGGCAGACGACCATGCCGCCCGGCTGGGCTCGGCTACGGATCACGTCGGGAAGCACGTCCAGTGACGGCAACAGCGAGACAGACCGGTGACCATGACGCCGGATGGACGCGACGAGCGCTTCCGCATCAAAGCCTTCAATCGGGCTCTCCCCGGCCTCATAGACCGGGGCGACCAGAACCTCGTCGGCCTGATCAAAACATCGTGAGAATTCTTCGAACAGGTCGCGCAGGCGGGTGTAACGGTGCGGCTGGCACACCGCGATCAGCTGGCCCTGCCCCTGCATGGCACGTGCGGCCTTGAGGACGGCTGTGATCTCGACCGGGTGGTGGCCATAGTCATCAATGATGCGAACCGGCGGCTGGCCCGCGACCGGCGTCCACTCTCCGACAGACGTGAAGCGCCGCTTCACACCGCCAAAGCCTGCCAGGGCATTGCGGATCTGCTCGTCGTTCGCGCCCAGTTCCAGCGCCACCGCAATCGCCGCGAGCGAGTTCTGCACATTGTGCTCACCGGCCATAGGCAAGGTCAGGCCCTCGATGATGCGCGGCATGGCAGAGCCTGGCCGGCGCAAGGCAACGTCGAAATGCGCCCCGCTCAGATCTGTCTTGAGATTGATGGCGCGGATGTCTGCCTGACGGTTGAAGCCATAAGTAATGCGCCGCCGGTCCGTCACACGGGCCGCCAACGCCTGCACTTCCGGGTGATCCGTGCACAGCACAGCAAAGCCATAGAAAGGCAGGTTCTCGACAAAAGTGTCGAACGCCTCGCGCAGTTTCTCCATGGAGCCGTAATGGTCCATGTGCTCAGGGTCGATATTGGTGACGATGGCGCAGGTCGGGTGCAGCTTTGCAAACGTGCCGTCGCTCTCATCGCTTTCCACCACCATCCAGTCGCTTTCGCCGGCTTTGTAGTTCGAACCATAAGCGTGGATGATGCCGCCATTGATGACGGTCGGGTCGATGCCGGCCCCGTCCAGCAGCGCCGCGACCATGGAGGTCGTCGTCGTCTTGCCATGCGTGCCGGCAACGCAGACCGTGTATTTTAGGCGCGTAATCTCGGCCAGCATATTGGCCCGGCGTACAACAGGAATCCCCGCGGCGCGAGCGGCAGCGACTTCCGGATTGTCCCCCCTGATGGCGGTGGACACGATCACCGTGCCAGCGCCTTTCACATTGTCTGCCTTGTGACCGATGAACACTTTCGCGCCGCGCTCACGCAGGCGTTCGATATTGTCGGAGTCCTTGATGTCAGAGCCCTGGACTTCATAGCCCATGGTCAGCATCACATCGGCAATGCCGGACATGCCTATGCCGCCAATGCCGACAATATGGGCCGGGCCAAGATCAAAAGGTGTGGGGGATGTCATGTCGGATCGCCTCCGGAAAATCGTTCTGTGTCATGCTGCGCGAAGTCGGCTTTTGGGTCGAGACCTCAGTGCAGATCCGCCGCCTCTGCAAGATCTGCAAGGTCCTGCGCCGCGGTGACTTTGCCGGATGCTTTTGCGGCAGCAGCCCGTTGTTTCAGTTCTTCGGCATCGGACAGGCGCGCTGCGATCAGCTCACCCAGCAAAGCCGGGTAAAGGTTTGCCTCAAGGATCATGTCGGCCGCGCCCGCATCGGTCAGCGCTTCGGCATTGGCGGCCTGGTGGTCATCCATGGCGATGGCAAGCGGGATCAGGATCGACGGGCGACCGACGGCGGCCAGTTCGCTGACCGTCCCTGCCCCGCTGCGCGCGATGACAAGATGGGCAGCCGCCAGCTTCTCCGGCATGTCGGAGAAGAACGGCGCCAGCTCGGCATCGACCATCACCTTGTCATAGATCGCCCTGACCTTGTCGATCTGCTCAGGCCGCACCTGCTGGATCACAGTCAGCCGCGCTCTCAGAAGTGCTGGAATATGGTTCGCGATAGCCAGCGGGATCGCCTCGCCAATGATCTGGGAACCCTGGCTGCCGCCGGTCACAAGAAGGGTCAGCTTCTCGTCTGTGGACGGAAAGGGCTTGTCGCGCATCGCGAGGATCGGGCCGCGCACCGGATTGCCGACCGCCTTGTGCGTCTTGCCAGCCGGCAGGCGGTCCAGCCGCTCGAAGCCGGAAGCGATGACGCTGGCATGGCGCGCCATGTTGCGGTTCACCCGGCCAAGCACGGCGTTCTGTTCGTGGATCAGGATCGGCACCTTTGTGGCCTTCGCCGCCGCTAGTGCCGGAAAGGCCGGATAACCGCCAAAGCCAGCGACCAGAGCAGGCTTCTTGTCCTTCATGATCCGCTTGGCCATGCCGATACCCGCCTGAATCTTCAGGAACGCGCCCGGCAAGGTCCAGGGTTTCCGGAAATTGGGAGAGGCCGCGAACACTTCTTCTTTCCATTCGGCCGGAAAGTCGCTCGCATAATGAAGACCACGGCTGTCGGAAATCAGGCCGACGCGCCAGCCGCGCCGGCGCATCTCGTCGGCAAAGGCCCGGGCCGGGAACATGTGCCCCCCGGTGCCACCGGCGGCGATGATGACCAGTTTTCCGTTCGTCTCGTCAGCCATACCGGCCCCTTGTGCGCGTACCCTGTCCGCGCACAAGTGCCAGAGCAAGGCCCAGAGTCAATGCCGTGCCGAGCATGGAGGAACCGCCATAGGAAACAAAAGGCAGTGTCATTCCCTTCGGCGGGATCAGGGCCAGATTTACCGCCAGGTTTATGGCAGCCTGAAGACCGAAAAGCGTGAAAAGTCCGGCACTTGCAGCCCTTGCATAACCGTCCTCGACCCGCGCCGAGGCCCGGAAGCCGCGCAGCACGATCAGGGCAAAGGCGGCCAGCAGCACGATAACAGCAACCAGGCCGAACTCCTCCGCCATCACGGCAAAGATGAAGTCCGTATGCGCATCAGGCAGGCGCGCCTTGACGAGGCCCTCCCCCGGACCGACGCCAAACAGACCACCCCGGCCAATAGCCTCGGCGGCGCGGTCGATCTGTGAATGGTCGCCTTGCTGGACATTGGCAAAGCCGCGCAGGCGTTCGCGAACGTGCGGCAGCAGCGCATAGAGAAGCGCGCCGAGCCCGGCCCCGCCGCCGACAAACGCCATGCCCCAGCGCCAGGGCAGGCCGCTGACAAAGAAGGTCACAATGAAAGCCGCAGTGAGCAGGAAAGACTGGCCGACATCCGGTTGCAGCAACATCAGGCCGACCGTCACGGCGTAGAAGATAAAGGCCACGACTTCCCAGACCCTGTTGGGAAACAGTTCACGCTGCGCCAGCAGCCAGCCGGAGATCACGATCAGAACGGGCTTTGCCACTTCCGACGGCTGCAATGAAAAGCCGGCAACCCGGATCCAGCGATGCGCTCCCTTCGCCTCATGCCCGCCGCCAACGAGGATGTAGACCATCAGGCCAAGACAGGCGAATAGGGCCACCGCTGCAAAGCGCCGCGCCCAGGACCGGTCCAGCATGCTGGCGCCCAGCAGCAGGACGACCCCAGCGGCTGTAAACATGGCCTGACGCATCGGGAAGAAATACGGATTGCTGTAGCCAATCTTGGCCGCAGCGCTCGGCCCAGCCGCCAGCGACATCAGAAGGCCGATTGCCATCAGGAAGAAGGCGCCTGCCAGCAGGCCCCAATCTACGGTGCGGCGCCATTCTGTGAACCAGGACATGTCTGACCGGGCAAGAAGTGGCGCGGTGGCAGTATAGCTCAAGCCATTTCCCTCAGCTCTGTCGGCATCATCGCCTCCACGATTGATCGGAACGTATCGCCCCGATGCTCAAAATCGCGGAACTGGTCGAAGCTCGCACAGGCTGGTGAAAGAAGAATGACCGGATTGTCGATTCCGGAATTTCTGGCGTCGCGGAAAGCAGCCTGGACGGCATTTTCCAGCGTTCCGCAGGTTTGATTTGCCACCTGACCCTTCAGCGTCGCAGAGAAAGCTTCCTCCGCTTCGCCGATCAGATAGGCCTTGTTGATACGCGGGAAGTAGCGCGCCAGCGGACTGATGCCGTCGGATTTCGCAACGCCGCCCGCGATCCAGTAGATGTTCTCGTACGCCTTCAGCGCCTGCTCTGCCGCCTGCGCATTGGTCGCCTTGGAGTCATTGATGAACCGCACGCCTTCGATCTCGCCAACGCGTTCCATGCGGTGCGCAAGGCCCGGGAACGAGATCAGGCCCGACATGATGGTCTGCGGGTCGAGCCCCAGTGTACGGCAGGCGGCATAGGCGGCCACCGCGTTCTGGTGGTTGTGCTTGCCGGGCAGCGCGGCGCATTCGGCAAGATTGCCGACGAAGTTCGCATTGCCGGTCGTGGAATCATAAAGCCGTCCGTCTACGGCACTCACACCACGGCCCAGCGCATAGCTGGATGAAACCTGAACCACACGGGCCGGGCCACGCGCCGCAAGGCCAATCGCGATGGACTGGGTGATGACGTCATCGAACCCGACCACGGCAGTGTCCCGCTCGGTCTGGTTCTGGAAGATGCGCATCTTGGCGGTCTGGTAGCCTTCCATGCCGCCATGCCGATCCAGATGGTCCGGGCTGATGTTCAGCAGAACGGCGACATCGCAATGCAGGCTCTTCACCAGGTCGAGCTGGTAGGAGCTGAGTTCCAGAACGTAGATCGCATTTGCGTGCAGGGCGGCGAGGTCCAGCACGCCCGTGCCGATATTGCCGCCGATGCGCGCATCCCGGCCCGCCTGCTTCAGGATGTGGCCGATCAGGGCGGTCGTGGTCGACTTGCCATTCGTACCGGTGATCGCGACGATCTTCGGACGGCCGCGCTCCGGCAGGGCCTGCACAGCGCGGGCGAACAGTTCCATGTCGCCAACAACCGGCACGCCGGTCATCTCGGCCATGCGCACGATCCGGTGCGGCTGCGGGAATTTGTAAGGAATGCCGGGCGACAGGACGAGCGCGGCGAAGGTCTGCCAGTCGCGCTTGTTGATGTCGGAAAGGGTCAGGCCCGCAGCTTCCGCCTTGCGACGGGTGTCTTCATTGTCGTCCCACGCATGAACACGCGCGCCGCCGGCCTTCAGGGCCTTGGCAGCGGAAAGGCCGGTGCGGCCAAGGCCGAACACCGCAACATCCCTCCCTGCATATTCCGTGATCGGGATCATCGCCTTGCTCTACCTCAGCTTCAGGGTGGCAAGGCCCGCAAGGGCAAACAGGACGGACAGAATCCAGAAGCGGACGACGACACGGGTCTCCGGCCAGTTCTGTTTCTGGAAATGGTGGTGCAGCGGCGCCATCAGGAAGATGCGCTTGCCTTCGCCGGTCAGGCGGCGGGTCAGCTTGAACCAGCTGACCTGCATGATGACAGACAGAGCTTCGATGACGAACAGGCCGCCGATCACGACCAGCGCAAACTCGTGCTTGGTCGCCACGGCCACGACGCCCAGCATGCCGCCAAGGCCGAGCGAGCCGGTGTCGCCCATGAAGACCTTGGCCGGATAGGCATTGTACCAGAGGAAGCCCATGCCTGCGCCGATCATCGATCCGAGCAGCACTGACAGCTCCCCCGCCCCCGGCGCGAACTGGATGCCGAGATATTCGGCGAACACGAAGTTACCGGTCAGGTAGGCAATCATCGCATAGGCGGCGGCGGCGAAGGTCATCGGCACTATGGCAAGGCCGTCCAGCCCGTCGGTGAAGTTCACGGCATTGGCGCTGCCGACCACGACGATCATTCCGAAGAGGATGAAGAACGTGCCGAGTGGCAGGAAGTAATTGTTGACGAAGGGCACAGCGACGCCGCCTGAGAAGGCCGGATCAGCTGGCGTCACACTGGTCTTCGGCGCAAGCGCGGCGATCTGTTCGGCGAGGCCGTTGAGTGGCCCCCACTCGGCATGGCCCGCCGGCGTGTGCGCACCGTGCAGGCCCATGATGAAGGCGCAGGCCACAGCCGCGATGCCGAAGCCCGCCAGCAGGCGCACCTTGGCCGACACGCCCGCATCGGTCTGCTTGGTCACTTTGGCAAAATCGTCGAGGAAACCGAGCAGCGCATAGGACAGTGTCACAAACAGCGTGACCCAGATGTAGGGGTTCTTCAGATTCGCCCAGAGCAGGATACCGGCCAGCAGTCCCAGCCAGATCAGGAACCCGCCCATGGTTGGTGTACCGCGCTTTTCCAGCTGCTGTTCCAGCGAGAGGTCGCGGATCGGCTGGCCCTTGCCCTGACGGGCGCGCAGGAAGTTGATGATCTGGTCGCCAAACACCACAGTCACCAGGAACGCCGTCACCACGGCCGCTCCGGTGCGGAAGGTAATGTAGTTGAGAACGTTTAGTATACCGCTGTCAGCGGCAAGCCATTCATATAACATCAACTGACCCCTGCAGCACCACCGGTGCCGCTAACCATCTTGCCCATGTCTGCCGCCGCGCTCCATTGGCGCAAGCGGTCTGCGAGTCGTCCCATCCCGGATGCATTCGAGCCTTTGATCAAGACCACGTCACCATCCCGAAGTGCATTTTCCAGTGCATTAAAAAGTTCGTCGGCTTTGGGGGCCCATACCTGCTGGAGATCCGGCGGCAGCGCCTCTGCAAGGTGAGTCATTTTGTCTCCCGCAAGGAAGACGCCCTCCGCCCCGGTCTCCACAACGGCGCCGGCAAGACCGGCATGTTCCGCATCCGACCTATCGCCGATTTCCAGCATCTCGCCGAGCGCCACGAGGCGGCGCCCCGCACCGCGTTGTTTCAATGAGGAAAGTGCCGCCCGCATCGAGCCCGGATTGGCATTGTAGGCATCGTCAATCAGCATGAAATAGCCGCCATCCGGCAGGGCCAACCGCTCTGCCGTGCCGCGTCCCGGTGGCGGCGCGTAACCGGACAGGGCCGCCGCGCAATCGGCAACAGACGCACCCGTCTGCGATGCTGCCAGCAAGGCCGCCGCCACGTTCAGCGCCCAGTGTTCGCCAACAGCTTCCAGCGTCACCAGAACCGGCTTGCCGACCACATCCACCTGGATGCGGCTGGTCGTGCCATCTGTTTCATAGCCGGTGACCCGCGCGGTCGCATTCGGAGACCGGCCAAAGGTTTCCAGATTGCCCGTCGGGCAGAGGCTCCGGGCCTCGCCTGCGAGATACTCGAAGAAGACATCATCGGACGGCAGGATGAACGTGCCACCCGCCTCAAGGCCCGCAAAGATATCGGCTTTTTCGCGCGCCACGGCTTCCAGGCTGCCGAGGCCTTCAAGGTGCGCACCGGCAATGCAGGTGATGAGGCCCGTATGCGGACGAACCATGCGGCTGCGCGGGGCGATCTCGCCGGGCGTCGACATGCCGATCTCGAATACGGCCCGTTCCGTTCCTTCCGGCATACGCGCCAGCGTGAGCGGGACACCCCAGTGATTGTTGAAACTTTTCTGGCTCCAGTGCGCCGTGCCAAGCGCGCGATAGATCCGCGCCAGCATTTCCTTGACGCTTGTCTTTCCGGCCGAGCCGGTGATCGCCGTGCGGTGCGCACCACAGCGGGCCCGCGCGGCGACGCCCATCTGTTCCAGCGCGGCCAGCACGTCGTCGGCAATGACCTGTGGCCCATCGCCCTTCTTGCGCGAGACAAGCGCACCCGCCGCGCCAGCCTTGAAGGCCGCTTCGACGAAGTCATGCCCGTCGCGCTGGTCTTTCAGCGCCACGAACAGGTCACCCGGCTCAAGCGAGCGCGTATCGATCGACACCGTTCCGGTCACCGTGAATGGCGCGGTCGTCACCCCGCCAGTGGCAAGAACGATATCGTCAGAGGTCCAGAGCGGTTTGGTCATGCACGGCCTGCTTCCAGCGCAGCGCGCGCCGTGTCCTGGTCGGAGAAGGGGTGAACCTCCTTGCCGATGATCTGGCCGGTCTCATGGCCCTTGCCGGCGATGACCAGCGTGTCGCCCTTTTTCAGCTCCGAAATCGCGGTGCGGATCGCTTCGCCCCGGTCGCCGATTTCGCGGGCGTCCGGGCAGCCTACCAGAACCTGTTTGCGAATATCGGCAGCGTCTTCCGTTCGCGGATTGTCATCTGTCACAATCACGTCGTCAGCCTGACGTGCCGCAATCTCGCCCATCAGCGGGCGCTTGCGGGCATCGCGGTCGCCGCCACAGCCAAAGATGACTTTCAGGTTCCCGGCCGTGTGCGGGCGCACGGCGCGCAGCAGCACGTCCAGCCCGTCCGGCGTGTGAGCATAGTCGACGAATACGGCAGCGCCTGTCTCGGTCTTGCCGATGAACTCCATCCGGCCCTTCACGGGCTCCAGATGGGTCAGCCCATCGGACACTGCGCCGAATTCCATGCCCAGCGACAGACAGATCGCAGCCGCCGCCAGCGCATTCAGCGCCTGGAATTCACCGATCAGCGGCAGTTCCAGCGGCTTCTGTTCCACATCGCGCCAGTAGAGGTGCAGCACCTGTCCGGTCGCACGCGGCATGATCTCGTCGATCCAGAGATCCTCGCCCCGCCAGCCGAAGGAGACAATCGGCATCTGCTTGCCGAGGGCCGCCGCTTCGAAATCATTGCACTGGTCAGAGTCGGCATTGACGATGGCGGGCACGCCCGGACGTCCAAGTTCGCGGAACAGGCGCAGCTTGGCAGAGAGATATTCCTCCATCGTCGAGTGGTAGTCGAGATGGTCCTGCGTGAAGTTCAGAAAGGCAACGGCGGAGAGGTCCACACCATCGAGGCGGTTCTGTTCGAGGCCATGGCTGGAGGCTTCCATCGCGCAATGCGTCACGCCCTGCCCGGCAAGCGCCGCGAGCGTTTCGTGAATGGTAACCGGGTCCGGCGTCGTATGACCGACATCGATGTGCCCGTTCGGTCCGATCGCGCCCAGCGTCCCCATCGAGGCTGCCTTCAGACCCGCCCGCGACCAGATCTGGCGGCAAAAATCGACAGTCGAGGATTTGCCATTCGTGCCGGTCACCGCCACCACGATCCCCGGCTGGGAATTGTAGAAACGCTTCGCGGCCAGAGCCAAAGCCCGGCGCGGTTCGGCATCGATCACATGCGCAACCGTCACGCCCTCGGCGCCGCTGTCAGACAGGATCGCAACCGCACCTTTGGCAATCGCATCCGCAATGAACTTCCGCCCGTCCGTCGCCGTGCCCTTCAGGGCGGCGAACAGATAGCCCGGCTTCACCCGGCGGCTATCTGCCGTCATGCCGGTGATTTCGGTTTCGCCATCCGGGGCATCAGGAAACAGGTCTTTAAGTTTGCAGGTCACAGCGCAGTCCTCTCATCCGATCGCGCGCGGTACGCGTCGCCAGCAGGACGGATATCTTCAAAGCGTGGGGCGATGCCGAGCAGCGGCGCGACACGTTCTATGATGCGACCTGCGGTCGGTACCGCATTCTGGGAAGCCACCGAACCTCCCGGTCCGGCTTTCGGATCATCCAGTGTCACAATCATGGCATACTGCGGGCTGTCATAGGGAAAAATCGCCGCAAAGCTCGAGATGTTGCGTCCATCGTCATAGCCGCCCGGTACAGGTTTCTCGGCGGTGCCGGTTTTGCCCGCCACGCGATAGCCGGCAACTTCCGCATTCTTGCCCGTGCCGGTCAGCACCGCTTCGCGCATCATGGCGTTCACAAGGTCTGTGGTAATGGCCGACATGAGGCGGACAGCCTGCGGCTTGCGGGTCTCGTCCACGATCAGGGTCGGGGTCACGCGCTCGCCGCCATTGGCGAAGGCTGAGAAGGCCGACAGGAACGCCATCGGTGTCACCGCGATGCCATGCCCATAGGCCATTGTCGCGGCGGTCAGGTCATCCATCCGCTCCGGCAGGATCGGCGCAGCGCTTCCGGACAGTTCCACTGGCGAGCGATCCAACAGGCCGGCCACCTGAAGGAAAGCCTGCTGCCGGCGCGGCCCGAGCTTCTGGTTGATGTGCACCGTGCCGATGTTCGAGCTTTCGGCGATAATCCGGGTCACGCTCGCACGCATACCAATCGAGTGAAGATCGGAGATCGTGTAGCCGCGCATCTCAATCGGACTGTGCACGTCGAACACGTCGGTCGGCTTGATGGCGCCCGCTTCCAGCGCAGCCGCCACGGTCAGCGGCTTGAACACGGAGCCAAGCTCATAGACCGCTCCGGTCGCCCGGTTCAGGCGCGAGGAATCATCCATCGGCGTATCGGATGACCGGTTCGGATTGAAAGGCGGCCAGCTCGCCATGGCGCGAACCTCTCCCGTGCGCGCCTCCATCAGGATGACGGCAGCGCCTTCAAAGCCCTCGGATGCGGCAGACGCAGCAAGCTCTGCCTCGACGGCGGCCTGAACGCCATTATCGATGGTCAGGCGCAGCGCTTCCCCGCCCGCAGCAAGGCGGTCATTCTGACTGTATTCGATGCCGCCGGACCCAACGCCGTCCACGTTCACATAACCGAGCACCTGCCCGGCCAGCGTGCCGCGCGGATAGGCCCGGCTGACCTCTTCTTCGAAACGCAGACCCTCAAGGCCGAGGTCGAACACGGTCTGGCGCTGGCGCGGGGTGAGGCCGCGCTGGACCCAGACGAATTCGCGCGACTGGTCAGACAGCCGCGTCGTCATGGCATCGACATCGATATCCGGCAGGACACCGGCCAGACGGGTCGCCACTTCGCGCGCGTCCCAGATCAGTTTGGGATTGGCCACCAGGGAATAGACAGAAACAGACGTCGCCAATTGCTCGCCATTGCGGTCGACAATGTCGGCCCGCACGACGGCCTTGCCCGCGTTTGCACCCAGCCCGCCGGAATCCCGGTCAGGCGACAAAGCGAGGTAGCCGGCCTTACCGGCCAGCACCACAAACAGCGCGCTGAGGCCGAGGCCGACCAGCCGTGTCCGGTGGCGCGACGCTTCGGTCATTCAGGCGCCTCCCCGTCCGTCGCTCCGGCAGCATCCTTTGCCGGGTCGACCGGCTTGCCGATCAGAGCATCCAGATCACGCTCATTGGCCATCTGTTCCGGACGCGGCGGCGCCATACCGAGCTCATTGCGGGCATATTCCTCGATCCATTCGCGGCGGCTCATGTGCGACAGCTCGGTTTCCAGCAGCGCCTTTTCGTGGCGCGCCTCTTCGATCTGCGCTTCGACCGCCATCAACTCGGCAGCGGTATCCTTCGCGCCGTATTTCGCGCGGTAGAGGCTGAAAACCAGCAATCCAACAATAACAAGGCCAAGGATGAATACGCGGCGGCTCATGACACGTCCTCCAGTTGCGAGAGCGGGGGCAGGTTCATGCCGTCATCCGCCTCTTCATCGATCGCGGGGGCTTCCGTACGGATCGCCGCCCGCAATTTTGCCGAGCGTGCACGTGGATTGCCTACCACTTCCTTATCCTGAGGCAGGATCGGCTTGTTTGGACGCAATTCGAAGGTCGGGTCCGGCCCCTTGGCCATCAGCGGCATATGCCGCGATCCGCCGGCATTCTTGCCGGACCGTTCGCGCAGCCATTGTTTCACCATCCGGTCTTCCAGCGAGTGGAAGGTCACGATCACCAGGCGGCCGCCCGGCTTCAGCAGCCGCTCGGCTGCCGCCAGCGCCCGGGCCAGTTCCCCCAGCTCGTCGTTCACATACATGCGGATCGCCTGGAAGGTCAGCGTCGCGGGGTGAATACGAGAGCCCTTGCGACCACCAACCGACGTCTCGACCGTGTCGGCCAGGTCCAGCGTGGTTTCGAACAGACGTTCCTTGCGGCGGCTGACGATCTGCCGGGCGATGCGGCGGGCCTGTTTCTCCTCGCCGAGGCGGAAGATCACATTGGCGAGGTCGCCCTCAGACATGTGGTTGACCACATCTGCCGCCGTCGGGCCGACTGCGCCCATGCGCATATCCAGCGGACCGTCCTTGTTGAACGAGAACCCGCGATGGCCTTCATCGATCTGGAAACTGGACACGCCGATATCCAGCACAACGCCGTCGACGGCTTCACAGCCTGTGGCCTGCACCAGCTCGTCCATTTCACCGAACCGGCCGAGGAGCGGAGTGATCCGGTCGGTCTGGGCGGCGAGCGCCTCTGCCCGGACGATCGCATCAAGATCACGGTCGATCGCATAAACCGAACACTTGGCTGCCTCGAGGATCGCGCGTGTATAGCCGCCGCCGCCAAACGTGCCGTCGACGATGCGATCACCGTCTTTCAGATCCAGCGCGACCAGAACTTCGTCCAGCATGACCGGCTTGTGGCCGGAAATTGCCAATGAGGGCAGGGGTTTCGAGGTCATCATCCTTCCCCTCCTTCAACAAGTTTCAGGTCCGGATAATGGCCCAGCTCGTGCTGGCGCAGCACGTCATTATAGGCCTCGCCAAGCGCAGCCAGAGTCTCCGGTTTCGCAGCCGTTTCGGACATCGCAGTGGTAAACGCCGCATGCTTGTCCGGGTCCCAGATCTGGAAACTGTCAATATTGCCGGCGAACTTCACCCGGCCATTGAGGCCTGCCACCTTGATCAGCTCATCGGTCAGCTTGATCCGGCCGGTCTCGTCCATCTTGAGATCTGCAGACCCGGCAAAGATCGTAGAGACGAGCGCCTTGCGCACCGGGGATTGCGGGGGCAGGCGGGTCAGCGTGGCGCGGTACATGGCCATCAGGGCCTCACCGCCGCCTTCGAGACAACCGGAACCGTCCAGCGCGGACCAGAGGAAAATGCGGGTTCCACCGCCCAAGGCTGCGCGAAAGGGTGCCGGGATAGAGACCCGCCCTTTTGCATCAATAGCGCTTTCGTAGGTGGATACGAACACCCGCCAGCCCGTTCTTCGTTTGCCTAAACCCCGCATGGGTAAACCATGTCTTAACGTGGGGTATCATGGGCGGCCATGGGCCTCAATGGGCCGACAGCTGGAATCGAAATATCCACAACAGCATTGCGCAAGAACAGGAAGGGGACGAGCCGGGAACAAACCGGAACGAAGCCCCGGGATCACATGGGCGCTGCGTGAATTTCCTTTTTGAATCAGATCGGTGTCGGAATTGCGTCCTTCATCCACAGAGAGATGAAACATGACAGACTTTTTAAGATCAAAAGCCTGCGATTTACGCAGCCCCTGTGAATTGCCGCCAACGACGTCTTTGCATCACTTGGCGAATGCCTGCGTTTGACTTGGGAATGGCTCGGAAAAGCCTTCAGTCAGCGCACGGGCGCACAAACGCAATCCGGCCCCTGAAGGGCCGGATCCAAACGCGATTTGGGAGGTGAATAGGCCCGACAAGCCATCTGGCTTGGGAGGGGGACGGTGCCGAGTGTCCAGATGGGTGGCGGACACTGTTTTCCGGCTCGCCGGGCCATTTTCGCCGTCCTGACCGGGGGTCTTGGGTGGGGAGTTGAGAATTCCCGATCCGGACGGTTCATAGGCAGTATGTTTGACGGGCAGGAACGGTTCCAAATTATTTTCGCCCTGATGCAGTTTTTTCTGCATCCACAGGATGCAAGCGGCAGAGGGAATCGCAGGCTTCGCATTTCACCCTTGTTTTTATTTAATATTAATGCCGCCCTCCGGGATAAACCCCATCCTGGACAAAAAGAATTTTGATCGTAGCCAAGCTTATCATAGATACAATCTATGCTTATACCGACCCTCCGTCAGCTTCAGTTCCTGGTCGCCCTTGGCGAGACTGGCTCCTTTTCACGCGCCGCCGAAGCCTGCCACGTCACACAGCCGACCCTGTCGGCGGGAATCCGCGAACTGGAAGACCTGCTCGGCGTCAAGCTGGCTGACCGCGAAGCCCGAGGCGCCAGCCTCACCCATGCCGGTCAGATCGCTCTGGCGCGCGCCTCAGCCCTGCTGAACGACACGCATGCGCTGGTGCAAGCTGTGCAAAGCGCCGGAGCATTGCTGACTGGCCCGTTCCATCTCGGCGCCATCCCGACCATCGCCCCTTTCGTGCTGCCCCAGACGGTGCGGGCGCTGAGCGCGGCCTATCCGGATCTCAGGCTTTACCTGCACGAAGACAAGACCGGTCGCCTGATCGACCAGCTGCGCACCCGGACGCTGGATGCCGCCCTGATCGCCCTGCCCTGGGACGCGCCCGGCATCGAGACGATGACCCTGTTTGACGACGAGTTCCTGTTCGCCGCGCCAGCCGCCCACCCGCTTGCGAAGAAGAACGGCCTGTGCCCGGAAGACCTCGCCGGGGAGAACCTCCTCCTTCTGGAAGACGGTCACTGCCTGCGTGACCACGCGCTTTCGATCTGCCGCATGCGCACAGGCGCTTCGAAGGATCAGGTCGCGGCCACATCGCTAGGAACGCTGGTCAACATGATCGCGGGCGGGCTCGGCGTTTCGCTCCTGCCCAGGCTGGCTGTAGACCACGGCCTGAATGTCGGCAGCGACGTCGCCGTGCGCGAGTTCGTCAGTCCCATCATTGGTCGCCGCATCGGCATCGCCTGGCGCGCCGGCAGTCCGCGTGAGGCCGACGCCCGCAAGGTGGGCGAAGTGGCCCGCGAACAACTGGCCCTGTCCAACGCCTGATTTTTCCAGGCAATGACGCGACCAGATCAAATTCCCCTACACGGACCGCTGCATCCGGAGTAGTGCGTTTGCGATCTTCACGCTGAACCCACGGAAAAACAGACCTATGCTATACGGTCCGCACCTTCATTATCGGTCCGCCGCATGCGCCTGAACGATGCCTGGCTGGCCTCCCTTGCCGCTGGCGCCGTGAACCTCGTGCTCGGGGCGAACCTGCCATATCTGCCCGTCTGGATGGAGCAGGCTGGCGGCATGTCCGGCGCAGAGATTGCCGGGGCAGGCACGCTGGCGGCGCTGATCCGCATTTTTGCCGGGCCATTGGCTGCCGGCCGCGCCCAGTCACATGGACTGCGCTCGACGCTGACGGGCGTGATGGCCGTTTGCCTCGCCGGATACACGCTGCTGTTTCCGGGGCTGCCCCAAGCGGCGGCCTTCATCATCTGTGTCATGATCTACAGCGCCAACAATGTCTCCGGCCCCCTGTTCGAAGCGGTCCTGATCTATGGGACGCGCACGTCGCGGCCAGACTATGGACAGGGCCGGGCGATTGCCTCACTTGCGTTCGTGACGGCCAACCTTGCCGGCGGCGCCGTCCTGTCCGCCTATGGCCCGGAAGGGATCCGCTTTTACCTGATCGCCGCTGCCATGCTGGCAACGATTGCCCCGCTCTTCACACGCCAAGGCGCGCGACAAGCCCTGCCCAAGCGAACCATCCTCAGCACGTTCCGCGAGGGTTTCTCGCTCTACCGCATCCCATCTGTTTTCGCCTTCACGCTGGCCGCCGCCCTCGTTCAGGCAAGCCACGGGGTCTATTATGTTTTCTCATCTGTGATCTGGGTCTCCCAGGGCATATCCGGTTCGGGCATCGGGGCACTCTGGGCCGTCGGCGTGGTCGCCGAGATTGTCCTGCTACTCCTGTCGGCGCGTCTGTTGCGCGGCTTCAGCCCGGTGAGCCTGCTCCTGATGGGCGGCGTGGGCGCGATGGTCCGCTGGACGGCGGCTGGTTTCGTCCTGCCGGTCATGGTCGCGGCGCTGTTCCAGACCCTGCACGCCGCCTCCTTCGCCCTGACCCATCTCGGCACAATGCGCTTCCTGCAGCAGGCCTTGCCGCACGAGCGCCTGCCGCTGGCCTATGCGGTGAACGGCGCACTGGTCTTCGGTCCGATCCTGGCCCTGTCCAGCTTCCTGTCGGGTATTGCCTATGACGCCCTCGCGCCCGGCGGTGTGAACGCGCAGTCGCACATCTATTGGCTGATGGTGCTGGTCGCCGCAGCTGGTCTCTCCGTCGTCGCCGTGACGCGTCCGGACGCCGAGAAGGCCTTGGCCGACCCCGAATAGGTCCGCCCGAATACGGCGTCACGCATTGCGTCTACTGCAGCAACAACAAGCGCCCACGCTTGACAAACATGTTTACATTACATGTTATATATCTCGTAAATTTCATGGAGATGAGCATGACACGCGACGTCCTCGCCGAGATGGGGCCGCTCGCCCTTGGTAGCCGGTTGAAGCGGCTGGCCGAGCGGATGCAGGCGGATGCAACGCGTGTGTTTGCCGACCGCGGCCTGCCCATCCAGGGAACGCACTTTCCCTTGCTCGCTGCGCTCACAACCTATGGCCCGCTCAGCGTGAGCGAAGCCGTCGAGGCCGTCGGCATCAGCCAGCCGGCCGTCACCCGTATCCACAATGCCCTGCAGAAGCTTGGCCTCACCACCGTCGCGCCTGTGGAGGGCGACAGCCGCCAGAAGCAGATCCGCCTGACACCGGAGGGCGAAGCGCTCGTCGGTGAGCTGAAGCGCGATCTCTGGCCCCATGTGCGTAGCGCCGCCCAGCAGCTATGCGAGGGCCCGGATGCCGATCTCCTGACTCAAATCGGACGGATCGAGGACGCCCTGCAGACGCGCTCCCTGCATGACCGGATCTGCGATGCGGAAACCGCCGCCTCCGGTCAGCCATCCTTGCGCCTCGTTGAATACGACGACCGCCTCGCGCCCGAATTCGACGCCATCACCCGCGAATGGGTGGAAGACATGTTCGTGCTGGAAAAGAAGGACATCGAGATCATCGAGCATCCGCGCGAAATGATCATCGACCGGGGCGGCGTGATCCTGTTCGTGGAAGCAGCAGACCTCGGCATCATCGGCACCTGTGCCCTGATGCCGGTGGATGGGGAGGCGTTTGAGCTGACCAAGATGGTTGTCCGCGCCAGCGCCCGCGGGCTGAAAGCCGGCGACTTCCTCCTGCAACGGACCATCGAGCGCGCCCGGCAGATGCCGATAGGGTCTCTGTTCCTACTGACAAATAAGAAATGCGAAGCGGCCATCCATCTCTATGAGAAGGCGGGCTTCATCCATGACGCAGAGATCATGGAGCAATACGGCAAGCGCTATGCGCGCTGCGATGTCGCCATGTCATTTGATATGTCGAGGCCGCCCCAGGACTGAGGCGGCCTCTCAAGACTGTTGCTGAAATCAACTCGCTTCGCGTTCGCGCACGTCGAGATCGTATTCACGAACTTTGCGATAGAGGGTCGAGCGACCGATGCCGAGACGGCGGGACACTTCGCTCATATGGCCCTGATAATAGTCAATCGCATACTGGAGGATATCGCGTTCGATGTCCTGCAGCGGGCGAAGCTCGCCATCCGGATCCATGATCGGGACAGGCCCGTCGCCTGCGACCATGGCATTGGCCGGAACCGGCAGGGCCGCGCCCGGTGCATCTGCCACGGCCGGGGCCGCTGGCAGGCTCTCAAGGTCTGGCATCTGGCCGGAAATCTGCGGAAAGTCCTGCGGGCGCAGCTGGTCACCTTCGCAAAGCACCACTGCACGGAAGACAGCATTTTCGAGCTGACGGACGTTACCCGGCCAGTCGAACGCATACAGCATCTTCATCGTGTCGTCGGCCACGTTGGTCACTTTCGCGCCTTCGCTGGCATTGAAGCGACCGACAAAGTGCTCCACCAGGGCCGGAATATCGTCGCGGCGTTCACGCAGGCTCGGCATATCTATCGGATACACATTGAGGCGATAGAACAGGTCTTCGCGGAATGTGCCATCGGCAACTTGCTGGGCTAGGTCACGATTGGTGGCCGAGATGATGCGCACGTCCACCTTGGTCGGGCGGCGGGAGCCAACGGCGTCCACTTCTCCTTCCTGCAGAGCACGGAGCAATTTCACCTGCGCGTCCAGCGGAAGTTCACCCACCTCATCGAGGAACAGCGTACCACCATCGGCTTCGACAAACTTGCCGAGCGCCTTGGAGACGGCACCCGTGAAGGCACCCTTCTCGTGGCCGAACAGGATCGATTCAACAAGGTTTTCCGGAATGGCACCGCAGTTGACGGTCACGAACGGTTTACCGGCGCGGGTCGAGGCACCCTGGATGCAGCGGGCAACCACTTCCTTACCAACACCGCTTTCTCCGAGGATCAGCACAGGGATGTCAGACGCTGCCGCGCGCTCTGCCAGGCGAACCACCTGACGCATCGGCGCTGCCGAGGCGATCATGTCGTCGAACGCCATGCCGCCTTCAGCCTTGCGGGCAAGACGTTTCACTTCGCCAGTCAGCGACTGCATCTTCAGGGCGTTCCGGATGCTGACAACAACGCGCTCCGGATTGGCCGGCTTCACGATGAAATCGACAGCCCCGCCGCGCATGGACTGAACGATCGTATCAATTCCGCTGGTTGCGGTCAGCATGATGACCGGAAGGTCTGCGCGTTTGGCGGCAAGACGCTCCAGCGTTTCCATCCCTGACAGGCCCGGCATGGTCAGGTCCAGCAGGACGACATCGATGCCATCCTTCGGATCGGCCGCCACCGCAATGCCCGTCTCACCATCAGGGGCGGTGCGGCAAGCAAAGCCAGCCTTCT
The DNA here is from genome assembly GCA_000961695.1 of Hyphomonadaceae bacterium BRH_c29. Classification (GTDB taxonomy): domain Bacteria; phylum Pseudomonadota; class Alphaproteobacteria; order Caulobacterales; family Hyphomonadaceae; genus Hyphomonas. Next base: position 40,666 of record LADW01000095.1, read on the forward strand.
CCACTGCCGCCTGCAGCAACCGGCGCTGCGTCGGATCGTCATCGATAACGAGGACCGTTTTTGCCATGATTCATCACCCTGTTGGTCACCGCCCGGGTCTTGGCGCCCGGTCCGGCAAGATCTTGTTGGTCAATCCGGCACACTTGCGTGCCACATCGCTACGGCCCGTTCTGACACAAGGGGATGGAATTACGGTTGAAGGAATAGATGAAATTTTCCGGATCGGCACGTTTTTCAAACCAGCGGTTTAAGCTGATTTCGGAACATGTCGCCGCCGGAAGCAGGCATGCGCCCGGCTCCACGGAATACCGCAACTTCAAACTGATTCTCAAAATCGAGCGCTTTGGAGAGCGACCGATGCCTCAATCAAGGCGCGTAAGAAAAAAAAGCTAAGTGAAAAAAAATTCGCTCGCTCGATCTGGCAACTTTCCGGTTGAGCTTTTTCCATCGCTGAGCCTGTTGCACCTGCAAACAATCTGCACCATTAGTGCCACAAGGAAGTCGCCGCTCACGCGTCGGTCTGCAATCTGTAACGTCAATTCTTCTCGCAGTTTCCTATTGCGGACCCGTGAGCGCCTGATATTCAGGGTCGCGGATTGCCAAAGGGATGCAGTGTTTGGTGGCCAATCCAGGAAGCGATCTCATGAAGGATAAGCCTCAGGACAAAGAGCTGGGCCGCCCCCATCCGGAACTGCACGCCGATGGCGCGTCGCAGGCGCTGAGCGCTGCGCTTCAAAAAACGTTCGAGTCACTCCTTGAGGAGCCGGTTCCCGAGAAATTCCAAAGCCTGATCGCGAAAATCCGCGAAGCAGAAGCCAAAAAATCTCAGGGATAAAAGCAGGGCTTTCGCTGTCGCCTTCGGCTCAGATACCGGCATTCTGCTCCAGCCAGAGCATGAACGGCACGAGATCCATCCCTTCCCGTGCAATCCAGTCCGGATCGTAGCACGTGTCCAGATAGCGCTCACCACTGTCACATATCAGCGTCGCCACAGAGCCTGCCTGGCCCGCCAACCGCATCTCTTCCATCAATTGCAGGGCCGACCAGACATTTGTTCCGGTTGATCCGCCACATTTGCGCCCGAGCACTTTCTCCAGCCAGTGAACAGTCGCAATCGAGGCGGCATCCGGCACCTGCATCATCCGGTCAATCACACGCGGCTGGAAGGACGCCTCCACGCGGGGACGTCCGATCCCTTCGATCCGCGACTTCTTCTGGATACGGATCGAGGCATCGCCTGTGCGGTAATAGTCGTAGAAGACCGAATTTTCCGGATCCGCCACGCAAAGCTGTGTCTTCGCCGCAAGGTCACAGCGGTATCGGATATAGCGCCCGATCGTGGCCGAAGTGCCACCGGTGCCGGCGCTCATCACCACCCAGTCAGGGATCGCATGATCTTCCAGGGCCAGCTGAGCAAACAGGCTGTCGGCGATGGAATTGTTGCCGCGCCAGTCGGTCACGCGCTCGGCATAGGTGAACTGGTCCATGAAATGGCCGCCAAGTTCGCAGGCAATGCGCTCGGCTTCGGCATAGATCTCGCCGGGCTCCACTTCGTGCGGTTCACCGCCATAGAAAGTGATCTTCTCGATCTTGCTGGGCGCGGTACCCTTCGGCATCACGGCAATGAAGCGCAGGCCCAGAAGGCGCGCGAAATAGGCTTCCGACACCGCCGTCGATCCGGACGAACATTCGACGATCACCGAGTCCGGCCCGATATGGCCATTGCAGAGGCCGTAGAGATAGAGCGAGCGGGCGAGCCGGTGCTTCAGGCTGCCGGACGGATGGATCGACTCATCCTTCAGGTAGAGCGTCTGGTCCGGAAAGCCCGGCAGGTCTACCTTGATCAGGTGGGTGTCAGCTGAGCGGTTGAAGTCTGCATTGATCTTCTGCACCGCCTCACGCACCCAGACGCGATCCGTCACCGCCACCGAACAGCATATCGCCATGCCTGCCTCCTCAATTCCGAACACTGCCCCTCAGTGCGCCAAAAGCACCAGCGCGACAACACCGGCTGCCACAAGCAAAACACCTGCAATTTCCCGCCGTGTGACCCGTTCCTTGAAAAACAGGATCGAGACCGCGAGCGTGAAGATCACCTCCACCTGCCCCAGAGCCCGGACATGCGCAGCATTTTCCAGGGTGAAGGCTGTAAACCATCCGAGCGAACCGAGCATGCCGGTGATCCCGACCAGCCCCGCCACACGCCACGCCTTCAGGAGCCGCGCCACTTCGCCCCGCTCCCGCAAGGCCAGCCAGCCCAGAATGGCCAGCGCCTGAAACGTGGTGACAAAGGCCAACGTTGCCGAGGCGCGCAGCAGGACAGAGCCCTCCGGCAGAGACAGCGACGCGCCGCGATAGGCGACCGCCGACAGGCCGAAGAACCCGCCAGACAAAACGCCGATCCAGACCTTGCTATCGAGCTTCCAGCGCGCGCCCGGCGCGGGCCGGGGCACGGACACGAGGATCACGCCCAACAGGCTGATCAGGATCGCGACGCCCGCCCCAAGCGAAAGACTGTCCCCCAGCAGCACGATGCCGAACAGCGCCGTCTGCAAGGGCTCGGTCTTGGTAAAGGCCGTCGCCACCGCAAAATTGGCGTAGGAGAACAAATGGATCAGCAGACCCGTGGCGAGGATCTGCGCGAGCCCGCCAACCATTCCATATGCAAAGAAGGCCCCCGGCGCGGCCCCAACGCCCTGCCCGGTCCCGCCCGACAGCACGGCGAACAACAGTACGGCCAGCGGCGCGGCATAGACGAACCGGCTGGCTGTCGCACCCCAGGTGCTGAGGCGGCCTTTGAGGGATTTCTGCAGGGCATTGCGCAGGTTCTGAGAGAACGCAGCCGCAATGGTTACCGGGATCCACAGCTCCATGGCGAGGGCCTCTTCAGCATACAGTACACCCGCCCCTGCGCGCGAGGCGCAGGAGAGACTGAGCAAATGTCAGGAAAGGATCAGGCGGCGTTCTGGCGCTTGGCCTTGCGGTTCTCAAGCTTGTTGACTGCGTGGAGGTAGGCTTTCGCACTCGCCACCAGCGTGTCCGGATCAGACGCCCGGCCCGTCGCCATGAACCCATCGGCATCATTCAGACGCACGGAGACTGTTGCCTGCGCATCCGTGCCGCCGGTCACCGCGTGCACCTGGTAGAGATCCAGCGAACCGCTGTGCGGGATCAGGGACTTGATCGCATTGAACACCGCATCCACCGGGCCATTGCCGCGGGCGATCGCGAATTTTTCCTCACCCTCCAGCACGAGATCAATTTCAGCCGTCTGCGGACCATCCGTCCCTGCGACGACGCGCAGCCGTTTGAACATGGCACGCTCGCCATCTTCGGCCAGCTGATCGTCGACCAAGGCTACAATGTCATCATCGAAGACGTGCTTTTTCTTGTCGGCCAACGCCTTGAAGCGTTTGAACGCATCGTTCAGCGCGTCCTGCTCCAGCGTGTAGCCGAGCGATTCCAGCTTGTCACGGAAAGCATGACGCCCCGACAGCTTGCCCATGACCAGAGAGGTCTTGGCGACGCCGACATCTTCCGGCTTCATGATCTCATACGTCTCGGAATTCTTCAGCATGCCATCCTGGTGGATGCCGCTTTCATGCGCGAAGGCGTTCTTGCCGACGATGGCCTTGTTGTACTGGACCGGGAAGCCCGTGATACGGCTCAGCATGGCCGAGGCGCGCGAGAGGTATTCGCTCTTCACGCCCGTTGTGTAGGGCAGCGTATCGTGACGCACACGCAGGGCCATGACCACTTCTTCCAGTGCGGCATTGCCGGCCCGCTCGCCGAGGCCATTGATGGCGCATTCCACCTGACGCGCGCCATTGGCGATCGCGCTGATGGAGTTCGCGACAGCGAGGCCCAGATCATTGTGACAGTGCGCCGACCAGATCGCCTTGTCGGAATTGGCGACATTCGCGATCAGGCGGCGGAACAGCGCGCCATATTCTTCCGGGTGGGAATAACCGACCGTGTCCGGAATGTTGATCGTGGTCGCGCCGCTCTGGATCGCGACGTCGACGCATTTGCACAGGAAGTCGAAATCAGTGCGGGTCGCATCCTCGGCGCTCCACTCAACATCGTCGACCAGGTTGCGAGCCTGGGCCACCGAACGCCCGACCGCTTCCAGCACAGCATTCGGGCCCATCTGAAGCTTGTGCTTCATGTGCACCGGGCTGGTGGAGATGAACGTATGGATGCGCGGGCGCGCGGCATTGCGCACGGCTTCGCCGCAACGCTCGATATCCTTCTCGGTCGAGCGCGCGAGACCGCAGATGATGGCGTTCTTGGACTGTTTCGCGATCTGGCTGACGGCAGCGAAGTCGCCCTCGGAGGAGGCCGGGAAGCCGGCTTCGATGACATCGACGCCCATTTCTTCCATCAGACCGGCGAGTTCGAGTTTCTCGCCATGGGTCATGGACGCGCCGGGCGATTGTTCGCCGTCACGCAAGGTGGTGTCAAAAATGCGGATATGGTCGGATTTGGTCATGGCAGGCGGCCTGAATTTGGGGGAATTTCGGGAAAGGGTTTGCGGAACATCCCCTGACCGTGCGCCTGCCCCCGATCAGTGCGGAGCAGCCGGCACCGGCCAGGGGCCGGTAAGAAGAAGGAGAAGGGGCAAATTCTTGCGCATGTCCGGTTAATCAGGCAGCTGTTCCGGATTGTCAACCGGATTTGCACCAATCAGCGAAACAGATTGCCCCGTTTTCTCTACTCTCCGGCGAACCCAGATCGCGATGGCAACATAAATCCCGACCGCCGCCAGCCCGGCGAGGATCGCCGTCCCCGGATTGCCCCGCAGCGCCGCCATCAGGCTGCGCCCGGCAAACGCGATCAGGACGATCTTCGGCAGCGAGCCGAGCCCCATGCCCGCCCAGAAGGGCAGAAAGCGCGCATGGCTGACCCCGAAGGCCATGTTGACCAACAAAAGCGGCCCGGTCGGCACGTTGCGCACCACGGCGCTCGCCACGAACGCATTGCGTCCGATGATCCCGGCCAGCTTGTTCGCTGATTTTCCCGCATAGCGCCGGAAGGCTTTTTCCCCGGTGAGGCGGCCGACATAGAATGTGATCGCGCCGGACACCATGGTCGCGATCCAGGAATAGGATGCGCCATACCACGGCCCGAACACGGCGACCGCCGCAGCGATCAGCGCGAATTGCGGCACACCCAGAAAGGCCGAAACACAGAAGACCAGGATCAGTGCCGGCAAGCCCCACGGACTGTCGGCCATGCCGTCCATCCAGGCCGTCATCGCCTCACCGCTCGGCAGGACGCCCAGCTTGCCCAACCCGAACACGAGCAGCACAAGTACGAGCATCGCCCCGCCCAGCAACATGGCCCGGCGAGGCGTCGTATCCGTACCTTGAGGCGTGGAACCGGTCTCGTTCATGCGCGCAGCGTTTGATCCCCCCACGCCGCCCCGTCAAGCGCTCGAAGGCGGGAAAACTGGTGTTCAAATCTTGGCGTGGTCAGTTTGCACCAACGGTCGCAAGCCGGGCCTTGCATCACTCTCCGGCAAGGGACTGTTGCCGGTGCCTTACGGCAAGCTCGACGATGACCGTCGCCAGGCCATGGCCTGCCATGCCGACCGTCCACCAGATCATCGGCCAGAGCATAACGAACGTTCTGCCTCCGATGCCGAGGCTGATGCCGATGAACAGGATCATCCCGAACACATAACTCGCCAGGGAGATGAAGAAGCCGAGCCGCATCCCGGCCAGCAGTTTGGCATCCTTGCGCCGCACGATCTTCTCGGCTTCAGTTTCCGGGTCGACCGCCAGGGCCATGACATCGACATTGAAGGCCGCTGCCAGTGCTGTCATGGTTTCGCGCGAGGCGGGCTCGCCCTTTTCGATCCGCTGCACGGTGCGCAGGCCGATCCCGGCGAGATCCGCCAGATGTTCCTGCGACCAGTGACGCTCCTCGCGCCAGCGTTTGATCTTGGCGGCGTCGGCGGTGAATTGCATGGCAGTCTCCTTTGTATGGCCAGCTTAGTGCCTCCAAAGCAAAAGGGAAATTTCGCCAGCGCACCACGCCATCATGACGCCACGAGGCCGCCAGCACCCCGCCATGGGGCCGCCAGATGGGGCTTATTCCGCCGCCGCCGCTGCGCTCGCCCAAGCCCATTGGAAATTGTAACCGCCGAGCCAGCCGGTGACGTCGACGCATTCGCCGATGAAGTGCAGGCCCGGCACATTGCGGCTTTCGAGTGTGCGGGAGGAGAGCCCATCGGTGTCCACGCCGCCCACTGTCACCTCTGCTGTGCGATAACCTTCGGTGCCTGCCGGGCGCACGTCCCACTGCGTCAGCGAGGCTGCCAGCTCCTCCAGCACGGCGTGAGACAGGTCGGCCAGCCGCGCCGCCGGCTTCACGCCAGAGCGCCGCAGCACCAGCTCGGCCAGCCGCTTCGCCAGCAGGCCCTCCAGCGCGGTCGCCAGTGTCGCCATCGGGCGGTCTCGCTTGGCATCTTTCAGCGCTCCGGCAATGTCCGTGTCCGGCAGCAGGGTCAGCCGCACCGCCTCCCCCGGTAGCCAATAAGATGAGACCTGCAGGATCGCCGGGCCGGAGAGGCCGCGATGGGTGAACAACATGGCCTCTTCAAACGCCGCCCGCTCTGCCGCTGCCCGAACGGCGCAGGCAACGCCGGAGATCGACGCGAAATCCTCATGATCCGCCCCGGTGAACACGAACGGCACCAGCGCGGCCCGCGTCGGAACGATCTCATGCCCGAACTGGCGGGCAATATCATAGGCGAGGCCGCTCGCCCCCATCTTGGGAATGGAAAGGCCCCCCGTCGCCACGACCAGTTTCGGCGCAGTAAAGGCCCCGCCGGACGTCTCCACCGTGAACACGCCGTCTGCATGGCTGACGCCGGTGATCGCGGTGCCGAGGCGCAGCTCTCCTGCCCCCACAGCCAGCTCGTCCAGCAGCATCTGGATGATCGCGCCGGATTTCTGATCACAGAACAGCTGGCCTAGCGTCTTCTCGTGCCAGGACAGGCCATGCTTCGCCATCAGGTCCGTAAAGTCCCACGGCGTGTAGCGGGCGAGCGCGGACTTCGCGAAGTGCGGGTTCTGGCTGATGAACCTGTCCGCTGCGGTTTCGAGATTGGTGAAATTACACCGCCCGCCGCCCGAGATCCGCACTTTCTCTGCGGGCTTCTCCGCATGGTCCAGCACCAGCACACGCTGGCCTGCCTGCCCCATACGGCCCGCACAGAACAACCCCGCCGCCCCGGCGCCAAGCACGATCGCATCATAAGGGGAGGCCCGCGTCTGAGACATGCCCGGCCTATGCCGCACTCAGCCCCATCCGCGCAAGCGCGCCGCCCATTCGCCCGTGGCGGGAATACCTGCGAAATCTGCTACAGAAACGCGCAAATAATACCCCTTTGCATTGACAACCTGCAGGCGGAACCGGTTTAGCTGAAAGCCAAGAGGGGTGTCGCGTGAAACTGACTTACGAACTGTATCCGGTCCCGGTTCAGGGAAGAGAAATCAAGCCGGACTGGAGCATCGACCGAGGCGTCTTTGCCCGCCCTCTTGCGGCAGCCACAGCTACGGATAAACCGGTCTCTGCCAATCCCGCCCCTGCGATTGAAGGCACCGAAGGCAACGATACGATAGATGGCACTACGGGCGACGATATCATCCAGGCCTATGGCGGCGATGACTATATTCGCAGCTTTGATGGCGATGACCTGATCTATGCCGGGGATGGAAGCGACTACATTGTCATCACCGGGGGCTCCAACACGGTCTATGCAGGGGCTGGCGATGATCAGGTCCTCATGTCTTCCTACTGGGCGACGCTGCCCTCGGATTTCATCGACCACCTCTACGGCGAAGACGGTAATGACCTGCTCTCCTCTTCCGGCGGGGATGACTTTCTCGACGGCGGCACGGGCAATGATGTTCTGGTTGGCGGGCGAGGCAGCGACTCCCTGACCGGCGGCGCAGGGGCCGATTCCTTTTTCATGGAATTTTACGACGAGACCCTCGATCAGGACGTGATCGAGGATTTCAACGTCGCAGAAGACGTTATCGACCTCAGCGACCTGAAATCGCGTGCGCTCGGCATGTCCATGCTCGAAAATGCCGTGCAATCCGGCGACGATGTGATCCTGACATTCCCGTCCGGCCTCGGATCGACCATCGTGATCCGCAACACAGTTCTGGGCGACCTCTCGGAATCGAATTTCGTCTTCTATCCACTTGTCATTCAGGATGACGACCTCACCGTTTCGGCGACCGGGTCTCTGGCCGCCAACGTCTTCGACGACAATGGAAATGGCGCGGACACGTCCTACTCCACGCCGCTTGTCGGCGTTTATGGCGTGACCCTGGATGCAGATACCGCCCCCTTCAGTTTTGGCACGGAGCCAGTAACCCTCGGCGAAGGCGCAACCTTCTTCGTCAATTTTGACGGCAGCGTGGACTTCAATGCCAACGGCGCGTTCGACTATCTGCGCGACGGCGAATCCCTCACCTTCGTCATCTATTATGAAACCGGCAATGTTGATGACGACTTCAGGAACCGCGCGGCCGTCAACCTCACCATCACCGGAACGTACAATGATACCGGCTTCATGGACGGCGGCATTGACGATGACACGCTGACCGGCGGGACAGAGGACGACTGGATCTACGGGCATGAGGGCAATGACACGCTCGACGGTGCCACGGGAAATGACGATCTGTATGGCGGTACGGGGAACGATACACTCACCGGCGGCACCGGACGCGACTCTCTGTGGGGAGGCTCAGGCAACGATATCCTGTCCGGTGGGACAGGTCCGGACACGTTCGGTTTTTCCGGCGATACGATTGATTCCGTTTCCTTCGACATGGGCGATGACATCGTCACAGATTTCAATCCGGCGACGGACATCATCGACCTGTCACGCCTCGGCCCCTACAGCCTGGGCCGGGCGGTCTTTGAGAGCGCCGTCCAGTCCGGCGCGGATGTTGTCCTTACAGTTGGCGGGAATTCTCCCGGCACAATTACCCTGCAGAATTTTGACCTTGGCGACCTGTCAGAGTCGAACTTCGTCTACTTCCCGCTGGTCCTGCAGGACGACAACATCACCGCGTCCGCAACCGCCCCCCTCACCGCCAATGTCCTCGACGACAATGGCAATGGTGCAGACCTGTCCTACGGGTCTCCGATCCAGGGCATGTACGGCATCTATAGCCCAGTAACTGGCACGACATCCTATCCCGGCGGCTGGTTCGAATTTGGCGACGGCGTGCAAGTTGGCATCAACTATGACGGCTCCATCATCTACAATCCGAATGGCGGGCTCGACTATCTGCGTGAGGGCGAAAGCGTCACCTACGATATCGTCTACACGATCGGCACGGTCGACGGCACGCGTGACACGGCGACCCTCCACCTCACCCTCACCGGACAAGCGAACGATACCGCTTTCCAGGATGGCGACGGAAGCGGCAATTCCCTGACCGGTGGAACCGAAGACGACACGCTCAGCGGCTTCGGCGGGAATGACATATTGGATGGCGCCACCGGGAACGACCGCCTTCTCGGCGGCGACGGAAGCGACACGCTGACTGGCGGCTCAGGCCGCGACCGGCTGTGGGGCGATGCCGGCGACGACACACTCTCCGGCGGCGCAGGCCCGGACTCCCTGCTCGGCAGCGACGGCAATGACACACTTTCCGGTGGCACCCATGTCGACAAGCTCCTCGGTGGAGCAGGTGACGACACGCTGTTCGGCGATGAGGGCAATGACATCCTGCGAGGTTATAAAGGCAATGACACGCTCTACGGCGGCGACGGCGACGATACGCTGGACGGCGGCGCAGGCCGTGACGTGCTGTATGGCGGCGATGGCACCGACACGATGACGGGCGGGTCGGGTGCGGACACATTCCATGTGGGAATGGGCCAGGGACAGGTGATCACGGATTTCAATCCAACCGAAGACCGGATCGTGATCGACAATGTCACGTTCACATACTCGTGGGACGACATCTGGCTGGAGCAATCCGGGCAGGACGTCATTGTGCACTCGGCCACATTTTCAGAATACTTCGACCTGACGCTTCTCAACACATCCCTGGAGATGCTGGACGAGCTCATGTTCACGTTTGGCGCCTACGCTGCCTCCGAAGATGCCTCCAAGGCGGTTTCCGCCGCCCCTGAGCTGCTGGCGCCAGACATGATCGCGCCCGATCTGCCCGAACATACCCCTGGCGGCGGAGCCGAAAAATTCGCCCCGCTCGATCCGCTGGTGGACATGTTCCATCTCGATCCCCTGATCTGGTCCCCCGACGAGCACCACGACTGGCACCTCGCCTGATCTGCCCCGCCCTCGGTAAGGTTACGTATTGATTTTACCGCGCCAGAGGCAGACCCTCCGCAACCATAGGCGCAACCGATGGGACGTTATGCGAGGCAAAGATGGGACATCTGACAGTCGACAATCTGGCAATCTATGCCCTGGTAGGGTTTGGCTCCCTGCTGGTAATCATGGCGGGCATTACGACCTGGGTCGTGCGCAAGGCGTTTTCTGCGCCGGTCACGCCGCCTCCGGCTGACCCGCCGCAGGAGTAAGACCGACCTCATGACGGACACACTCCGCCGGACGAGCGAAGAGCGGCAGGCTGCGATCGAGGCGAACGCGGCTGCGCTGGGCATTGACGAGGCGCTGGTCTCCGACATGGTCGACGACTTCTACGCCCGCGCCCGCAAGGACCCGCTCCTCGGCCCGGTCTTCGAGACCGCCATCGGCGATGCAGCCGAATGGGACGCGCATTTCGACAAGCTGAAGGCGTTCTGGTCTGGCGTGGCGCTTGGCACGCGGCGCTATTCAGGCCGCCCGATGCCGGCGCACCTGCGCCTTCCGGGGCTGACGCACGCCCATTTCGAGCGCTGGCTGGCCCTGTTTCGCGAAACGCTGGACGAGCTGATGCCCAATCCCGCAGCCGCCGACTTCTTCCACGACCGCGCCAGCCTGATTGGCCGGAACTTTCAGGCCATGATATTCACCCTGAACCAATGAGTTTCGTGACAGTCTTATGACATCTACAGTCTCCTGTTTCGAAACCAGTTGAAAAATCCCGCCGCATGCGGCTGATGCGGCTCATCGCCTGCAAGCGAAGGGGCTCTCATGGCTGACGGCAAGGATCCGACACTCGTCAAGGCAACCCTGGACAAGGACCTTGTTAAGATCAGCAGGGCTGAAGCTGCGATCCAGACCACCGCACGCAGCGTGGTTGCCCCCGGGCTCGCCTTCCTCTTCCTCGCCGCCATTGTCGCCATCGGCAGCGCGCTTATGGGCGGGCAGGACAACGGAATCCTGATCATCGCAGCCGCCGCCATTGGCGGCTATATGGCCCTCAACATCGGCGCCAATGACGTGGCGAACAATGTCGGCCCGGCGGTCGGCTCCAAGGCGCTGACCATTGGCGGCGCCCTCGTCATTGCCGCCATCTGCGAAAGCGCCGGCGCGCTTCTGGCCGGCGGTGATGTCGTCTCGACCATTTCCAAGGGCATCATTGACCCCGCCACCGTGCCGACGACGGAAACCTTCGTCTGGCTGATGATGGCCGCGCTGATCTCCTCGGCGCTCTGGGTCAACCTCGCCACCATCTTCAACGCCCCCGTCTCCACCACCCATGCCGTGGTGGGCGGCGTGATGGGCGCGGGCATCGCGGCGGCCGGCTTCGGCGCAGTCCACTGGCCGACCATGGGCTCCATTGCGGCCAGCTGGGTGATCTCGCCCGTGCTCGGCGGCGTGATCGCGGCCAGCATGCTCGCCTTCATCAAGATCGCCATCATCTATCGCGAGGACAAGATCGCCGCCGCCCGCCGCTGGGTGCCGGTGCTGATCGCCATCATGGCCGGTGCCTTCGGCACCTATATGTCGCTGAAGGGCCTGAAACACCTGGCCCTGTTCAGCCATGTCGACCTGCCCAAGGCCCTGCTGATCGGTCTCGGCGTCGCCATCCTCGCATGGGCCATCTCCTTTCCGGTGATCCGCCGCCAGTCGCGCCACATGGCGAACCGCAACCAGTCGCTGCGCCAGCTTTTTGTCTGGCCGCTGATCTTCTCTGCCGCCCTGCTCTCCTTCGCGCACGGCGCCAATGACGTGGCCAATGCCATCGGCCCGCTGGCCGCCATCGTGCATGCCGTGCAGGCCGGCGAAGTCGCCTCCAAGGTGCAAATTCCGCTCTGGGTCATGCTGATCGGCGCGACCGGCATCTCGTTCGGCCTCGTCCTGTTCGGACCGAAACTGATCCGCATGGTCGGCGAGTCGATCACCAAGCTGAACCCGATGCGCGCCTATTGCGTCGCGCTGGCCGCTGCCGTCACCGTGATCATTGCCAGCTGGCTCGGTCTGCCGGTCTCCTCCACGCACATCGCTGTGGGCGCCGTGTTCGGTGTCGGCTTCTTCCGGGAATGGTTCACGGCGAACTCGCGCACGCGCCTGCGCTACATCCACGCCCGCACGCCAAACGGGGCGCAGACCCAGTATGCCGGCGTCCAGCGCCGCGCGGCCGCCCGCAAGCTCGTCCGCCGCGCCCACGTCAACACCGTCGTCGCCGCCTGGGTCATCACCGTCCCCGCCTCAGCCGCCCTGGCCGCCGCCATCTTCTTCGCCCTGGAGCACCTGTTTAAGGTGGTGTGAGGGGCGAAAATTAGATCAATGATTGACAGCTCCACGTCTGGTGACTTGGAAATATTTTTCAATTTCATTTATCTCAATTGGTATTGCGTGGGTTCCAGAGCGGAGGAAAAGCGGCGTGCCTTCCACCTTCTTCAGGAAGGAAAGAAAATCCCGCGCGGCCACTTCCACAACTACCAACGCAACTCCTTCAAGGCGGACCGAATCAATTTTCAGGTGTCTAAAAACTGCTGTTGCCTCGAAAAAGTATCGATCAACTAGCTGCTTTAAAAGCTGATCAGCTTTATCCGAATCACTTCCTCCCGCTGGAAATGCTTCAAAGTCCTCATCACAACCATACAGCTCTCGATCATCCTGAACACCGAACAAGATTGTTCCGCCGTCTGCATTCATTAATGCGGCGATCTCCTTCGCTACTTTCAAACGCAGCCGTTCATCAACACAATCACGAGCAGTTAGGGTGGGGTTGTGCAACTTCTTCTGCGTGTTGATAGAAATAGTCGACTTGAATTCGATTTTGTAGCTCTCTCCGGCTGCTATGAGCGCCCTAGCTCTGGTTTCGACCTCATCTTGTCGGGACCTCCTTTTAAGGACTCGCCGGTCCTCTAGCCCACCATCTCCAATAGGAGGGTCACAATCCAAATCAAAATAGTCCAACACCCTTTGGATGTACGCACACGCAGCAATCAAGTGCTTTTGTTCGAGGGCGTACTCTGCGAACAGTTGTGTCAACGTGCACACGTTCGGACGAGTTATCGCCACAACAATGGTTTGGCTCGCCGCCAGCATTTAGACGCTCATGAGCCGCATTAAGTGATTTGTGATTTGAGACGCTCGCCTTTCCAAAAACGGGCCGAAACCTTCCGCACCCATCCGCAGCGATTCCAAGCACTCTGAATCAACAAAATACCGGCTAAACAACTCGAGCTGCTGCGTCGATGTAATATCAAGTTCGTCGATCACCATCGCAGGAATTTTGGCACGCCATTCCAGGTTTGACTTCCGCGCCATAGGCATAAGGTTCGCGGGCGAGCTAACCCAATCTTTGTCGGTTTGATTCGGGTCGAGGTATTCCTTTGCAGCACCTGACTTGTTGTTGGCACACCAAGCCCTTGGATAGATATGATGCAGCTCAAGAGCGCTGTGCACATTTCTAATATTAAGGTCAGGATTGACAACATCGTGCAATGACCTTGTCAGCAAAGGAAGCAGAACAGCCTTTCTCAGTGCTCCTTTTACAGAGCCGTCCCGGACCGCCTGCGATATTCTTTCCTCGGCTCCGCCGATGGGCAAATGAGCTTCCAGCCAGTTTTGAGCATCGACTTTCCAGTCTTCCATTGGCTGCTCTCTCGGGGTGCGCGTCAGGAACTCTTTTATCTCAATTATGTCTCGCCCAATTTTGGTGAGAAAGCCCTGATCGTATCGGTTTGTAAGCGCGTTCCGCCAAAAAAAAGCTCGGAATAAGTTATCCAAATGCTGCTTCTGCCAGTTGATGGAGCTGGGCGCATCAAATTCTTGATACCATCGCAAAGCTGCATAGATAGTTGCCGACGCGGGATACGGACATTGAGACTGGGTGAACTTTCCGCCTGCCACTGCATCCTGCATTTCCCCTAAAAACTTTGCGAATGCTTCTTTCCGGTCAAAGAACAGTTCCCATAGGCTGTCAGGAACAGCCAATAAATCAGGTGACTTCACAGAAGTGATTTTTGTTACTTTTGCACCGGAGACACTTCGAGGCTCTGGCTTGTTGTCGAGCGCAACATGGATCGCAGCCGCGAACTGCGCAATCAGCTCCGGTCTTTCAGTCGAGGACGCCCAACCCACAGCGCCATCATACTGGCCAAGGTCATCGATTTCTTGTCGGAGTAATATGGGTGCTTCAAGTCGGGTCTTTGTATCTGCGTAGAGCCAAGAGTGAATTAGGTCCACGGTTGAAACCTTAGTGCCCGTCGTATTCAGAGTTTCGAATATCTCGCAGATGGATGCTAAATCCTCTTCCTTAGGCACTACGTAGATAGCAAGTTTTGTTTTGATTATCCCGTCGAAAGCTGCTTCCAAAAGAGCCTTACGCTTGGCTAGCTCCTCGGGTGACGGCAGCACTCCGTTTGGGTAGTGCTGCTCTTGCCCGATCATTGCAGTGTAACCCATCCACTGCTGGAAAATCTTGGATGGATCTTCAGCCGCGAGCGGAAAAACTCCGGTACCGACGCAAGTACTGAGTACATCCAAACCACGCCGTCGCACATCAGCTTCTTTAATGTACTCGATTCTATCTAAAGGGTCGTCAGCAGATACATTTAGGAAGTACCTTCCAGAGTGCTTATAGCTCCCGTTCTGCGCTCGATGCCCTCCAAACGCGAGGGCAATGGCCGTCGACCTTTGCTTGCCGTCAAGTATGGCGTAAAATCGACCCGGCCGAACGGAATCATCACCAAAATAGCTTGGTGCAGTGCGATTTTGCGAAACTTCCCAATCTGGGATCGAGATGTGCTCCAAGACCAGGTCACTTTCATTTTCCTGCTCCCAAAGGGTGATCATTCCAACAGGTTTGGCATCAATGATACTGTTGATGAGGCCGATAACTGCGGGGCTGTTCCAAACAAAGTCTCTTTGAAACTCTGGAGTCAGCCATTCGCCGGACCGCAACTTCGTCAGGAGCGATGGTATCGTCGTGTCAGTTACAGTTATTTCGGACATGAATAGGATCTCACTCAAAGGAAATGAAAGTAGAGTTTCTCAAGTTTCAACAGATCAAAGATTCAATCGTCGCGTATTTGGTGTCAACGAAAGAATGAGAACAGTTCGAGTAACACCCCTCCCGCACAAAACAAGAACACCCTAGACATCCCCCCAACCCCGCTCCATATCTCGCTCTATGGCTCGATCTCCTGGAAAAGGCATGGCGGAGGCGCCCTCGGTGTTTGCCGGGGCGGGCTTTGCCATGGACGCTGTCGGCGCGCTGCCGTCTGACAACTGGACGCCCCACAGGCCCGACCGCGACTGGGTCACGGTCGATGCCTCCCGACCCCTGCGCGTCGCCTCCGAGTATGAGCCGGCCGGCGACCAGGTCACCGCCATCCCCGAGCTTGTCGAGGGCATCACCGCCGGCGAGCGCGACCAGGTCCTCCTCGGCGCGACCGGCACCGGCAAGACCTTCACCATGGCCAAGATCATCGAGGCGACCCAGCGCCCGGCCCTGATCCTCGCCCCCAACAAGACCCTCGCCGCCCAGCTCTATGGCGAGTTCAAGTCCTTCTTCCCGGACAATGCGGTCGAGTATTTCGTTTCCTACTACGACTATTACCAGCCGGAGGCCTACGTGCCCCGCTCGGACCTCTATATCGAGAAGGAATCCTCCATCAACGAGGCCATCGACCGGATGCGCCACTCGGCCACCCGCTCGATCCTGGAGCGCGACGACGTGATCATCGTCGCCTCTGTGTCGTGCATCTACGGTATCGGCTCGGTCGAGACCTACACGAGCATGACGTTCAAGCTGGAAGAGGGCCAGCGCATCGACCCGCGCGCCGTCACGGAGCGCCTCGTCGCCAACCAGTACACCCGCAACGACCTCGCCTTCACCCGCGGCACGTTCCGCGTGAAGGGCGACGGCATCGACATCTTCCCCGCCCACTATGAAGACCGCGCCTGGAAGCTCTCCTTCTTCGGCGACGAGCTGGAATCCATCACCGAGTTCGACCCCCTCACCGGCCGGACTCAACAAAAACTGCCCGCGATCAAGATCTACGCCAACAGCCACTACGTCACGCCGCGCCCGACGCTCAACCAGGCCATCGACAAGATCAAGGCCGAGCTGCAAGCCACCATCGCCCACTTCGAGAAGCACGGGAAACTGCTGGAGGCCCAGCGCATCGAACAGCGCGTGCGCTACGATCTCGAAATGCTGGCCGCCACGGGCAGCTGCAACGGCATCGAGAACTATTCGCGCTACCTCACCGGTCGCAAGCCGGGCGAGCCGCCGCCGACCATGTTCGAATACCTGCCCGACAACGCCCTCGTCTTCTGCGACGAGAGCCACCAGACCGTGCCCCAGATCGGCGCCATGTTCAAAGGCGACTTCAGCCGCAAGTCGACGCTGGCCGAATACGGCTTCCGCCTCCCCTCCTGCATGGACAACCGCCCCCTCAAGTTCGAGGAATGGGACGCCATGCGTCCGCAGACGGTGCATGTCAGCGCGACGCCCGGCAAGTGGGAGATCGAGCGCACCGGCGGCGTGTTCACCGAACAGGTCATCCGCCCCACCGGCCTGCTCGACCCGCCGGTCGAGGTGCGCCCGGTCTCGAATGACGGCGCCAACCAGGTCGACGATGTCATGGCCGAGGTGAAGGCCGCCGCCGAACGCGGCTATCGCTCGCTGATCACCACGCTGACCAAGAAGATGTCGGAAGACCTGACCGACTTCCTGCACGAGAACGGCGTGCGCGTGCGCTACATGCACTCTGACGTCGACACGATCGAGCGGATCGAGATCATCCGGGACCTGCGCCTTGGCGTGTTCGATGTCCTGGTCGGCATCAACCTGCTGCGCGAGGGGCTCGACATTCCGGAATGCGGTTTTGTCGGCATTCTGGATGCGGACAAGGAGGGCTTCCTGCGCAGTGAGACCAGCCTCGTGCAGACCATCGGCCGCGCCGCGCGCAATGCCGACGCGCGGGTTGTTCTCTATGCGGACAAGGTGACGGGCTCGATGCAGCGCGCCATGGACGAGACCAATCGCCGCCGCGCCAAGCAGCAGGCCTATAATGAAGAACACGGCATCACGCCGACCACGATCAAGCGCGCCGTTGCCGACATCCTGGGCGAGCTCGGCGAAAAGCCCGGCGGCCCCGCCAAAGGCAAGGGCCGCGGCAAGGACAAGTCACGCGGCCGCACCCGCGGCGTCTCGGAAGAAAAAGCCTTGCCACTTGCAGGCGAAACTGGTCACAATCTCAAGGCAGTGGTCGCCGACCTCGAAAAACAAATGCGCGAAGCCGCCGCGAACCTGGAGTTCGAAGAGGCCGCGCGTTTGCGGGACGAGGTGAAGCGGCTGAGAGAGCAGGAGTTGGGGTTGCTTTAGGCAGCTTCTAATTCAAGCAAATGCTCCCCGATTTGCTCGACAGAAGTCATACTACGAATACGAATCTCTTCTTGATCAGCTTGCTCCTCAAGCGTTTCAAGCGCCTCTGCTACATTCCTCATTTGTTTGGCGGAAAATTGGGGATCATTTTTAGGTGGGATCTGAATGAGCATCTCATGATACCTATCTTGCCCCCTCTCCCAGTCTGCGTCCCTATTTACTTTTAGCTCCCACAATCTGGATTTAATTCGTCCAGACGAAAGGGAAACACCATTTGCTTGCAGCGTTCCAAAGTTTGCAACTAGTTTTGAGCCCGCAAAATCAATATTTACTTCAGCCCCACGGCGAGCAGAGCGCCGCTTTCTTTCCAAGCGAACATCTTCGCTAAAGAAAGGCACTAAGCCAACCCGTTTTTCTTTGATATAATCCTTGATCAGAATCGGCAGTCTATCACCTCCACCGCTTTTTGGCCTCACCTCTTCGACGCCCCTCTCTACTAACTCCAATTCAAAATCTTCTGAATATTTGTCAGTATAAAGAGATGATAGGCTCACCATCCACGAGCAGGCAATTTGCTCAAGACTTTCGCCCTCCCCATTCCGGAGCTCACCAACCTTCACCCCAGAAAACGGGAAGCTGGGTTCCAGGAGCGCTTCAATTGAGCGCTTGGCCAAATCAGATCGTAAACTCTCCACAGTCCACTCGATCACCGATATCACGATTTTTGATTGGTCCGCATAGAGACACTGTAGTCGATCCAAACGGTTAGCAATCTCCAGATGGAAGCCGTCGTTGGAAACGACGGCCACACCGAAAACTAAGCGCTCATACGAGCCCTCAATGGGCTGAATCAAAAGTGGGGCCCACTTCGCATCCACCTTGGACCGAAAACTTGGAAACATGTCTGAGTTCAGAGATGACATGGCTACACCAAATAATTCAATGCTTTAGCAGATTTCGCGGGTGTTTCGGACTTTCGCTTTTCAAGGAAGGTGTTCAACGCCTTTCGGTCGGCCTCTGTCAAGTATGGCTCAACGCCACTATCTGCGAGCATCGCAGCAATATCTAGAGCACTAATATCTTGGCAAAGTGCGGCAGCAATTCCCGCATGGTTCGCCTTTTCGTCTTCACTCATGTGAACAGTAAGCCACTCAGAAAGCCTGTTGATATAATCCGTAGAAGGATCAAGATTTCCTGCAGTCCACTTCGGACCCGTGAAAGAGTGACCGTGATCGATGAGCCAGATAGCGTCTTTTCCACCAAAAATCAGGTTTCCTGCATGCCGGTCGATATTTGCGATCCACGTGTCAAACGCGTACAATTTACCCAAATCCGCCCAAGCGATTAGTTCTTTCAGCAGGCCCAGAATTTGCCCGGGGTTCACGGCCTTCAGTCTAAAAATCAAGCTTGGCGTGCTGACATCCGCACTAGCAAGAACAAGCGGAAGACCATCAACGGTTTTAGGACCTTTTTTTGCGGGCAGGTTATTGTCTCTCACGACCGCCAGATAAGTGGTGGGGATTGGCAGCCCCAGAGCAGTGGCACATGCTGAAGCGAGCAATTCGTTACAAAGCTCCTTCGGCTCAAGGTCTTTCAAGATTGCAGAGCAAGTTGTCGATTCCGCTGTTAATATTTGTCCGCGGTACGTATCGTTCACGTTGCCTTCTTTGAAGGGCTGAGCGCCAGCCAGAACCGAAGCCAGCCGTATAGATTGGTGTTTTGGTATTTCTTTTGTCAACGCTCCCCCCTATTTGAACTTACATCTATCTTTCAAAGCTCGGCCCGTCTACCATAGATTGTTGTTTGGATCGGGTTCACACTCCCTTAATTTCTGAAATAAATCCGCTACTTACAGGGCCACCCCGCCGAGCGTAGAGAGGCAACTCTAACCTACAGCTTATCTCACCCTTCACCTCCTCCCCTACACCTCCTCCCCCTCCCCCGCCTCCTTCTCCTCCCTCCGGAGCCTCACGAGTTCTGCCCAGGGGTCTCGGTTTCGGGCGCGTTCGCGGATGTCGGCGAGGATGGGGTCGACCTGTTCCTTTGAGGGCGGCGGCGTTTCCGGCGGGGGCGGCAGGGGTGGCAGGCCGGCGGCTTCGCGTGCGGCGGCGGCCTCTTCCGACGTCTTTTT
>LADW01000059.1 GCA_000961695.1 Hyphomonadaceae bacterium BRH_c29
TGGGAGGACATCTTTGCTGCCCTGGCGGGCGCTGAGGATGTGCCCGACAAGGTGTTCATCGATAGTACCTGCATCAAGGTCCACCGCTGCGCGGGCGGCGGAAAAGGGGGGCCGTGGCGCATGGTATCGGCGTCACCAAAGGCGGCCGCAACACAAAGCTCCACGCTGTCTGCGATGAGAAAGGCCGCCCGCTCATTCTGATGCTGACGCCCGGAAACGTCCACGATTGCAAGGTTGCAGAGGCGTGCCTGACCGCCCTTCCACCGACCTCCCATCTCGTCGCCGATAAGGGATATGACAGCCAGAAGCTACGCGAGTGGCTGGAAGATCGTGGCACCGCGCCCGTCATTCCGCCCAGGTCAAATCGCAAGGTCCAATACGCCTATGACAAGACCATTTATCGCGAGCGCAACGTCATCGAGCGCATGTTCTGCAGGCTGAAAGATTGGCGGCGCATCGCAACGCGCTTTGAACGCAACATCATCAACTTCATGGCCGCAATAGTCCTTGCAGCCGCTGTCATCTGGTGGCTTTAATGAGTCCGGACCCTAGTTCAGGCCCATCTCTTCGCGGTAGCGGCGGCGGAGCAGGTCGATCGGCGCCAGGTCGCGCTTGTCGGTCTCATAGTGCCAATAGGTCCAGCCATTACAGGCCGGGGCCTGTTGCACATGGGCGCCGAGGCGGTGGATCGAGCCGGAATGGTTGCCCGTGGTCAGCGAGCCGTCGACCCGGATACGGGCCTGATAGCGGCGCTGCGGGCTGAACAGGCGGTCGCCCGGCTTCAGCCAGCCGCTTTCCAGCAGGGCGCCGAACGGCACACGCGGCAGGGACTTCTTGCTGCGCTCGGTTTCGAGGTCTTCGCCATTGATCGGCTCGATGGACTTCAGGCGCGCACGCGACAGGCGCGCATAGGTCTCGTCGCGCTCGATGCCGATATAGTTGCGGCCAAGGCGCTTGGCGGCAGCCGCCGTCGTGCCGGTGCCGGAGAACGGGTCCAGCACGGTGTCGCCGGGATTGGTCGTGGCCAGCAGGACGCGGTGCAGCAGGCTTTCCGGCTTCTGCGTCGGATGGGCCTTCTTGCCGTCATCATCCTTCAGGCGTTCCCCGCCGGTGCAGAGCGGGATCATCCAGTCAGAGCGCATCTGCTTGTCTTCATTGAAGACTTTCAGCGCGTCATAATTGAAGGTGCATTTCGACTGTTCGGACTTGCCGGCCCAGATCAGCGTTTCGTGGGCGTTCTGGAACCGTGTGCCCTTGAAGTTCGGCATCGGGTTGGCCTTCAGCCAGATCACGTCATTGTGGATCCAGAAGCCCTGATCCTGAAGGATCGAGCCGACGCGGAAGATGTTGTGATACGAGCCGATCACCCAGATCGCGCCGTCGTCTTTCAGAACGCGGCGGCACTCTTCCAGCCATTGATGACAGAACAGGTCATAGGCATCGAAGCTGTCGAACTTGTCCCAGTCATCGTCCACGCCGTCGACAACCGACTGGTCCGGACGGGTCAGACCGCCGCCCAGCTGGAGGTTATACGGCGGGTCAGCAAAGACCAGGTCCACCGAACGATCCGGCAGGCGAGAGAGGATATCGATGCAGTCGCCCTGCATGATGACGTTTTTCTGGAGTTCCATGTGCAGCCCCGGTTACGCAACGCGTGAATGTCGAAGATCGAATCAGTGCGTCGCTCCGGTTAGCGATTCCCTAACCGTGCCGCATCGTTCCGGCTTCGAGTTGTTCCGGATGCGAAACTAACTGGCGATTCGTGTTGTGGATAGGGCTGTGGATCAGCCTGTGGAATATCCTGTGAATTTCTGTGCAATTCGGCCTGTGTCTGCAGGGCTTGGCGGCGGGTGCAAACTCCCTTTAGGAAGGGCGCCATGATAATTGACCTCGAACTCATCCTCGCCTTCGCGAACCCCATTGGCGCGTTCGTGTTCGCCCTGTCCGGCGGCATTGTTGCCGTGCGTAACAAGATGGATATTTTCGGTGCCGTCGTGCTGGCCGTCATCACGGCTGTCGGCGGCGGCACGATCCGCGACATCATCCTGAACCAGCCGGTCTTCTGGCTGTATGATGCGGTGATCATCTGGTGCGCCATCGCGGGTGGGGTGATGGCGTTTTTCCTGCACAGTTTCGTCGATGCGTTCAAACCGATCCGCTGGGCGGACGCTTTGGGCCTCGCCATTTTCTCGATCGCCGGCGCAGCCAAGACGGCCAGCCTGGGGCACGACCCGCTGTTCGTGGTGATCATGGGAATCCTGACGGGAACGGGCGGCGGCGTGCTGCGCGATGTCGTCGCGAACCGCGATCCGCTGCTGCTGAAGGAAGACATCTACGCAACCGCCGCGCTGGTGGGCGCGGGTCTGTATGCCGCGCTGCATTTCTCGGGTGTTCCGGAGAGCTGGGCGTTTGCGTCCGGCGGGGTGGTCGCGTTCATTTTGCGCGGGGCGGCGCTCATCTTCGGCTGGCACCTGCCCAAGAGCCAGCCCTGAGAGCGGCCCGCAAACGCATCCTACTTTGTGTTTAGGTGCGCAGGTGCGCCTTGCATGATAGGGTGGGCCAATGAGCAGAGACCTATCTCAGGCTGACCATGCAGACCGGGTGCGCTCGGTCGCCCTGTCGCGCAGTGCGGCGGCGCAGTCGAGCCTTGCGGCTTCCTGGGCCCGGTCCCTGAAGACGTACGGGCTGGAGCCTGACACACCTGGCGGCAGCGATGCCCGGCTGGAACAGGGCGAAATCCTGCAGCGCCGCGATGCGTTCGGCCGCATCCTCGCCACCTCTGCCCCCGTGATGGACCGTCTGTTTGCCAGCCTCGGCCTCGCCGGGTGCAGCGTATTTCTGTCCGATACGGACGGCGTGGTGATCGACCACCGGATGCCCGACAATGACGGCGCCATGCTGCGCGCGGCGGGCCTGTGCGAAGGCGGCGTCTGGTCTGAAGAAGTTCAGGGCACCAATGGCATCGGCACATGTATCGTCGAGGAGCGCGCGGTCACCATCTTCCGGGACCAGCATTTCCACGATCGCAACACGGTGATGACCTGTATGGGCGCGCCGGTGTTCGACGAGCATGGCGCCCTCGTCGCCGTGCTGGACGTCTCCTCCTGCAAGAATGACCTGACCCAGCCCTTTGCGACGCTGATCGCGCAGACGGTCAGCGATGCCGCGCGCCAGATCGAGGCGGATCATTTCCAGTCAGCCTTTGCCGGCCGCCGCATCCTGCGCGGGGCGGGCGACGGGCAGAAGGGCGCCGTCCTGCTGGCGGTGGACAAGGATGATCTCGTGATCGGCGCAACGCGCGCGGCCCGGACGATCTATGGCCTCGGCCAGGACAGCCGGATCACGCCGCGCCCGGCGGGCGACCTGTTCGGCGACTCGGAATTGCGGGGCGTCGGCCTCGAAAGCGCCGAGCGCCGCGAACTGCGCCGCGCCATCGCCCGCGCCAATGGAAACATGGCCGCCGCCGCCCGCGCCCTCGGCATCAGCCGGGCGACGCTTTACCGGCGCATGGACCAGCTCGGCCTGTCGCGCGACTGATTTTCCGCAAAATGTGTCTCAGGAATGAGACACATTCGCCGCGCGGGGATCTGAACTGCCCGTGACACAAAGCCTCTACCGGCAGACCCTTCCTCCCAGTCTTCGCACACGACGAAGAGCGCCAATGATCTGGAGGAAATGACATGGCCGACACACAGATTCTCGACACGTCCGCGATGAAAGCCCCGTTCCGTGAACGGTATGACAATTTCATCGGCGGCAAGTTCGTCGCCCCGAAGAACGGGCGCTATTTTGACAATACGTCCCCGATTACCGGCAAGGTGATCTGCCAGATTGCCCGATCCGATGCGAGCGACATCGAGCTGGCACTGGACGCTGCCCATGCCGCGAAAGATGCCTGGGGCAAGACCTCCGTCACCGAACGGGCGATCATCCTGAACCGCATCGCCGATGTGATGGAGGAGAACCTCGAACTGCTCGCCACCTGCGAGACCTGGGACAATGGCAAGCCGATCCGCGAGACCATGGCCGCCGACATGCCGCTGGCCGTGGACCATTTCCGCTATTTCGCGGGCTGTATCCGCGCGCAGGAAGGCAGCCTGTCCGAAATCGATCATGACACGGTGGCCTATCACTTCCACGAGCCGTTGGGCGTGGTCGGGCAGATCATTCCATGGAACTTCCCGATTCTGATGGCGGTGTGGAAACTTGCCCCGGCGCTGGCCGCAGGCAACTGCGTCGTGCTGAAGCCGGCCGAGCAGACGCCGGCCTCGATCATGGTGCTTGCGGAACTCATCGGTGACCTCCTCCCCGCCGGGGTTCTGAACATCGTGAACGGCTTTGGCCTGGAGGCGGGCAAGCCGCTCGCCTCCAGCAACCGCATCGCCAAGATCGCCTTCACGGGCGAGACGACGACGGGCCGGCTGATCATGCAGTATGCGTCCGAAAACCTGATCCCGGTGACGCTGGAACTGGGCGGCAAGTCGCCGAACATCTTCTTCGAGGATGTGGCGCGGGCGGACGATGACTTCTTCGACAAGGCCATTGAGGGCTTTGTCATGTTCGCGCTGAACCAGGGCGAGGTCTGCACCTGTCCGTCGCGCGCGCTGATCCACGAGAAGATCTATGACCGCTTCATGGAGCGCGCCCTGAAGCGCGTTGCCGAGATCAAGCAGGGCAACCCACTCGACCCGGCCACGATGATCGGCGCGCAGGCGAGTTCCGAGCAGAAAGAGAAGATCCTCTCCTATTTCGACATTGGCCGGCAGGAGGGCGCCGAAGTGCTGATCGGCGGCGAAGCAGCCAATCTTGGCGGGGACCTGGCTGGCGGTTTCTACGTCAAGCCGACCGTGCTGAAGGGTCACAACAAGATGCGCGTGTTCCAGGAGGAAATCTTCGGTCCGGTTGTATCCGTTACGACGTTCAAGGACGAAGCTGACGCACTCTCGATCGCCAATGACACGCTGTACGGTCTCGGCGCGGGCGTGTGGAGCCGCGAGGCAAACACCTGCTACCGCTTCGGTCGCGGCATTCAGGCAGGGCGCGTCTGGACCAATTGCTATCACGCCTATCCGGCCCACGCGGCATTCGGCGGATACAAGCAGTCGGGCATTGGCCGCGAGAACCATCTGAAGATGCTGGATCACTATCAGCAGACGAAGAACATGCTCGTCTCCTATTCACCGAAGAAGCTCGGCTTCTTCTGATCCTGCCGTGGTGTGACGGCAGGTCGGGCGGTCCCGGTGGCAGCACAGACCGGGACCGTCCGCTATTCTAGTCAGGTAATCCGATGACAGAAGATGTTCCCCCGCGCGTCACCGCCACAGAGGCGGCCCGTGCTCTGATCGCAGAGATCCGGAAAGACCATCCGGAGATCCTGTTTCACCAGTCCGGCGGGTGCTGCGACGGGTCCAGCCCGATGTGCTATCCTGCGGGTGAGTTCACCGTGGGTGAGCGTGACGTGAAGCTCGGCGAGGTGGACGGCGTGCCGGTCTATATTTCCGCCAGCCAGTTCGAGGCGTGGAAGCACACGCAGCTGATCCTCGATGTGGTGCCGGGGCGCGGCGGGATGTTCTCGCTCGACAACGGACGCGAGCTGCGTTTCCTGTCCCGGGCGCGCGTGTTCACGGAGGCGGAACTGGCCGCGCTCGGCTGAGCCTTCAGAGGTCCAGCTTCATCTGGTCGCCCATCTGGACGGGCGGGGCGAACAGGTCTGTGCGCAGGGCCGGGCGCGGATTGCCGAGGCCGAGCCGTTTGGCGGCCCGCGCGAAGCGTTTCGAGATCAGGTCTGCGACCGGGCCGCGCCCGCGCATCCGTTCGTTCCACTGGGCATCGTAATCCTTGCCGCCGCGCATTTCGCGCATCGTGTTGATCACCTTTGCGGCGCGGTCGGGCACGTGCTGGGCCAGCCATTCGTGGAACAGGTCCTTGATCTCATACGGCAGGCGCAGCACCACATAACCGGCCCCGCTGGCGCCGTGCGCCGCTGCCGCCTCCAGCAGGGACTCGATCTCGTGATCGTTCAGGGCCGGGATGATCGGCGCGGTCATCACGATGACGGGAATGCCCGCTTCGCTGAGGGCGCGCACCGTGTCCAGTCGCTTCCGGGGCGTCGCCGCGCGCGGCTCCATCCGGCGGGACAGGTCCCGGTCGAGCGTGGTGATCGACACACCCGCCCGAACGAGGCCCTTCGCGGCCATCGGCGCGAGAATGTCCAGATCCCGCAGGATCAGGGCGGACTTGGTCAGAAGCGTCACCGGATGGTTATGCTCGGCCAGAACTTCCAGTATCTGCCGGGTCATAACATAGGTCCGCTCCACGGGCTGGTAGGCGTCCGTGTTCATGCCCAGCGCAATCGGCCGGCAGCGATAGCCGGGGCGGGACAGTTCCCATTTCAGCTGGCGGATCGCGTTGACCTTGTAGAAAAGCCGGCTCTCGAAATCGAGCCCGGCGGAAAGCCCGCTCCAGGCATGCGAGGGCCGGGCGAAGCAATAGATGCAGCCATGCTCACAGCCGCGATAGGGATTGATCGTGCGGTCGAACGAGATGTCGGGCGAGCGGTTGAACGTGATCACGCTGCGAGCCGTTTCCGGCATCACGAGGGTCTCGATCCGGGCGGCGTCCTGCTCGATCGTGTCCCAGCCATCATCGAAGGCGAAGCGGGTCTCGCGCTCATACCGTCCGGTCTGGTTTGAGACGGCGCCGCGTCCGCGATGGGAAAACCGCTCGGCGGCTTCCCGCGTGTCGATCAGGCTGACACGGCCTGTTGGGGTGAGTTTCTGTCCGGTCCGCATGGCCGGATAAGGTCATGCAATTCAGAACAAATCAAGAACAAACTTAGTGGCCCTGAAGTCGTTTCCTGTGGATTGCGGGCGGGCGCCAGCGTCCTTTGCGGCGGCTCCAGGCGCGCCAGTCGCTCAGCTGGTCAATGTCGATCAGCATCGGCAACAGGCCGATATTGGCGTGGACGGGCAGGTTCGACCAGACATCCTCCATGGCGTGAGGGCCGGACCAGCGGACCTTCCGGAAGGGCGAACGGGCGCGCGGGCCCTTGTTCATCCCGAACAGCCAGAAACCGCCATCCTCAGCCGGACCAAACACGGCGTCATGGCGGGCCAGCAGGCGCACAGCCTGACGCAGCAGGGCCGGGGAAAGATCCGGCGCGTCGGTTCCGATGAACAGGACCGGGCCGGGCGAGGCCTCGTTCCAGCCTTTTTCGAGCCGGTCTGACAGGTCGCCCTGGCCCTGGCTGCGGCGGGGCAGGTGGCCGGGCCATCCTGTTGTGGTGACAGCGCGAAGCGCACTGTCCGGAGCGGCGTAGATCACCGTGTCGCAACCGGTGTTCAGGGCCGCCCGGAAGGTGCGGGCCTGGGTGAAGCCGGCGATGCGGCGGGCCTCTGCCGGGCCCATGCCTTCGGCCAGCCGCGTCTTGGAAAGGCCGATGCGAGGCGGCTTGGCGAAAACAAGCAGTGTTGGATGTCCCATGACTATGCCTTACTTTTGTCTGCAGCCGGGCGGAAGGTGGCCGGCACAAAAAGGGAGTCGAACAGATGCATCTTTTCCGTGCCGGACTGGCCATAGGCGTCGCGGGCGTGCTGTCTGCCTGTTTCATGAGCGATACGCCCTTCATTCCAGACGAGGATGCCGTGCGCCTGGACGAGGGGGAAACCGTTCTCGTTTGTACCAATAGTGATGATTGCGCCCGGACGATCCCGAACCGGGGCAATCCGGGCTACCTTATGATGCCGCCGCCGGATGAAGGCGAGGACGAAGGCACGATGGCGATCCGGTTCGCGCCGCTGGTGGAGGCTTCCTTCGGCCCGGTCTGGCTGGCCGAGATCAAGATGGTGGATGAGGACGATGGCGACGTGGCCTATGTCGTCGGCGCCGTCCGCCGCGCGCCGGAATTCGACGACGGAGAGACCAAGGCGTTCGACGTCGAACTTCCCTGGTGCGACGATGTCCCGGAACCGGACCTGGAAACCTACGGCATCGCGAAGCTCGATTCCTACACCTGCGCCCTGCCGACCAAGGCCTCGATTTCCGACTATCTGCGCGCGACCTATATGGGCTTCTTCGAAGACCCCGACTGGTGGGAAGACAGCTAGGTGTAGTCCCGGGCCAACGCGTCCGGCTTCGCGCCGAGCAGGAAGCGGGTGATCAGGATCGCATTGCGGAAGCTGCGCGTGTGCCAGCCGTCGCGCTCATACTTGGCGGCGGACGTGCGGGCCTCGGTGTTCAGCTGGATGAGGCGCCGCTTGCCGATGGCGCGGACGATCATCACGTCTTCCATCAAAGGCACGTCGGCATAACCGCCGACCTCATCGTAAAGCTTGCGGGTGAGGAGCAGGCCCTGATCGCCGTATGGCAGGCCGAGCATCCGGGCGCGGCGGTTGGCGCGTTTCTCAAGGCCACGGGCGGCGCGCGCATCAGAGCGGTATCGCAGCTCGAAGAACGCACCAAAGTCCGGTCTGGTCACAATATGATCACCGCTACGCTCAGCCCAGTCACGCGAAAGCGCCGTGTCGGCATGCAGGAACAGCAGCCAGTCACCCCGCGCGGCAGCGGCGCCTGCGGCCAGCTGCGCCCCGCGTC
>LADW01000065.1 GCA_000961695.1 Hyphomonadaceae bacterium BRH_c29
GTGGCGGGTGTGGTCGCATCGGTCAGCGCGGCCATGGCCGCCGGTTGCAGGCCGGGCGCCAGAAGCCCGAACCCGATCCGCACGAAAGCCAGAAGCAGGAAAGCCAGCACGCCTGTTACGATCCCTGCGAGCGCCGCACTCAGCGCAAACAGGAAAACCATGTTCATCAGGCCCATGGCGACCAGCGAGAAGACCATGACCCGTTTGCGACCGACCCGGTCGGCAATACGGCCCCAGATCGGCGTAAAGACCGCGTAGAGCACGGACGAAAAAACGAGAATTCCGGCGATTTCCAGCTCGGTCAGGCCCGCTTCCCTAGCCAGGGGGGCGACGACCACGAAATTGATCGTCATGCCCGCGCCCAACGAGACGGTGCCGAGCGCAATCATCAGTTTCTGGAAGCCGGTCAGTGGCAATAGGGGGGTGTCGGAGTTCGTTATGTCCGTCACGCGCCGCCGATGCCTCCCCATTTTTGATGAGGCTAGAACGCCCGGATCAGCTTGCCAAACGGTTTTCCTGAAACAGACGCTGACTTGCCCGAGAGGGGCGCAGCAGTCTAAGGACGAGCCAGACCCGGCGAAATCATGGACCTGCGCACATGTATTCCTTTCTGATTGCGATCTACTCGTATTTCCTGAACCCGATCCTGACGCTGCTTCTGTTCATTCTGTTCGCCTATGTCGTGATGAGTTGGCTGGTCATGGGCGGTGTGCTGTCGATGCGGAACCCGACGGTCCGCCAGATACAATATATCCTCGACAGCGTGATGCTGCCGCTGCTCCGCCCGATCCAGCGCTATGTGCCGCCGCTTGGCCAGCTGGACCTGTCGGTCTTCCTGCTGGCCCTTGGCATCCTGTTCACGCGTGACTGGCTGTTGCCGACGGTCATCGGTCTGTTCCGCCCCAGCCTCGGCTACTGAGGCTGGCCTTGCTGCATCGCCTGACAGTTCGGGTCCAGCCGAAGGGATCGGTGGACCGGGTGGAAGAGTGGGGCGAGGATGATGCCGGGCGGCGATTCCTGAAAGTTCGCGTGCGCGCCGTGCCAGAGGATGGCAAGGCGAATACTGCTGTCCAAAATCTGGTCGCCAAGTGGCTTGGCGTGCCGAAGTCTGCGGTCCGGGTGGTGACGGGCGGCAAGACTCGGCTAAAAGGCCTCGAGATCGAAGGGCCGCCGGACCTCGCGGCCCGGCTCAGCGGGGAAGAGGCATGACCGCCGTCCGTATCAGTGGAAGTGAAGTCGCCGCCGACGTGCGTGCAAAAGTGGCTGCCGCGGTGGCGGAATTGCCCGCAAAGCCCTGCCTCGCCGTCATTCTGGTGGGGGAAGACCCGGCCAGCCAGGTTTATGTGCGCAACAAGATCCGCGACACCGAGCAGGCCGGCATGATCTCTGTGCACCACCGACTGCCCGTTACGGCCACACAGGAAGAAGTTGAGACAGTGATTGCCGAATTGAACGGCGATGACAGCGTCGATGGCATCCTTCTGCAGCTGCCTTTGCCAAAGGGCCTGGATGCGGATGCTGCAATCGAACGGATCGACCCGTCCAAGGATGTCGACGGCCTGACGGAAGTGTCGGCGGGGCGTTTGTCTCTTGGCAAGCCGGGGCTTCGCTCCTGTACACCGTCCGGCTGCGTGATCCTGGCCAAGCGTGCCCTCGGCAATGATCTCTCCGGCAAGCATGTCGTGGTGATCGGCCGCTCCATTCTGGTCGGCAAGCCGGCCGCGCTGCTGTTTCTGGCCGAGAATTGCACCGTCACCATCGCGCATTCCAAGACAAAGGACCTGCCGGCGGTTTGCCGCGAGGCGGATATTCTCGTTCCGGCGGTTGGCCGCCCGCTCATGGTCAAGGGGGACTGGGTCAAACCCGGCGCCATGGTGATCGATGTCGGCATCAATCGCGTGCCCGCCCCGGAGAAGGGGGAGGGCAAGACCCGCCTGGTCGGCGATGCCGATTATGAAAGCTGCGCCGAAGTTGCCGGACAGATCACCCCGGTGCCCGGCGGTGTCGGCCCGATGACGATTGCCTGCCTTCTGGTCAACACGCTCTATGCGGCGTGCGCCCGGCGCGGCTGGCAGGCGCCGGAGATCGGATGAGCCAGCCTTACGCCCCGACCGAAACACCGCTGTTCAAGGCCCTTTGGGAAGCCCAGGAAGGGCGTTGCGCATTGTGTGGCCAGTCGATGCCGTCAAACCGGTATGATGTGGCTCATTCCACGCTCTGGAAACACCAGCGGCCAACCTATGACCATATCATTGCTGTTGCGCGCGGCGGACCGGACACGGCTGACAATCTCCAGCTGGCCCATGCGCGTTGCAACAAGGTGAAGGGCATGGGGCACGTGCGGCCCCCGCTCAGACGCTAGACGAGGCCTGCGTCCCGGGCCGCCTTGGCATAGGTGCGCGAGACGGGCACTTCCTTACCGCCTTTCAGGACCAGGACCAGCTTGCCATCGGTGCGCCGGGCTTCACTGACCCCGTCCTTTGAGACCCACCACGACCGATGGACCTGAACGCCCGCTGCACCGTCCAGTTCCCGCACGGCATCGGCCAGACGCATCAGGATCAGCTCCTCGCCCCGGCTGGTATGGAAGCGCAGGTAATGGTCTTCCGAAGAGATCGCCCAGAGGTCGGCGCCGCGATATTTCACCGGCAGACGGTCCAGAAAGCGTGCGGCGGCATCGACCGGCGGCGCGGATGGGATGACTGCAGCTTCGCGCGTTCTCGCAGTCAGAACCCCGATCAGCGTCAGGGCCAGAGAGACGGCGAACACATAGAGATACTGCATGGGCAGGAGGTAAAGCGGCATCCAGTGGCCGAAGGCGCCGATAAAAAGGTAGAGGGAGACCAGCACGGGGACGGAAATGATCGCCGCTGCGACCACTGCCTGCACCGGCAGAAGGTCACCCGCAATCTTCCGCTCGAATATGAGTGGAATGACGAAGGTGGAGGTCACCCCGCCCGCGGTGCAGGTCACGGCCCACATCAGGAAACGGATCCAGACGGCCTCATCATGTGTGTAAACGCCGAAAAAGGTCAGCACCGCCGCCACACCCAGGATCACCGCCACATCGCGCAGCCGGTTCTTCAGGAATTGCGGCATGATTTCTCCTGTGCATTTCGCGCTTCGTGAAGCGTTCTGACCGCATTTTGCGAAGGATTCCAGCCTCTCCGCGTAGTTCGCGTGGCAGGCCCTCAATGGGCTCGCCAAACTCTCCTCATCAAACGCCGGACATGCCCTGAAGTGTCAGTACCGGTGATCATACCAAGGAGATAAGACATGAACCGCATCCTGAAATCCACCGCCGCTGTCCTGATCTGCGCCGGTCTTGTGGGCCACGCTGCTGCCGCTGAGCTGACCGTGCGGGTCGAGGGCGTGAAGAAGGCTGCAGGCACGATCCACATTGCCGTGTTCGATGAAGCCGGCTGGTCAGCCAATACGGCTGTCGCTGGCGGCACGGTCACCGCAGGGGAGGGTGCAGAGCTGATCCTGACCGATCTGGCGCCCGGCACCTATGGCATCAAGCTCTATCAGGACGCCGACGAGAACGGGAAGCTGAACCTCGGCCTGCTCGGCATTCCAAGCGAGCCGTATGGCTTTTCCAATGATGTGTCCGTCCGGACCGGACCGCCCAGGTTCGGCAAGGCCAGCTTCGAAGTCACCGAGGCCGGCGCCGTCCAGACCATTACGCTGAACTGAAACCCGGAATCACAAGGAGATCCATCATGACCGACCTTAGCCAAACCAACCGCCGCCTGCGCCTGCCGAAGCTGCCGGGCCGTCGCCGTGCGCTGCTGCTGATCGCCCCGATGGCCTATGGGGTCATCAGCTGGATGATCATCCGGTCCGCTGGCAATCCGCCGATCCGGTTCCGGATCGACATCTCGCCCATGCTGGATGCGGGCGTGATTGTGCAGCTCCATGTGCTGGGCGCGGTGACCGCCTTTGTGATCGGGGCTGTGTTGCTGCGCGGCGTCAAAGGCTCCGGCCTGCACCGCAAGCTGGGCTATACCTGGGTGGCGGCGATGACGCTGGCAGCGATCAGTTCGTTCTTCCTGGTGGGCCTGAACGGCAACAATTACAGCTTCATCCATGGCTTGTCGGCCTGGACGATCATTGTCCTGCCCATGGCTGTGGTCGCGGCCCGGCGCAAGAATATCCGCAAGCACGCCAAGGATATGACCAATATGTTCCTGGGTGGTCTCCTGGTGGCCGGTCTGTTCGCATTCCTGCCCGGACGCATGCTCTGGTCGATTTTCTTTGCGGCGTGACATGCTGAACCCTTACAGCCGGGGGAAAAGGCAGCTAGAGGAAAATTTGTAAGGAGCCGCCTCGATAGCGGGCCGGAAATTCGGAACCGGATTTCAGATCACTGGATATTAACTGGAACGAGGGTAGTCTTGCGCTCGCCATCCACGCCAGTGACGGCGCGACCGTCCGGGAAGCGACCGGCAAATTCAGGTAGGCAGAAAGCCCGCAGCCCTCGATGTCTGACACGCGTAACGTAATCGTCCTCATACTCGCCATGATGATCGTCCAGATCGCGGGTGGATTGACGGGCGTGCTGACACCGCTCGGACTTGAGGCCATGGGCACGCCGCCACAGGCCATTGGTGTAATTGCCGCGCTGCATGCCGCCGGGTTCATGCTCGGTGCCTGGTCCGCGCCTCGCGCCCTCGCCACGGTCGGCAATATCCGCCTGTTTGCCGCCGCATCTGCGATGAACGCGGTCAGCGTCCTGTCCCTGTCGCTGGTGCATGATGCCATGTTCTGGGCGCCGGTCCGCGTCGTGATGGGCGTCTCGTTTGCCTACATGTTCACGAGCGTCGAAAGCTGGCTCGGCAGCGCCGTGCCGGACAAGTCGCGCGGCGACGTGATGGGCGTCTACCATACGGGCGCAAAGCTCTCGCTGATCATCGGCCCGTTCTTTGTGGCAGGTCTCTCACCGCTCGACACGCGCGCCTATACCTGGGCGGCGCTGTTTCTGTCGCTCGCCCTTGTGCCTGTCTGCCTCACCCGCCAGCAGCAACCGCCTCTGCCGGAGCGCAAGTCGATGCCGCTGCAGGCGCTTTACCAGCTTGCCCCGGCGGCGGTGATGGGGGTGTTCCTGGCAGGCGTGATCAATACCGGGACGCAATCCCTGCTGCCGATCTATTTCGAAGGCTTCAAGCTCGGGGGAGGGGGCACAGCGGCTGCTGCCATCGCCAGCGGTGCGGCCTGGATGGGCGGCCTGATGCTGCAATGGCCGGCCGGGCGCCTGTCTGACCGGATCGAGCGCCGGCTTGTGATCGCGGGGCTTGGCACGATGTCCGCCCTGGCGGCGCTGTTCATTGCCATCTTCGGGACCGGGCTCAGTGAGGTCGGGGTTGTGGTCGTTCTGGGCTTCTGGGGCGCCGGATCACTTTCTTTTTACGGTCTCTGCGTCGCGCACGCGATCGACCGGACGCCGAAATCGCTGATTCCGCAGGTGATGTCGGGTCTTTTGTTCGTCTGGGCAGCCGGGTCGATCCTCGGGCCTCTGATTTCCGGCGTCGCCACGCGGGCTGCCGGACGCCTCGGCCTGTTTGGCCTGCCGGGCATTCTGCTGATCATTCTGGCTGTTATCATGGTGTGGCGGGTCAACAAGAAACCCGTGCTGGATGAGGACAAGCTGGAGGGCTGGAACCCCATTCTGCCGACGCCTCTGGCGAGCGTGAAGCTCGACCCTCGCACCCCCGAAGCAGAAGAGCAGGCATCGCCGCTGTCTGCTGACGACGAAGCAGCGGAAACGCCAACTGATATTGGTGCCGATTCTGAGTCCAAAGTTTAATACCCAGCTAGTTGCCGCAGCACTCAGGCCTGTTATATAGCCCCCCACCATGCCGGGGCAGCCAGCCTGCCGGTGTGAGCCAGGCAAACGAGGCAAAAGCAGAATGAACATCCACGAATACCAGGCCAAAGCCGTGCTGAAATCTTTCGGCGCGCCGGTCGCGGACGGCGTTCCCGTCCTTTCTCTGGACGACGTCCAGAAAGCCGTTGATTCCCTTCCCGGGCCTCTTTGGGTCGTGAAGTCGCAGATCCATGCAGGTGGTCGCGGCAAAGGCAAATTCGTGGAGCCGGAAGCCGGCGAAAAAGGCGGCGTCCGCCTCGCTTTCAGCAAGGAAGACGTCCTTGCAAACGCCAAGCAGATGCTCGGCCATCACCTCGTCACCGCCCAGACCGGCCCGGCTGGCAAGCAAGTGAACCGCCTCTACATCGAAGACGGCGCCGACATCGACAAGGAACTCTACCTGTCGATCCTCGTTGACCGCGCCACCTCGCGCGTCTCCTTCGTCGTCTCCACTGAGGGCGGCATGGATATCGAGGAAGTCGCCCACTCCACCCCGGAAAAGATCCTGACTGTCGGCATCGACCCGGACACCGGCGTCACCGCCGCTGATTCGGAAAAGCTGAACAAAGCGCTGAACCTCACCGGTACGGCGGCTGAAGACGGCCTCAAACTGTTCCCGATCCTCTACAAGGCCTTCACCGAGAAGGACATGTCGATGCTCGAGGTGAACCCGCTGATCGTCATGGAAAACGGCCACCTGCGCGTGCTCGACGCAAAAGTGTCGTTCGACGGCAACGCGCTGTTCCGCCACCCGGACATCGTGGATCTGCGCGACAAGACCGAGGAAGACGAGAAGGAAATCGAGGCCTCTGAATGGGACCTCGCCTATATCGCCCTCGACGGCACGATCGGCTGCATGGTCAACGGCGCAGGCCTGGCCATGGCCACCATGGACATCATCAAGCTGTACGGCGAAGAGCCGGCCAACTTCTGTGACGTCGGCGGCGGCGCCGGCAAGGAGAAGGTGGCAGCTGCCTTCAAGATCATCATGAAGGACCCGAACGTGAAGGGCATCCTCGTGAACATCTTCGGCGGCATCATGAAGTGTGACGTGATCGCCGAAGGCGTGATCGCAGCCGTGAAAGAAACCAATCTGGCGGTTCCGCTGGTTGTCCGCCTGGAAGGCACGAACGTTGAGCTCGGCAAGAAGATCATCGCCGAGTCCGGCCTGAACGTGATTTCAGCCGACGACCTCGACGACGCCGCCCAGAAAATCGTGAACGCAGTTAAAGGCGCCTGAGACCAGATATGTCCATTCTCATCGACAAGAACACCAAGGTCCTCACGCAGGGCATGACCGGCAACACCGGCTCGTTCCACACCAACCAGGCGATGGCTTATTTCGGCACGCAAATGGTTGGCGGCATCCACCCGAAGAAGGGTGGCGAAATGTGGAAGGCTGACAACGGCACCGAACTGCCGATCTTTTCTTCGGTTGCCGAAGGCAAGGCAAAGACAGGCGCAGATGCGTCCGTGGTCTATGTGCCGCCGGCCGGCGCTGCAGCCGCCATCGAGGAAGCCATCGACGCGGAAATCCCGCTGATCGTCTGCATCACCGAGGGCGTTCCGGTCCTCGACATGGTGCGCGTGAAAGCGAAGCTGGAAAAATCCAAGTCGCGTCTCATCGGGCCGAACTGCCCCGGCATCATCACGGCCAATGAGTGCAAGATCGGCATCATGCCGGGCCCCATCTTCAAGAAGGGCTCTGTCGGCGTCGTCTCGCGTTCGGGCACGCTGACCTATGAAGCCGTGTTCCAGACCACCCAGGTGGGCCTTGGCCAGACAACGGCTGTCGGTATTGGCGGCGATCCGGTCAAAGGCACCGAATTCATCGACATGCTGGAAATGTTCCTTGCTGATGACGAAACCAAGTCCATCATCATGATTGGTGAGATCGGCGGCAGCGCGGAAGAAGAAGCCGCGCAGTTCCTGATCGACGAAGCCAAAAAGGGCCGCAAGAAGCCGATGGTCGGCTTCATCGCGGGTCGTACAGCGCCGAAAGGCCGTACCATGGGCCATGCCGGTGCCATCGTGTCCGGTGGCAAAGGCGATGCGGAAAGCAAGATTGCTGCAATGGAAGCAGCCGGCATCCGTGTCTCACCGTCACCAGCACGCCTCGGTACGACCATGATTGAGGTACTGAAGGGCTAGAAAGCCTGGATAAATAAAGCCAGGACGGCCTGTGTCAGGTCAGATCTGGCGTGGCCAGCATCTGACCCCGCTCAGGCCGTCCTCACATATGCGCCCGGTAGGTACCGGGAAACCATTACGTTCCTAAATAGTGGGGAACGGAAACGGTCCAAGAGGACGAGACGGACATGGCAGACGACGGCAGCCCAATGAATGGTTCGCGCAGCAGCGGCAATGCCGCCATGCTGGACACGGCCTTCCTGTATGGTGGCTCGGCCCAATGGATCGAGCAGATGCAGGCGGCCTATGCAAAGGACCCCAGCTCTGTACCGGAGAGCTGGCGATCATTCTTTGCGGAACTGGGGGATGACTCCACCAGCGCAGAGCGCAATGCCGAAGGCGCGACCTGGAAACGCAGCGACTGGCCACGCCCGGCGCTGGACGAGCAGGTTGCTGCCTTTGACGGCAACTGGGCGCTGCTGGAGCCCAAGATCGAGAAAAAGATCAAGGGCGCCCGCCCAGCGGCTGCTGAAGGCGATGTGCATCTTGCGGTGAAGGATTCGATCCACGCGATCATGATGATCCGCGCCTACCGCATGCGCGGCCATCTGGCGGCTCAGCTGGACCCGCTGCGCCTCGAAAACCCTGAACATCAGCCGGAACTCGACCCGGCGACCTACGGCTTCACCGCCGCAGACATGGACCGCCGCATCTTCATCGACGGCTATCTCGGCCTCGAAACGGCAACCGTTCCTGAAATGCTCGAGATCCTGAAGCGGACCTACTGCTCCACGATCGGCATCGAGTTCATGCATATTTCCGATCCGGAAGAGAAATCTTGGCTGCAGGAGCGGATCGAAGGCCCGGACAAGGGCGTTGCCTTCACCATTGAAGGCAAGAAGGCGATCCTGGCCAAGCTAATCGAAGCGGAAACCTTCGAACGCTTCCTGCACAAGCGCTATCCGGGCACCAAACGCTTCGGTCTCGATGGCGGCGAAGCAGCCGTGCCGGCGCTGGAACAGATCATCAAGCGCGGCGGCGCCCTCGGCGTGAAGGAAATCGTGGTCGGCATGCCGCACCGCGGTCGCCTCAACATGCTGGCTGCCGTGATGGGCAAGCCCTATGAGCAGATCTTCCACGAATTCCAGGGCGGTAACACGCAAGGCGCAGAGAAGTTCGGTTCGGGCGATGTGAAATATCACCTTGGCGCGTCGTCGGACCGTGAGTTCGATGGCAACAAGGTTCACTTGTCGATGAACCCCAACCCGTCTCACCTTGAGGCGGTCAATCCGGTCGTGCTGGGCAAGTCTCGTTCGAAACAGGAAATGGCGCACCGTGAAAGCGGCAAACTGGACCGCTCGATCGTGCTGCCACTTCTGCTGCATGGCGATGCGGCCTTTGCGGGGCAGGGCGTCGTGGCGGAGTGCTTCGCGCTGTCGGGCCTTCAGGGCTATCGCACCGGTGGCACGATCCACTTCATCGTGAACAACCAGATCGGCTTCACCACCAGCCCGATCTATTCGCGCTCCTCGCCGTATCCGTCGGATGTGGCGCTGATGGTTCAGGCGCCGATCTTCCACGTCAATGGCGATGATCCGGAAGCGGTCGTTTACGCGGCCAAGGTTGCGACCGAATACCGGCAGAAGTTCCACAAGGACGTTGTCATCGACATGTTCTGCTACCGGCGCTTTGGGCATAATGAGGGCGACGAGCCCATGTTCACCCAGCCGGTGATGTACAAGAAGATCAAAGGCCATGCCTCGGCGCGCGAGATTTACGGCCAGCGCCTTGTGGCGGAAGGTCTGATGACGGCTGAGCAAGTCGAGCAGCAGGTCACTGATTTCGAAGCGTATCTCGACCGTGAGTTCGACGCCGGCAAGGCTTTTAAAGCCAAGAAGGCCGACTGGCTGGATGGCGAATGGAGAGGCCTCGGCTTGCCGCATGACGATGAACGTCGTGGCAAGACGGGGGTGACCAAGAAACGTCTTCAGGCGCTTGGCGAAACCATTACCAAAGTTCCGGAAGGCGTCGATATTCACCGCACGCTCGCCCGTGTTCTGGAAAACCGTGCCCAGACGATCTCAAAAGGGCAGGGCATGGATTGGGCGACCGCCGAACATCTTGCTTTTGCGACGCTGGTGGATGAAGGCTTCCCGATCCGCCTGTCCGGACAGGATTGCGGCCGCGGGACCTTCTCGCAGCGCCACAGCCACATTGTGGACCAGACGACCGGCGAGAAATACACGCCGCTGAACAATATCCGTGAGGGCCAGGCCCATTACGAAGTGATCGACTCGCTGCTCTCGGAAGAGGCTGTGCTCGGTTATGAGTATGGCTATACGCTGGCAGACCCGAACACGCTGACCCTCTGGGAAGCGCAGTTCGGTGACTTCGCGAACGGCGCGCAGGTCTTCTTTGACCAGTTCATCTCCTCGGCGGAGCGCAAATGGCTGCGCATGTCGGGCCTCGTGATGCTGCTGCCGCACGGCTATGAAGGTCAGGGTCCGGAGCACTCGTCTGCCCGTCTTGAGCGCTTCCTGCAAATGTGTGCTGAGGACAATATGCAGGTCTGTAACCTGACGACCCCGGCGAACTATTTCCACGCCCTGCGCCGTCAGATCCACCGCGACTTCCGCAAGCCGCTGGTGATCATGACGCCGAAATCCCTGCTGCGTCACAAGCTGGCAACCTCATCGCTGGACGACATGGGCACGAAGACCTCGTTCCACCGCGTTCTGTGGGATGATGCCGAGACCGAAGGCCGGCAGGGCAACGTCAAACTGGTCAAGGACAACAAGATCCGCCGCGTCGTGCTGTGTTCGGGCAAGGTCTATTATGACCTGTTCGAAAAGCGCGAAGAGCTGGGCATCGACGATGTCTATCTGATGCGGATCGAGCAATTCTATCCGGTGCCGCGCAAGTCGATGATGAAGGAAATGTCCCGCTTCAAGCAGGCCGAATTCGTCTGGTGCCAGGAAGAGCCGCGCAATATGGGTGGCTGGACCTTCATTCGCGATGAAATCGAATGGTGCGCCCAACAGATCGAAGCCAAGAATTCGCGTCCGCGCTATGCCGGGCGTCCGCCGTCTGCTGCGACGGCGACGGGGCTCCTGTCCAAACACAATGCTGAGCAGAACGCTCTTGTGACGACTGCTCTTTCAACCGATCCGGTCGAAGACCGCATCGTTTCGCCCTGACACTTAGAACCATAATAACGTATACGGATCATCCCATGACCGACATTACCGTTCCCACACTTGGCGAAAGCATCACCGAGGCCACCGTTGGCCAGTGGCTGAAAGCCAAGGGTGACGCCGTGAAGAAAGACGATGTGCTCGTCGAGCTTGAGACCGATAAGGTCTCCGTCGAAGTTTCCGCCACCGAAGACGGCGTGCTTGGCGAAATCCTGGCCCAGCCGGGTGAGACCGTCGAAATCGGCGCGCTGCTTGGCCGCCTCGAAGGCGGGGCGGGGGGCGCCAAGGCTGCGCCAGCTGCGGCCCCCGCAAAGGCCGAAGATAAGCCTGCTGCCGCACCGGCTGCCAAACCTGCCGCTGGTGGCGCCTCCACAGATATCGTCGTGCCTGTGATGGGCGAGAGCGTTGCCGAAGGCACGCTGTCCACCTTCCTCAAAAAGCCCGGCGAGGCTGTGAAGAAAGACGAGACCATCGCCGAGATCGAGACCGACAAGGTCGCGCTGGAAGTGCCAGCTCCTGCGGATGGTGTCATCGGCGAATGGCTGGTGGCTGAGGGCACGTCTGTGACGCCGGGTTCCGTGATTGGACGGATCAATGCCTCTGGCGCCGCAACCGCTGCGCCAGCCGCCGCAGCGCCTGCTGCCGCGAAAGCCGCCCCTGCGGCTGCATCCGGTGATCGTCCGGTGGCGCCGTCCGTCCGTCGTATCTCGGCAGAGGCCGGTGTCGATCCGCAATCCATTCCAGGGTCTGGCCGTGATGGCCGCGCTACCAAGGCAGATGCAATGTCCTATGTGAACACACCGAAAGCCCCATCCGTACCAGCAGCCCCGAGCGCGCCGCGTGAAACGGGTCCGCGTGAAGAGCGTGTGCGCATGACGCGCCTGCGCCAGACCATCGCGCGCCGCCTGAAAGAGGCACAAGACTCCGCCGCCATGCTGACGACGTTCAACGATGTCGACATGGGCGCGATCATGGACCTGCGGAAGAAGCATCAGGACGCCTTCGTTGCCAAGCACGGCATCAAGCTCGGCTTCATGAGCTTCTTCGTGAAGGCCTGCGTCAACGCGCTGAAGGAAGTTCCGGCAGTGAACGCCGAGATCGATGGCCAGGACATCATCTACAAGAATTTCTACGACATCGGCGTCGCCGTCGGCACCGACAAGGGCCTCGTCGTGCCGGTCGTGCGGGATTCCGAGAACATGTCGCTGGCCGGTATCGAGAAGGCGATTGCCAATCTCGGCAAGAAAGCCCGTGACGGCGAGCTGACCATTGGCGACATGCAGGGCGGCACGTTCACCATCTCGAATGGCGGCATCTATGGTTCGCTGATGTCGACGCCGATCCTCAACCCGCCGCAGTCTGGCGTGCTGGGCATGCACCGCATCGAACAGCGCCCGGTCGCCATCAATGGCCAGGTCGTCATCCGCCCGATGATGTATCTTGCGCTGTCATACGATCACCGCATCGTCGACGGCAAAGAGGCTGTGACCTTCCTCGTCCGCGTCAAGGAAGCGCTGGAAGACCCGGAGCGCATGCTGCTGGAAGTCTAGGCCTTCAAAGGCAACAGACCTGAATCAAGGCCCTTCTGCTCCGGCAGGAGGGCCTTTTCGCATAAGGCAGGCTTCACGATCGGTTGAGCAGATGTCTATCAGCCTGATCTTGCATTGCGCGCGCTGCACCAAACCTTAAGTTCGACGTCAAACAGAAGACACGAACAGGGATGGACCGGAATATGAGCGACGCAACTTACGTACCCCCGAAAGTCTGGACATGGGACAAGGAAAGCGGCGGCCGCTTCGCCAGCATCAATCGCCCGATCGCCGGGCCGACGCATGACAAGGAGCTGCCGGTCGGCAAGCATCCTTTTCAGCTCTATTCGCTGGGCACGCCGAATGGCGTCAAAGTCACGATCATGTTCGAGGAACTGCTCGCGGCGGG
This sequence comes from Hyphomonadaceae bacterium BRH_c29, assembly GCA_000961695.1. Classification (GTDB taxonomy): domain Bacteria; phylum Pseudomonadota; class Alphaproteobacteria; order Caulobacterales; family Hyphomonadaceae; genus Hyphomonas. Next base: position 13,129 of record LADW01000065.1, read on the forward strand.
CCACAAGGACGCCGAGTATGACGCCTGGCTGATCAATATCGGGGAAGGCGACCAGTTCGGCTCCGGCTTCGTTGATGTGAACCCGAACTCCAAGATCCCGGCGCTGATGGACCATTCCACCAATCCGCCGACCCGCCTGTTCGAGTCCGGGTCGATGCTGCTGTACCTCGCCGAGAAGTTTGGCGCTTTCCTGCCGACCGATCATTACAAACGCACTGAAGCCATCAACTGGCTGATGTGGCAGATGGGCTCCGCGCCCTTCCTGGGCGGCGGTTTTGGCCACTTCTACGCCTATGCGCCGGAGAAATACGAATACCCGATCAACCGCTACGCCATGGAAGTGAAGCGCCAGCTGGACGTGCTGGACCGCCGCCTCAAGGACAATGAATACCTTGCTGGCGACGAGTACTCGATTGCCGACATGGCCGTCTGGCCCTGGTATGGCGCCCTTGTCACCGGCGCGGTCTATGATGCGGGCGAGTTCCTGCAGGTGCAGGACTATACGAACGTCATCCGCTGGATGAAGCAGGTCGGCGCACGGCCGGCCGTGAAGCGCGGGCAGATGGTGAACCGGACCTTCGGCAAGCCGGAATCCCAGCTGCGTGAGCGCCACGATGCCAGCGACTTCGAGACGAAGACGCAGGACAAGCTGGAAGTCCAGGGCGAATAGGCCGCGCGGCATCCTGATCTCAAAGCCCGGGGCGCCCGGCGGGTTTTTGTTGGTTAACAAAACACTCGCCTTGGCGTCCCGTCCATGAGAGCGTGCGCGTGCCTTGCAAAGGTCGTGGGACGCACGGAATAAAATCGGGAGGGACTCAGGCTGCCAGCGAAGGCTGATGACAGTCGTTTTCTGACCTTCTGAAAAATACGCACCGTGCCGGACTGCCGGGATGCCTGAGAGGCCGCGCAGCGCGTGCCGGGGAGGGTGCCCGTTCGTGGAATTCTGATCTCCAGATCGAACGAGGACCACACCATGATCAAATCATTCCGAAATTTCGCGAGCATCCGCGTCCTGAGCGGCGCGCTTCTTCTGGCACTCGCCGGATCCGCATTCGCCGAAGAGGACCATTCCAGCCATGACAGCGCGCCGGCCGAGGAAAGCCATGCAGGCGGCGCCCCGCACTGGAGCTATGAGGGCGAAGATGGCCCGTCCCACTGGGGCGAATTGCCCGAAGGGGAGGTGGGCGCCGCCGCGTTTCCTGCCTGCGCGCTTGGTGACGCACAGTCTCCGATTGACCTTGGCGGGGCCAATGCCATCGGACTGATCGTGCCGGAAACACATTATGTGGCCGGGCCGCTGGTGTTGAAGCCCAACGGTCACACGATCGAAGTGACGGCGCCGCCTGGCTCCGACATCACGATCGGCGGTGTCGTCTATGACCTGCTTCAGGTTCACTTCCACACACCGTCTGAGCACGCGATTGATGGCGAACATGCGCAGATGGAGGTGCATTTCGTTCACCAGAACAAGGCGACTGGCCAGCTTGCCGTTCTGGGTGTTCTGGTGAAACCGGGCGCCGCCAACCAGCAGCTTGAAAACATCCTGCATGAGCAGAGCGGCGACGATTATGATCACAGGATCGGCAAGATGACGTTCGATCCGAACGCGTTGCTGCCGGCGGATCTCAAGGTTTACCGGTATGACGGCTCGCTGACGACGCCGCCTTGCTCGGAAGGCGTCAACTGGAACGTTGCGGCCACGCCAATCGAAGCGGGACAGGATGAAATCTGGGTGTTCCAGAGCAAAATGGGCGTGAATGACCGCCCGGTACAGGCTTTGAACGCCCGTCCGCTCGTGAAGCCAGACTAGGCATCCGGCAAAAGGCACGTATGGCGGCTTGCCTGTCCGGGTGAGCCGCCAACGCGCTGTGGGGTCGCAGTTGCTGGTCTTGCAGGGGGGGAAATCCCCATGTAACGGCGAGACACACAGAAGCGGACGGCCCCATGACCACCTACACTTCAGACCAGCGCCGGCACACGGCAGAGACCGCCTCGTCCATGAGTGAGGTGCGCTATGAGGTCGACCGGCTCGACCGTCTGCTGGTGGAAATCCTTGCGGAGCGCCAGTCCTTCATGGATGCGGCTGCTCGCATCAAGGGCGACCGGAACGTGGTGCATGACCGGGCGCGCATCGAGGATGTCATCACCAAGGTGAAAGCCTCTTGCGCCGCAGCGGGCCTGTCACCGGCCATCGCGGAACCGGTCTGGCGCACGCTGATTGACCGCTGCATCGCCTATGAATTCGAGAGCTATGACGTTTTGAAACCGCCCTTGCCGGCGAGTTCGTAGGAGACTTTCGCCACTTCTTCCATCGTGTGGGAGAGGCAGTCGCGCACGTCGCCCAGCAGAACTGCCGCCGCCGTCACACTCGGCGGGTCTTCGGACCGGCCAGCTTTTTCAGCCCGCTCGCAGAGGCTGGCGAGCTGCATGGCACCGAGGGAGAGGCACGCGCCCTTTAGCGTATGGGCGGCATCGGCCCATTGTCTCGGCTCGGCTTTCGGATCCATCAGACGCATCCAGAGCCCGGTCTGCTCCCGAAAAATCTCGATAACTTCCAGGGCAAGGTCCTTGTCCCCGCCGGTCATTGTCTTGAGGTGGTCGCGGTCAAGCAGGGCGAGGGGGGATGACATGGTGGGCAACTCCGTCCGTTGCGCAGACTGTGTCATAATCTGATTGGTGACAGAGTTAACGCAATCAAAAACATGATCACTTACCGTTTGTCGGCGAAATGTTTTCGCGGTATATAGCCTCCACCGAAGGCGAAATTGCCTCCAACCTAAGCCAATCTGAGTTCATGGGGGCCGTCGTGGCAATCATCATCCTGATCCGAAATCTGGTCATTGCCGGTGTCCTGGCATGGCTTGGCATCGAATATGCACCAGATGACAATTCAGATAAGTCCGAGGCTGGCCCACAAACCGCCTTGTTTTTCGGGCATTCTGTCAAATAATCATCAGGCGACCGACCCGCTGCAGTTTTGCATTCTGGTCTCGCGCCGGAACGCTTGACGCGGTATAAGGGTTGGTATGAGCGACTATCCCGAAACGCGGCCTTCTGGTCGGGATTTGCTGGCCAGGCAAGAGGCCTCAGAGAATTTCGAGCTGGCACATAATGGTGGCAGCTGGATGGTTGTGGGCGGATTCATCGCCGCATCCATGTGGCTTGGTGCCGCCGCAGGCGTGATCCTGGGCTATTACGGCGTGCCTTCGCTGTTGGAACTGAACCCCTTCATTCTGGCTGGTGGCGCGATGGGCATTCTGGTGCCCGCGCTGATTCTGGTCATGGCCGGCTATATGGGCCGGACGAACCGCCGGGCCAGCGCAGCGAACGCACTGGTCATGCAGGCAGCGACCCGTCTGATGGCACCGGCCCGCGAAGCCGGCACCGAAGGCATCACCTTTGCCGAACAGATGAAACAGGCCGCCGTCGAGATCGATCATGCCATGGCGCATGCGCTGACGGCGATGAAGGCGATGGCCGGCGAAATCGGCGACGAACGCATGCGCCTCGAATCTGTCGCCTATGCCAGCGCTGACAATGCCCGCGACCTGACCGAGCGCCTCTCGACTGAGCGTCAGGCACTGGAAGGCCTCGCCCGCGACCTGCGCGCCCAGCTCAACCAGATGAGCGACGTGATCCCGCGCCAGGCCGAGGCCATGGTCGCGGCAGCTCGCAATGCCAAAACCGAAATCGCGCAAGCCGACGAAGCGCTGGACGACCAGCTCGAAGCTATGCGTACGGCCAGTGAGGCGCTGAGCGCCCGGCTGATCGACCTCGACAATCTGGCCCGCGAAGCCGGCGCGCGCACAGAGACGCTCACTTTCGCGATCAGCCGGATTGAGGAAAAACTCGACCAGTCCCGCCGCACCGTCGATACGGCTGTTCAGGCTGGGGAGATCGCTGCCGCTGCTGCAATGACGACCGGCGATGCGCTCAAGGACGCTGTGTCTGCCGCCATTGAAGGCGCCCGGCAGGCCAATCTGGAGATCAACCAGTCAACGCGCGCGGCCTCTGAAGAGGCGGCCCTCGCTTTGGCCCGCCTGCGCCAGGCTGGGCAGGACGCCTCCATGGCGTTGCGCAGCACCGAATATGCTGCCCGCGCGGAAGTCGCCCGGATCGACCGGACTGCCGTCTATGAGGGCCAGAAGCCGACGCCGCCCACACCGCTGCGTGAAGCGCCACCTGTTCAGCGCACCGCTCCGGCGGCAGCGCCGGTAACTGCGCCCGTATCTGCACCTGTGACTCCGGCGCCCACTCCGGCAGTGACGCCGCCGCCGCGCCCCACGCCGCCATCTTCGGTCAATGGCGCGCATTCTGCCAACGGCCATGTGAACGGCCATGCCAAAGGTTACGCGAACGGGCACTCGGTCACCAATGGCCGGGCCTTGCCAGAAGCGCCGCCAGCCCGGACTGAAGCGACCTCAAGGCCAGCCCCGCGACCCCGTCCCTCCAGCGATCCGGACGAAGACCTGTTCGATGCCGCTGCCGATATGCTGGCCTCGACCCGTCTCGACGATAAGCCGGAGGCGAAACCGGCACCGAAAGAGCCCATCGCGCCGCTGGAGCTTGGCAAGTCGGTCGATCCGAAGGATGCGAATCCGGTCACGCTGCGCCGCCGTTTCGACGACGCCGAGGACGCGCCCCCCGCGCCGCTGCACCCGCTGCGCCGGGCGACGGATTACGAGCGGCCACAACAGGATGCGTCAGGCGGCCAGCAGGCCATTTCCGGAAAATCTGCTGAAGCTGAACCTCCGCCAGCGGTCATCACACCGCCGGGGCCGAAGCACGAACAGGCGAATGAAATCGGCTGGCGCGACATCATCTCGGACATGCACCGCGAAGATCCGATGCCGAGTGATCGCGAGGAAGTTGCCGATCGGCTGATCTCCCGGCTGCAATCGTCCGGAATCCAGTTGCCGGAAACCTTCAAGCCGAAAATGAAGCGCCGGATCGCTGAGGCGGCCCGCAAGGGCGAGCGCCAGCGCAAGGCGGCGATCCTGGAACATGCCAGCCGTCAGGTGGAGCGGGTCACGCAGCGCCTGCGCAGTGATGACGACCTGCGTGAACTGGCCGCGACCTTTGTGGAAATGGAGCAGGATGATGCGCTGAACGCTCTGGAACAGACCCAGCGCACCAGCCGCAATGCCAGCCCGCGCCTTGCCGCCTATCTCCTGCTGGACGCGGCGCTTTAAGCAGCTTTCCTAGACGCCAACGACTTCTGTGTCGGCGGCTTCTGCCTTGATCCACTTGATGAATTCGCGGACATCCGGGCTGAGGTGGCGCCCTTTGGGCCAGACCAGCCAATAGCCGAAATCGATGCTTGTGGAGCCGTCTGCGAAGGGCGCGACGAGGCGGCCGGAGGCGAGGTCTGCTTCCGCGATGGCTTTCTTGGCGAGGGCCACACCGCGCCCGGCGGCGGCAGCTTCGATCACGAGGATGGCCTGGTTGAAGCGGGGGCCGCGGCTGGAATCGACGCCCTGGACACCGCGCGCACGCAGCCAGCTGGTCCAGTCAGGGCAGGAGGGGTCAACCTCGGTGCTTTCGTCGTGCAGCAGCGTGTGATCGCGCAGGTCTTCGGGCTTGCGGATCGCATCCGGGCCCTCGATCATTGCCGGGGAACAGACGGGAAGCACTGTTTCATCAAGCAATTTTTCCGATTTCAGGCCTTCATAGCTGCCCCGGCCATAGCGGATGGCGAAGTCTGCATCGGCGGTCGGGAAGTCCGTCAGGCCCATGTCTGCGGAGATCCAGGCTTCGATTCCTTCGTTCTGGCGGTGGAAGCTGTCGAGGCGGGGGGCGAGCCATTTGGCGGCGAAGCTGGGCGCGCAGGAGACCATGACCCGGCCTTTGCGGGCGGGGGCCTGCATGATGCGACCGGCTTCAGAAATTCTCTCAAACGCCTCCCGTACCAGCGGCAGGCTGGCCTGGGCGGCATCTGTCAGCAAAACTGAACGGCCTGTGCGCTTGAACAGGGGCGTTCCGGCATAGTCTTCGAGCTGTCTTATCTGCTGTGAGATGGCGCCTGGCGTCACGTTGAGCTCATCGGCTGCCTGTGTAAACGACAGGCGCCGGGCAGCGGCTTCGAAGGCGCGCAGGGCGTTTAGCGGGGGCAGGCGGTCAGTTGGTTCGGCCATAGATAGTTTCTCTAAAGTATCGCTGTAGGGGTTGCCGGTTGCGTCTCTCCGGTCAAGAGCCAATTTGTCGGACGATCGATCAGCTTTGCTAAATAGGGGCTCTGCGCCCATGCGCCAGTTTCCAGCTTTCTTTAATTTGACCGGCCAAAGGGTCGTCGTCGTCGGCAGCGGTGAAGAAGCCGTGCGCAAAGTGCGTTTGCTCGTGACCGCAGGGGCGCTGCCCGTGATCCTCGTGCGTTCGACGGTGATCCTGGAGCGCGCCGAGGTGACCGGCTGTGATCTCCAGCCGATCTACCGCCTTCCGGAGGCGCTGAAAGGCGCCCGCCTCGCCATCGTGGCCGAGGACAATCCGGAGGCCATCGCCACCATCCGCGCCGCCGGGGTGCCGCTGAACGTGGTCGACCGGCCGGAGCTTTGCGATTTCACTGTGCCCTCGATCATCGACCGGGGCGACGTCGTGGCCGCGATCGGCACGAACGGGACGAGCCCGGTTCTGGCCAAGGCGATCCGCGAGAAACTGGAAGCGCTGCTGCCGGCCCGGATCGGCGATCTGGCCGCGCTGGCCGGACGGATGCGCGACACGGTCAAGGCGGCGCTGCCGGACTTTGGCGCCCGGCGCCGGTTCTGGGAGCGCACGCTGACAGGCCGCGCGGCAGAGCTGGCCTATGCCGGTGACCTGGCAGGCGCCGAAGCCGAGATGACTTCCGAACTCGCTGCCCCCTCCGGGCAGGGCGTCGTGCACATCGTGGGCGCTGGCCCCGGCGATCCGGAATTGCTGACCCTGAAGGCGCTGCGCCTCATTCAGGAAGCCGATATTGTCTACTATGACCGCCTCGTCTCTGACGACATTCTGAGCCTGATCCGCCGAGATGCGGACCGCGTGTCTGTGGGCAAGAGCAAGGGCAATCATTCCGTGCCGCAGGACCAGATCCACGAGCTGCTGATCCGGTCTGCCCAGGACGGCAAACGCGTCGTGCGCCTGAAGGGCGGCGACCCGTTCATTTTCGGCCGGGGCGGGGAAGAGCTGGACGCGGTGGAAGCCGCTGGCGTCACCGCCTTTGTTGTGCCCGGTATTTCCTCCGCCCTCGGATGTGCGGCCAGCGCCGGCATCCCGCTGACCCACCGCGATCATGCCCAGGCCGTGACCTTCGTGACCGGCCATGCGAAAGCGGGCGGCGTGCCGGATCTCGACTGGCCCTCGCTGGCCCGGCGCGGCCAGACGGTGACCGTTTACATGGGCGTCGGCACAGCCGCTGCGATTACCGAGAAGCTGATCGAGGCGGGCCGCGCGCCGCAAACGCCGGTGGCCGTGATCGAGAATGGCACGCGCCCGAACGAGATCCGCGCCTATGGCATGCTGGACGAGCTGCCGCGCCTGATCGAGGTGCATGGCATCAAGGGTCCGGCCCTGCTGATCATTGGCGAAGTGACGGCGCTACGCGTGCCGCGCGCCGCCGCAAGTCTTTCCACTGAAGAGGTTGTCACCGCATGACGTCCGTCCGCCCGAAACTGAAACCCGAAACGCCGAAGGCGATCACCGCCTGGGAAACCGCCACTGGCCGTTCCGTCTGGATGACGCAGGTCGGCACCTGGTCCGATGATGTCAGAAAGGCCGCCGCCTTCACGGGCGAGATCGCCGAAGCCCGCCTTGCTGAAGCCTTCAAGCAGGAGGGGCAGGTGACCGACCCCTATTTCATGGAAGTGACAGAGACGGGTGGTATCACCGGCCGTGAGACGATTCGTGAAACCATCCGTGCAACCGGTCCGACCGTGGCCTATGGAGCCAGCGCCTGATGCCCGCCCGTGAGATTTCCCGCCTGACCCTTTATGGCGACTCGATTTCAGGCAATTGCCAGAAGCCGAAATGGACAGCTGACCTGTTGGGCGTGCCGTATGACTGGATCGAGGTCGACATCCTTCAGGCCGGGACGCAGACGGAGGATTTCCTCGCTGTGAACCCGGCAGGGCAGGTGCCCGTCGCGCGCTGGCCGGATGGCCGCGTTCTGCCGCAGTCGAATGCGATCATGCTCTATGTTGCGGAAGAGGCGGGCAGCGATCTGGTGCCGGACGACACGTTCAAGCGCGCCAAGATGATGAGCTGGCTGTTCTGGGAACAATATTCCCACGAGACGGCCATCGCCGTGCGCCGCTTCCAGAAACATTATCTGAAAAAGCCGGATGACGAGATCGACCCGAACCTGATGGCCAAGGGCCGCCGGGCGCTGGGCGTGATGGAAATGCAGCTGACGTTTACCGACTGGATCGTCGGGGATCAGATGACGCTCGCCGACATCGCGCTCGTGGCCTACACGCGCGTGGCGCATGAAGGCGGGTTTGACCTGTCAGACTTCCCGTCGGTTGAGCGCTGGATCAGCCGCACCGAAGCGGCGCTCGGCATTCCGCACGCAAGAGAGGTTGCAGCATGACAGCCCTGAGCCTGCATCATGTGACGCGCAAAGCGCGGATACGGAGCAATTAGAAATGTACCGTTATGATGAGTTTGATGCCCGGCTGGTAAAAGACCGGGTGGATCAGTTCCGCGGGCAGGTGAACCGGCGGCTGTCCGGCGAATTGCTGGAAGACGAGTTCAAGCCGCTGCGCCTGCAGAATGGTGTTTACCTCCAGCTGCACGCCTACATGCTGCGCGTGGCCATTCCGTATGGCCAGCTGAACGGCGCCAAGCTGCGTGGGCTGGCTGAGGTCGCCCGCGACTATGACCGGGGCTATGGCCATTTCACGACGCGCCAGAACATCCAGTATAACTGGGTGGCGCTGAAGGATATTCCGGACGTGCTGGAGAAGCTGGCCGGGGTCGAGCTGCACGCCATCCAGACCTCAGGCAATTGTATCCGCAACGTGACGTCGGATCATTTCGCCGGGGCGGCCTTTGATGAGCTGATGGACCCGCGCCCCTGGTGTGAGATCATCCGCCAGTGGAGCACGTTCCATCCGGAATTCGCCTTCCTGCCGCGCAAGTTCAAGATCGCCGTCACGGCGGCAGAGCATGACCGCGCGGCGATTGCCGTGCATGACATTGGCCTGCGCATCCTGAAGCGCGGCGATGTGGTCGGCTTTGAAGTCCATGTCGGCGGCGGGCAGGGGCGGACGCCGCACCTGGCTGCGCTGGTCAAGGATTTCGTTCCGGAGGCGGAGCTTCTCGATTATCTCGAAGCCATCATGCGGGTCTATAACCGCTATGGCCGCCGGGACAACAAGTACAAGGCGCGCATCAAGATCCTGGTGAACGAGCTGGGTACAGAGGAATTCACCGCCCAGGTGGATGCCGAATATGCCGCCCAGAAAGGGCATGAGAAGATCGACCTGCCGCAGGCAGAGATCGACCGGATCAATGCCTATTTCGCGCCGCCGGCGTTCGACGCCGATACGGGTAGCGAGACGTTCGAGGCCGCCAAGGCAGCAGACCCGGCCTTTGCCGAATGGGCCGAGGTGAACCTGCACAAGCATAAGCAGGCTGGCCATGCCTCCGTGACGGTCAGCCTGAAGCCGATCGGCGGGGCTGCGGGCGATGCCACCGACGCGCAGATGCTGGTCGTGGCCGATCTCGCCGAGCGCTACGGCTATGACGACATCCGCGTCTCCCATGCGCAGAACCTTGTCCTGCCGCATGTGCCGGTGAAGCATCTCTATGCGATCTGGCAGGCGCTGGACGCGGCGGGTATTGCCACCGCGAATGAGAGCCTGATCACCGACCTGATCGTTTGCCCCGGTCTCGACTATTGCAACCTCGCCAATGCGCGCTCCATCCCGGTCGGGCAGGCGCTGCAGAAGGTGTTTGCTGATCCGAAATACCAGCGTGAGATCGGGCGGCTGCACATCAATATTTCCGGCTGCATCAATGCCTGCGGTCACCACCATGTCGGCCATATCGGCATTCTCGGCGTCGACCGGAAAGGCGAGGAATTCTACCAGATCAGCCTCGGCGGACGGGCCGACGAGAAAGCCGCCATCGGCGACATTGCCGGGCCGGCCCTGAAGGGCGAAGACGTGCCTCAGGCGGTGAAGCGGATCGTCGACACCTATATGGCGCTGCGCACATCGCCCGATGAGCTGTTCATCGACACGCTGGCGCGCACCGGCGCTGAACCGTTCAAGGAGGCCGTCTATGCCACTGCTTAAGGATGGCGCCGAGATCGAGAACGTTTTTGTGTATCTCGATGGTGAAGCAGAACTAAAGGCAGACCAGGCGGTGACCCTGCCGCTGGCGCGTTTCCTGGCCGAGTCGGGGACGCTGGCCGGGCGGAATGTTCCGGTGGGTGTACGCCTCGTTCCGGAAGATGATGTCGGGCTGCTGGCTCCATTTCTTGAATGGATTCAACTGGTTGAGATCTCGTTCCCCAAGTATACCGATGGCCGGGGCTATTCGCAGGCCCAGCTGCTGCGCCGGCGTCATGGCTATCGGGGCGAGCTGCGCGCGGTGGGACACGTGCTGCGCGATCAGATTTTCTACATGAACCGTTCAGGCTTCGACGCTTACGAGACGGCCCGTGCTGACCTACCTAGTGTTCTGGAAGCCCTGAATGAATTCCGCGATGCCTACCAGCCTGCCGCCGATGGCCGGGTGCCGGTGTTTCGCCAGAGAAACGGAAACTGACCCTATGCCCTATGGCGATATCAAACTCCGTCAGCTTGAATCGACCGAGGCGCGCCTCACTCGCCTGAACGGCGAGTTGCGCGATGCCTCGGCCCAGACGGTGCTGCGCGTCGCCATGGTGCGGGAATGGCCCGAGCAGCTGACCTATGTGTCGAGCTTTGGCGCAGAAAGCATCGCCATGCTGGCCCTGATCGCCGATGTCGATCCGAGCCTGCCGATTGTCTTCCTGGAAACGGGCATGCATTTCCCGCAGACGCTGGACTATCGCGACGAGGTGATTGACCGCCTCGGCCTGACCGGTGTGCGCTCGATCCCGCCGAGTGAGACGGAACGCAAGATCCTCGATCCGGACAACAAGCTCTGGCAAACCGATTCCGATGCCTGCTGCGCGCTGCGCAAGGTGCGTCCGCTGGAGCCGGCGCTGGAAGGCTTCAATGCCTGGATCACGGGCCGCAAGCGGTTCCATGGCGGCGCGCGGATGAGCCTGCCGGTCTTCGAATTTGCCAATGGCCGCTACAAGGTGAACCCGATGGCGGGCTGGACGGGCGAGGATGTCGAGCTGTTCGTGAAGCAGCGGAATCTGCCGCGTCACCCGCTGGTCGAGCAGGGCTATCCCTCGATTGGCTGCTGGCCGTGCACCCGGCCTGCGTCGGACCCGATGGACCCGCGGTCCGGCCGTTGGGCAGGGCAGGCGAAGAGCGAGTGCGGTCTGCATCTCGACAAGGCCGATCGCCCGCGCGTATTCTAAGCCTCTCTCGGGGAGGTCTCTTTCACACCAGGGGGACCACACCCATTCGCCCTTCCCGTAACCGGGGAGGGCGTTTTTCTTTACAGCCCCTGTCCCCGCATGCCGAACACGTGCGCCAGCGCGATGGCGCCGGCGGTGGCGACGTTGAGGCTGTCAAAGCCTGCCGTGATGGGAATGCGCACGGGCGTCGCGGCTGCGATCAGCGCGTCCGGCAGGCCCGGCCCTTCGGCGCCGAGCAGGATGGCGAGCTTGTCCGGCACGGGCAGGGTTTGCATCGGGGCGGCGTCCGGGCGGGGCGTCATGGCCCAGACCGTGTAGCCGGCGTTTAAGACGGCATTTACCATGTCCAAGCCCGTCCCGCCTTGGGCATAGGGCAGGAAGAGGCTCGCGCCGGACGAGACCCTTATGGCTTTGCGGTAGAGCGGATCACAGCAGCGCTCATCCAGCAGAACGGCGCCTGCGCCGAAGGCCGCTGCGTTGCGAAAGCACGCGCCGGTATTGTCGTGATTGGAAATGTCGGAGAGCAGGAGGAGGGGCTTTGAGGAAGGCTCATCCTGAGCGAAGTCGAAGGATGCGGCCCGCGCCCGTGCTTCGACTTCGCTCAGCATGAGCGCTCCAGTGGGGCTCAGAAATTCCCCGGGCAGGGGAATCTCTCCCTTCAGTCCGCAGGCGAGGACGCCGCGATGCATGGGGAAGCCGGCGATCTGATCCATCACGGCCTGCGGCGCCATATAGACCGGCACGTCCTCCGGCACCTTGGCGAGCCTGTCTGCCAGAGGCTCGAGCCGGCTTTCGGCCAGGAACAGGCTCTCGACCGCAAAGCGGGACCGGGTGAGCAGGGTCTCCAGCGTCACCTTGCCCTCCACGATGAACCGCCCGCCATGGCCGGAGGTCAGGTCTTTCTCCCGGATGGACGTGTAGGCGGCAAGGCGCGGATCGGCGGGGTCTGTGACGGGGATCAGATGCATGGGCGATCCCATGCCTGCGGCAGGGCGCATAATCAATTGATACGTCAGGCTTTATCTTTCAGAAGGCGCAAGGGTGTAAATCAAGGGTAGCAATTCGTGGGGCGGAGACATGCGGAATCCTGTGGCAATTATCAGCCGCTACTGGCGGATCATATTGCTGATTATCGTATTGATCCTCCTGGTAATCCACGCGTGGATGCGCGACCCATACCCTGCATTGAGCATGGCGGGCGTTGAAGAGCGGCAGAAGGCCTTCAATGCGGCACTGGCCTCCAATCTGCGCATGGCTCCTACAGAGGACGTTCTGGCATTCATCCCGGAGGAAAAAGCGAAAGACCTCTTGTCCCGCGTCTCGTCTAAAGAGCGTGGTCAGATTGGTGCGTCTTCATGTGGCTGGGTGACCCGTGAATGCCTCACCTACAACCGCAGACGGGCTTACAACGCTTGCGAATTCTATCCTAGGGACACCAGTATTGGCGATATTGTTTGCCGGGCGTCTATTCCCTCCGACAGACAGGTGTTTCTGATGTATTGGAAAGGGCGTAGCCATTTCATCGCAAAAGAAGGTTGTCTGTCCACAACATGGACGCGAAAGGCATCCGGTTGGCGTGTCCGCAATGCACAGATCGACTTTCCTGTCGACCATGTTGCATTGGAGAGGGCCCGGAGAGAAATGACGGGCCAGGATACTTGTTCCGATCCCCTCGGATGCGTGGATCTCCACATATTCGATAAGCTCTCAGATTCTGATCCACCGTCTAACTGCCCGTAGTTCCGCACAAGGAAGAGCGGACATCGGAGTTCCCATGCCCGCTCCATCTGTCTCAACTGATCGTTGGGGGTTCAATCAGTCGAGAAGGTCGACAATGGCCTGGGCCACGAGGCCCGTGGTCGTCTGCATCAGATAGGCGTCCCGGTCGACGATCACCCAGCGATAGCCGGCCGGTGGCGGCTTCAGATCGTAGCGATGCCAGTCGTCGAAGTCGTGATCGTTGCGATAGTCTGATGGCAGGTAGTCGCCACGGTTCCATATTTTCTTTGCCTGGCCGGGCGGGATCTTGCCCTGTTTGGCCAGGCCCGGCGGCCCTTCATGGCCATGGGCATTGTGGGGCGGGTCGGCATAGGCCATCAGGCCCGTGCCGACAGTGGCGGCCAGAAATAGTGTGATGCGTTTCATAACCATCGCTTTCATGCCTTCCGATTCAGCCCATCAACGGCTGGCGGGGCATCCGGTTCCCGGCAGGGGAAAAGAACGGTTGGTGACCGCGATGAGGCCAGCAAAAAAGATCAGAAACTTAAAGGCGGCGCAGACCACCAGCGGGGGGATTACGCCCCCGCTTGCAGGCCCTGATCCTTGGCCATGCGTTTCATGGCTTTTTGCAGTTTTTCGAAGGCGCGAACCTCGATCTGGCGGATGCGCTCGCGGGAGACGTTGTACTCTTCCGACAGCTCTTCCAGCGTCTTCGGTTCGTCCGTCAGGCGGCGCTCTGTCAGGATGTGGCGCTCGCGCTCGTTCAGGTCTTCCATGGCGGAGGTGAGCAGGTCCATCCGGGCATCGAATTCCTGGCGATTGGCGAAATCCTCGGCCTGGCCGGGCTCGTCATCGGCCAGCCAGTCCTGCCATTCCATGTCGCCATCGGTGCCCATGGGCACGTTGAGCGAGGCGTCAGAGCCGGACATGCGGCCGTTCATCGAGAACACTTCGGCCTCGGTGACGTTCAGCTTCTCGGCGATCAGGCGGGCCTGTTCGGGGCGCAGATCGCCCTCGTCGAGGGCTTTCATCTCGCCTTTCAGGCGGCGCAGGTTGAAGAACAGCTTTTTCTGCGCGGCCGTGGTGCCGAGCTTCACCAGGCTCCACGAGCGCAGGATGTATTCCTGGATTGCGGCGCGGATCCACCACATCGCGTAGGTGGCGAGGCGGAAGCCCTTGTCCGGGTCGAATTTCTTCACGGCCTGCATCAGGCCGACATTGCCCTCGGAGATCACTTCGGCCATCGGCAGGCCGTAGCCGCGATAGCCCATGGCGATCTTGGCCACGAGGCGCAGGTGGGACGTGACCATCTTTTCAGCGGCCTGGGTGTCTTCCTGATCGCGCCAGGCGCGGGCCAGCATGAACTCTTCGTTCTTTTCCAGCATGGGGAATTTGCGGATCTCGGTGAGATACCGGCTGAGGCCCTGTTCCGGGCTGAGCGCCACACCGGCGCTGGCAGAAATCTTGTTTGCCATATTCGTCTTCCCTCCTTGCGGAACCTATCCCTGAATTCAGGCAATGGTTCCAATTTGGAATTTCCCGGTCCTTTTAGCCCCGTCCCGCGGCTGCGTCTTGTACCGGTCTGCGCATGATTATCATCGCGCTCGGGTATAAATAGGAATTGCGGCAGGGGTATGGAAGGGGAGCGGTGGGGACGAAAAGGGCAAAAAAAACCCCGCTCCCGGAGAGTGTCAGGAGCGGGGGAAGGATCAGGAACGGGGGGTATTTCCTGGTCAGGCGGCCGGTACAGGATCCGGCTTCTTGTCTAGGCGGGACAGGGCCGCGTTCAGGGCGTCGCGGCGTTCGCCAAAGCGCTTGTCCTGGCTGCCCGGCACGGCATCGGCCGCAAAGCGGTTGAGGACGGCTTCGACCTTCTCGCTCATGCCGGTGAAGTAGACGTCCTTGCCGGCGTCATGGGCGTCTTCGATGATCGTCTCGACCGCACGCACGGCGGAGACGTCGATGAAGGGCACGCGGGCAAAGTCCAGCACGATGATCTCGACCTTGCCACCGGCCCGGCTGCGGACATGGTGGCCAAGGTCGGCCGCTGCGCCGAAGCTGAGCGGGCCGCCGAAGTCGAACAACATCACCCGGCCGCCGCAGCGGGAGAGAAGCGTGACTTCTTCTTCCGTGGACTGGCGCGGAGCTTCACGCTGCACCGAGGCGATCTGGTCGTCGGCCAGCTTCTTGATGAAGGCCAGCGCGGCGAGCACGACACCGACCGCCACAGCCGTGATCAGGTCGACGAAGACCGTCAGGCCGAGCACGAGCACCATGAGCGCCAGATCCCAGCGCGGGCCTTTATGGGCACGCTTGAGGTAGGACATGTCGATCGTGTCGAAGCCGACTTTCACCAGGATACCGGCCAGAACGGCATGCGGGATCTGCGAGGCAAGCGGGCCGAGGCTGAGCACGATGGTGAGCAGCACGATGGCGTGCGTCATGCCCGAGATGCGTGTGCGGCCACCGGAGCGGATGTTGATCACGGTCCGCATCGTGGCACCGGCGCCGGGGATGGCACCGAACAGGCCGGCGACGGCGTTACCGATACCCTGGCCAACCAGTTCCTTGTCGGAATCATGCCGCGTGCGGGTCATGTTGTCGGCCACCAGCGAGGTCAGCAGGCTGTCGATGGAGCCGAGGACTGCCAGGATGAAGGCGGCTTCCAGCACGATCAGGGCCGTGTCGGCGCTGAGGCCCGGCACGACGAATTGCGGCAGGCCGGTCGGGATGTCGCCCAGGATCGGCGCGCCCGGCAGGACCAGGCTGACCAGCGTACCGACCACGAGCGCGGCCAGCGGGCCGGGCACGTAGGCGGCAAGCTTCTTTGGCCAGGTGAACACGATGAACAGGGTCAGCGCCGCAATCGCGACGGCGACGAGGTTCGGGTTCAGCACGGCTTCCGGCACGGCGGTGAAAGCGGGGATGGTGCCGCCGCCATCTGGTTCGTGTCCGAACAGGCGGGCGAGCTGGAGCGCGATGATGATCACGCCGATGCCGCTCATGAAGCCGGAGATCACCGGGTAGGGCACCAGCTTCACATATTGGCCGAACTTCAGGAAACCGAGGCCGATCTGAAGCACGCCGGCGAGGATAACGGCTGCGAAGACGAGCGTCGGGCTGCCGCCAAGGGCCGCATAGAGACCGGCAAAGACAACGACCATCGGGCCTGTCGGGCCGGAAACCTGCGAGCCTGTGCCGCCGAAAAGAGCCGCGAAGAAGCCGACAAAGATGGCGCCCCAGAGGCCGGCAATCGGGCCAGCGCCGGAGGCTTCACCAAAGGCGAGCGCGAGGGGCAGGGCGACGATACCGGCGGTCAGGCCGCCGAACAGGTCACCGCGCAGGTTTGAGAGATCGAAGAAGGGGCCGCGCCCTGTGGACGCGGCAGTTTGAGGGGTGGACATACAGAATGCTCCGTTGTGTCAGACGCCGGATCAGGCGGCGCAGGTATGGTCGCCCGCAAGCTCGCGGATCTGGTCCGCATAGCGGGTGTCGATGGTAATGAACTTGCCTTCGGCCTCGTCCCAGGCTTCGACTTCCCCGGCGCCGATGTCATAGACCCAGCCATGCAGTTCGGTCGTGCCTTTGGCGAGGGCGGTCGCCACGCTCGGGTGGGTGCGCAGGTGCTGAAGCTGGAGCAGGACATTGTGCTCGATCAGCAGTTTCATGCGCTCTTCCGGGGTGGCGTCTGCGGCAATACCGTCGACAATGTCCACGGCGGCCTTGGAATAGCCGAGCCATTTCTTGACGTGCGGGAGGCCGTCGAGACCCTCGGGGTTCATGGCGCCCTTCATGGCACCGCACTCGGTGTGACCGCAGATGACGATGTGTGGCACTTTCAGGACCGCGACGGCGTATTCGATCGAGGCCGTCATGCCGCCCGTGTGCTCCGTGTGCGGCGGGACGATGTTGCCGGCATTGCGGCAGATGAACAACTCGCCCGGTTCGGTCTGGGTGATCATGGCCGTCTCGATGCGGGAGTCCGAGCAGGTGATGAACAGAGCCTCGGGCGACTGGCCATTGGCGAGTTCTTCGAACAGGCCCTGTTTCTGGGGATAGATGGAATTCTTGAAGCGAACGACGCCTGCGGCAAAGCGGGGCATGCGAAACTCCTTTCGATGCTGGGAGGAAACAATGAAATTTTGGGAGGAGAGTGCGGCGCGGTGGGGCGCCGGGGAAGGCCTAGCGTGGCGGGTCCACGAACGAGCGTGTTGCCTCGCTATAGCTGCGGCAGGCGCTTCGGATGGATGAGATCAGTTCGTGCAAAGAAGTCACTCCACGGGTCTTCACAGTGCAATCTGGCGTGTGCCTATAGATAGTTCCAATATAAAAAATCTCTTGTTTCGATAGCCTGAGACTATCTATACTCCGGACAGTTCAACAGGAGGCGCGGGCATGCGGCCAACACTTCGTCAGCTTCAGTATCTGGTTGCTGTTGCAGAAGCCGGAAAGTTTCACGAGGCCGCCAAGGCGCTGAACGTGTCGCAGCCGAGCCTGTCTGCCCAGATTGCCGAGGCGGAGCAGCAGTTGGGGGCCGTTCTGGTGGAGCGTGGCCGCCACGGTGCGATCATGACGCCGCTGGGCGACGAGATCGTGCGGCGTGCACGCATCGTCCTGACCCAGGTGGAAGACATGAAGGCGCTTGCCCAGCGCCCGGCAGGCGATGTGGCAGGCCGCTATCGCCTCGGCACCGTGTCCACGATTGGGCCATACCTGTTGCCCAGCGCCGTGAAGGAGCTCCACCGTCTGTATCCGGAACTTCGCATGAGCGTGCGGGAGGCGCGCACGGCGGATCTGGACGAGCGCCTCGCCGACGGCCGGCTCGACATGATCATCACCACGGCGGAAGACCATGCGAATGGGGCATCCATGGAACTGTTCGAGGAGACGCTTTATGTCTGCGCCGCGCAGGAAGATGAATTGTCCAGCAAGACCGGGCCGGTTGAGCTCGAAGCGCTGAAGGGGCGGGAATTGCTGAGCCTCGGCCCCGGCCATCGCCTGAGTCTTCTGATCCAGCGTCTGGCGGAGGAGGCCGGCGCGCATGTCAGTACCGAGTATGAAGGCACTTCGCTCGATGCCGTGCGTCAGATGGCGACGATGGGGGCAGGGGTGGCCATCCTGCCCAATCTCTACGCCGTGCTCGAAGCGCAGCGGGATCCGGGACAAGTTGTGCGTCCGATCCGGCACACGCTTGCCCGGCGCAGGGTCAGCCTTGTCTGGAGGGCCGGTTCGCCGCTGGCAGAGCCGATCGGGGTGATGGGGGAGGTATTCCGCTCCGTCGCATCAGAACTGGTCGCTGACATGGACGCCAAGCCAAGGCGGCGTGTCAGTCCACGCTGATCTGGACCCGTTCTTCGGCGAGATAATCCGTTGACCGCATTTCATGCAGCCGGCTGGAAGTGCGTTCAAATTCGAACGCACCATCGCCTTCCGGATAGAGGGCTTCGGGTTCTGCCGCAGCACTCGCGACCAGCTTGATCTTCGCCTCATAGAGCGCATCGATCAGGGCGACGAAACGGGCGGCCTCGTTGCGGTTCTCCGGGCCGAGCAGGGGAATGCCGGACAGGATGATCGTGTGAAAATTTGCTGCGATGGTGAGATAGTCACGCGAATAGAGCGGGCGGGCGCAAAGCTCCTGGAAGGTGAAGCGCGCGACGCCGGCAGCTTCACAGCTGACGTCCAGTTTGCGGCCTTTCACTGTGAGCGTGACATGCTGGGCCTGCGCGCCGGAGGTGAGCCGCGCCCAGACTGCGTCCAGCGAGGCTTCCGAAGCCGGGCCAAGCGGGGCGTACCAGATCGGTGCAGCGATCAGACGGTCCAGCCGGTAGTCGCGTTCGGAGGCGAGATGAAAGATGTCGCAGCGCTCTTTCAGGTGTTTGATGAAAGGCAGGAAGAGGGGGCGGTTGATGCCGTCCTTGTAGAGATCATCCGGTTCGCGGTTGGATGTGGCCACCATGGTGATGCCGCGCGCGAAGAGCTGTTCGAACAGGCGCGCGAGGATCATCGCATCGGCAATCTGGGTCACCTGAAACTCATCGAAGCAGAGCAGTTGCGCCCCGGCAGCGACCTGTTTGGCAACCGGCGGGATCGGGTCATCGCCTGCGCTTTTGACACGCCAGGGCGAGCGGCGGCGCTCGGCCTCCGGCATCTTGCGCCAGGTGTCGAGCAGGTCCTGGATTTCGGCCATGAATTCGTGGAAGTGCACGCGGCGCTTAGCCTTCGGGGCGGCGTCTTCGAAGAAGAGGTCCATCAGCATGGACTTGCCCCGGCCAACCCCGCCCCAGAGGTAGAGCCCGGTCACCGGCTCGGGCTTTGACAACCAGCCAGACTTTGGCGGATTGGCGAGGCGCAGGGCGAGATCGTCGAGGCGCGCGGCGGCTTCCGCCTGAATGGGATCGTCGCTGAGGAGGCCAGCCTCCACACGTTCCCGGTACTGGCGCAGCACATTTGCCATCAATGGCCCTCAGCCGAACCGCTGGGCGATCTGGTCCATCAGCCGCCCGAACGCTTCCGGCTTCAGCAGAAGAGTCAGCACAATGCCCGCGACCGCGCCGCCAAGGTGGGCGCCATGGGCGATCATCGTGTTGGGGCGCTGGGAAAAGATGAAGCTGATGACGATGAAGAGCACAGCGTAGAGACCTGCCCAGATCGGCAGGGCAAACATCAGGTAGATGGTGGCAAACGGGAACAGGATGCCGACTGCCGACATCAGCCCGGAAATCGCCCCGGAGGCGCCGATGGCGCGATAGTCCGGCTGGTTGTGCTTGTCGACGATTTCCCAGAGCGAGCCACCAAGCAGCGCGCCGAAATAGAGGATCGCAAACCCGGTGCTGCCAAAGACGTGTTCCAGCGGCGGGCCGAAGTAGAACAGGGTCAGCATGTTCACGAACAGGTGCATGCCGTTCACGTGCAGGAACCCGGAGGTGAGCACGCGGTGCCATTGATGCTGTTCCCGGATCGGGCGGATCCAGAGCGAGTTCTGATCGATGAATTCCCTGGCCCCGAACCCGATCATGCTGGCGATGACATTCGCCAGCAGCAGGCTGGAGGTCACGGGTGACGTTGTGAAGAATTCCATGCCGAGGCAGTTTCCCGTTTAAGGCCGGCCAAAGAAAAACCGCCCGGAATATGTTCCGAGCGGCTTAGCAAGCTCTGCCCCCGAAGGGCAAGCCAAAGGGATCAGGCCGCGCGGACCGAAAGCGTCGAAGCGCCGGCGGCGGTCGGCATCAGGTCCATCAGGAAGTCTTCAAACGTATCCGGGCGCTGGATGAAGCGGTTGAAAGGCAGGCCAGCCTTGAACACGGCTTTCGGGTGGATATTGGCGCCGCAGCGCAGGGCGGAGTCGACGACCTGGTCGCGTGTGTCCATCGAGGAGACGACGGCGATGCGGTATTTGCCCATATTGGCGATGCGGGCGATGGTCATGTCAGGATCGAGCGAATCCGGCAGGCCAAGGTCGAGCACGACAAGGTCGAAGCGCTCAAGACGCAGGCGCGATTCCGCCGCCATCAGCGTTGGCGCCATGACAAGATCCACCTGCACGCGCGAGCGCGCGGCCTTGTCTGCGGCGATGGCCAGCATGTCGCGCACCGGCGCATGATCTTCAACCCAAAGTACCTTCATGAATCTACCCCGATGACTTTCCTGTGTGGCCGGTCCTTAACCAACCCGCGATGTGCATTCACTTTGCCACGCTGAGCTTACGGCTTAGTAAAGCGTTCCTTTCAGAAGTGTTGAAAACTCAACGAATTGCGGCTGGCCTGACCGGGCGTTTCGGGGCGGATTTTGCGGCTTTCAGAGCCTGATTGCGGTGCTTCCACGGGGGATAGGCTTCGCTTATGCTGATCTACCGGAGGAAATGCGCGGATGACCGAAGAGTCGTTACAAAAAAAACCGCTTGTCCCACAGCGATCGGCGTTTCTGGACATGGAGACGCCGGATGACCTGCATATTGTGGATGTGCTGATTGAGGAACGCTGCCCGAAATTGCGGGCGAGCCCGTCCTGGCCGCTCCTGCGCCCGGTTCTTTATTCGCTGCTCGGCTATCGCAAGGCGCGGACAATGGCCGACGAGATCGTTCAGCTGAATGGCCGCGAATCATTTGACCGCCTCTCACGCCAGCTCGCTTTTGACCTGACTGTCGAAGGCATCGAGCGGATGCCGCGCGAAGGCCGGCTGATCATTGCCGCCAATCACCCGACCGGCCTGGCTGACGGCGTGGCAGTCTGGGACCTGCTGAAACGGGTGCGCCAGGACATCATCTTCTTCGCCAATGCCGACGCGATCCGGGTCAATCCGAAATTCGAGGATGTCATTATCCCCGTCGAATGGGTCGCTGAGAAACGCTCACCCGCCAAGACGCGGGAAACGCTGAAACGGGCGGCGGAGGCGTTCTCGGAGGAGAAGTGCGTTGTGATCTTCCCGTCAGGGCGCCTGGCGCGGAAGGAAGGCGACCGGCTGATCGAGAAGGACTGGTTTTCCACGGTCATTGGCCTGGCAAGGAAACAGAACGCGCCGATCCTGCCGCTGAACCTGGATGCCTGGAATTCGCGGCTCTACTACCTGTTCTGCAATCTCAGCGGCGAGCTGCGTGACATCACCCTGTTCCATGAGCTGCTGAACAAGCGCGGGGCGCCGATGCGGATGACGTTCGGGCAGATGATCGACCCGGTTGCGCTGCAGGGCGATGCGAACGCACTGACCGAGAAACTGAAGCATCACGTCTCTTATGAACTGCTGGAAGACGCGGGCGCCGTGTTCCGGCCCTGAGGTCTGCCCTAGGGGCCGGACTTGCCAGACGCGCAGCCACATTCCAGACTTCCGGAAAAGCAGGGAAGGCGCGGCATGAGCGGAGACAATAAGGGCATCGTCAGAGACCAGCCGCCGGAAATCCCGTCCGAGGGCGGGCCGCTGGCCGAGTTCAAAGGCGCCGTGCCGCCATCACCGGACTGGTTCCGCAAGGCGATTGCACACCCTTATGAGACGGGCTCGGTGATCGTGAAGGGCGCCAACGTGACCTACCAGCGCTGGGGCAAGCGCGGGGCACCCGGTCTGCTGCTGGTGCATGGCAATGGCGCCCACGCCCACTGGTGGGACTTCATCGCGCCTTACTTTGCCGAAGACTACAATGTCGCCGCGATCACCTTCGCCGGCATGGGCGACAGCGATATGCGCGATGCCTATGACATGGCGACCTTCGCGGAAGAGGAAGTCGCCGTGGCCGAGGCGGCGGGCCTGTTCGAGGGCCCGACCAAGCCGATCATCGTTGCGCATTCTTTCGGCGGCTTCGTCACGCTGGTGACGGGCGCGAAATATGGCGAGCGGTTCGATGGCATGGTGATCGTCGACAGCCCGGTGAACCCGCCGGAGCGGCCACATCGCGGGCCGGACCGCAAGGGCCGTCCGCACCGCGTCTATCCGGACCTTGCCACCGCGCTCGGCCGCTTCCGCCTCGCGCCGCCACAGCTTTGCGAGAACCTTTACGCCGTCGATTATATCGCGCGCTGGAGCCTGAAGAAGGCGGACGAGGGCGGCTGGACGTGGAAATTCGACCCGACGATCTGGACGCATTTCGATCCCGGCGGAGACCCGGCGGAGATGTTGAAGGCCGCGCGATGCCGCGTCGCCATCATTCGCGGCGAGGACAGCTCACTGATGCCGGACGATGTGCGCGAATACATGCGCGGGCTGCTTGGCTATCAGGTGCCGTTCATCTCGATCCCGCATGCCGATCACCATGTCATGCTGGACCAGCCGATTGCCTTCGTGGCCGCCTTGCGGACCCTGCTGGCCGAGTGGAGCCATTCCGATCCGCACCGGGCGGTTAGTTAGAGGCGGCGGCCTCAGCCGGCATGAAGCGGCCGGCCAGATCCAGCCATTGAACGATCTTCAGCGCGGACTCCCACAGGGGGGCTTGCGGGTCTCCGGTGGATTCCGCTTCCGCTGCCTGTTCGGAGAGGACAAGGGCGGAGTCTTCCAGCCCGACGCGGCGCATCGTGGTCATGGCGGTGGAGAAGGCCTGCTGACCGCAGAATTCGGTGCGCGGGCTGCCGAGCACCCAGGCCACGGCATTGCCCTCTTCGCGGCGTCCGAGCAGGCAGCGTTTGTCCGGCTCAAGGCTGAGCCAGAGGATGGCCTGAAAGTCTGTGAAGGCACCGCCGAAAATGTCCGAATGACCCAGCCCGCCATCCGAGACGGCTGACGTGTCAATCGTGTTCAGGATGGGCAACAGGACCGGATCATCGGATTCCCCGGCGCGGCGGCCGCTGCCATTGAAACGGCGCGAAGCCTGAAGCGCGCGATCTTTCGAGCTGGCATAGAGCGTGAAGTCATCCGCCAGGGCGCTGATGCCGGAGACACGCTCAATGAAATCGTCCGCGTCGACATCCGGCGAGGCGAAGATGACTTCGTTGAACAGTGTCTCGTTCGGGCGGTCCTTCGCCATTTTTTCGAGGGCCTTGGTCAGGAATTCATTGCCCATGGAGTGGGCGACAAGGCTGATCCGGTCGGCGCCTGTCTGGTCGGCCAGGATGAGGAGGAAGTCTTCGAGGTCCTGCGTCGCCTGATCGGTGATCTGGGACCGGTCCGCCTTGTAGCTGAACATGCTGCCCGCCGACGGCCAGGCGTAGAACACGGCGGCGCCATCGATTTCGAGATCGACCGACAATTGCGCCGTGCGCTCGATACCGGCGTCGAAGGTCGTGTTGTAGCCATGAACCAGAAGGAAGATTTCGCGGCGCTTTGACTTGGCGAGTTCCAGTTTCACTTCGCGCACAAAGGCCGCTACGTCCGGATGAATTTTCATGTCGCCGACGATGACATGCCGGGCAGGATCAGGCCGCACGTCGAAGCGCAGCATGCTTGGTTTCGGGATCTCACCAAGGGCGCGGTTGCGCGGGACGGAAACGACCACGGTGCCGGTTTCCAGCTTGCCGCGTGTCGCGCCGTAATAGGATCGCGCGTCGAGGACAGGCTTTCCGTCGATCAGCAGTTTCTCACCCGGCTCGGGCGCCCGGTCGGTGCCGTAGAAGACCTTGATGAGGTCGAAGTCCGGCTCCTCCCCGAAGACGCGGGGGGCGAGGCTGCGGCCTGCGGGCATGGCGGCGCCCGTGTCGCGCCCGCGTTCGACACTGTTGGTGAAGGCAAGGTCCATCGCCTCAAGTGAGGCAAATCCGCTCGCGCTGGCGATGCGGGCCATATCGAGCCCGTTTGCCCGCGCAAAGGCGAGCAGGGGGGCCATGCGGGGATGGTCGGCGCCGAGATGATCCGCAATCTGGCCTGCAGCCCGGCCTGAATGGGCCGAGGCAATTTCGGTCAGGCCCGCGCCGGCTGCAATCTCTGCCATGCGGGCTTCGAGATCGATCAGATGCGCGAAATCCGGCTCTGCCTTGGCGGACTCGGCATCCGCGACGGTCTGGTAGGCGGCGAGGGCAGCGGCAGGGTCGCCTTGGCGAGCCATGAGGTCAGCGAGGTCGATGGTGAGCGCTTCATCTGTTGCGGGATCGGCGAGAATTTCGGTTGCCAGCGCCAGCATGGCGTCCCGGTTTCCGGCGGCTTCGGCATCGCCAAGCTCGACCAGAAGGTCACGCGGCGGGGACGTTTGCGCCGCGACGTCATGACGTTCAGGTGCCGGCGTTGCGCAGGCTGCGAGCATGGCCAGCAACGCCGCCATAACGGTCGCTTGGATGCGGTTCATGCGACTTTCTCCTCCCACGGGATGGGAGGATACTAGAAAGCCCGGGCACTGCCTGCAACAGGCAGGCTAGGCATCCTTCTTCCAGTTGACGGAATAGAGATCGAACCGGCGGTCTTTCAGGTTCTGAACGGCGCCGGACTGGCGGGCGGTCAGAAGGTCTGAGAGGGAGAGATCTGCCAGCGCAATCGTTTCCGTGTTCGGGGCCGTATCGGCGGCCACGCCATCGCGGGAGAACGGAAAGTCCGACGGCGTCAGGATGCAGCTTTCGGCATAGTGGATGTCCATGTTCTCGACATTGGGCAGGTTTCCGACCACGCCCGACATCGTGACATAGCACTGGTTCTCGACGGCGCGGGCCTGGCAGCAGTAGCGCACGCGCAGATAACCCCGGCGCTCGTCGGTGCAGAAGGGCACGAACAGGAGCAGCGCGCCCTGGTCCACCAGGTGACGGGCAAGTTCCGGAAACTCGGAATCGTAGCAGATCATCACGCCAATCGGACCGCAATCGGTCTGGATCGCGAGTGCGCCCTGGCCACCCTTGATATTCCACCAGCTCCGCTCCGACGGCGTCGGGTGCAGCTTCTGCTGGGTGTGGACCGAGCCGTCTCGCAGGAAGACATAGGAGATGTTCAGGATGTCCCCGTTCGCCATCATGCTTGGATGCGTGCCGCCGATGATGTTGACGTTGTAGGATACGGCCAGCTTTTCCATGAAGGCAATATAGCGCGGCGTGTATTCGCTGATCTTCTCGATCGACTCGACCGGGCCGAGTGGCTTGTGCTCGAGCGAGAGTAGCTGGAGCGTGAACAGTTCCGGGAACACGACAAAGTCGGATTTGTAGTCCGATGCGATGTCGGTGAAATATTCGACCTGCTGCTCGAACTCGTCGATGGAGTTGATGCGGCGCATCTGGAACTGGACCGTGGCCACGCGGACGCGTTCGGGCAGGGACGTGTCGCCGAGGCTTGGCTTGGCCTGGATCTTGTCCTGCTCCAGCGGGTTTTCCCACAGCATGTGCGTGGCGCAATCCTTCGACTGAAGATCGCCAAGCAGGTAATTGCGCATGACGCCGATGGGCTTGAAGCCCTGGCGCAGCTGGAAATTGATCACCGGGTCCTTGAGCTTCTGCTCAAGCACGGCTTCGACATAGTCTTTTGGATCCGGGTATTCCTTCGTGTGCCGGGCATAGCCGGGCATGCGTCCGCCAAAGACGATGCCTTTCAGTTCCAGCCACTGGCAGAGTTCTCTCCGCACACGGTAAAAACGTTCCCCGATGCGCAGCCGCCGATAATCCGGGTGCACCATGACGTCCATGCCATACAGCATGTCACCTTCGGGATCGTGCCGGGCGGCAAATCCTGCGCCGGTGATCTCGATCCATGTGTGCGGCTTCAGCGCGACGTCGCTGGAGATCATGAACGTGGCGCAATAGCCGACAATGCGGCCCTCGTATTCCGCCACGAACTGGCCGTCCTGGAAGCGGTTGATCTGGCCGAGGATCTCGCTCGATGAATAGCCCATGCCGGTACCATAGACCCGCTCCGACACTGCCCTTATGCCGGGAATGTCTCGGGTCTCGGCATTGCGGACGATCAGTTTGGCGGGCTTGTCGGACATGAATATCTACCTGGGGGACTGTCAGTACGGAATAGTGCGGACAGATTGAGAGAGTATCAATGTGGCAAGCGGAGGCTCGCACGCAAGCCGCCAAGCGCACTTTCAGTGAGGCGCAGGTCCCCGCCATGCGCTCTTGCCGTGTCGCGGGCGAGCGTCAGGCCGAGCCCGGTTCCAGAAGCATTCTGTGAGCGCGCTTCGTCCAGCCGGGAGAATGGCCGGAAGGCTTCCTCATGGCGGTCCCTGGGGATGCCGGGGCCGTCATCGTCGATATGGATTTCGGCGGCATGAGGCCCATCGATCAACGTCACATTCACTGTGTCACCGAACTTCACGGCATTCGAGAGGAGGTTGGTAATCGCCCGCTTCAGGGTGAGGCGCCGGCCTTTGATGAGGATCGTCTCTGGTCCGGATACGGACACAGTTTCGGCAAATCCGGCCACGATCTCGCGCACCAGGAAGGCGACATCGAATTCAGCGGGCTCGTCGCTTTCCTCGCCCCTCGCGAAGGCGAGATAGCCGTCCAGCATCATGGCCATGTCGTCGAGATCCGCCTTCATGGCGCGGATCTCGTCGGTTTCGTCCATCAGGGCGAGCGAGAGCTTCAGACGGGTGAGGGGGGTGCGCAGGTCGTGGCTGACACCGGCCAGCATGGCGGTGCGCTGGTCTGCAAACGCGGTCAGCCGGTTTTTCATGTCGAGCACAGCGCGAGCTGCTTCACGTACTTCGTTCGCGCCGGAGGGGCGGAAATCCGGTACGTCGCGGCCCCGCCCGAACGCGCGCGCGGCCTGTGTCAGGCGCAGGATGGAGCGAACCTGCTGGTTCAGGAAGGCGACGGCCAGCGCGACCATCATCAGGCTGAAGATAATGACCCAGACGATGAAAAAGTGGGACGTGATCGTGACCGCGCGTTTGCGCTCGATGAGCACTTCGGTTGTGCGATTGGCTGCCGGGAAGCGGATGTGGATCATCGAGTCGTTGGGGCTGAGGCCGACCTCGACCGGAACGCCGAGGCGGGTTCTCAACTCTCGCCGCAAGACGCTGCGATAGGAGAAGGTTTCCAGGAAGCCCTCTGCCTCCGGCACCTGATGCGGGGCGTCGCAACTGAAGGTCAGGTCCAGCCGGGTCGCGATGATATCGCGGGTGATGGTCGAATCTGACCGACGCTCGCAATAGTCCTGCACGACGCTGACATCGCGCGCGATGGACTGGCCGAGCTTGCGGTTCACCTCGGCGATGTGGCTGTCATAGTAATACCAGGTCGTCACCGTCAGGATCAGGACGACCGGTACCACGACCATGAGCAGGCTGCGGGCATAGAGGCCGCGAGGGGTAATGTCGCGCAGTCGGAACATGGCGCGTCAGTCCGGCATCAGGCGGTAGCCGATACCGCGCACGGTCTGAATATGGATGGGCTCTTTCGGGTTCGGCTCGATCTTGCGGCGCAGGCGCGTGACCTGGACATCGACCGAGCGCTCCATGCCGGCAGATGTGATCTGCGCCAGGTCCTCACGGCTGATCGGCTCGCCCGGCCGGGCCGCAAGCGCGGTGAGCAGTTGCAATTCGGCGTCGGTCAGGCGGACGCGCTCGTCTCCCGATTTCAGTTCTCCGCGCGCGGCATTGAAGACAAGGCCCGACATTTCGACTTCGTCCGGCGGCGTCTCCTTGTGAGACCGGCGCAGGATGGCGGCGCAACGCAGCGCCAGTTCTTCCGGCTCGAACGGTTTGGCGAGGTAGTCATCCGCGCCGCGCTTCAGCCCCGCGATCCGGTCGCCCGCTTCGCCGCGCGCAGTCAGCAGCAGGACCGGCGTCTCTCGCGAAGCACCCTGGCGTATGCCGGACAGAAGAGAGAGGCCGTCCTCGCCCGGCATCATCACGTCGAGGATGGCGAGGTCGAACGCCATGGTTCCCATCAGGCGGCGGGCAGAATCTGCATCCTGCGCGGCTGTGACGCGGTAGCCTTCCCGGCCGAGAAAGCGCTTCAGCAGGTCGCGGATACGGTCGTCATCATCGACGACAAGGACATGGGCGGCCTCTGCCATCAGCGCACCAGGGCGTCGAGCACGCGGCGATTGCCGTCCACCGCGTCCGGTCCGGCGCTGCGATAGGCGAGGCGCAGGCGTTCACGCAGAACAATGGCGAGCTGGGTGGTGAGGGTCGTGCCGACATCCGACAAAGTCAGTTTGCGCTGGCGGGCATCCTGTGTGCCAACCTGCTTTTCGATCAGGCTGCGCTGATCCAGCTGGCCGAGAATGCGGGCGAAAGTCGGCACGGTCATGCCGAGGGATTCCCGCAATTCCGACACGGTCTGGCCGGGCCAGTAGCGTATGGTCATGAGAATTTGCATCTCTGGCTTGCTTAACCCAGCCTTGCGCCGGGCAGCTTCGGCGGCTCTGGTGAGCTCGGAAGCTCCTGCCAGAAGCAGGCCGACGCCGCGATCAAGCTCCTGATCCATAAGGAACAGGCGGGGGTCAAACGGGCGGTTCAGGTTGACGTCAGGGGCCATCCGGTGAAATGAACGCGAAAAGCAGATAAGTGCAAGCGAGGAGCGCTGAGAGACATGGCCGCAATTCCGGCAACAGCATACGACGACCGTGATGGCTACATCTGGATGGATGGGGAATTCGTGCCGTGGCGCGATACCAAGATCCACGTACTGACGCATGCTTTGCACTATGCCTCGTCCGTATTTGAAGGCGAGCGGGCCTATAATGGAAAAATCTTCCGTTCGCTCGATCACTCCAAGCGCCTGCACAATTCGGCAAAGATCATGGGGTTCGAAATCCCGTTCAGTGTCGAACAGCTGGAAGAAGCCAAACGCGAAGCGCTGGCAAAGTCCGGCCTCGACAGCGCCTATGTCCGGGCCATCGCCTGGCGCGGGTCTGAAATGATGGGCGTGTCTGCCCAGCAGAACACGATCCACCTGGCGGTCGCCGTCTGGCACTGGGGCGATTATTTTGCCGACAAGATGAAGGGCATCCGCATGACGCATGCCCAGTGGCGCCGCCCGGCACCGGACACCGCGCCCTGCCACGCAAAGGCAGCTGGTCTCTACATGATCTGCACGCTTTCCAAGCATGCGGCCGAGCGTGAAGGCTATGCCGACGCGCTGATGCTGGACTATCGCGGCCAGGTGGCTGAGGCGACCGGCGCGAACATCTTCTTCGTCCGTGACGGCGCGCTGCACACGCCGACGCCGGATTGCTTCCTGAACGGCCTGACCCGCCAGACGACGATCAAGCTGGCCCGTGAGCGCCAGATCGAAGTCATCGAACGGGCCATCATGCCGGACGAACTGCCGACCTTCTCCGAGTGCTTCATCACCGGATCGGCCGCAGAGATCACCCCGGTCGCCGAAATCGGCGCCCACATCTACAAGCCTGGCCAGATCTCCGAAGCGCTGGTGAACGACTATTCGGCCCTGGTGAACGGCAAGCTGGAAGTCGCGCTCTAGCACCATCCGCATCCGGAAGATTTGAAAAGGCGGCCCGCGGGCCGCCTTTTTGTTTGCCTATTTGTTCGGTTGGGGGGTGAAACGTAGGTAGGGCTTTATGACCGTGTGGCCTTTGGGGAAGAGGCGGGCGATCTCGTCCGGGTCGGTCAGGGACGGCACGATGATGACGTCTTCGCCGTCGGTCCAGTTCACGGGCGTCGCCACCTTGTGGCCGTCAGTCAGTTGCAGGCTGTCGATCAGGCGCAGCACTTCGTCAAAGTTCCGGCCGGCGCTCGGTGGGTAGATGATGGAAGCGCGGATCTTCTTGTTCGGGTCGATCACATAGACCGCGCGCACGGTCACTTTCGGGTCCGCGTTCGGGTGGATCATGTTGTACAGCGTCGCCACTTTGCGGGCCGGGTCGGCGATGATCGGGAACTCGACATGGGCGCCTTGCGTCTCTTCGATGTCGGCGATCCAGCGCTTGTGGTCTTCCACCGTGTCGACCGAAATGACGAGCGCCTTGGCCCCGCGCCGGGCGAATTCACCCTTCAGGCGAGCTGTATAACCGAGCTCGGTCGTGCACACCGGGGTGAAGTCAGCCGGGTGGGAAAAGAAAACCACCCAGTCATCGCCTGCCCATTCATGGAACCGGATGCGGCCTTCTGTTGTATCCGCTTCAAAGTCGGGCGCTGTGTCGCCGATCAGCAAGCTCATCTTATCCGTCTCCTGTGACTTGATTTCGAGGGCGAAAATGGTGCCTAAGAGAGTCAGAGCCAATGCGCGGTGCCTGAAGGCGTCGATCAGAATTTCTAATCTCCGGACCTGCCAATGAAGCGCCTGATCCTGATGCGTCATGCCAAGACCGAACCCTTCGCCGAAGGGATTGACGATTTTGGCCGCGCGCTGACCGATCAGGGGCATAGCGATGCCACGCGCATTGCCGAGGAGATTGTCACGCTGGGTTGGAGCCCGGAACGGATTCTCGTCTCGACGGCGCGGCGCGCGCGCGAAACCTGTTCGGAAGCGGCCAAAGTGTTCGAAGGCGAGAAAGTCCGCCCGATGGAGTCGCTCTATCTGTGCGGCCTGCGCGGATTGTCAGAGGCTGTGAAGAACAATGACGGGGCCGGGACCTTGATGGTGATCGGACACAATCCCGGAATTCATGATTTTGCGCTTGGCCTGCTGCGTGAGGCTGGCAGTCTTGATCACTACGCCTCCCAGCGCCTGTCGGAGAAATTTCCGACCAGTTGCGTCGCCATGTTCGAGCGGGAAGACGAGGGCAGCTTCGTGCCCGCCCTGTTCCGCTTGTCGAACGTGCTGCGCGCCAAGGATTACCGCACCACAGCCGCCTGATCTGACTGACAGGGGCGCAAAAATGCCGCCCTGCCTTGGAGGGGACAGGGCGGCGGGAATCGCGGAACGCCGGTCAGGGAGAGAGGCAGGCGCGCCCCGCGAATAGGTCAGCGGATCTTATTTCGAGAGCGAGGTCTCGTAGACTGCTGTCAGGTTCGGGTCGTTGATGGCGGTCACGGCGCTTTTCAGCGTGCGGCTGTCGCAGAAATTGACGGCGTAGCTGGAGGCAAGGCGCCATTCCTTGGATTCAACGACGCAGCGCTCGTGAACATCATTCTGGAGTTTGGTGAACTGCACTTCGGCACCTTCGATGGTGGTGAGGGCGGCGCGGTCCACGTCCACTTTCATGTCGAACTTGTCGGAGCTGGCGGCGAAAGCCGGCATGACGGCGACGGAAAAAGCGGCTGCGGCGAGGATTGGGCGGATCATGGGATGAGTCCTTCTTGGGGGCTTGAGAGTTTTAATGGGAGGGGAGGTGGACGGCGCTGCGAGCCATCAGGGGGGAATGGCCTTTAAGGGCAGCGCCGTCCGGGCGGCTTATCGCGCGTCCCGGCGCAGGGCGCGGCGGCGGCGGTTGACCAGAAGGTTCGGACGATCCCGTTCGGCCACATCATTTGCCGGGCGGGACAGCAGCGTTTCGCTGCCGGTGAAGATGGCGCGTGCCATCGGTGCGGCAGTCGCTGCGATCTCGTGGTCATACTGACGGGCGCGGGGGGTCATTTTCGAATTTCCTTCTTGGGTTTCTGTCCTGGCGGGACCATCCCGCCGCCGACATCCTCAAGATAGGAAAGTCCTTATCGAAAATCAATACCAAATTATCGAAAAACAATAATATCTAAGAAATACAAGGCACTTTTCTTTGTTGTTTTTCGATATGGCGTAATTTGGGCCGCGTGCAAGGGCCATTCATGCCGTTTTTGACGAAAGTTTCCGGGGAATCCGGGCCAGGCGGCTCCGTTCCGCCTCATGCATTCGCCGCGCGCCCTTGGATGGCGCGGGCTTCCGGCCCATTGCCGGGTGTGCCGAGATCGAAACTCAACTGGACCGGATGGGTCCGGGCCCGGCGGTCCGGGTTGGGCCGGGCACTCCGGAAAGGCAGGTCGGCCTGCTTTGTGTCAGGGCGTTTTGCCGGTTGGGGATAGGGCCGGTTCGGATGGCGCACGCTGGCAATCCGGTCCCGCGCTTCGCGCGCGGCGGCGACATGATCCACCATCCGCATCGGATAGGTCTGACCGAAGATCACGCCTGCCCGGGCAAGCTCCGCCTTCGGCGCCTCCCATGGGGCGTGAAGGGAATTGTCCGACAAGGCGGCCAGTTCCGGCACCCAGCGGCGGATGAATGCCCCGTCCGGGTCAACTTCAAGCGATAGCCTGACCGGGTTGCGGATACGCGGCGCCTCAGATCCTTTGACGGCAGACTGGAGCAGGGCCTGGGGATAATGGATGCCCGGCTCGAAATCGGTGAACAGGGCGGCCAGCCGCTCGGCCGGGCGGCGCCAATCCATCCAGAGATGATGCGTCGCAAAGCCGATCAGCATGGCGCGCATGGGAAAGTTCAGCCAGCCGGTCTCTCTTAAAGAACGCATGCTGGCATCAATGATGGGAAATCCGGTCCGGCCCTGGATCCAGGCTTCGAGGCGCGGATCATCGGCGGCGGGCTCCGGGCGGATGGTCTCGCCGCTGCCCTGCTGGGGAAGGGGGCGGTCTTCCAGCGACTGGATCGACCGGCTGCGCCATTCGAGGCGATCCAGGAAGCTGGCGAGCGAGGCAGCGAACGTCGTATCGCCATCCTGCTCATAAGCGGCGCGCGCACGGGCGGCCGCCTGCCAGGCTTCGCGGACCGAGACCGTTCCGAAGGCGAGGTGAGGAGAGAGGCGCGAGGCGGCGGCCTCGGCTGCGGCGGGCTGGTCT
>LADW01000026.1 GCA_000961695.1 Hyphomonadaceae bacterium BRH_c29
ACCGCGCCGCGAACCCGCCAGTCAGGCAAATGGACCGGCAGGGCGTTCGTGCAGGGCGGCCGCGCACATGTCCGGCGCGCGCTCTACATGCCAGCGCTCGCTGCCGCCCGGTTCAACCCCGACCTCAACCAGACCTATAAAAGCCTGACCGCCCGCGGAAAGCCGCCCAAACTCGCCCTCACCGCCGTCATGCGAAAGCTCATCGTCCTCGCAAACGCACTCATCCGCGACAATCGAAAATGGACCCCAAAACCGAATTGACCAACACGGATACTCAGCATGAGCGCTACGGGAATGCGGCAAAAACGGTACTCATCCTGAGCGAAGTCGAAGGATGATCTGACGCGCGCTGCTGGCTCAGGTCCGTTCCATCGTCGTCACGGCTGCGACGGTCACGCCGACAACGCCTGCGATGGCGAGCCAGATCGGGTTGGCGCTGGCCAGCAGGCCGGCCTGTTGCTGGGCCGAGGAAATGGCCGAGAGGATGGTCGTGTCCACACTGCCGTCGAGCAGAATCCAGTCACCCAGAAGGTTCGGCACCTGAAGCGCGGCCAGAAGGGCGCCAGCCCCGCCAGCGGCGAGCAGGAACACTCTGCGCACCATCTTCCGGCGGCGGACCTTGCCCATCACATCGTCCACGAAGGACTTCGCCTCCAGCGCGCGATCTTCTGCCGCGAACAGGCGGGTCAGGTCCTGGAAGGTTTCATCGTCACGCATGTTTCTACTCCATCACGCCACTTTGGGCTTCGCAAGGTGTTTGCGGAGGGCTTCGACGCCTCGCAACACATGGGATTTGACTGTGCCAAGCGGCCAACCGATGGCTTCGGCCGCTTCGCGGTGGGAGAGGCCCGCTGCGACGCACATCACGACGCAGACACGTTGGGCCTCGCTGAGGGTTTCCAGGGCCCGGCTGAGATCCATCCGGTCGTCCTGCTGGTCACTGGGGCGCTCGAACGGGATGATCTCCGCCGTCTCGTCGAACTCGATCTCTGGCCGCGTCCTGCGGCGCACCTGCAGGAATTCCCGCCAGCAGATGGCACAGATCCAGGCGCTGAACGTGCCGCCGGCATAGGTGCCGATCTTTTGCCAGGCCGTGAGGAACGTCATCTGGGCAATGTCGTCGCCTGCGCTGGCAGAGCCGGTCAGGCGGCGGGCCATGCCCCGGACCCGGCCCTGGTGGCGGCGGACGAGTTCGGCAAAAGCCGCCTCGCTGCCGCGTGCTGCTTCCGCAGCCAGGTCTGGATCCGTGCGCATGTCGCGTCCTTTGTCCGTGACCAGAAAGAGATCAGGCTTTCCGTTCATGGCGAGCCGACGCCCAAAGGCCAAGATAGGCAAGCCCCAGGAAGACCGGGAAGGCGGCCACACCGAGCATCGGGCGAATGGCTTCACCCTCTTCCATGCCGACCATCGTGCCAAGGAAGCCGAAGGCAAGACCGGCGGCGATGAACAGAACACCGCGGCGCAGGTCGGCCCGGACCGGATCATTCGCCAGCGACAGGCGCACCATCATGTCATCAGACAGGACCTGTCCCTGATCGATGGCATGGCGCAGTGTCTCGTGGACCGTGCTGCGTTTCTTGAAATTGAAGTGGCTGACCAGCCAAACAATCCCGACGATCGACCCAAACAGCACTGTTGGGACCACAATTGATTCGTCCATCCGAAGGCTCCTTCTTTCAAATCCTGCGGCGGAAGTGCCGCTGTTTGATTGTCAGATGCCCTGAGCGACGCGTTTGGATGCAGCGCGGGTGAATTTTATTTCTGAGGGAGGGACGTTCAGTTCAGGCCGCCGACCGGAATGCTGAGTTCGGCGACCTCGGAGTCCAGCTTCACGCGGTGGAGCTGAAGCGCCTCAGTCTCGTCATCGCGTTGCGGCGCGAAGACATTGGTGAGGCGGACACTGATTTCCGGATTAACGGGCAGGGCGTCTACCAGCGGAACCAGAACGCTGCGGGTGCCGCGTTCCGGCACGATCAGATTGCGGATCGCCACGGTCTGCAACGCATCGCCCTCGCCGAGGATTTCGATCACACCTTCAAGGCGCGCATGGGAATTGCCGCGATTGGTCAGGTCCAGCCCGATGGCGGGCTTGCCGTCTGCCGCGACAGTCAGGCGGCTGCCGGAAATGAACGGGCGGGATTTCGCTTTGCCAGCGGCGAGGCTGAACAGCGAAGCGGTCTGGTGCTTCTTCCAGCTGCCGGACGCATCTTTCAGAACGGTCGAGGCGAGCAGGGCGAACCGATAGTCGCCGGAACGGGTGAGCTTTTCCGGCGCCGCAAACTGAACCACGACCTGTTTCGACTGGCCGGGCGCCAGCGAGACGGTCGAGGCGCCGAAGCGTGCCCAGCCTGTTGCGGAGGAATCAGTTTCCTCCACCGAGATGAAAGCGGGCGCGCCAGCGGCGTCAAAAGCCCAGTCACCCAGGCTGAGCGAGACCGAAACAGGCCGCGTGCGGTCCAGGTTTGCGATGGTCACGACCTTGCGGACGGCCTGTCCGGGGGCGATTTCCATGTCCACGCTGGCGGGCTGAAGGCCGATCTGGCCGGGTCTGGACGTGTCTGCCTGGGCCGCAAATGCTGCGCCCCCAGCGGCCAGAAGGGCCGCAAAGGCGAAGCGAATGGGTTTTTTGGCAGGCATGGCGCACTCCAGAGTGGGGCCAGCAATTCAGGCCATAATCGTGAAAGAGTGTTACCGCCCGGTTTAGAATTTCCTGCGGGCAGACGCTTGATGGAAACCAGACCTGAGGCTAATCGCGGGTCTTCATGGTGAAGCTGACCCCCAAACCCATGCGCGTGAAACGCAAGCACGTCGCCGCCGACCTCACCACGCGTGAGGGCCGGGCGCGGGCAAGGCGGGAAATGGTCTGGCAGGATCACGGCTTCCTGCGCGCGATCTATCAGAACCTGCACGAATTCGGACCGGGCATGTGGCGCTCGAACCAGCCCTCGCCCGCCAAAGTGCTGAAATATGCCCGCGAACTGGGCCTGAAGACCATCCTCAACCTGCGCGGCGAGAGCACCAAGGGCTATTACCTTCTGGAGAAAGAGGCCTGCGAAAAGGCCGGCATCGCGCTGATCGACTTCCAGGTCTTCTCCCGCGACACGCCGACCCGCGAGGCGATCTTCGCCGCGCGCGACCTGTTCGACTCGATTGAATATCCGGCCCTGATACACTGCAAGTCCGGCGCAGACCGGGCAGGCCTGATGGCCGTGCTGTACAAGCTGCTGAAAGAGAAAGTGCCGTTCCGCGAGGCAACCGAGCAGCTGTCGCTGAAATACCTGCACATAAAGCACGGCAAGACCGGCATGCTGGACGCGTTCTTCCAGGCCTATGCCGATTTCAATGCCGGCCGTCCGGAGGCGGCGTGGAAGCCGTTCCTCGACTGGGTCGGCGAAGACTATGACCGCCTGAAGGTGAAAGAAGACTTCCTCCGCGACTTCGGCAAGGGCATCCAGGTCGACAAGATCCTGCAACGCGAATAGTCCGTCCGGTGAGGGGTGCTTCCCCCGGTGCGGATTTCATGCTTCGCTCCGAGGGTTAGCGCGGTGAGGGAGAAACCGATGCGTGCGATCATTCTGGCCGGCCTGGTGGCGGCCGGTACGCTGGCCGGTTGCGGCGGCGAGGTCAAAGATGGCCATGCCCAGCTGGTCGAAACCTGCATCGCCGAGGGCGAGGTGCCGGACACCTGCGCCTGTATCGTCGATGCAATGGAAGCCAGGCTCAGCCCGGACCTGTTCAAGCGTTCCGTTGTGGCCATTGCCCGGGAAAAGCAGCCGGTCGGGACGTATATTCTCAGCCTCTCGGATGCCGAGAAACTCGAATTTTTCCATGCCGAACAGGATATGGAAGCATGTAATCTGTCTGACGTATCGGACGAGTAAGCTGGCAGGATGGTGCAATTCTGCACCAAGTGGCGGGGGTCGGGTTCGTTTGTCACGAGTATTTGCGTGACGAACGCGGTTAATCCGCCTAGATTCTGTGTTGCTCCAGAAAGGGGAAGACCATGAAGTTCTTTATTATCAACAGCTTCCGTACGATGATCTACGTGGCCTATATCGCCGCCATCGTGTCCGGGATCGCGCTGGGCATCTACAACAAGGGTGAATTCACCCATGAGCTTGTGGGCCTGTCGGGCACCATGGCGCAAATCGCCGATTTCGCCGTGTTCACGCTGGGTGGCTGGATCGCTGCCAGCCTGGTCTGCGGCCTGATCGTGACGCTGCTCGACATCCGGGACGACATCAACGACCGTCTGCCGGACGCGCGCCGCGACGACTAAGTGACCTGACGGGGGACGAAACGGCCGCTGGCGGGAACGCTGGCGGCCTTTTATTTGGGGAGAAATACCAATGAATTCGACAGAAACCGCCGCAATCTATGTTGGCGTGAACATGATCCTGCTGGTCTTGCTGGCGATCCGCGTGGTCGGGCGACGGCGTGCGGCCCAGGTCTCGACCGGCGATGGCGGCAATGAAGACCTGAACCTGCGGATCCGCACCCACGGCAATGCCAGCGAATATATCCCGGTCTTTCTGGTCGGCCTGTTCATGACGGCCTCGCTCGGCAGCGCGGTCTGGACCGTTCATGCCCTTGGCGCCACCTTCACGCTGGGCCGGCTGATGCACGCCGTCGGCCTGTCCGCGGCAATCATGCCGGCCCGGGCGCTGGGCACGCTGCTGACATGGATTCCCATGCTGATCGTGGCCTGCCTGCTGCTCTGGCAGGGCGCGGTCTGAAAGCAGGTGTTGCACCGTCGGCAGGGCCGGGCCATCTAGCGCAAATGGCTGATTTCAGGATTCCGCCGGCCGATCTTCTGGCCGGACTATTAGAGCAATGCCGCAAGGCAGGTGCAGACGCGGCAGACGCCCGCATTGGCGAAGCAGATGGCGTTGGCGTCTCCGTACGGGACGGCAAGCTGGAAAGCATCGAGCGCGAGGAAAGCGTTTCGGTGGCGCTCCGCTGTTTCTATGGCAAGCGGCAGGCCCACGTCTCCAGCGCAGACCTGTCGGCTGACGGGCTGAAATTGCTGGCAGAGCGCTGCGTCGCGATGGCGAAAGCCGTGCCGGAAGACAAATATTGCGGCCTGCCGGACGCCTCGATGCTCGCCACCGGCGATCTCGACATGGACCTCAGCGGAGAGCCTGAACTGGCCGCGCAGACGCTGGAAGACAATGCCCTGGCCGCTGAGGCTGCTGCGCTGGCCGTACCGGGCATCAAGACGGTCGCCGGGTGTGGCGCGTCGTGGAACCGCTCCCGCCGCTGGGTGGCCGCCTCCAACGGCTTTGCGGCCTACAAGACCGGCTGCTCCACCAGCCTCGGCCTTTCCGCCGTCGCCGAGAAAGACGGCAAGATGGAGCGGGACTATGATTCCTGGTCGGTCCGCTTCCTCAAGAACATGCCGTCGCCCGAGGAGATCGGCAAAACCGCTGGCGACCGCACCATTGCCCGCCTCGGCGCCCGCAAGCTCGGCACCCGCAAGGCTGCTGTGATCTATGACCGCCGCGTCTCGGCCAGCCTCGTCGGCGCGCTGCTGAGCGCGATTTCCGGTCCGTCCATCGCGCGCGGTGTTTCCTTCCTGAAGGAAAACATGGGCGATCAGGTCTTCGCCAAAGGCATCTACATCACCGACGACCCGTTCCGGCCGTTCGGCATGGGCTCGCGCAATCATGACGGCGAGGGCCTGCCGGTTCGCGAGACGCACCTGATCGAGGATGGCCGCCTGACGGCCTGGCTGCTCAACACGACCGCTGCGCGCCAGCTGGGGCTGCAGCCAAACGGCTTCTCCGCCCTCGGCTTTGGCGATCCGCCCGGCGTGACGACCTCGAACATCTATCTCCGCCCCGGCGAGAAGACGCCGCAGGAACTGATGGCGGACGTGGGTAAGGGCCTGCTGGTCACCGACATGTTCGGTCCCTCGATCAATCCGAACACGGGCGACTATTCGGTCGGCGTGGCTGGCTTCTGGTTCGAGAACGGCGAGGTCGCCTATCCGGTTTCCGAAGTCACGATTGCCGGGGACCTGCCATCCATGTTCGCGCGTCTTGTTCCGGCGTCCGACCT
Source organism: Hyphomonadaceae bacterium BRH_c29 (assembly GCA_000961695.1). GTDB lineage: Bacteria > Pseudomonadota > Alphaproteobacteria > Caulobacterales > Hyphomonadaceae > Hyphomonas. The sequence goes on from LADW01000026.1 coordinate 6,061, forward strand.
TGAATTCCGCGGCACGCGCGATGCGCCGAGCATCCTCGTGGAGGGCATGAGCCTTGCGGGCAGCTGAGCGCACGCTCCTCGAAGACATGGACACACTGCGGGCGCTCGCCCGCGAAGCCGGGCAGCTGGCCGTCACCTACCAGCGCGGCGGACAGGAAAACCGCGTCTGGCACAAGACCGGCGGCAGTCCCGTCACCGAAGCCGATATCGAAGTGAACCGCCTCTGCGCCGCGCGCCTCCAGACGGTGCGCCCGGAATATGGCTGGCTGTCGGAAGAGACGATCGACAGCCTCGATGCCCGCCGCAAACAGCGCTGCTGGGTGGTCGACCCGATTGACGGCACCCGCGCCTTCATGCGCGACGATCCGAACTGGTGCGTCGCCCTTGCCGTGATCGAGGAAGGCCGGGCCGTGGCCGGTGTGCTCTACGCCCCGCGACAGGACCGGTTCTACGAAGCCTGGACCGGCGGCGGTGCGTTCCTGAACGGGCAGGCCGTCCGCGTCTCGACCTGCGCCGCCGAGACCGGATGCCGCCTCATCACGAACGAGGAAATGGTCACCAGCCCGCGCTGGCCGGAGCCCTGGCCCACCGTCACGCTGGCCCGTCCGAAACCGAACTCGACCCTGCTGCGCATGGCCCTGGTTGCCACCGGAGAGTGGGACGCAACCGTCACGCTGACCCACAAGTCCGACTGGGACCTTGCCGCCGGTACGGTGCTTGTCGAACAGGCAGGCGGAGTGGTCACAACCCACACGGGCGAGCCTTTCGTGTTCAACCAGACTGTTCCGGTCCAGCGCAGTGTCATCGCGGCTGGCGCGGAACTTCACCCTCTGTTAGTGCGCAGGACAGGATTTGTGGGTATACCTGACCCACAGGAAAGGGCGGCCCCGGCCGCCGCAATCACGGAGCAGAAGAAAATGGGCGACGCCCCGAATAGCCAGCGGCAATTGCTGCACATCGTCATTGGCGGTGAGCTGAAGGACGTGACCGATGTCGAGTTCGAAGACCTGTCCAGGGTCGATTTTGTTGGCGCTTTCCCGAACTACAAGGAAGCGTATGATGCCTGGAAATCCGCTGCGCACCGCACGGTGGACAATGCCGAGATGCGTTACTTCATCCTGCACGCCCACAAGCTGCTGGACCCGCTGACGGGGAACCACCATCACGTCTGAGCTTGCTCATCCGAAGGCGCGGCGGGGGAGCTTGCGGAAACTCTTCGCGACCTATTTCAGGCCGCACCTCGGCTGGTTCGTCGGCGGCACCCTGATGGCCGTGGTCACGTCGGCCTGTGCGGTCGGCTATTCGGTCGTGGTCAAGACCATGTTCGACCGGCTGAACCTCGCCTTCGGTGAGAACGGCAACTCTGACACAAGCTGGATCGTGCATATCTGCGCCGCGATTGTCGCCCTCACGGCGGCCCGCTCACTGACGCTCTATCTCATGACGCTGATGAACAATACCGGCGTCCAGCGTGGTCTGGTGACCATGCAGACGCACGAGTTCGAAGTGCTGATCGACGGCGATTTCGCGCGCCTTGCGGGCGATGCCTCGGGCGGCTTCGTCTCGCGGTTCGTCAATGACGTGAACGCCATCCGCGACGCGGCGCTGCGCTTCGCCAACAATTTCACCAAAAGCTCGATCACCACGCTGGGCAGTATCGGCGCCATGATCTGGATCGACTGGCAGATGACGCTGGTCATGCTGGCCGCCTATCCCATCGCCATCGCGCCCGTGATCAGCCTCGGCAACCGGGTGCGCAAGCGCTCGCGCCGGGCCCAGTCCCAGGTCGGCGAGATGACGTCGCTCCTCTCGGAAGGCTTCCAGGCCGCTCGCGTGATCAAGGCCTATGGCCTCGAATCCTACCAGAAGGGCCGCGCCCGCAACGGCTTTGCCGAACGCTCGCGCCTGTTCCTGAAAGTGCTGGCCGACCGGGCCGCCGTCGATCCGATCCTCGAAATCGCGGGCGGCGTGGCGCTGGCTGGCATTCTCGGCTTTGCCGCCTGGCGGATTTCGTCCGGCCACATGACCCTTGGCGACCTGCTCGGCTTTGTCACGGCGCTCGGCGTGGCCTCGCCTGAGATCCGGGCGCTGGGCACGCTGAACTCGGTCGCGCAGGAAGGCGGCGCCGCTGCTGACCGTGTGTTCGAGATCATCGAAGCCAAGCGCATCATGGACGACCGGCCAGGGGCAGGGCGCTTCGGGCGCGTCTCGGGCCGGGTGGCCTTCGACGACGTCTCATTCTCCTATCCGGATGGCACGCCCGCCCTCAAAGGGCTGACCTTTCAGGCAGCGCCCGGCGAGACCGTGGCGATTGTCGGCCCGTCCGGCGCTGGCAAGTCCACCATCTTCAACCTGCTCCTGCGCCTCTACGACCCGTCCGGCGGCACGGTCAGTGTTGATGGTCAGGACGTCCGCGCCATGACCGGCGACAGCCTGCGCGCGAACATGGGCCTCGTGGCGCAGGATTCGGCCCTGTTCGACGATACGGTTCAGGCCAATATCGCGCTCGGCCGTCTCGGTGCCACCAAGGCGGAGATCGAAGTTGCCGCCCGCGCCGCCTTTGCGCACGAGTTCATCATGGCCCTGCCGCAGGGCTACCAGACCCCGGCGGGCGAGATGGGACGCAACCTCTCCGGTGGCCAGCGCCAGCGCATTGCGCTTGCCCGCGCCATCCTGCGCGGCGCACCGATCCTGTTGCTGGACGAAGCCACTTCCGCCCTCGATGCCGAGAGCGAATCCCGCGTGCAGCAGGCGCTGAACGATTTCAGCCGCGGGCGCACCGTGCTCATCATCGCGCACCGCTTGTCTACCGTGCGGGCCGCAGACCGCATCCTCGTGGTCGAGGATGGCCGCGTGGTGGAGCAGGGCACCCACGACGCCCTCCTCGCCGCCGACGGCCCCTACGCCCGCCTCGTGAAGCTGCAGCTGAGCTGAGCCCTTATTCTTCGACCGCCTCACGAGCCTTTCAGCCCTTCTCGGGGAATTCGATCAACTGGATCGATTTCTGATCCCTCGAAGCACCACAAACAAAAACCCCGCGAAGTCACCTTCGCGGGGTTTTGAATTCGGATGTTCGCTCAGCCTTAGTTGGCGAGGGCTTTCTCGATCTCACGGGCGGCTTTCTCGAACTGGTCGACAGCCGTGTCGCTGGAGAGGAGGCGGCGGGCCGCTTCGGTGGCAGCGTCAGCAGCGGCGCGGCGGACTTCTTCAGTCGCCTCGGCTTCTGCGCGGCCGATACGGGCCTCAGCAAGCGCTTCGCGGCGGGCAAGGCGCTCGGCCATGTCCTTGCGGGCTTCTGCCATGATGCGTTTCGCGTCGGCCTTGGCCTGCTCGATCATGGCGTCAGCGTCCTTGCTGGCGTCCTGAGCCTTGCGCTCAGCCCCAGCGAGGGCTTCAGCCGCCTGCTCGCGCAGGCTGGCAGCTTCTTCCAGTTCCTTGCGGATGGCATCTGCGCGGGAGTCCAGGCCGCCGAGGACGGTCTTGAATGCGCCCATGCGCCAGGCAATCGCAACGAAGCCGAGGAAGGCCAGGAAGGCGGTGAAGGTAACCGGGTCTGTGGCTGCATAGGCAAGGCCGCCGAGGAAGCCGCCACCGCCATGGCCACCAGCGGCGCCATGTTCGGTTTCAGCAGCAAAGGCCGGCAGGCCAGCAGCAGCGATAGCGGAGAAGAGGACAATGCGTTTCATGGTCTTACTTCTTCCCCATCGCAGCCGAGACAGCAGACTTCAGGTCCGCCGCAGATGATTTCAGACCAAACCGGGCCGTCATGGCTGCGGTCGTGTCGATGGCGATCTGCTCGACGTTTTTCATGGCCGTGGCGCGAAGCGTGTCGATGCGGGCATCGGCGGCTTCGAGTTTCTTGCCAATCTCGGCATCGACGCGCGCCGTTTCGGCGGCCATTTCGGCCTCCATCTTCTGGTGCGCTTTTTCCGAGGTTTCACGGGCCTTGTTACGGGCCTGCGCAATTCGCAGTTCGAGGGCCTGTTGCGCTTCTGTGGCCTGGTCGTTCAGGCGTGCAGCCTGATCCAGATCCGACGCGATGCGGTCAGAACGCTTTTCGAGCGTGTCGGACAGCTTCGGCAGGATCCAGCGCGACATGGCCAGATACAGCGTCGTGAACAGGATCGCGAGCCAGAACAGCTGGCCCGGCATGTGCCAGGTTTCGAACGGCGGGAACGCCGGGGCGGCGTCGCCGTGGGCAGCGCTTTCAGCAAGCAATGCGATCAGCATCAGGTTACCTCTGTGTCGGAGTACGACAGGATCGGGCCGGCCGGGTTACCCCGCCGGCCCGTTCAGGTCTGAACGTTGGTCTTAGACCACGAACAGGATCAGGATGGCGACGAGGAACGACAGGATGCCGAGGGCCTCGGAGAGCGCCATACCGATGAAGAGGTTACCGGTCTGCTGCGGGGCAGCCGACGGGTTGCGCATGGCGGCGTCGAGGAACGAGCCGAAGATGTTGCCCACACCGATTGCAGCACCGATCATACCGAGCGTTGCGAGGCCGGCGCCGACATACTTGAGGCCGAGAGTGATATCGCCTTCCATGGGTGTCTCCTTGTTGGAATGCTTTTGGTTTCTGGTTGCCGCCCGTGAAGCGTTTTCATCGGGTGGCGTCAAGCGGTTTTGGTGCGACCTTGGTGCCGCACCGGCGAATGGTTTCCCTAGTGCGAAGGGTGCAGCGCGTCGTTGAGATAGACGCAGGTCAGGATCGCAAAGACGTAAGCCTGGAGGCCTGCAACCAGGAATTCGAGGGCGTTCAGCGCAACACCCATCGAGAAGGCGAGGATCGCCACCGGGATGTAGGCAACGCCAGCGCCGATCAGCGCAACGGCAAAGCCGGCGAACAGTTTCAGCATGATGTGACCGGCCAGCATGTTGGCGAACAGACGCAGCGCCAGGGTCAGCGGGCGGGCAAAGAACGAGATGACCTCGATTGGCACCAGCAGGAAGTAGATCAGGAACGGCGCGCCCGACGGGGCGAACAGTTTGAAGAATTTCAGGCCGTTCTTGTAGAAGCCATAGCCGATCACGATCGAAATCACGAGCAGGGCCAGCGCCGCCGTGACGATCACGTGGCTCGTCGTGGTGAAGGCGTACGGCACCATGCCGATCATGTTGGCAAAGAAGATGAAGAAGAACAGCGTGAACACGAACGGGAAGAATTTAAGGCCTTCTTCGCCGGCTGCGCCGCGTACCATGTCCGCCACGAAACCGTAGCCGATTTCGGCCAGCGACTGCAGGCGCGAAGGCACGAGCAGGCCTTTCGAGGCGGCGATCCCGAAGAAGGCGATCGTGAAGACCACGCCCATCAGCATGAAGCCGGAGGCATTGGTGAAAGACAGGTCGACGCCGCCAATGTTCAGGTTCAGCCATTTGCTGACCTGGAACTGGTGGATCGGGTCAATCGCTACGCTCGGCATCAGGAAGGTCATTCGTCCTCGGTCCCGTCTTCTTGTTTCGGGGCGTTTTGCCCCTGTGTCATTTCCAGCGCCCGGGCGTTCAGCTCCCGGTAGGCGCGCATTATGGCCCGGATGGCTGCTGCGAAACCAAGTGTTCCGCCGATCAGCAATCCCCAGGGTTCTGAGCCTGCGAACTTGTCGATCCAGAAGCCGATAAAGCCCCCGACAAAGACATTGGCGCCAAATTCCGCGCCGTATCGCAGGGCATAGCCCCCCGCCGAGATACTCGTCCCGTCAGCCTGTTCTGCGCGTCGCTTGGCAGCATCACGTGCATCGCGGGCCGCCTTTGCCTTGGCGATGCGATCGCCGAGGTCATTCGGTCCCTCGTTGGACATGATTTTTGATGCTCCGCAGCCGCGAATCCTTGCCGACGGGGCTACCCCCCGGATTTCGGCGCAAACTATGTATGGGGGCTGTTCAAGTCAACCGGATATGCAGATTGCTATATCCCTGTTTTTTCTTGAAATATTTTAGAGCTCTCTGCGCTACTCCGCCGCAACAAGCTCTTCGGCGGCCTGCAGGTCGACAGAAACCAGCTTGGAAACGCCCTGTTCGCGCATCGTGACCCCGAAAAGACGGTCCATCCGGCTCATTGTGACCGGGTTGTGCGTGATCACCACGAAGCGGGTATCGGTGCGCTGGCGCATTTCGTTCAGCATGTTGCAGAACCGGTCGACGTTGGCATCGTCCAGCGGCGCATCCACCTCGTCCAGCACGCAGATCGGGGCCGGGCGCGACAGGAACACGGCAAAGATCAGCGCCGCCGCCGTCAGGGCCTGCTCACCGCCCGACATCAGGGCCAGCGTGCCGAGCTTCTTGCCGGGCGGCTGGGCAAAGATTTCGAGCCCGGCCTGCAGCGGATCCTCGGCATCCACCAGACGCAGCTCGGCCTGACCACCGCGGAACAGGGCCGTGAACAGGGCCTTGAAGTGCTCGTTCACCTGCTCGAACGCCGTCACCAGACGCTCGCGCCCTTCGGCGTTCAGTGACTCGACGCCCTGACGCAGCTTGGCGATGGCTTTCTCAAGGTCTTCCTTCTCGGTGACCTGCAAGCCGAGGCGCGCTTCTAGTTCGTTGGCCTCTTCCTCGGCATTCATGTTCACGCCGCCCAGCTGGTCGCGGGTGCGGCGGAGGTCTTCGGCTTTCTTCTCGGCGTCGCGGGGCGTGAATTCGCCCATCTCGTCTTCATTGAGACCAGCTTCCGCCACAGCCAGCAGGCCTTCGGGCGTGCGCTGGAAAGTGTTGCGGGCGATCTCGACCGATTCTTCCAGCCGGCTCTCGGCGGTTTCCAGTTTCACCTTCCAGCCGGCGAGTGATTCGCGGGCCTCGGAGGCCGCAGCGGAGGCGCGGCGGGCGGCGAATTCTGCGTCGCGGATCGCGGCTTCTTTCTCGGAGAGCTGGTCGGCCGATTTCTGGCGCTCGGTTTCCAGCCGCTGGACCTCAGCTGAACTCGCCTCGATCTCGGCAGCGAGCTGTTCCGGGCGGGCCCTGGCGGCCTGCGCGTCGGCGGCGACGGC
>LADW01000035.1 GCA_000961695.1 Hyphomonadaceae bacterium BRH_c29
CAGCGCACGCGTCCGCTCGCCACGGCGCGGCGCACGCTCGCGGCCTTGCCGCTCACATCCACCATGTGGACTCGGCCTTCGCTGTCGAGATGGGTGAGCACGGTCATGGGCAGATCCCCCGATAGCGTTCGATCTGCCCGACCAGCGAGCACGGCCTGAACCGGCTGTCGAACTCCAGTGCGAAGACATTGTCCCAGGCATCCCGACAGGCGCCCGTGGAGCCCGGCACACAGAAGATGAAAGTCTCGCCCGCCTGTCCAGCAAAAGCGCGCGACTGCAGGGTCGAGACGCCGACGGTGCCGAGGCTGACCTTGTGGAAGACGATCGAGAAGCCGTCCATCTCGCGCCGGAACAGAGGCCGGATCGCTTCCGGCGTCACATCGCGCGGGGAGAAGCCGGTACCGCCGGTCGTCAGCACCACGTCGATCCCCGGATCCGCGATCCAGCGCGAAACGACGGCACGAATGTCGCTGACCTCATCCTTCACGATGGCACGATCCACAAGATTGTGACCGGCCGCCTTTGCACGTTCGATCAGTAGTCCGCCCGAAGTGTCGGTCCCTTCGTTCCGCGTATCCGACACCGTCAGCACGGCAATATTCAGCGGGTAAAAAGGAAGGCTCTCGTCAATACCCGGCATTTTCTTCATTCCATCTCTCCCGATCTTCAGTGTCTCTTTGTGTGGGCTCGATCCAGCGCTCGCCGAACGGGCCCTGTTCGCGTTTCCAGAACACGGCCTCGGTCTTCAGCCGGTCCATCAGATAGTCGGCGCACCGGAATGCGTCTCGGCGATGATCGCTCGCCACGGCGACCAGTACGATGATCTCGCCTGGCACCATGGCTCCGGCCCGGTGCACGACCGAGAGCGCGCGCACATCAAACCGCGCTGCCCCATCCCTTGCAATCCTGTCGAGCGAAGACGCCGTCATTCGCGGATGGTGGTCAAGGACCAGCCGGTCGAGCGCCTCGCCCTGCTTCGTAACCGGGCGCACAATACCTTCGAAGGAAACCAGCGCGCCATGGCCCACCGCGCGCTCTCGCAATTCCAGCAACCACACGGCAGCATCGATTGGTACGAAGGCGAGTTCGGAGCGGACAATCTTCTCTATCGGCATTTCATTCATGGACCGCTCTCCTCAGTACAGCGCGCCATGGGCGCCCAGAACCAATGTGATCACTGTAACCAGGCTGAGCGCCAGCAAGACGAGGTGCCCGCGTCTGACTAGCACCATGGTCCGTTCCGGCGCACGCTGCGTCGCTCGACAAACCAGCGATGCAGGACGAGGGGTTCGAACACGAACAGGACCAGCGTAAAGATGAGCCAGACCGTGACCATTGAATGCATCCACCAGAAGCCGGAATCGAGAAAACGGCCCCACGCGGACAGACGGTGGGTCATGTAAAAGCCTGTCAGCCCGGCCAGCGTTACGGAAATCTTCGCCTGCCGGGAAAAAGCGCCTTCGACCTGCTTGAACAGGCGAGCCCTGTGGTTCTGCCAGATTGCGCACACCCGGCAGGAATACCAGCGTCACGAAGGACACGCCCCCGATCCAGTGGACAATAGCAGCGACATGGATCGCCCGGGCGAGGGTCAGATCATCCATGAACCCTCTCAGCCACCGGAGACCGGACTCATGAACTCGACCGTATCAACCGGATAGACAATATGCGTCTCAAGGACGATCTCGTCATTTACTGCCGCGCGTACGGTTCGCTCTAGGATCGCCTCGGCCTCATAACGCCCCGCAAGGAGGCGCCGCAGGGCTGCCACGCTCATCCCCACTTCCGGAACACTGATTTCGGCGGGGCCGCCAAATGGCCTTTCAATCTGTCCGTAGAATCCAACTTTCATGACCGCCTCTGATTTCCGGTTAAGATGCGATTCCGTCAGGTCGCCACTTGCATGGCCCCCTGCTTAGTACCCGCAATCCTTCCGGTGCATGACATTCATCAGGCCGGGTGCAGTTATTTTCAGCCCGCAAGCGCGATCATTGTGGTGTAGCGAAGCCGACAAGACGCATAACATACAACACGTTGCCTGGACTTCTTGAACATTTCCGATATGCCCCTGCTCCTCGTCGCCGCCTTCCTGATTACGGCACTTCTTTATGCAAGCGTCGGTTTCGGCGGCGGCTCAACGTATAATGCGCTCCTGGTCCTGGGCGGCGCAGACTACCGCCTCATGCCGTCGATTGCGCTGGTCTGTAATGTGATCGTGGTCTGTGGCGGCGTCTGGCGCTTTGCTCACACCGGCGACCTCTCAGTAAAGCGGCTCCTGCCCTTCCTGGCAGCCTCGGTTCCAGCGGCGTGGATCGGCGGCCGCATTCCGGTCAGCGAGATGCATTTCATCGGCCTGCTTGGCGGAGCTCTCCTCCTGTCCGGGCTCCATCTCGCATTTCAGAAGACCAGCGGCGACCCCGAAGTTCCGCATGGCCGTTCAAGCCCGACGCGCCTGCTTCTCTCCGCCAGCGTCGGCGGTGTAATCGGTCTCCTCTCGGGTCTGGTCGGAATTGGCGGCGGCATCTTCCTGGCGCCCGTGCTCTATTTCATACGTTGGGGAACCCCACGCCAGATCGCAGCCGCCAGCAGCCTGTTCATTCTGGTCAATTCGCTCTCAGGACTCTCTGGTCAGGTCGCAAAGCTTCAGGATATGGCACTCCTCTCTCAGGCGGTGCCGTACTGGCCGCTGCCGATCACGGTCTTCATCGGCGGCCAGATCGGTTCCTGGCTTGCCGGCTACAAACTCGATCCAGGCCTGATCCGGCGACTGACTGCGCTGCTCATCCTGTATGTTTCGGCACGCCTGGTCTGGCGCTGGATAGGGATGATCTGACATCGAATGGCAGCCCGCCAGTCCAGTCCTCGAAGCGACAGAACTGGATATACGACTCATCATGCTGCCACTCCAAAATACCGAGCGCATCCTGAACAATGTCGGTGTGGAAAGTTTGTTTGGAAAGGAGCGAGGCTCGGCGACTTGAAAAAGTTCGAAGACATCATTGGTGAGGTCGTCGGCGTATATCCAAAAAGTTATGGTGCACGGCGAGATGAACCGCCCCGTCAGACCAGACCGTATAAAGCGTCGCCGACGACAGTCCGGAGGTTTGCCTGGAGATCGAGGGTCTCCGCCGTGTTCGCGGAACGGCTGTCGTCGGGACCGCCGCATTTCAGATCGGCAACGATTTCTGATTCTGGAGCAGCTGGCATTGTCATCTCATGCATGGATGCATCTTGACGCGACACTCAGGCGAATGGAGGCGCCGGTCGCGTGCGCCTCAGTTCGAAGCCTCTTGCACGCTCGCGCCGGCGCCCATCGCCTGATAGAAAGCGGCGCTGTCGACGAGGCGCTGCGCCTGCGCGCCGATCAGCTCGATCCGCACCCGCCCCGCCGCTTGTTCTGCAATCAGTAATTCGACATAACTCGCCGCGCCGAGCGCGTATCGTCGGCGCTTGGCGAGAACCGATTCTTCGGCGGCGGCGTCTGCGCGCGCGAGCGCCGCCAGCCTTTCAGCGTCATTTTCGAGCGCGCGCAGAACATCGGCGACATTGCGCAAAGCCAGCAGCACCACGTTCTGGTAATTCGAGGCTGCGGTGTCGAAAGCAGCGAGCGCCGCGCGCTTTTCCGCCGGCAGCCCGGCGTCGAAGAGCGGCTGCGTCAATTGTCCGACGACATTCCAGATCGCCGAGCCGCCGCCGAACAGGGCGCCCGTGGTCAGTGCCTGTGATCCGAGATTGGCGCTGACATTGATCTGCGGATAGAGGTTGGCGACGGCGACGCCGTAATCTGCATTGGCGGCGTGCAGTAAAGCCTCCGCCGCCTGAATATCCGGACGACGACGCATGAGATCGGACGGCGGGGCGAGCGGCAGATCGGCAGGCAATGAGAACTCTGCAAGCGTGAAAGCGGGCGCGCCGCCCTGCGTCGGCGCGCGGCCGACCAGCACGGCGAGCAGGTGATCGTTTTCCTGGCGCTGCTGGCTCAATATGGGGAGTCCGGCGCGCGTCCTCTCAAGATCGGTTTCCAGACTTGACACTTCATCCGGCGAAGCCTGGCCGAGGCGCAGCCTTTCGCGCGCGATCGCCAATTGTTCATCCAGACGGCGGATAATCTCTTCCGTTGCGGCGATCTGGGCAGCGAGCCGCGCCTCCGTCAGCGCAGCGGTCACAATATTTCCGGCGAGCGTCAATCGCGCCGCCTCAAGCTCATAACGCTGATAATCCGCTTTTGCGGCGAGGGATTCGAGGGCGCGCCGATTGGCGCCGGCAAGATCGAGTTGGTAGTCAACGCCGACGCCGGCGTTGTAGAGACTGAATTCCGTCGGGTTCGAAGTTTGCCCGAGCGAACCCGGATTGAAACGCTTTCGTTCGGCGCTGAGGTTGGCGTCGAACCGGGGATAAAGCGTTGATCCGGACTTCGCGTCGTAGAGTTCCTTCGCTCGTCGTAAGGTCGCTTCGGACGACGCAAGCGTCGGACTGTTCTGCAAGCCTTCGGCGACGAGCGCATCAAGCCTCGCCGAGCGGAACGCCCGCCACCACTCCGCGCCAGCTTCGATGCCGTCGCTAAAACGCTGCGCCTCGCCGAGAGGTCCCACAGAAGAAGCGGTCTCCAATGGCGTTGGCGTCGCAGTATACCCGGTCACGGCCGACGCGGCCGGCATATTGAAATCGGGACCTGCAGCGCATCCTGCGAGAGTCAGCGCGATCAAAGCTGCAGACGATCCGGCGGAGCGGCTCATAACGAACTCTCCACCGGCGCCGGATCGGTGTCCTCAAAATAGCGCGGATAAAGATCGAGCGCTTCACTGATCGTCCGAACGCCCTCAATCGACGGCTCCGGCTGCGACAGGATATCGGCGCCGGCGAGCATGTCGCCGATCAGCACATGCAGCGCGGCGTCGGCCCTCGGTTCGAGGTGGCAATTGATGATGAGAATATTGACCTCGTCCCGGACGCCATCGGCGACCCTCGCAGCCTCAATGGGGTCGAGACGCTCTCCCTCCCTTTTCGCCGCCAAAGGCGCGACAAGCGCCGCGATCCGCGCCATTCCGCGCCGCAACGCCGCATCTGTCTCCCATTTCTTTCCGTCGTTGAGCGTCAGCACCGGCTTGTCGGAATGATCGTGCACGCCATGCGCCTCGCCCGGATCGCGAATGTGCAAGGCGAATACGACGACCGCAACGCTGACGATTCCGAGAATGCCCGCGATAAGCCATATGCGTTTGCCAGAGCCTGAAGACATGCTGAAAGTCCTTTTCAATTTACAGCGTCGGTCATGCGACGGCCCGACCTTCGCCGACCTCCTCATGGGTGACGCCGTCGCGGATGTGATAGATGCGCTTGAATGTCGGAATGATTTTTTCGTCATGCGTGACGACGATGATCGCCGTTTCGAACCGTTTCGCCATATCGTTGAGGATGCGAATGACGGCCATGGCGCGCTCGCTGTCGAGCGGCGCGGTCGGTTCGTCGGCGAGAATGACCGGCGGGCGGTTGATGAGGCCGCGGGCGATCGAGACCCGCTGCTGCTCGCCACCGGAAAGCTGCGAGGGCATCGCGCGCGCGCGATGATGAACGTCAAGCGCCGTCAGCAACTCCATCGCCCTTGCGCGTGCATCCGAATTCCTGGCGCCCGCAAGCATCGGCAGCAGCGCCACATTGTCTGTCACGTCAAGAAACGGAATGAGATAGGGCGCCTGAAAGACGAAACCGATCTTGTCGCGCCTGAGCGCGCGCAAATCGCGAACCTTCCAGCCCTCATCATAAATGACTTCATCGCCAAGTGTCATCCGCCCCGCAGTCGGGTCGATCACGGCGCCGAGGCTTTTCAGGAGCGTACTTTTTCCGGATCCGGATGGACCTATGAGTCCCACCACTTCGCCGGGCGCGATTTCCATATTGACGCTCTTGAGCGCATCGACGGCGGTGTCGCCTGAGCCATAGCGCTTTTTTAGTCCTTCGATGCGGATGCCTTTCGCGCCCATGTCAGCCCCCGATCGCCTCGGCCGGATCAACTCTCAGCGCCGTACGGATAGCGACCAGGCTCGCGAGAACGCAGATGACCAGCACCGCGAAGAAGCCAGCGATGGAATCGCCAGGCAGCAGCAGCACATATTTCGGAAACAGCGGCGCACTGTAGGAGGCGGTGATCTTTCCAACCACGAACCCGATGAACCCGAGCGCGACGGCCTGCTGCATGATCATGGCGGCGATCGTGCGATTGCGCGTGCCGATCAGTTTCAGTACGGCGATCTCGCGGATCTTGTCCATCGTCAGCGTATAGATGATGAAAGCGACGATGGCGGCGCTGACGACAGCGAGGATCACAAGAAACATGCCGATCTGCTTGGCGGCGGTGGCAATCAGCTTGCCGACGAGGATTCTTTCCATCTCCGGCCGCGTAAAGGCGGTGAGGCGTTTCCAGCGGCGAACCGACTGTGCGACTGCTTCCGGCTCGTGGCCGGGCTCAAGCGTCACAAGCACGGCGTTTACTGACGCATTCGTGCTCTGAGCCGCGATCACTGCGTCGAGAAACCCGGGCGCGCCGGGTCGATTGAAGGCCGGGTTGGCCGCAGTGCGGCGCCGGCTCTCGAGGATCGCGTCATTATCCTTGAGGAACTGCGCCTCCTGCGCGTCCCGCAAGGGGATGAACACCATCGGATCGCCGTTCGAGGAAACCATGCGGCGGGTGAGACCGACGACGGCATATTGATTGCGCCGTATCGTCAGGCGGTCGCCGATCTTGAAGCCAGTCGCGATATCGGCGACCGCTTCATAGTGACTGCGCGTGATTTGACGGCCGTCGACGAGATAAGGCGGCCAGCCCGGCGTTCCGGCTCCGCCGGGCGCGACGCCGACCACCATCGCGCGCACATCGCGCTCACCCTGGCGCACTTGCATGGTCAGATACGTGACATTCACGGCGTTTGAAACGCCCGGCATGGCGAGAACGCCGCGATAGAGATCGTCGCTGAGACTTGATGACTCCGCATAAGGACCAAGCGTGTCCTGCTGCACGACCCACAAATCAGCGCCGCTATTGTCGAGGAGCGCCTTGCCATCGTCGACCATGCCCCGATAAACGCCCGCCATGGTCAGCGTGACGCCTATGAGCAGCCCAAGGCCGAACCCGGTAAAAATGAACTTGCCCCAGGAATGCAGGATGTCACGGCTGGCGAGGCTGATCATCGCGTCGCCTCACGAATATTGTCGACGACACGCACGCGGCTTCGCGCGTCGAGCGTCCTTTCGCTGTAAACGACGATCCTGTCGCCGATTTCAACACCTTCACGCACTTCGACATTACCGTCGAGATCAGCCGCGCCGAGTTTGACCGGTGCGAAGCGCAGGCCGCCATTGACGATCCGCCAGACGCCGATCTTGTCGCCGATGCGACTGACGGCTGCGTTCGGGATGACCGGCGCAGCGGGACGTTGCGGCAGACCGATCGTGACTTCGGCGAGTTCGCCGATCGGCGGCAACGGCGCCGGCGCCGCGTCAAAAGCGACTTTGGCGAGCGCTTCTTCCGTAATTGGATCGGCCACGGGTTCAACCCGCAGGACGCGCCCGGCAAGGGGTTCGCTATCGCGCGAGCGCAGCACGATACGCGCGGCGAGGTCAGGGCCAAGCCCTCCGGCGCCGATTTGATCGAAGCGTGTGTTGATCCACAATTTGCCAGGGTCGATCATTTCGATCACCGCTTCGCCTGCGAAGACCGTCGTTCCGGGATCGGCCTTGCGCAGGATGACGACGCCGTCAACCGGCGCAACGAGGCGCAGATTGCTGCGCTGTGCAAGGAACCCTTCGTGATCAAACCTTGCACGCGATAGATCTTCTCGCGCGGCGGCGAACGCGGCGTCGGCGATTTTCAGTTCCTGCCGCTTTGCCGCGAGAATTTCTTCGCTAGTCGACCGCGCCGCGTACAGCTCTTCGTAGCGTCGCGCTTCTGACTTCGCATAGGTCTGCCGGGACTGCGCTTCCTGCAACGCCGCCTCGGCGCGCCGCAAGGCCGCCCCTTGCGACCGCACGCGGTCATCGAGATCGACAGGCTCCATTTCACCAAGCGTTTGTCCGGCTTTCACGGCATCGCCGACATCGACATCGAGCCGCGCGATGCGTCCGGCGAAAGTCGGACCGATTTTGTATGTAGCGCGCGCCTCAACCGTTCCGACGCCGAACAGCGACGGAGAAATCCGCCGCGCCTCGACGCGCGTCTCCGTCACCCGCACGGGCGCCAAAGGTCCCGAGCGAACGGCGACGAAGGCGAAGAGCGCCAGCAGCGGGACGACGATCAGCAGCGGAGCGATCATGCGGCGTTGTATTATGCGGGTCATGACGCGCTCCGCACGCCGCGTCGGTAAATCGCGAACACGCGCGGTGCGTCTTCGCGAATGCGTGACACATCGCCAGCGAGCATTGATTGCATGACCAGCCCCTGTATCGTGCCGATGAATAGCGTCGCCGCCGCCTCGACATCGAGATCGCCAGCGAGTTCGCCGCATACCTTGCCCTCTTCGAGGACCTCGCGCAGCCTTTGGCCATATCGATGCAGCAGCGCTTTCGCGATGCGCTTGGCCGGAGTGACTTCGGCGCGCTGCAGTTCTCCGAACATGATCTTGGGGATGCCGGGATGCTCGGCAGCGAACTCGGCGTGAGAAAGAAACATCGCCTCCAGCGCGGCGAGCGGTGAGCCTACGCCGAGAGCGGCACGCTCAATCCGCCCCATCAGGCGATCCGTCGCCCATTCCATGACCGCCTGCCAGACAGCCGCCTTCGACGGAAAATGCCGGAACAGTGCGCCTTGCGTCAGGTTCATGTGTTCGGCGATCGCTGCCGTAGTGATCGCGCCCGGGTCTTGAGAGGCGGCAAGTTTGACTACAGCGTCGACCGTGACGGCGCGACGTTCATCAGACGGCAGGTATTTTGCGCGGGGTCTCACCGATCAATCTCCAAAAGAAAGTAATTAATTACTATCTTTTGGAGGTAGCGACGGCAATCCGGAATCCTCAGACGTGTCAATCGACCGCACATGCAATTCGCGCTTATGCGGCCCAACTCGCTCAAATCGAAGAAAATCTGCTTTCAGTTGGCCTACTCCCGGCAAAGTGGTTCGCTATTTAAGTTAGTCGCGGCTACGATTGTGCTCATCCGGACTTTGGTCCGACCTTCATGCGACTTTTCGGGCTGAATGACCGCTTCAGAAACGATTTTCTCCGACCTGTTAAGAACCGCCTCCGGATCGTTAACACTTCCGAGGGTCCAGGCCGCAAAAGTCTCCTTCATTGGCACCTTGATT
Source organism: Hyphomonadaceae bacterium BRH_c29 (assembly GCA_000961695.1). Classification (GTDB taxonomy): domain Bacteria; phylum Pseudomonadota; class Alphaproteobacteria; order Caulobacterales; family Hyphomonadaceae; genus Hyphomonas. The sequence continues at coordinate 9,293 of LADW01000035.1, forward strand.
GCTTCCTCCCTCCGGTAGAAATTCGTGCTGGAGCGGACACATGAGAGTGCCAGAGGTTGGACTTCCCCCATACGATTATGTCTGGAAACTTTCCCGCAGCCGATCGGCCTAGGAATTCCTGAGACGCAATCCGGACTTCCTCGAGGATGCGCGCCGCCATGGGCCGGATGAGTTGTCGGTGCGCGAGGCATGTCGCAGGATCACAATCATCCGCTCACGTATCGATCAGTACGATGCAGAGCGCTGGGGGCTGGCCTTTATCCAAGATAGGTACAAGTCCAGGTGGGGTCTCGCGCGCCCGGTGAAGTCTGCGACATCTATGAAAAGACGACGAGCATCTGCCGCATCTTTCACCTGACCGACACATCCGGCCGGGAACTCCTGCTTCTGAAAGGTAATGGCTGTGTCGTTCAGGTGCGCTGTACCGGCATGTCCCTGCTCGCCATGGAGCCCGTCAGGATGCGGTTCCTGATCGATGGCGGAGAGAGCCTTGAGTAGAAATACCGCATCCTGAAGGAAGCTCACCGCATCTACGGTGATGGTTCGGTGCAGGAACCTGTCACCTGGAGCCGGGGCGCACTAATCCTGCGCAACGCGCTGATTGCCTTCGACTGCCATGCAGCCGGCCTGTCGCTTCGCGACACTGCTGCAGTGGTCTATGGAAAGGACCGCGCGGACGACGCCTGGGCAGGCCCCAGCCGGTCGATGAAGGACGAAATGCGCCGGGCGCGCGATCGAGGCATCGAACTCGTGGGGAGTGGCTATCGCGAGCTCCTCGTTCAGTCTCCGAAGATTCCGCAGGCGGCGTAAGCGACATACCTGTCCTTATCTGTGAAAGGACCACGGCGAGGCTGCTTCCAGCCACTGTGTCGGCTCCAGACACAATTCGGAGTGTGAAGCAAATCGCGAGCATCGGGCGGGCATCACCCTCCCCCCGGCCCGCTCACGCGGGGCTGTTCAGGCGGCGAGGGCGCTCTTCGTATCGTGAATCTTCGACTGGACCGGCTCGTCTCCGGTCACCGGCCCGCCCGTCCGGGCGCACCGGCGCTGCGGGGGCTCGCCGGCC
>LADW01000084.1 GCA_000961695.1 Hyphomonadaceae bacterium BRH_c29
GCGGAGGCACGCCGATCACGCGGCCCCGGCGGTTGCGCGGGCCTCGCACGCGGCACACGATACGGAGGGTCTTGTCGGACAGTTCCGTAACCTCAATGTCCGGATTTTCCTGCGAAAGCTTGCGCATCAGGGCGTTGAAATTGCGCTGGCCCAGCCACGGCTTCACCCGGTTGCCATACTTGGTCTGGAAGCCTTCCACGCCTTGCAGGGCGCGGATCACCTTGTTGCGCGGCAGCGGCTGGTCCGGCATGCGGGTGCCCAGCTGCATCACAATGTCGGCGGCCAGGGCCATCTGCTGCACTGCCAGCGGCGTGCCATTCGCCTTCTCGACCCGAACAGCCTCACGCACCTTCTTCATCAGGGGCGAGCGGCGCTCAGCCTCCTGGCGCAGCGGCGCGATGACCGGCGGATCGGAGCGCAGTTTGTACCATTTGCGGGGGCTGCGCTCATAATCGAAGGCCGCTTTCAGGGCGCCAATATGGATCACGCCGTCAGCATGTTCGGAATAGAGCCCATAGGTCGGGTCCGTTTCCTTGCCCGCCGTCACCACGCGCAGGCGGGACAGCTGAAGCCGGTTCACCACGGGCACGAAGTCTGAATCGGTGGTCAGCAGGATAATCTCGTCCAGCCCTTCCACGGTCTGGCGCAGCTCGATCGCGTCCATCGTCATCACGATGTCGGCCGAGGACTTGCCCGAGGCAATCTTGGTCTTGGCATGGGCGCGGCAATTGAACGCCTCGAAGCCCGCCGCCTCGAAGGCTTCGCGATGGGCGTCATACTGGCTATTCCAGTAGACCCGTTTTGTCAGAAATTTGCGTCGCTTGCCCCGGTCCGACAGCGCCCCGTCCGACAGCCAGAGCAGCCATTTCGGGAGCGTGTCGACCATGGCTATGCCCGTGGCGGCAAATATATTGTCAAAGTCCACGAGCAAAACGCTCTTCACGCGCGCCACAGATCACTCCTTGCTTCTCAAGGTCAGGCTCAAGCTTACCGTTCTACATCCAAGCAGTCATTACAACAGCGCCAGACAGCGCATGTCTCACTCTGCCGCAGCAGCGTCGCGCTCTGCTTCCTTCTTTTCGATCATCTTCACGCTCAGAATGCCGATCTCATACAGGAGGAGCACCGGTGCGGCGAGGAGGATCTGCGAGATCATGTCGGGCGGTGTAAAAACCGCCGCGAAAGCAAGGATGCCAACCACGGCGAACTTGCGACCGCTCGACAGGGCCTTGGACGACACAATGCCGATCTTGCCCAGAAGCGCCATGATCAGCGGCAGCTGGAACGAGATGCCGAAGGCCAGCATCAGCGCCATCACCAGAGACAGATAATCAGCCACGCGCGGCAGCATGGTGATGTTGGCGACTTCACTGTCGGTCAGCTCCATGCCGACGGTGAACCGGGCGAGCATGGGCAGCATCACGAAATAGACGAACGAGGCCCCGGCTGTGAACAGGATTGGCGCCAGTACCAGATAGGGCCAGAACGCGCCGCGCTCATTCTTGTAGAGCCCCGGCGCCACGAAGGCATAGACCTGATAGGCGAGGAACGGGAACGCCACGAACAGGCCGCCAAACAGCGCCAGCTTCAGCTTGGCGAAGAAGAACTCCATCGGCGCGGTGTAGATGAAGTCGAGCTTCGTACCGCGGATCTCCTGCGCCATGCGGGCGAAGGGTTCGAGCAGGAGTTCATAGATGTCCAGCGCGATGAAAAAGCAGCCAATCGTCGCCACGGACAACGCGACAAGCGCCCAGATCAGGCGCGAGCGCAGCTCGTTCAGGTGATCCAGCAGCGGGGCGCGGCTCGATTCGACCTCGTCATCCACGATGTCGGGCTGCTCATCCTTGGGCGGGGTATGGCTCATGCCGGGTCGCCCTTGGGCTCGGTTTCAGGCTGGGAGGCGGGCTCTGGTTCCGGGTCCGGCTTTGCCGGCTCGGCCGTGGACGCGGCGGTCTGGGCCATGACGGCGGAATTCACGTCTTTCTCGTAGGACGACAGGTCGTCCGTCGCCTCTTTCAGCGAATTCTTGAGCTTCAGGTCTTCGATTTCCTTGCGCAGCTCCTGCAGCTCGCTCTGACGGGCAATGTCGTCAAAGGCAGCCTGGAACTCGCGCGCCATGGCGCGGCCCTTGCCCACGAACTGGCCAAGGCGGCGCATCATCATGGGCAGATCCTTCGGCCCGACAATAATCAGGGCTGCGATCGCCAGTACCATAAGTTCGGTGAAGCCGATTCCGGGCAGCATCGGGTGTGCCCTCCGTCAGGGTTCAGGACGAGGCCTTGGTCTCGTCTTTCTTGGGCGTGACGTCGACCATCTCGTCCTTGGAAACCGATTTCGGTTCCTTGGGCGCGTCTTCGTCCTTGAGACCTTTGCGGAAGGCGCCGATGCCTTTTGCCATGTCGGTCATGATCCCGGAGATCCGGCCGCGGCCGCCGAACAGCAGCAGCGCGACGATCACAACGATCAGCATTTGAATCCAGCTGGGGGCCATGCCGGGAGTCTCCTTGAAGTTTCTGCAAGTATAGGGGCGGCAACTGGCTGGAACAATGGGGCGAAGCTGCTTAAAGGTCAGCGCATGCGTATTGCCACATGGAACGTCAATTCGATCAAAGCCCGCTTCCCCACTGTGCAGGAAGTGCTGCAGGACATTAATTGTGATGTCGTCTGCCTTCAGGAACTGAAGTGCGAGACCGATGCCTTCCCCTATATGGAGCTGGAAGAGGCTGGCTGGAACTGCGCCGTGCTGGGGCAGAAATCCTATAATGGCGTGGCCATTCTCTCCAAATACCCGCTGGAAGACGTCACCAAAGGCCTCCCCACGATGGAGGACGATCAGGCCCGCTTCATCGAGGCGCTGGTCATGGCCGAGACGCCGATCCGCGTCGGCGGGCTGTATCTGCCGAACGGCAACCCGGCGCCGGGGCCGAAATTCGACTACAAGCTCGAATGGATGGACTGCCTGCTCGCCCATGCGCGTGAGCGGCTGAAGTCGGAGGAGCCATATGTCCTCTGCGGTGACTATAACACGATCCCCGGCGCGCTCGACTGCTGGGACGAGACCAAATGGGCCGATGACGCCCTCGCTTTGCCCGAAACGCGCGAAGCCTTCCGCCGGATCAAGCATGCCGGCTTTGCCGAAGCCTTCGAGATCGCCGATGGCCGGGCGCACCAGTACACGTTCTGGGACTATCAGGGCGGCGCCTTCCAGAAGGATCACGGCATCCGGATCGACCACCTGCTGCTCTCGCCGCAAGCCGCCGACCGGCTGCAGTCCGTGGAAATCTACCGCAAGGCGCGAAGCCTGGAGAAACCGTCAGACCATGTGCCGGTGATTGGTGTGTTTGAGGACTAGGGCGGCATCGCACTTCGCCATCATCCTTCGACTTCGCTCAGGATGAGTCCCGTTTATGCCGCGATTCCATAGCGCTCTTGGCTCGAGCGAAGTCGAAGCACGGGCGCGGGCTTGCTTCCTTGCCTAATTCACAGAGCCATACGTCGCGCCGGCATCGTCGAAATAGCGGCGCCAGAAGCCGCGCACGTCGGCGAGCGGCAGGTCGTAGATCTGACGCGGCACAATGCGGGCGACGACGTCGACGCCTTCGAGCTTGGGCTGGGTCTCGGCCAGTTTCGATTCCAGATAGGCATCATAATCGGCGCCCTTCTTGTAGAAGGAGAAGCCGTCGGAATGCTGCATCAGATCTGACATCAGAACCACGCGGCGGCCTTCCTGCTGGGGCTGGAAATCGGCCCGGTCGGAGATCGTGTAGATGGCTTCGGTGAGCGGCGAGCTGGGCTGCTCCTTCTCCATCAGCGCGGCTTCCACGGTGCCGACCAGCGGCTGGTAGAATTTCTTCTGCCAGTCCTGCTCGATCATCTTCGGGTTCTGCGTGATCGGATTGGCAGCAGCGGCGCTGCCCGGCGAACAGGACGCATACAGAACTTTCGGATTGTACGGGTCTGTCGCGTTCGGCACCATGATGGTCAGCTTGCCATATTTCGGCAGGGCGCGGGCCTCGTCGTTGACCAGCTCGCGCACCCAGTCGAGGTCGTTCGGATTGAACGGGTCAGACTGGTCGATCAGCAGGATCGTGTGGGCCGGGTCCTTGCGGTCTACCCGGCAATTGTTCTCCGCCATCACGGCAGGCGGCTGGTTGAACGCCACGAGGGCGAACACGCCGAACACACAGGCCAGCATGGCACCAATTGTGCCGCGCCAGAACCATGGGCCTCGAGTGCTCCTGCGTCTTGCCATGACTTACCGTCTCCTCAGGCGCGGCGAGCCTGGTCAACGGGCACATGCGTGCTGCCTTTGACCTGCTTGGCTTCGCGCACCATGCCGATTTCTTCGACGACTTTCTTTTCGATGGACGACAGGCCCTGCTGGACGTGCTGGATGTGCTGTTCCAGCCATTCACGGCAGATGTTCAGGGCGGTCATGTTGTTGTCGATGGCCTTGATCGCGGCCTGTGCCTGTTCGCGTTCCTTGACCATGTCGTATGACGGCAGCTGCGGCGTGACGATCTCATCGAAATAGGCGGGACAAGCAGCCTGCTCGCCGAGGCGGTCGCGGTTGGCATTGCGGGCGCGGCGATGGGCCTGGCGGTAAGCCACTTTCAGGCTGCGCTCCTGGTCGGCCGCGCGCGAGGCGATGGCGATGGCGAAGTCGCGGCGGGCGTCGAGCAGGTTCATCGCCTTCTCGATTTCACGCTTGGCGGCGACGTGACGCGATTGCTGCGTCTCGAACCATTGGCGGCACTGGGTGAAATAGTCCGACAGGTCGTCGCGCACGGCGTTGCGGACCGTCTGGCGGCGCTCATAGGCCTTGCGTTCCTTGCGCCACACGCGGCCATAGCCCGGATAGCGGTCAGAGATGCGGTCATAGCCTTCGTAGATGGCCAGGCCGAAAACCGTCAGCCCCATGAACAGGAGACCGAGCGCGATGAAGCTGTCGAGGGCGAAGATGTTCGGGAACATCGAGCCGACCACTTCGGTCGGAGAGATCGAGAACAGCGAGAAGCCGCCCATCGCTCCGGCTGTGTCAGCGGAGATCAGGCCGGATTCCACAGCGTCGCGGAAGTGCGCGATGAAGAAGTTCAGCAACAGGCCGGAGACGATGCAGACGGTCGCAACCGCGCCGCCAAAGATCTTCCAGCCCATATTGGCGTGATTGAAGGCATAGCGCAGGCCGAAGAAGCCGGCGACGACGCCGACGCAGACGTTCACGGCGCTGACGCCGAAGGCGATCATCATGCCGCCGATCAGACCATTGGACTGGGCATCCTTGAACAGGAGCGCATTGAAGCCGCCTTCCAGGATCATGATGAAAACGAGGATGGCGATGGCCTGTTCCACGTTCTTCTTGATGTCCGGCATGCGATCCCCGATCCGGTCGCCATGCAGGGCGCGGAACTGCTGCAGCTCAACAATCGCAGCCGTATGGGATTCCTTGGCCTCGATCGTGTCGTCGGTTTCGTAGTGACGATACTCGTTCTCTTCCGACTTGATGGCTTCCCGCAGCTGGTCGGGATGAATGTCGATCGGCGTATAGTCAGCAATATAGTTGCGCACGGTGGCAGACGCTGTGGACATCCATGTGCCGAGACCGCGGCGCACTTCCTCAGCGCGTTCGGCGATCATCTGTTCGCGCTCGCTCCACTGGTCCTGCGTGAGGGCCTCGGACACGGGCAGGCCATCCTGCGCATCGGACTTTGCGTCCTTGCGGGTCATCTGGCGGCTGATTCCCAGCTCGCCTTTCGCGCGTTTGCCTTTCAGGCCGTGCTCAGACAGGCCACCGCTCAGCTCCAGCGGCTTGACCTTGGTCTGACAACCGACGTCTGCGCCCCAGCGCACAGTCTTCTTCGCCATAACGGATCCTCATTAACAATACGGGCTTTGGAATTAACTTTCGCCAGAATGCGCTGGCTTGGTTACCAACTGCCTAAGGCCGCCGCGTCATGTGCAATTGGTAATGTTGATCCGCCGGGCCTGCCCGATCAGGCGTATTGCCGAAGCGTATCCATGAGCTCGCCAGCGGACTGGTACATGACCAGCGCGTCGCCGGAGGACAGATAGTGCAGCGGCACGCCGACACGGTCGGCTTCTGCCTCGATGCCCGCCTTCCAGGAATCGCTGTTTTCCCTGCCGCTGACAGAAATCACTGGCGCGTCTGCAAAACAGCCATCGTGAAGAACCGGGTCGACACTCAGAGAGCTGCGCAATTCCGTCAGGAATGTATGGATATCCGTACCCAGGTTAATGGCGTCCATGGCCTCCCCGAACAAGGCTTTGTTTTGCCTTAGATATTCCAGGTCACCCGGACTTTTCTGCACGAAATTCTCGGTGACCCAGAACTTCCCGAACAGGCCCTTCGCGCTCTTGAGGCCCATAAGGGCCAGACGTGCGCCAGTCATGCTGGTCAGCGTCTGCTCGATATGCCGCGCGAACCAGTCGGGCCGGATTTCGGCCATCGGATCATAGTTGAAGAAGCAATTGCAGACCGCGACGAGGCGCACACTCGGATGACGCGCGAGCCTGTAGCTCAGCGTATTGCCGGTGCCCGAGCTGACAATGACCACATCCTTGCGTCCCAGCGAGTCCAGGAATGCCCCGATCAGCTGTGCCTGCCGGTCCGGATCCGGCAAAGGCGGCACAGCGCCGAAGCCTGGACGGCGGATACAGATTGTCTGAAATCCGTTCGCTTCAGCCTGCTTGCAGAACGCCTCATCGGACCAGCCCGGATATTCCAGCGAGTGCAACACAACCAGCGGCCGCAGCTTTGGATCGCCACGGGCCATAAACTCCAGGGCGCCGCCGTACCGCTCAAATCTCTGAATGCCTCGCCCAAATGGATCCACCGATGCAGGCCAGCTCTGAGCAACGCGCTGGTCCATTCCGACAGTATGACTTTGGGCAAGCATGCTTGATCTCAATACAGGCCGGGTGATTCTGGAATGATTATAATTTCCACAAGAATAGAAAGCACGAACGAATCAGGCTGTCTTTCGTGGAAAAGGGGGAAGTCGCCTCGTTTTGCTCAATCCCTCGATGCTGGTGTCTGAACTTCCGGCACATCGGCAAACGGGCGAATTCCGAACCAAGGGTAGATTTCGGCCGGGAAGTAGACCGTGTCGCCCTTCGAGACAAGGCGGATCGTCTTGATCGCTTTCAGATCCTCCACCGGATTGCCCGGCACGAGGATGAAATCGGCCTTCTTGCCGGGCTCGATGGAGCCAAGCTCGTCGCCAAGGCCCATATATGAGGCTTCTTCCAGCGTCGCGCGGGCGAGGATCTCCGCCGGGGTGAAGCCAACATTCTGGTACAGTTCCAGCTCGCGGTGCAGCGTCAGCGCGCCGCCAAGGTCTGTGCCGAAGACGATGAAGATGCCGCGATCCTTCATGCGCCGGATCGTATCGGTGATCTGGTCGAACGCACCCTTGTAGGCAGCGTCTTCTTCCGGGCTGCCAATGGCCGACCAGGCCGCCTTGGCCTGGCGCTGCACGCCGACCGGCATATGGTCGACATAGTCGGCCATGCCGGCCTGCGTCTCGCCATTGCGCGACAGAAGCAGCGCTTCGTGGATCGCATAGGTCGGGTCGATGGCGATGTCTTTTTCAGCCATCAGGTCCAGCGTGTGCTGCACAGCCGGGCCGTCGAGATCGAGCCCCGGCAGGCGCTGCAGGGCGGTCAGGCGGAGCAGCGTGCGGGTGTCTTCGCCCTGCGCCAGAACCCAGCCCAGCATGACCTGGTTGATATGGGTCATCTCGTCATAACCGGCCTCGATCATGTGGTCGGCATCGGTAAAGGCCGGGACGTGGCCGGTGACGCGCAGGCCGCGCTCATGCGCCCGTTTCACGACGGCCGGCACCCAGGCCGGGTTCATCGAGTTGTAGACCTTGATCTCCCAGAAGTCGCCCTGATCGGCGTACCAGTCGACCGCCGCGACGGCCTCTTCTTCGCTTTTCACGAGGATGCCATTGTTCGAGCTGAATGGGCTTTTGCCTTCGATGAAACCGGAGCGGACGATACGCGGCCCGGCGAGCTGGCCGTCCTCGATCTTGCCGATCAGATCGCTCAGCACGGCATTGTCATTGCCCATGTCGCGGATCAGCGTAACCCCGGCGGCGATGTTCTTCAGGGCGGCGTCCTGGCTGACATGGCCGTGCATGTCGATCAGGCCCGGCACCAGTGTTCCGCCCTGCCCGTCGACCACGTACGACCCGGCCGTATCCGAGACTCCAGACGCCACGGACGTGATCACACCGTGATCCACCGTGACTGTAGAGGCCTCCGTGAGAGCTTTTGCGTGCGGATCGAACACGCGGACATTCGTAATTGCGAGCGGCGCGTCGTACGTGTGCGCGGTGGCGGCCTGAATGGCTTCCAGCCGCTCGGTCGAGAGGCGCGCGGCGAGGTCTTTCAGCTGCGTGTCGGCGGCTTCATAGCCCTCCCGCACGATCACGAAGCGCGGCGAGATCAGCGCGAACAGGTCGCCATTCGCTTCGGCGAGGAAATAGGTCGGATCGACATCATCGCCGACCAGCGCATAGGCCGTTGCCTCGACCGGGCCAGCTGCGCCATCGACGCTGACCTGTTCCAGCGCGTCCAGTTTCAGCTCGCCCGCAGGCCAGGCGGGCAGCGTGTGGTCTGCATCCGCCAGCAGCGCTTTGGCATAGACGGCGAGCGCATAAGGCGTGCCGTTTTGTGGGATGTAGATCGTTGGCTCAGTCTGTTCCGCCGTGCCAGGGCCGGTCGTGTCGGTCCAGCTGGCGACGCCGTCTGCCAGCGCGAAAGTCTCGTGGATCTCGTTGCCGAACGTGGTGGCGCCATCGACCTTCCAGCCGGTCGGCAGGCCGTCCGCGCCCAGCTCGATCGTCTCGGCCAGCGTCGGGCCGCGGCCATTGTTGCGGTACTCGTAATCCACCGTGACCGTGTCGCCGTCTGTGGTGGCGACCATCTGGCCAATCGTGGAGTCAAACAGGCGGACGGAGTATGTTTCCGTGATCGTTGTGTCGGTATCCGTGATCGTCGTGACCGTATCGGTGATCTCCGGGGCCGCCACGTCCCCCTCATGTGTGCAGGCACCCAGAAGGAACAGCGCCCCCAGCGCCGAATAGCCAAACCGATCCAACATGCCGAAGCTCCCTTTTGCCCGCCGCTCCGGTCAGAGCGATTCCGGGCGGAAGTTGGCATATCGGGGGTGGAGAGGGAAGTATGGCGCCTGTTCGCCGTGTCAGGCCCGGAATCGCCCCTGCCACGCGCCGACCAGCGCAGGAGCACTGACAGTCGCCTCCGGCGGAGGAAGATCATGCTTCACCAGCAAGCCTGCCTCAACAAGCTGATCCGGCGTTTGCCCCTTGCCGAAGAAATAGCCCTGAAGTTCGGAGCACCCTTCTGCAATCAGCGCATCCGCCAGCGCCTGCGTTTCGACACCTTCAGCCGTGGTGCGCATGCCAAGGCTTTTCGCGAGGCTCAGCACAGAGCGGACGATAGCCCGGCACTCGCCATGGGTCCCCATTTTCTGGACGAAGGACTTGTCGATCTTGATCTTGTTGAACGGGAAAACCTGGAGCAGCGTCAGCGAGGAATAGCCAGTGCCGAAATCGTCCAGCGAAATCGTCACACCCAGTCCCTGCAGGGCCTTCAGGGTCGCAAGGATTTCCTCGGTGTTGTCGATCAGGGCTGTTTCCGTGATCTCAAAGTCCACGCGGCCAGGATCAACGCCGTACTGAGCCAGCGCATTGGCGACAATCGTGACGATGGACCGGTTGCGCGCCTGCAAGGGCGAAAGGTTTATCGAGATACGGAGGGACGGGTCCCAGGTTGCCGCCTCGCGCAGCGCTTCCCTTATAATCCACTCGCCCACAACCGGGATCATGCCTGCCTGTTCCAGCATCGGCACAAAATATTCAGGGCTCACAGCGCCCCGTGTCGGATGGTTCCAGCGAATGAGGGTTTCGAAGCCACCAATACGCTGCGTCCTGGTGTTGAAGATCGGCTGAAAATGGAGCGAGAATTCATTTGCGTCGAGCGCATCACGCAAATCATTTTCCATCGCGATGGCTTCGCCCGCGTCGTACATCATGCCTGCGTCGAAAGCACGAACCGTGTTCCGGCCAGCCTTACGGGATGCCAGCAGCGCAATGTCGGCGAATTTCAACAGTTCGGAAGGATCGGCAGAATGTTCCGGACACAGCGAAAATCCAATACTGATGCTGGACTGCACCTGTGCGCCGTCGATGAATACGGGCTGATGCAGATCGTGCAGCATCCGGTTTGCCAGCACCCTGATCGCCTTCCGGTCTGTCACACTCCGCAACAGGACCAGGAACCCGTCGCTGCCAAAACGGGCAACGACATCCTGCGTCCCGACAGTCTCACGCAGGCGGTCGGCCGTCGCCCGAAGGAACGCGTCCCCGACCGTATGCCCGAAGACGTCGTTGATGGTCTTGAAGCGGTCAAGGTCAAGCGCAATAAGGGCAAAGCCGGGTGCATCCGCATCCAGCGTACTGACGGCCTTCTCCAGAACCTGAAGCAGGAGCACGCGCTTGGGAAGGCCCGTCAGCGTGTCGAAATGCGCCAGATTGTAGATCTGTTTTTCGGCTTCGTACTTTTCTGTCACGTCGGAGGCCACGCCCCGATAGCCCTCGAAGACACCCGCTTCATTGTACACCGGCTTTGCGGAGATGCGCCACCAGATGGTCTTGCCCGACATCTTCACCGGCAGACGAAGGTCGTTGAATTCGCCGTTGACTTCCAGAGCGTCGCGCAGGCGCTGGAAATCTGCTGCCGCGCCCGGATTGTCGGTATCAAAGAACCTTGTGATTGGCTGTCCTTCGAGTTGAGTAGCCGAAAACCCGGTACGCTCTACCAGAACGTCTGAGGGACGCACCACGCAATGCCGGGCGTCCAGTTCCCAGAGACAGTCCGAAGCGGCCAGCTCGAATTCATTTAGCAATAGGCTGATCACTTCCTGCTTTTTCTTAAGCTGCGAGGCTTGGTCCTTGAGCTTGACCTGCTGCATCCAGTTGCGCACGAAATTCGCGTGGTTCCAGAACGTTGCGCGGATCGCGACAAGCGTGAAAGAGACGAAGACGGAAGCAAGCAACAAATTGCCTTGCTCTGCGGGCGAACGGAGCAAGCCCAGAATGATGCCGAACGCCATGGAAATCATAAACGGGATCGCCGCACCAGGCAGTGTGGACATGGTGAAGCCCGCCCCCAGCAACATGCCGCCACAGATGCACACGATGATCGTCGTGTCGTAACCGGTCGACGTCGGCAGGAAGATGATCGGGCACAAGGCCCATGCAACGCCCACAATTGTGGATTCCATGATCGGACGGGCCAGATCCTCAGCGGACCGGGGCCGATCTTGTGTCTTGTAGCGCGTAACCAGCCATACCGAGCGAAGGCCAAGCAGCGCCACGGCAACCATGATGCCGGCCCAGATATTCAGGGCCGGACCAGGCTGGTGCCAGGCAAGAAGCGCGATCATCATAACGGAATTGAAAACGCTACCGGGCACACTGAACGGCAGGAGCTGGCGATAAGTGTGCAACTGTTTGCCGCGAATGAACGCGGAATGCTGCTCACTCAATTCGGCTTGCCGTTTGCGTCTCTGCGCAATGGCAGTCTTTTCCCGTTCCAAACCCGTCTCTCCCGCGACCTGGCATCTGCATGTGCCAACTTCCCCATGGCGGCTTTGATAGCGGAAACATGTAAAGATGCTGGCTAATGGGTTAGGTTAAATTTGCGGGAATTTTTCAGGATACGTTTTGGCCTGCTTACAATCGCGGCGCAGCCTCCCCATGTATTCGCCACGCCATCGCGCCCAGCCGGGCGCCCCCGCCCGGCGTAGCTCTTCCCGACACTGACACCCTCCGCGTTCCCGGCGCCCGGCCTCCCGTGCCGCGCCGCGCGCTCACCCAAAGGATCACGACCATGGCCAAAGGCCAGAAGAAATCGAACAAGGAAATCCGCAAACCCAAGGCCGACAAGTCCAAAGCCAAGGGCGCAAGCCCGACGCTGAAAGACGACGCGATGCTGGGCGTGGAAAAGAAGAAGCGCTGAGGGTTCGAACGGCCTAATCTGGGAGCGGGAGCAACTGCCCGGTGACCGCACCACCATCAATGATGAACTCACTGCCTGTCGAGTAGGTCGCTTCCGTCATGAGGAAACGAACCATCCGCGCGACTTCCGCCGGCTCGCCAAAGCGTGGCATTGGTTGGGCCGAGACCGTCTCCTGACCGAACCCTTCCGTCATGGGCGTCCGGATCGGACCGGGGTGCAGCGAGACAACCCTTATCTTGTCTATGGCCAGGTCGAGCGCTGCCGCTTTGGTGAGCCCACGTACGCCCCACTTGCTGGCAACATAGGCCGCCAAGTTTGCATACCCCTGGAGACCTGCGGTCGAGGACGTGTTCACGATCACACCACCCCCGTTGCGACGAAGCGCGGGCGCACACGTGTGAATGCCGAGGAACATGCCGTAGAGGTTCACATCAATCACTTTCCGGAAATCTTCCGGTGAACACGTCTCCACGGAGCCGACCGACAGTATACCGGCATTGTTGAAGACGGCGTTGATGCCTCCAAACGCCTTGTCGGCGCTGTCGACAGCCGACCGCCAGTCGCTTTCGCTTGTAACGTCCATCCGGTGATACATGACCCGCTCGCCGAGTTCGTCTGCCAGAGCCTTGCCTGCATCATCGATGATATCGCCGATGATAACGTGCGCGCCGTCAGCCGCCAGAAGGCGGGCGACCGCGCCACCTATCCCTCGGGCACCGCCCGTGATGAGAATGCGAAGGTCTTTCGGCGGAATAACTGCGTCAGCCATTGTGCTGCTCCTTGTGTGCAAAACCTTGCTTCGGGTTTGCAACAGTCTGGACCCAGACCGGTCTGTCTTCAAATACGCAATGTCCGCAATCGCGTCAGGAGTGTGCTCGCTTCCGCCCCTACAGCGGAATGTTATCGTGCTTCTTCCATGGGTTCTCCAGCTGCTTGTTCTTCAGGCTGCGGAGGGATTTGGCGACGCGGCGGCGGGTTGAGTGGGGCATGATGATGTCGTCGATATAGCCCTTGCGGGCGGCGACGTAGGGGTTCGCGAAGTTGTCTTCGTACATCTTCGTGTGCTCGGCGATCTTCTCGGCGTCGCCGATGTCTTTCCGGAAGATGATTTCGACCGCGCCCTTGGCGCCCATCACGGCGATCTCTGCCGTCGGCCAGGCATAGTTCACGTCGCCGCGCAGGTGCTTGGAGCTCATCACGTCATACGCGCCGCCATAGGCCTTCCGTGTAATGACGGTGACTTTCGGAACCGTGGCCTCGGCATAGGCGAACAGCAGTTTCGCGCCGTGCTTGATGAGGCCGCCATATTCCTGCTTGGTGCCCGGCATGAAGCCCGGCACGTCCACGAAAGTGACGATCGGAATATTGAAACAGTCGCAGAAGCGCACGAACCGCGCCGCCTTGCGGGAGGCGTCGATGTCGAGCACGCCGGCCAGCGTCATCGGCTGGTTGGCAACAAAGCCCACGGTCGAGCCTTCGATGCGGCCGAAACCGCACAGGATGTTGGCGCCGAATTTGGGGCTGATCTCGAAGAAGTCGCCTTCGTCAGACACTTTCTCGATCAGCTCGCGCATGTCGTAGGGCGAGTTCGGATTGGGCGGGATCAGCGTGTCGAGGCTGGCATCCTGACGCTCGATGTCGTCGAACACGTCGCGCACTGGCGGGTCTTCGCGGTTGGAACCGGGCAGGAAGTCGATCAGGCGGCGCATCTGCACCAGCGCTTCGATGTCGTTCTCGAACGCGCCGTCGACCACACCGGATTTCGCCGCGTGGACCGAGGCCCCGCCGAGCGTCTCGTGGGTGACTTCCTCGTTGGTCACGGTTTTCACCACGTCCGGGCCGGTCACGTACATGTAGGACGTGTCCTTCACCATGAAGATGAAGTCCGTCATGGCCGGGGAGTAGACGTCGCCGCCTGCGCACGGGCCCATGATGACGGAGATCTGCGGGATCACGCCGGAGGAGAGCACGTTCTCCATGAAGATGTCGGCATAGCCGGCAAGGCTGTCGACGCCTTCCTGAATGCGCGCGCCGCCCGCGTCAAAGATGCCGACCACAGGTGCGCCAACGCGGGCCGCGGCCTGCTGGACCTTCACGATCTTGGCGGCATGGGTCTTCGAGAGCGAGCCGCCGAAGACGGTGAAGTCTTTCGAGAAGACATAGACCAGGCGGCCATTGATGGTGCCCTGGCCGGTGACGACGCCGTCGCCGGGGATTTTCTGGCTTTCCATGCCGAAATCGGCGCACTGGTGCTCGACGAACATGTCGTATTCTTCGAAGCTGCCTTCATCGAGCAGGACAGCGATCCGCTCGCGGGCCGTCAGCTTGCCTTTGGCGTGCTGGGATTCGATCCGCCGCTCGCCGCCGCCAAGACGTGCCTCTGCCCGTTTCTGCTCAAGCGCTTCGATAACATCCTGCATGCGAGCCGGCTCCTTGCCAAAAGTCTGTGCCAAAAGTCTGTCATATAAAGTGTCCGCTTGCTTGATAATCACGTCGGATGGCTTGGCAAGGGCAAGTCGGGCGCTATCTCGCCGCGCCCCGCGTCAATTGACCTAGCGTCACAGGCAAATTAGACCTCTTTTGCTGACAGGACGGCCTGTTCCTTGCTAGATCTGCGGCAAGTTCCCCAACCAGAGAGACACGCCATGTGCCCTGCCTTCAGCGCCCTGCTCCGCGCGACTGCCCTTTCAGGCGCCATCCTGCTGACCGGCGGCCTCGAAGGCCCGTCCCAGGCCCAGTGCGGGCCGGACGCCCTCGGCGTGTCGCGCACCCTGATGCTGACAGCGGAGTCGCCGCCGCCCTATGACCTGCTGGAACCGGGCGAAGTGATCCTGACATTTGATGACGGCCCGGCCACGTTCCGCACCAAACGGGTGATGAAAGCCCTCGATCAGGAATGCACGCGGGCGACCTTCTTCCTTCTGGGCAACGAGGCGGAGGTCAGGCCGGGGCTGGCGAAGGACATACGCGAGGCCGGCCATACGGTGGGCAGCCACAGTCTGGACCACGCGAGGCTCACAAACTTGAGCCTCGCAGCGGCAGTTGAGAACGCCGAAGCAGGCAAAACCGCCGTCGAGGCCGCCATCGGCCAGCCGACGCCGCTGTTCCGCTTCCCCTATGTCGCGACCAATCCGGAGCTGTCACAGGCGATCCGCGCGGCCGGCATGATTGAAGTGGCGGTGACTGCCGACGGGGCGGACTGGACGTACAATACGCCGGAAGAGGCGGTCGAAATGATCCTCGCCAAGCTGGAACAGCACGGCCGGCGCGGCATGGTCCTGCTGCACGATCCACAGGAAAATTCCGCCGCACGCACGCGCCTCCTGTTGCAGGCATTGAAGGAACAGGGTTACCGGGTGGTTGCGCTGGAACAGCCCGAAGGCTGAGCCCGGCACAGGCCGCGCTGGCATATTTCCTGCACCTGAGGGCCGATACAAACCCCCAGATCCGGCTGTCATGATTACCCAGATTCGAACTGCCCTCGTTTCAGCTGTCCTGTTCGGTATCGGCTTTGTCGCCGTGGCCGTGCCCTTGTCGCTGGGCCTGCGGGCCGCAACGCCCCTGCCGGACCTGCTGGTGCTGAGCCCCAAGCTGAAGGCCTATCAGGCGGCGCCGGAAAAGTACGACACCGTGTTCGTCGGCACCTCGCGCACTTTCTACCATATCGTCCCGGACGAGGTGGAACGCGGCGCGGCGGAGGCTGGCTGCCCGGACTGGAACGTCTACAATCTCGGCGTCTTCGGCCTGACCGGCGCAGAGGAAGACTGGATGGTCGACCAGGTGCTGGCCGCCGGGGGCGACAACCTCAAGCGCGTCGTGATCGAAGACCCGCTGCCGAATGCACGCGAGCTTTCCGAAGTCACCACAGACCGTGCCCGCTATTTCAATGACCCGGCTTTGCTGCCCGCGCAGATCGAGGCGATCACGTCCTATCCGGAATCCCTGCCCAAGCGCGTGTTTCGCGCTGGCATGCAAGCACTCGGCATGGGCTTTGACCTGTCCGGTGTCGGCCGCGGCGCGGCGATGGCCTTCCCGCCGGGCGTCGCGCCGGACCCGATGACCTTCGACATGTCGAAAGACGGCTTCGAGGCGCTGGGCTCCATCCTGACGCCGGAGATCGAAGCCCGCCGCAAGGATTTCGAGGATCACCCTGAACGCTATGCCGAAGAGCTGACCCGCTATGGCGCGCACAGCGATGAAGACGTCACCGCCCGCGCTGTCTATCTGGCCGAACGCCTCGACCGTCTGACGGCGCGCGGCCTGAACGCGGCGCTCTATATTTCGCCGGACCTGCCGGAACTCGACCGCACGCCGCGCACAGGCGAGGCCGTCAAGGCCCTGCCCGGCGACTACAAAGTGCTGAACTTCAACCGGCCGGACGTCTATCCTGACCTGTTCGACCGCGACCTCTGGTTTGACTTCAGCCATTTCGGGGAAACCGGCGCGCGCAAGCTGAGCTACAAAGTCGGCAGCGAATACTGCGCCATGTCCAAGGCCGGTAAGGAATAAGCCGATGCTGTTCGTTGAAGCCCGCTTCTTCCTCTTCTTCGCGCTCGTCTTCGGTCTGGTCTGGGCCCTGCGCAGCAATCTCTGGCGCAAACGTATTCTGACGCTGGCCTCCTATGTCTTCTATGGCGCGTGGGACTGGCGCTTCCTTGGCCTGATCCTGATGGTGACGCTGGTCAGCTATCTGGTCGGCAGCGCGGCGACCCTGCCGGAAAGCGAAACGAAGAAACGCAAATGGGCGCTCGGCACAGGCATCGTCTTTGCCCTGATCGTTCTCGGCCTGTTCAAATACTTCAACTTCTTCGCTGACAGCTTTGTCGACTTCGCTGGCCTGATGGGCTTCAGCGCCGGACATGTGACGCTGAACCTCGTCCTGCCGGTCGGCATCAGCTTCTACACGTTCCAGGCCATCTCCTACATGGTGGACGTGCACCGCGGCGTGATCGGCGCCAGGCGCAGCTTCCTCGATGTTGCCTTCTATATCGCCTTCTTCCCTCAGCTGGTGGCAGGCCCCATCGTGCGCGCCTCGGACTTCATCCCCCAGATGGATACCGCGCGCAAATGGAGCGATGTGGCGGTGCGCGCGAGCGTCGCCCTGTTCCTGGTCGGCTTCTTCAAGAAGGCCTGTATCTCCGACAATATGGCGCCCTATGTGGACCTGATCTTCTCCGATCCTTCCACTTATACCGCGCACAGCGTGATCGCCGGCGTGCTGCTCTATGGCATCCAGATCTATTGCGACTTCTCGGGCTATTCCGACATGGCCATCGCGACAGCAGCCCTGCTCGGCTACAAGTTCCCGGCGAACTTTGACTCGCCTTACCTGTCGGCCAACATCCAGGATTTCTGGCGCCGGTGGCACATCTCGCTGTCCAGCTGGCTGCGCGACTATCTCTACATTCCACTGGGCGGGAACCGCAAAGGCAACATGCGCCGCGACGTGAACCTGATGACCACAATGGTGCTGGGCGGCCTGTGGCACGGGGCTTCGTTCAACTTCATCATCTGGGGATTCCTGCACGGCCTCGCCCTGATGGTGGAGCGCACGTGGAGCGACATGGTGGCGAAACGCGTGAAGCCGCTGGGCGCCATCGGCATCGTGCTGGGCACGGCGATCACGTATTACTGGGTGAACCTTACCTGGATTTTCTTCCGTGCCCCGAACCTGGACGAAGCGCTCGCCATCACGAAAACCTATGCGACGTTCAGCTCAGCTGGCACACAAAACCTGCCCGCCATCGTCTGGCCGTTCATTGTGGGCATCAGCGTGTTCCACTTCGTCAGCCACCGGTTCAGGATCGGCGAGATGCTGGGACGGATCCCGCCTGTCGGCTTTGCCCTTGCAACCGGCGCACTGGCCGCCCTGGCCCTCTCCTTCGTGCCGCTCGGCTATAGGCCGTTCATCTACTTCCAGTTCTAAAAGAAACGCCCCGGATGTTCAGTCCGGGGCGTTCTTCCTTTTTGAGCCATTCTGGCTGGGAGGAAATTGTCAGGGCCTAGCGGTAAGCCCGGCGGTCATCATGGCCACGTGGGCCGGCACCGCTGCGCGGAAGGCCGTCAATATCGGTGACGCGGCCATTGCGGACGGTGCAGCTCACGCTGCGCTCGACATCATGGCGGCGGCCTTCGAACTCGACCTCACGGAAGCGGACCGTGTAGCCGGCCCGACCGAACGGCTGGGCCCAGGCCCGGCTGTCAAAGTCGACATCGCGATAGCCGATACGGCGAGCTTCCTGCTTGATGCCCTGTCGGCATGCGCGGATGGCATCGCGGCTGTAGCGATCAGACATGTCCTGCCTGTAGCCGCGCGCCGGGCTGCGATAACTGTAAGCGGCCGGACGATAGTCATCCCCGCCATGACCGACGGCGATGAACAGGGTCGACGTGTCGCCGATCTGTGTGGAGACAGCCGCCTTGACCCGCGGGCTGTCCGCAGCGGCGGGGAGAGCGAAGAGGGCCGACGCAGCAAGGGCAACGGCGGCCACTCCAGAAGTCATGACGTGGTTCATCATGCCTCCCAGAAATCACGCCCCGCTGGAACCGGGCCTGAAAGCTGCGTTCATCCGCGGTTGTCTCCGCACGCCGCGAGACCACATGACAGCCACTCGCTTGTTGCGGGAGCAAAAAAAAGCCCGCCCAGCGTTCGCGCATGACGCGAGTTTTTGCGCAGGATGCCGACAATGGGCGTCTGATCCCGACGACGTCTGTGGAGCAAAATGCTGAGCCGCTCGGCCGTTGGTTCGGCCTGACGGATGCAGAACTTGCTGCCGCCCTGCCGAACCTCAGCAGCTTCCCTGCGAACGCGGCAGTGCAGAACGTCCTGAAGGCGAAAGTCTGACGGCGCTTAGCGCGGCAGAGACTTCATCCAGATTTCCAGCGCGCGGACTTCCGTGCGGCGGATTTCGGTGGCCTCTTTGATCTCTTCGTCTTCGCCCCATTGCTCGTTCTGCCAGACCTCATCGACGCGGGAGACTTCGAACGCGTCCATGGCCGACAGCTGCCCCTCGGCCACAGCCAGCGCAAGCAGGGCCGAGCCATACAGTCCGCATGCATACAGCGTACCGGTGAGGCGGAAATCATCCATGTCGAGCGCCGCATTGCGGGCCGCTTCCAGCGAGGCATCCGGCTGCGGTGAGGCGAGCACGCCTTCGACCGGCACGAGAATAATGTCCAGTTCCTGCCCGGCCCACTCACGCACCGGGCGCCAGTATTCCTCTTCCCGCTCGACCAGTTCCTCCGGCCCTTCAGCCAGGTGGCAGACAAGGTCTGTCTCGCAATAGCGGGCGAGTTCATCGGCCATCTCGAAGCGCATCTCCGGCGTCCGGTCGATGGCGACATTGGCGAGGCGCGTCAGGTGCATGGCGGTGAGGTCGATCTCGTCCTCCTGCGCGTTCCATTCCGCGGCCAGCGCGCGGGCGAGGCGCTGGCTCGGCAGGGTCAGGGCGACGCGGGCGGGCGTCTTGATCGAGCGTCCGTCAAGCTCGACGGTCCAGCCACCCGACGTCTGCTCGACGGCGGCATTCTTGTAAAAGCGCTTCGGATTGGGCGTATCATCAGTCATGGCGCGCATGTACGCGCTGTGAGGGAGGTTTCCAAGGGGGCACGTGTTGCAGGCGGATGTTGCCCCGGCAAATGGCCTAAGGCCGCGTTTCACCGAAATTCCAGAATACCAGGCAGTAAACGAACCAGAGGAGAGATAAGCCCCCAGCCGCCCTCCAAAGCCATGGCTCAATGCCCTTGCGGATCCGCCAATTGCGAACTGCTCCTGCCAGCCCCACGCCAATCGGGATCAGCGACACCCAGAGCGGGACCTTCTCATGCACCGCCATGGCGAAAGCGAATGGCACCCACGGGATTAAGGTTATCAAACGGTCCTTCAGAGACAAATCGCTCACAGGCGCGCGATACGTCCCTGCGATCTTCGCTCGCATCTCGTCCGTCATCGCCGGGCTGTTCAGGATAGCACCGTTCGGACCGAATTCAGGGAGCTGAGATCGCGGCATGTTGGGAAACATGCTCTCAAACTACAGGTTGCACAAGAAGAAACCTTGCATCATACACCCGGCTCAAACGCCAGCAGGCTGGCTCGCAGGGTGGTGAAGTCGTGGTGGACTTCGTGGGCGCCGGCCTCTTCCAGTTCGTGCGCGGCGCCGAAGCCCCAACTGACGCCGAGGGTACGCACGCCGGCGGCGCGACCCATGGCGATGTCGTGGATGGCATCGCCGATCATCAGGCTTTCCTGCGGCTGGGCGCCGAGGGCGTACATGGCCTTTTCGACCATGAACGGGTGCGGCTTGCCGGGGCCGTCATCGGCGCACCAGATCGTGTCGAAGAAATGGTCCAGCTTGTGCAGCCCGAACAGGCCCTCGATGCCACGCCGGGACTTGCCCGTCGCCATGGCCATCAGCCAGCCTTCCTCGCGAAGGGTCTCCAGCGTTTCCATCGCGCCATCATAGAGCGGCTGGGCATAGTCCGGACGCCCGCGCGCGCGGACATAGGTGTCGCGATAGGTGTTGACCAAGTGATCGATCTGCTCGGCGCTGAAATCCGGCGGGGCGAGCTGTCCGCAGCCATCATGCAGGCTGAGGCCGACAATGCGGCGCGTCGCGTCATATTCCGGCGGCGTCAGGCCCGCGATCTTGAACGTCTCGACCATGACGCCATGAATGGTTTCACGGCTGTCGATGAGTGTTCCGTCCACGTCCCAGATGGCAAGGCGCAGGTCAGTCATGGGCCAGCCTCAAACGAACGGCGCCATCGGGTTCTTGCCGGCTTCCTGCTCCAGGAAGCCGAGCGTTTCGAAGGTCTGCTTCATGTGTGGCGGCAGCGGCGCGATGATCGTGACCGGCTTGCCGTTCGGGCGCGGGATGACCAGCGCGCGGGCGTGCAGGTGCAGGCCGGGGGCGAGCCCCTGCGGCACTTCGCGGCGGCACTGGTACTTGAAGTCGCCGAGGATGGACGTGTTCATTTCCAGCATGTGGAAGCGCAGCTGGTGCATGCGGCCGGTTTCCGGCTTCAGCGCCACCCAGGCAGCCTTCTGGCCCGCCGTGGAGATGACGGCATAGTCCGTGATCGAATGGCGTGCGCCCTCGACGCCCTGCGCTGAGCGGAACATGCGTTCGCGGTCAGAGTCGCGGCGGCCGCGGCTTTTCGGATCGACGATGCGGTAGCCGTCTTCCTCGTTCTCGTCCTCAACGCCTTTCACCATCCAGCAGCGGATCTGACCGAAGGGCGGGTTGGGCACGGCAACGGTGATGGCCCAGTAGACCTTGTTCATGTCACGGCTGCGGAACAGCTCTGCCAGACGCGCGGCAGCAGCCGGATGTTTCGCCACGAGGAGGACGCCGGACGTGTCCTTGTCCAGACGGTGCACCAGCACAGGCCGGTGCGTGCCATCGCTGAGCGAGGCCAGCATGCCGTCGACGTGCTTGCCCTGACCCGACCCGCCCTGCACGGCGAGGCCGGCGGGCTTGTTGAGGGCGATCATGTCGTCGTCTTCGTAGAGCGTGATCTCTTGCAGGAACTCGCGGTCTTCGCGCGACAGTTTCACGGCCTTGTCCGGTGCGGGCTTTGTCGAGTCGCCGCTGAGGATTGGCAGGCGCACCTGCATGCCTGCGCTGAGGCGTGTGTTGGACTTTGCCCGTGCGCCATCCACCCGGATCTGCCCGGTGCGGATCATCTTCTCCACCTGGCCCTGAGTGAGCTGGACGCGCCGTTTCACCCAGCGGTCGAGGCGCGTGCCTTCTTCCTTGCTGGTAACGGTTTCGGTGACGATCTGGCCGCTCATGCGAACACTTTCCGGGAAAGCCACATGCCGATGAGCAGCGCGGCAAGGCCGAGCGTCACCGACAGGAAGGCGTAAAGCGCGGCGCGGGTCATGTCGCCCGACCGCACATAATTGGCGACTTCCAGAGAGAAAGCCGAAAACGTGGTGAAACCGCCGAGCAAACCGGTGGCCAGGAACAGGCGCAGCTCCTGCGGGCCGCCCTGACCGCGAAAGGCCAGCCAGCTGATCAGTAAGCCCATGGCAAAGCTGCCAATGATGTTCACCGCAAAGGTGCCGTGCGGCCAGCCTGATGGCAGGTGACGCAAGGCCATAAGGCTCACTCCATGGCGCATCGCAGCGCCCAGGGCGCCGCCGGCCGCGACTGCAAGAAATCCGTTCATGGCGGGCCTTCTAACCGCATCCTTGTTTCTGCGCCAGCGCCGCGCGCGGCTGGTTTGTTCCGGAATGCAGCTTGACTTGGATGGCCATGGCCGGAAATGTTAGCGCTAAAATAGCTCAGGGAGGACTTCATGATATCCAGACTGGCCGCCGGCCTCGCCGCGCTTCTGCTGAGCGCCGCCCCCGCTTTCGCGCAAACGCAGCTGAAAGTGGACACATCCGCCCCCATCGGCACGATCCAGCCGGAGGTCTACGGCCAGTTCCTCGAACATGTCGGCCTGCTGCCCTATGACGGCATCTGGGTCGGCCCGGACAGCGAGATTCCCAATACGGACGGCATAAGAGACGATGTGTTCATCGCGCTGAAGGCGCTGGACGTACCGGTGATCCGCTGGCCGGGCGGCTGCTATGCCGACCTCTATCACTGGCGCGACGGCATCGGCCCGCAGGATAGCCGCCCCTTGCGCACCAACATGGTGTGGGGCGGCACGCCGGAACCGAACAGCTTCGGCACCCATGAATTCTTCAACTTCGCCGAACGCCTCGGCGCGAAGACCTATCTGAACCTCAATCTCGGCACAGGCACCACGAAGGAGGCCGCCGACTGGCTGGAATACCTGACGGCCACCAAGGGCGACCGGGCCGCAGAGCGCCGCGCCAATGGCCGCGAGGCGCCTTGGAAAGTCGACTATATCGCCATCGGCAACGAGACCTGGGGCTGTGGCGGCCACCAGACGGCCACGACCTATGCCGACCAGTACGCCCTGTTTGCCAGCTTCGCGATGACCGAGGGCGACCAGCCGGTGCGCATCATCTCGGGCTCGCATGATGGCAATCCGGAATATTCAGACACCGTGCTCAGCCATCCCTATATCGCAGACCTCGCCGAGGGCATCTCGATGCACTTCTACACGCTACCGACCGGCGACTGGGACAGGAAGGGTGCCGCCACCGGTTTTCCGGAGACCGAATGGATCTCCACCATGGCGCGCACCCTGCGCATGGACGAGATCATCACCGGTCAGGAAGCCATGTTCGCGGCGCACCCGGACCTGAAGCCGGACTTCGGCCTCTACGTCGATGAGTGGGGCATGTGGGTGGACAAGGACTCGCCGGACGATCCCTCCCTCCTCCAGCAGAACACGATCCGCGACGCCGTGGTGGCGGGCCTCAACCTCAACATCTTCCATGCCCATGCAGACAGCGTGAAGATGACCAATATCGCGCAGATGGTGAACGTGCTGCAGGCCATGATCCTCACCGACGGGCCGGACATGGTGCTGACGCCGACCTATCATGTGCTCGAAATGTACAAGCCTTTCATGGGCGCCGAAGCCCTGCCTGTCAGCCTGGAAGACGGCCCGGCCTACACGCTGGGCAAGACAAGCGTGCCGGCCCTCAGCGCAAGCGCCGCGCGTACACCGGATGGCCGGCTCATGCTCGCTCTGGTCAATGCCGATGCGAGGGCAAGCCATGAGATCGACGCCAGCGCCTTCGGCGCCACAGAGGCCAAAGGCCGGATGCTGAGCGGCAAGACCATGGACGCGCACAATGATTTTGATGCCCCGGACACGGTCCACCCGGTCGCCATCAAGGCCCGCGCCGGCAAGCGAGGCCTGATCCTCACCCTGCCCGCACGATCTGTCACCGTGGTGGAACTGACGGACTAGCCCTCTTGCGCGCGAGGCGAAACCGGCTCAAATACGGCCCGGAACGCGGGTGTAGCTCAATGGTAGAGCAGCAGCTTCCCAAGCTGAATACGAGGGTTCGATTCCCTTCACCCGCTCCAGGCTTTTCCATGATCTGAAGGTTGCCGGCTGGCCTGCCTCGACAGGCGGTGAGCGCCGCTTATGAGCGCCGGTTGATGCGGGTGGACAGAATGACCGACGAGCGGGTGCGCTCGACGCCGTCGATGGCGATCACGGTGTCGACATAGGCTTCAAGGTTTTGCACGGAAGGGGCCGCGATGACGACGATCAGGTCGAACTCGCCGCTGACCGAGTGCACTTCCTCGACACCCGTCACGCGCGACAGTTTCTGCACCACGGCGTCCATCGTCTTCGGCGCCACCGTGACCAGAACATGCGCGCTCACCCAGTCTCGCTGGTAGGGCGCCGCCAGGATGCAGGTGTAGGAGTCGATCACACCCGACGTCTCCAGCCGTTCCAGCCGCTTTTGCGCGGTGGACCTTGAGACCGAGAGCGCTTTGGCAAGATCGGTCACGCTGATGCGGCCCGAGCGTTTGAGCACCTCGATCATCTCATAGTCGCTGTCCGTCAGCCTGATCATCGCATTTTATCACTTTGCCTATTTTTGGCGCCATATCGCCTAATCATAGGCATTATATCGTTCCCTTTGACGATTACAATGATCAGGCAGATGCGGCACCCATGGGCGAACCAGAAAAGAGGTCCCCATGAACCGCGACAGCCTGTTTCCGACTTATGCCCCGCCAGAACTGCAGTTTTCTCACGGCAAAGGAAGCTGGCTGACCGACACGTCAGGCCGCCAGTATCTCGACTTTATTGCGGGCATTTCCGTCAACACGCTAGGCCATGCACACCCTGCCCTGGTCGAAGCGCTGCACACGCAGGCGCTGAAGATCTGGCATCTCAGCAACATGTTCGACGTGCCCGGCCAGGCCGATCTGGCGCGCCGGTATTGCGAGCTGACCTTTGCAGATCGCGTCTTCTTCACGAACTCCGGCGCCGAGTCGATCGAATGCGCGCTCAAGAGCGCCCGCAAATTCCACTCCGCGCAGGGACACCCCGAGCGCATCGACATTGTCGGCTTCGAGGGTGCCTTCCACGGGCGCACCTATGCCTCGGTCAACGCAGCCGGAAACCCGAACTATATCGAGGGCTTCGGCCCCCGCCTTCCCGGCTACAAGCAAGCCCCGTTCGGAAACATTGATGCCCTCCGTGCAATGACGGATGAGCAGACGGCGGCGATCCTGATCGAGCCCGTCCAGGGCGAAGGCGGGCTGCGGCCTGCGCCGATGTCCTATCTGGAAGCGCTGCGGGAGCTGTGCGATGAACAAGGCATCCTGCTGATCTATGACGAAGTACAATGCGGCGCCGGACGCACCGGACAATTGTTTGCCCACCAATGGAGCGAGTGCGCTGCGCCGGACCTTATGGCGACCGCCAAAGGCGTCGGCGGGGGCTTCCCGCTCGGCATGTGTCTCGCGACCAGTGAGGTGGCACGCCACATGATGCCCGGCACGCACGGCACCACCTATGGCGGCAACCCGCTCGCGGTGGCCGTCGGCACCGCTGTCCTCGATCACCTGACCGCACCGGGCTTTCTCGAAAACGTCCGCGAAAGATCGGCGCAGCTGCACGGCGAACTGAGCCGCCTGAAAGCGAAACATCCGGACCTCGTAGCCGAAGTGCGCGGCAAGGGCCTGCTGGCGGGCTTCAAGCTCGCCAGCGGCGTCAACACGGCAATGCGTGACCGTCTCCGTGAAAGCGGCCTGCTGGCGGGTGTCGCCGGTGACAACACGGTTCGCCTCGCGCCGCCGCTGAATGTCAGCGCGGCAGAAATCGATCAAGCCATCGAGATCATCGACAGCGCTCTGGAGAGCCTGAAGCAGGTGCCGGTGGCGGCCGCCGGAACATCGCATTGATGGTTTCGTCCGGATACATCATCAGGCCCGTCAACGCCGGTGATCTGGAAGGGCTTTTCGCCCTCTGCCTGCAGGCTGGCCCTGGTTTTACCAGTCTGCAGGCAGAGGAAACCTATCTGCGCGCGCTGATTGCCTGCAGCGAAGCCTCGTTCGGATCATCGGGCGTTAGCGCCAAAGGCACCTATTTCCTCGTGATGGAGCATTGCCAGACCGGCGATGTCGTCGGGTGCGCAAGCGTCAAGTCCGGCGTCGGATCAGACACATTCATGTGCGCTGACTTCGAACTGAACGGCCCATCACAACGCCCCGATGCCCTGACGCTCCGACGGACACTGCAGGGCTTTACGGAAGTCGGTTCCCTCTTCCTCCACCCGGCGCACCGCACGTCCGGCGCAGGGCGCTATCTGGCGAGAGCCCGCTACATGCTCATAGCCACGCGCCCGGACCTGTTCGACAAGCCCATCGTCTCGCAACTGAGAGGCTGGTGCGACGAGGCAGAGTGCTCGCCCTTCTATGATGCGATCTGGTCACCACGCCTCGGCCAGACATATGAAGAGTCGGATGCCAAGCTCGCGCGGGACGGCGCCGGGTTTATCCTGGCGGAATTCGACGGCCTGAATGTGCCGCTTGATACACTGGACCAGAAGGCCCTGCACGCCATCGGGCGGCCGCATGACACAGCCGCCGGCGCATTGCGCTTGCTGGCGCAGGAAGGGTTCCACCCCTCCCCCCTTATCGACATGTCAGACGGCGGCCCGATTGTCGTGTCGACGCTCGCCCAGCTGCACAGTGCACGCACGGCGCGGCCGGTCTTCCTGATGGATGGAACGCCCGAGCCCTCACCACACATGACGCTGATCGCGTCGTCTTCCCTTCAGGATTTCAGGACCTATGTCGGCTGCGTCAGCATCGACGCGCAAGATCGCGTCATCTGCCCCGGATCGGCCTTGAGCCAACTCCGCGCAAGCGAAGAGACCCGCTTTCTGATCAGCACACCGCCAACCGCCACCTCTGGCAGAGAAAACCATGCCCTCACCAATTGGAGCCTCGACAATGTCTGAGTTCACCCCGTCATGGCGCCTGCGCCAGCAATTCGCAGATCGGCTTTCGCTGATGTATCGCGAGGAAGTTCCCGCCTATGGATCACTGGTCGACCTCGTCGAGAAGATTAACTCCGCAGACGATCCGACCGCCACCTTTTCCGGCGCCCGACTGGGCCAGGAGCGGCACGGCGCCATTCGTCTCGCCCTGCCGGAAGAACTCTCCCTCCTCCGCAGAGCCCTCGGCGTGCTGGGCATGTTCCCGGTCGAGTATTACGACCTCGCGGCAGCCGGACTGCCCGTCCACTCCACCGCATTCCGCCCGATCGAAAGCGACGCGATTGAGCACAGCCCATTTCGTCTTTTTGTCTCGCTGGTGCGGCTTGACCAGATCGCCTCTCCGGCGCTGCAAAGCGAAGTGGAGCGCCTTACCCGCGAGCGATCCGTCATATCCCCCGTCGCCCTGCGCTATATCGAACGGGCAGAACACCAGGGCGGCCTGACTGAAACGGAAGGTGAAGCTTTCCTGGACGCACTCATCGAGACGTTCCGGTGGCGCGGCGAAGCGCTCTCTACGAAGCATATCTATGATGCCCTCATCAACGAACATCCTCTGCTTGCGGATATTGTCTGCTTCCCCAATCCGCACATCAATCACCTGACCCCGCGCGTCAGTGACATCGACGCTGCCCAGCAAAAGATGATCGAGCTTGGGCTGCCCGCCAAGGCTGTCATTGAGGGTCCTCCACGGCGGCAATGCCCTATCCTGCTGCGCCAAACGGCCTTCCGGGCGCTTGAGGAAGACGTCACCTTCCGCAATCTGGACGGCGTCGACGCCGCCGGCGTTCACACGGCCCGTTTTGGCGAAATCGAGTCGCGTGGCGCAGCGCTCACGCGCGCGGGTATGGATCTCTACAATACCTGTTTGGCGAGCGGGGACTTTGACGCCCTTCCGGACGACTGGAATGAATTGCGGACGCGGAAACTGGCCTGGTTCAAGTACCGCACCGCAACCGGCGCGCGCCTGCCGGCCTCGCTTCCGGAAAGCGCCGAAGCCCTGGAAGACCTGATCGTAAAAGGCGTCATCATCCCGGAGCCGATTACTTACGAAGACTTTCTACCAGTCAGCGCGGCGGGCATCTTCCGGTCCAATCTGCGATCGGAAGGTAACACCAATACCGACGCGAAAGGCAACCAGGCCGCTTTCGAAGAAGCCCTCGGCTGCCCCGTCTCCGTGGCTCAAGCTCTGTACGAGCAGGAATCCCGCGCATCGCTGCAACAGCTGTTTGCGTATGACCGGCCGAAAGAGCTGGCAGTCCATGAATAGGTCCCTGCCAGCCGCCCTTGCTGAACGAGGCGATATAGATCTCGATCCGCAGATCATCGAAACCTATTGCCGGGGCGGACGCGGAGAAAAAGGCACCGCCATGTTCGTGGCGCGCCCCCGGTCAACGCAGGACGCCTCGGACATCATTCGCGCGTGCGTCGAACAGGGCATTCAGCTTGTGCCGCAATCGGCCAGGACCGGGCTTGTCGGCGCAAGTGTTCCGGACTCGGAAGGCCAACACGCGGTTCTCAGTCTTGAGCGGATGACGGGCGACTTCCGCCTCGACCGGATCAACCGAACCGTCACGTGCAGTGCAGGCCTTCGCCTGTCGGATATCAACACCCGCCTCGCCCCCGAAGCGCTTTGCCTTCCGATTGATGTTGGATCAGATCCCTGCATCGGCGGCATGGTGGCCACCAATACCGGCGGGAGCCGCCTGATGCGCCACGGCGATGTCCGGCGCCATGTGCTTGGTCTGACCGTCGTCCTCGGCGATTCCAAAGGGACGATTGTCCGGCTCGGCGGCGCCTTGCGCAAGACCGCGACCGGCCCGGACTGGAAGCAACTCTTCGTCGGAACCGGCGCCAGCTTCGGCGTGATTACCGAATGCACTTTCAATGTCGAACCCACGCCCAAACACAGAGCCACCGCGTTGATTGCACTGCCAGACGAGAGCGCGCTTCCAGACCTCCTTCTGGAACTGGAACGGCGCTTTGGCTCCCTCCTGTCGGCGCTCGAGTTCATGTCTGCCAATGCAATGCGGGCGGCACATTCACACGTCCCGTCTCTGAGGAAACCATTTGGCGGCGACTTGCCGGACATTGCGCTGTTGGTTGAGCTTTCCTGCGATTGGCCTCTGGATGAGGCGGATCGGTTGCTGGATGACATGCTCATCGGCGGGCTGGTCAATATCGCGGAGTCCGGCGCGGCAAACATGGCCGATGTCGTGGTCGGCCGGGCCGAGGAAGTCTGGGCCATCCGGCACGCTCTGTCTGAAGGCGTCCGCAAGCGGGGCCGTCTCTATGCGTTCGATCTGTCCTTTCGGAGAGGCGATGTGCTGAGATTCAGGGCGGCCATGAAAACCCAACTCGCCCAGCTGTTTCCGGATATCGAAATCTGCGACTTCGGACATGTCGGCGATGGTGGCATCCACTTCAACCTTGTCGATCATATCGCCGCAAGTGACTGGTCGCCAGGCCGTGAGCGGACGATCCGCGATACCGTCATCAAAGCTGCCGTCGAAGACTTCGATGGCAGCTATAGCGCGGAACATGGCATCGGCCCGGTGAACTACCGGTACTTTGACACTTACGCGTCTGCCGAAACCAGACACTTCTCCGCCGCACTGGAGGCTGTGACCTCCGGAAAGCGTCTCGGACGTGTCCACTTCTCCCCGGAGCAAACACAATGACCGATCCGTCCCATTCAGGCGATTGCTTCATCACCGGCGAATGGATGTCCGGAGAGGGCGCCCCCTTCCAGAAGACCTGCCCGGCGAACGGAGACGTGGTCTGGACTGGCCGAGCCGCGTCTGGCGCGCAAGTGGGCCAGGCCGTCAAGGCAGCTCGCGCCGCTTTCGAGACATGGGGGCGAACAGAACAGGTTGCCCGGCAGGTGGTTCTTGAGCGGTATGCGGAAGAATTGCGCCTCAGAAAAGAAGCTATGGCGCTCGCCATCAGCCGCGACATGGGCAAGCTGCTCAAGGAAGCGCGCACCGAAGTCGATACCATGGTCGCCAAGGTCGCGGTTTCCATCAAGGCGCAGGCCGACCGCGCCGGGGAACACAGCCTGCCAGCCGATTTCGGGCATCTGGACCTGACGCATAGACCCCACGGCGTGATGGCGGTTTTCGGGCCTTACAACTTCCCCGGCCACCTGCCCAACGGCCATATTGTGCCTGCTCTACTGGCGGGAAATACGTGCGTGTTTAAAGCCTCTGAACTGGCACCTTCGGTGGCGCCTCTCATGATGGATGCCTTCCGCGCAGCAGGCCTCCCCCCCGGCTGCGTCAATCTTGTACAGGGCGGACGGGAAACCGGCGGAGACTTGCTCGCTGCGGATATCAACGGCCTCCTGTTCACAGGGTCCGAACACACCGGCCGCATGTTCCATCGCTTCTTAGCTGGCCGGCCAGAAGTCATTCTGGCTCTGGAGATGGGCGGCAACAATCCGCTGATCGTCTGGGATTCGGCAGACGCCGAAGCAGCCGCAGACATTGCGATCCAGTCCGCCTATCTGACCACGGGACAAAGATGCTCCTGCGCAAGGCGCCTCATTCTGCCCAAAGGGCGCTTCGGGGATCAGGTTCTGGAATCCATCGTAGATCGCGCGAGGCGTCTCTCTATCGGCCCGTGGAATGACGACACCGCCTTCATGGGTCCACTCGTCAGCGCACATGCTGCGGCTCAGGCGGTCGCGTTCCAGAACAAGCTGATTGCGGGCGGCGCGCGCGCCATCCTCCCGCTGGAACAGAGAGACAAAAATCTCGGCTTTGTCTCCGCCGGGGTGGTCGACATGTCGGACGCACCCCCCATGGACGAGGAGATGTTCGGCCCGCTGCTGCAAGTCTACCGTGCCGATGACATCGACCAAGCTATTACGCTCGCTAACGCGACGCGGTTCGGACTGGCAGGCGGTCTTGTGTGTGACGATCTCCCGACATGGGATCTTGTGAGAAACCGGCTGCGCGCCGGCATTCTCAACCTGAACCGGCCAACCGTCGGCGCCAGCGGCCAGATGCCTTTCGGCGGACCGGGCGCATCAGGAAACTTCCGTCCGGGCGCCTACTATGCGGCTGACTATTGCGCCTGGCCACAGGCCTCGCAGGTGGCGCCCTCAAGCCTTGGGTAAACCGGCAGGGCTAGCAGTGATGTCTCCTGTTCACTGCCAGCCCACGCCAAACATCACGCCTCGATCACGATCGGATTCTGGATCTGATACTTGTCGATCGCATCCTCATCGAGCTCCACGCCCCAGCCCGGCCCTTCGGGCAGATGCGCAAAGCCGTCCTCGTAAACGATCTCATCCTTGACCAGATCGTCTTCCATCATAATGTGGCCCTGCAATTCGGTCGCGTGCCGGATGTTGCGGGCCCGCGCAGCATGCATGTGCAGGATCACCGCGCTGCCTATGCCGGAAGGCTGATTGTGTAGCACGACATCAAGCCCCTTGGCCGCCGCATAGTCGATGGCCTTCAGCCCCGCCGTCATACCGCCGGGCCTTTCCGGGTTGATACCGAACGTGCGCACCGCCCCCATTTCCGCGAGCGTCACGATATCGCGCATGCCGAAGGCGCTTTCATGGGCCATCAGCGGCACATTTGTGCGGGATTGAACCCAGGCCATTCCAACGAAATCATCGCCTTTGACCGGCTGTTCCGCATAGTCGATGCCATAAGGCGCGATGGCTTCAATTGCTGCCAGCGCTTCATTCGGACTGTAGGCCTGATTGTAGTCGACGCGCAGCCCGGCTTCCGGCCCGATCAGTTCCCGGACGGCCTTGATGATCTCTGCATCCTTGTGCGCGCCATCGCCAAGCTTGCACCGGAACGACTTCATACCGGCCTGAAGACCCAGCCCGACAACATGGCGGATGGTTTCCACATTGGTCAGTGGCAGAACCATGCTCATCGGAATGCGGTCGATCTGCTTCCCGCCGCACAGATCGTGCACGGGGCGGTTGATCGTTCGCGCCGCGACGTCATACAGCGCCAAGTCCAGCACGCCCTTTGCCATTTCATTCCGGGCGACATTGTTGTCCATCTTGTCATGGACCAGTTCCATGTCGAAGGCTGATCGGCCGAGCACAAACCGGGCAAGGTGATCCCGGATCACTTCCGCCATCATGGCTGGCGAAGCAGAGCTCTCAACCAGCCAGACATAGGAATCGCCAATGCCAACAACGCCGTTTTCCGTGGTCATCCGGCAGACGAGAAAGTCCGCGCCGAGCCAGTGGTCATCTACCTTGAGGCCCATGGCGACTTTGCCGCTGCCGCCTTGCAACATGTCACGGATATATTCCTTGAAAGGAACAAAGACCGTGAAAAGCTCAATCTTGCGGATCGGATCCTGTGATGCACGCATGTTCTTATACCTTTTCTCTCTGAAGCTGTCCGAGACCACCCAACGCCTGACCGAAGACCTGTTCGCCCCGCGTCAGGACCGCGTCTCGCCACGTATCGCTATCCGGATAGAAAGCGCTCATGACGCGCCCTTTGATCTCCCGCCCGAGCGCGCTGTTCACATCCCCATGATGCACCAGCCAATTGTCTTCGATCATGGCCCGCAACACGATTTCCGGCGGTTCTGTGCCGTATTCCAGCGTCATCGGGATGACCCAGGCCTTGTCCACCTGTTGTTCCATTCCACCGTTCAGATAGCCGCCCAGAATGGTGTCGGCCCGGCTGGCGGGGCGCGGGGTCACCAGCATGTCACCGAACCAGTCGGCGGTGACTTTCTTGTGTGGCTCATCCGGATTGGCAGCCATCATCAGCGCGCCGTATCCGGACGGTCCGAGTCCTGTATGCACATCGATCTGAACGACGATGTTCGCGTGCCCAAGCAGTTGCTTCCAGATCGCTTCGATGGTGCGACGCGACCAGGTAGGCTGAATGCCACCGTACTGAACGCCCTTGGGGAACTCGTACTGCCCGCCCGAAATGGCCTTCATGAAGCTGAGGAAATCCATGGAGCGCTGCAGCGCCTGGACTTTCTCCATGATCACCTCAATCGCGCCGGGAGGCATTTCAACCGGGTTCAGCAAGGCGTCGAGCCCCTGGTAGGCCTCGTTGGCCGGCAGGTCTTCGGAGAAGTCGACAAAGTTCCGGTTCAGATCGACATTATCTTCGGTCACGCGGCGAAAATGGGAGAACCCGTGCGGATTGATGCCGTGAACCAGGAGGACGGCAACGTCGTCCGGAAGAGAAGTTACCTGCTCGACAAACTGACTCTGAAGCGCAGACCCGCAAAGTCCCTCAGCACCATGCGTTCCGCTGCAAATGACCAGAACGCGCGATGCGGTTTCAGGCCCCTTCCAGAACGTGTCGATAAAGATCGGGAGATGATCCAGACCTTTGAGGGGGTGCTCATGAGACGCATGCTGCCAACCTCCGGCTTTGTCTGTGTGAGACAAGAGCTTGTCCCGGGCTGTCCGGTAATCCGGCGAAAAGTATGAGGACACGTTACACTCCTTAATTTGAGTATTCGTAGTGTTGAGATGGCGCCTCTACTCAGGCACCAAAGAAGATGCCGCCAATCATGGTCCTGAGGACTTTGAGGTTAGCTATTCGGGCCGCAGGCACAGCCAGCGGATTCTGATCGAGCATTACGATATCCGCCACCTTACCCACTTCGAGCGTGCCTTTTTCAGCTTCTTCAAACTGGATGAAGGCGGCATTTCGCGTGAACATCGCCAGCGCTTCTTCCGGTGTCAGCCCTTGCTCGGGGTGAAAGCCGCCGCGGTTGACGGCATAGTCCATCGCCGCAATCACATCCGTCGCCTCAATGGGCGCATCGGACGACCCGACGACCGGAATGCCCGCATCAAAGAAGTCGCGCAGAGGATACGCCATGCCGGAGCGGCCCGGCCCAAGGCGCGCGGGCAGCCAGTCTTTCTCGGACCGGATGAACAGCGGCTGGGTACAAATCTGCAAACCAAGCGAAGCAATCCGTCCGATCAGTTCCTTCGGCGCAATTGAGGCATGCTCAATGCGGTGGCGGTGATCCGGCTTTGGATACTCCGTCAAAAGACGCTCGAACAGGCGCACACAATTGGCGATGCCCTGATCGCCAACCGCGTGAATGCAGACCTGAAACCCCGCCAGATGCGCAGAGCTCATCCGGCTGTAAATCTCGTCCTCGTCCAACGTCATATAGCCGTGCGTGCAGGCCTTGTCGGTGTAAGGCTCGCTCATGCAGGCGGTGCAGGACCCGAAGGTTCCGTCTGCGAAGATCTTGAACGCGCGCGTCTTTGCCTTGTTATCCGGCGCGTTCAGCGGCGTCTGGATCAGGGCATTGATCCCGTCCAGTGTCTTCCCGATGACGATGGCATAGATCGACTGCGGAATATTCTCCCGCAACGCCTGGACTACCATGCTTTCCATGCGGGCAGACGCGCCGCCGGGACCTTCTTCGTCGCTCTGCAACATTGCACCGATGGAAGTTATCCCATTGCGCGCCAGACCGTCGAACAGGCCTTGGCTCGCCTCGATCATGCGTGCGGGCGACGGCGTCGGCATGTGCGCAAGCGGCAGGGCAACGGCCTTTTCGTTGAACACGCCGCTCAGCGTTCCGTCAGCATAGTAACTGATCTCCCCTCCTTCGGGGCTTTGCGTCTCCGGACCGATGCCCACGCCCTCAAGGAGGCACGTGTTCGCCACGACGCAATGTCCGTCACGCGCATAGATCAGCACTGGGCGATCCGGAAACAGAGCGTCGAGTTCGTGGCGCGTCAACTGCTCACCCGGAGGTAATCGTTTGCTCTCGAACTGAACGCCGACGATCCATTCGGACCTGTCCACGCGCTCTGCGTGCTGTAACAGGCGGTGGCTGATGTCGGCCATATTCCTTGCGCGATCGAGATCCGCGCTCATCGCGAAAAAGATCATCGGCAAAGGATGGAGGTGGGCGTCAATAAACCCCGGAAGGATCGCCGCGCCCGCAAGATCGACGTTGACAGGCTGGATGTCGCGGCTCGCGACCCATTGGCGGCCTGCTTCCAGCTTGCCCAGGAAAGCAATCCGCCCGCCCTCCGTCACGAGGCATTCTGGACTGCCCCCGTCCTTCACCATCGTCACAATGGAGCCGTTGTGAAAGAGATAGGTCTCCACGTTTCGTTCCTCGCATTACCCATACCTGCATTCGCAGAAAGAGATGACAGGTGCGCCGGAAGATGTCTATAGTAAATACTATACTATCCGCAGAAAGTGAGACCCACATGACAAACCCGGCGACGGAAAGCAGACGAGGATTGCCGCTTTCGGGAATCTGGTGGGCCAGCTTCGACTGGGCGAGAAGCCCGTTCTACTATGTTGTCATCATCTATGTGTTCACGACCTATTTTGCCGAGACCGTGATCGGCGACAGCGCCCGTGGTCAGGCGATTGTCAGCACGACCGTGACGATTGGCGGTCTGATCATGGCCCTGATCGCGCCGCTCCTCGGAGGCTATATGGACAGAGGCGGTGCCAAGAAACCTGTGCTGTTCATCCTGATGCTTGTTCTGGCGATATCGAGTGCCGCTTTGGTCTTCGTCATTCCCGGAGCACTTTATTCTGTCCTGCTTGGCATGACGCTTCTGGTGATCGCGGGGTGTGCCTATTCCGTGTCGGAACTCTTTCACAACGCCCTGCTGCCAGCAGCCGGAAACCACCGCCAGATCCCTCTCATCTCGGGGCTCGGACTCTCCATGGGCAGCCTGGCTGCCGTCGTGGTGCTGCTTCTGGTGATACACCTCGTAGACGCCCCGCCGTTTGGATTGGAAACGCATGATATCGCGCGCGGATCAGGCCTGATCTGCGCCATCTGGATGCTGGTTTTCCTGATCCCATTCTGGCTGGGCATGCCCGATCATTTCCGCGAGGGCGCGACCTGGAAAGGCGCACGCCGTCTTCCGGAGACCTGGTCGCCGCTGCGCAGCACGCGCCAGCTGTTCCGGGACTATCCAGCGATCATGCGCTTCCTGATGGCCCGGATGATATTTATGGACGGTCTTACGGCTCTCTTTGCCATCGGCGCGGTTTACGTCGCCGGCACACTCGGATGGACACAAGGTCAGACGGCGCTGATGGGCGTTGTCGCGACCGTTTCAGCTGTCGCCGGCGGCTTCCTTGGCGGCTTTCTGGACCGGTCATTCGGGCCGCGAAATGCGATCCTCATCGAACTGTTCTCGATCACGGCGATTTTCTGCTTTCAGATCAGCATCTCGCAAGACGCCCTGCTCTTTGGCCTCATCAGCACGCCTGAAGTTGCCACAGGTTGGGAAATCATGCCGCGAAGCATAGACGTGATCTACCTGGCCACGGTCATCCCGCTCAGCGCCTTCATCATCGGGGCATATAGTTCATGCCGCTCACTGCTGGTCTTTCTCAGCCCGCCCGACAAGCTCGGGCAATTCTTCGGGATCTACGCCATGATCAGCACTGTGACAGTGTGGATCGGCCCCGGGCTGGTTGCATTGGTGACGTTTGCAACCCATAGCCAGAAACTCGGCTTCAGCAGTCTCGTCATCCTGTTTCTGGCAGGCAGCCTGATCATGCTCGGCGTCAGGAGCCCCGAGCGGTCAACGATCTCCTGATCAGAACAGATCGTAGATTTTTACCAGCCCGTCAGCCGTATAGGACAATACGGCCTCCTGGTTCTTGAAGTTCGTTTCAAACAGCATCTCGATGGCCGCATAGCTGAGCTCCAGCGCCAGCCGCGAGCGGACAACCAGGTCGTCGAAATTTTCGGACAGCCCCTGCCCCTTCAGGTATTCCGCGACGAGAATGGACATATCTGCGTGCGACTCCAGGCGCACATCGCGAAGCTCAGGGATGGCGCGCAGCGAGACGAGCAGGGCGTAGCCCCCGCGAAACGCCCGCGTCATCTTGAAAGACTCGCGCAGCGTGCGCAATGACGCGGCGTGCAGGTCCGCTTCCGTCGTGATCCGAAGGCCGGTATCGGCCCGCAGCGCTTCGCTCTGCGCCAGCATCATGCGGGTGCCGAGTTCACGCAGAAGCGCATGCTTGTTCTGGAAGTAGTGATAGAAAGAGGGCGGTGTCACACCGGCGCGCTCGACAATCGCGTTGGAGTTCAACGCCTCCAGCCCGGACTCGGCCATGATGTCCTGCGCCGCGAGCAACAGCCGCTCACGTGTCGGGATATTCGGCGTCGTCTTTTCTTTCATCGGATCGACCTACGGACAGTATGTTGCACAATCGGATTGGCGCTGTCATGTCGGCCAGCGCCCGGTTCGGCAAGCATAAAGTTCGTCGGGTCTCCTTGCGAGGCGTCACAACGCCACCGGCATAGAGAGGAAAAGCGACAGGGCGAAGCTTACAGTGAAGCCCCGCGCTGCCCTGATACTCGGATGCCTAATTAAGGCCGATGGGCCGAGCCGTGCAGGCTCCCGGCTCGGGCTCTCCCTGCATCAGGCGCCTGACGAACACAAACCTAAAGCATCACACCCATGTCCCAGGGCGCAAATTCCTCGTCCCCATACCCCAACCGTTCGCTTGCAGTCATTTTCCCGGACGCCGTTGCTATGATCTCCTCAAAGATGCGCTCTCCCGCCTCTTCAAGGACCTCCTGCCCATCCAGTATTGTTCCGCAATTAATGTCCATATCATCCCGCATACGCTCATAAAGCGCCGTATTGCTCGCGAGCTTCAAAGACGGAACAGGCTTGCACCCGAACGCCGACCCGCGCCCTGTCGTAAAGCACATTATGTTTGCGCCGCCTGCAACCTGCGCAGTCGCTCCGACCGGATCAAACGCGGGAGCATCCATGAAGACCAGTCCCTTTTCTGCAACGAACTCGGCATACTCATAGACCGCCATCAGATTTGTCGTTCCCGCTTTGGCAATTGAGCCAAGCGACTTCTCGGCAATGGTCGTCAATCCGCCAGCCTTATTTCCGGGCGATGGATTGTTGTTTATCTTCATTCCATTTTTTGCGGCGAACTCTTCCCACCACTTGACTCTGGCCACGAATTTTTCTGCCACGTCCCGTGAGATCGCCCTGCGCGTGAGAACGTGTTCCGCGCCATAGCATTCCGTGGTTTCAGAGAGGATTGCCGTCCCGCCATGGGAGACAAGAAGGTCAACCGCCACACCCAATGCAGCATTGACGCTGACACCGGAATATCCATCCGATCCACCACATTGCAATGCAAGCTTTAGTTCACTGACCGGAACCGGCTGCCTACGAACGTTATTTGCCTCATCAAGACAGGCTTCAACACGCTCTATACCAGCACGAATCGTCGCGGCTGTTCCGCCCGTTTGCTGGATAACCAGCGCATCTCCTTCCGCACCCCCAAGCACATCATCGAGATTCCCGACCTCGCAGCCCAGCCCAATCATCAGGACTTTGCTGAAATTCGGATGAGCGGCATAGCCCGCAATGCATCTTCGTAAGGATTCAACGCCCTCAACCCTGGCATCCAGCCCGCACCCGCGCTTGTGCGTCAGCGGAACAACGCCATCAATGCCCGGATATTCTGATAACCGCCCTCTGAAATGGTCGGCGATCGCACGAGCAACCGTTGCTGAACAGTTCACACTCGACAAGACGCCGATGTAATTACGGGTGGCTATTCTACCGTCAGCCCGCACATATCCATTGAAGGTCCTGTGCTCTTTCGACATTGGCGTTGGGCGGACCTCGGAACAATAGTCGTAGTCCCGGGCAAAATCGACCATGTCCAGATTGTGGGTGTGAACATGCTCACCCGGAGCGATCGGCGCTGTTGCCCTTCCGATGAGTGAGTTGTAGCGACGCACGGCCCCACCCGCGGGGATAGCATGGCGCGCAATCTTGTGGCCGGGCCGGATCGGATCTCTTGCAATCAGACCCTCCAGGAGTTGTTCACCTGCCGCGATATCGCAAAGCGCGATGACAACATCATCTGCTTCGTTCAGAAGCAGCGTGAGGGATGCATCGTCTCTCGAACCCCGGCCACTTGACTGTTCGCTCATGTTATCTCCCGCGTGTAGGATTAAGTCTCGCAATATCAGACGTGACTAGTGCTGAGCCTTGCAGGTTCCCGGCTCAGGCTCTCCCTGCATCAGGCGCCTGACGAACGGGACGGAATCCTTCAGGGATTCGTTCACGGCCGTGCTGTGATCGAAGCCTTTGTAGATGTGATGCTGCGTTTCTGCACCGGCATCGCAAAGCATGTCATACATGGCATCCTGCATCGCCGGCGGGGCATCGATATCCTGGTCGCCGGTCCCGAGAAAGATGGGTGTCGTATAGCCGCTCGACGGCGGAACCAGTGTATCCTTCTGGGCGCCAAGAGCTTTCCAGCCTGCCGGCGTCAGCGTGTCTGCCATTGAGAGGTCCGCGATAAGCGTATCGTATTCCAGCTCATAAACGCAGCGGACTTTGGCGAGATCCAGCAGCGGGAGAGATTTCTCTGTCAGCGTGATTTCTGGCGGGATCGGCTCGGGAAGTCCGTCCAGCGCCAGCGACAAATAGAGAAGCACGGCGGACATCGGATCCGGCTCGTCCTCTGTTTCCGGCCGTGGCCCGGCATCGGTCACCGAAGCGACGTCAATCAAGGCCGCGCCGGTCGCCACGGTGCCGAGAACATGGAGGTCTGGCGCATACTCACCCGCCAGCGCGGATGCCGTGATGACCGCAGGTCCGCCCTGAGACTGGCCGACAAAAACGACCTGATTGCTGAAATCCGTTCCCTCACCGATAAGTGCGCGTGCCGCATCGATGATGGAAAGACCGCCTGCCCGCCCGTTGCTGTAGGGGTGGCGCCCCGGTGTTCCGATCCCCTGATAGTCTGAGGAAACGACCGCAAAGCCTTCTGACAGCCAGCGCGAGATATAGGCCACATCCCGCCACGACCGCCCGGCCCAGGACGGCGCACAAATGTCTGCAAGACCGACAGTACCGTGCCCGAAAGAGATAACCGGCCAACCGCCCTCAGGCATGTCGCCCTCAGGAACGAAAAGCGCCCCCGAAACGGTAATAGGCGTCACACCATCAACACCGCTGGTGGAGGAGTACAGGATGCGTTGCCCCTTCGCGGCGCCGGGGATCATGAACGACGCTGGCAACTCTTCCTGCCGCAACAGCTTGCCTGGCATCGTCGGGATCGACTCTTTCCAGACATAAAAATCTGAAACCCGCCCATCCGTCACATCAAACTTGACAGGCTCAGCCAGCGAACAGCCGGGCGCAATGAAAGCCCCACCCATCAAGGCAAGCGCCACCAGCGCCTTGTGATACTTATTTTCCGAAAACATGAGGCAACTCCAATGCTATGTACACGTATTGTTTAGTCGTGGCAGGTCTTGTTCAAATGGCTTCCTGCTAGCCCGAAATCAGATCTGGTGCGGGAGAGACCTCCCGGCGCCGCAAGGCGATGCCGGATCCGATATAGATGCAAGCCACCAGTGGGCTCGCGATATTGAAGATACAGAACGGCAGGTAGGTCAGTGTGCCGACCCCCAGTGTCGCAGCCATGAAGGCGCCGCACGTGTTCCACGGCACAAGCGGTGAGGTGACCGTGCCAAAATCCTCTGCTGTTCTGGACAGCATTTCAGGACGAAATCCCCGCGAGTGAACTTCATCTGCATACATGCGCGTTGAGAGAACGATCGAAAGATATTGATCGGCCGCAACAATGTTGCCGAACAGGGCCGTCGCACCGACGCCGAAGAAGATGCTGCGGTCTTTCCGCATCAGCCCCAGAAGGGAATTCAGGATGCGCTGAAGGCAGCCCGTCCGCTCCATCATCCCGCTGAAGAACATGGCAGACAGGATCAGCCAGACGGTCGTCATCATGCTCGCCATGCCACCACGGGACAAAAGCTCATCCGCGTCTGCAACGCCCGTATGCGCCTCGTAGCCGGTCGCCGCCGTGCGCCAATAGTCGACAATGAGCTGGGGCAAGGATGCCTGATCCCCGCGCTGGAAGGCGAGCCCGAACACCACGCCCACAATAATCGAAATAACAATTGCCATCAGAGGCGGCACGCGCGCGATGGCAAGTCCGATCAGGATCGCCATGGGCAACAACAAGGCCCAGCTGATCGTGAAGTTGCTGCTGAGCGTTCCAGTCAGCAGGGCCAGCTGCGCCGTATCAACGTGCTGGCCTGCCCGGAGGCTCAGGAAAAGAAAGACAACCAACGCAATCAGAAATGCCGGAACTGTCGTCCACAGCATGTACCGCACATGCACGAACAATTCCGCCCCCGCCATGCCGGATGCCAGGTTGGTCGTATCGGAAAGCGGCGACAGCTTGTCACCGAAATACACGCCCGAGATGATCGCTCCGGCCGTGATCGGCAGCGACAGGTCCGACGCCTGCGAAATCCCCATCAAGGCGACACCAATTGTCCCAGCCGTCGTCCAGGCGCTGCCGCTCGACATCGCCACAACCGAACAGAGCACAAGAACCGCAGCGTAAAAGATTGAAGGGTGCAGGATCTCGGAACCAAACACGATCAGTGTCGGGATGACACCTGATGCGAGCCAGACACCGATGAGCCCACCGATTGAAAACAACAGCATGATCGGAATGATCACCATGCTGGAAAATTCCGACACGGCTTTTTCAAGCGTGCTCCAGGTCAACCCGTTGCTCAATCCCACGATGCCCGCAACCAGTCCGGCACACATCAGGACGATCTGAACAGGTCCCCCGGTCGCCTCGTCGCCGAAGTTCATAACCGCGAGAAACAGGCCCACGAACAGGACCAGCAGAGGTATGGCGCCCTGCCAGAGCTGAGGGAGATTGCCGCCACGCTTGGTTTCGTTGTGCATAAGAATTTCCAGAGCTCGCCAATACCTGTGGCAGGTTTCGCGTGCGGCGGACCTCACGCAAGAAAATAAAAAATGTCAGGCGGAACGGATCACACCTCCGTTCCGCCTGACAGGATGCGACCTAGAACGAACGCTTCAGGCTTACGCCGACGGTCCGAGGGGTCAGGAAGGATTCCGAAGGCGATCCTGCATACGAGAATGTGTTGGACAGCGTTGCCGCATCTTCCCCAAACAGGTTCTTGGCAAATGCCGACACATCCCAGTCATCG
This sequence comes from Hyphomonadaceae bacterium BRH_c29, assembly GCA_000961695.1. Taxonomy (GTDB): domain Bacteria; phylum Pseudomonadota; class Alphaproteobacteria; order Caulobacterales; family Hyphomonadaceae; genus Hyphomonas. Next base: position 41,987 of record LADW01000084.1, read on the forward strand.
GTGCTGAGACCGATACGGAGGTTGACGAGAACATAGTCGCCGACTTCTTCGTCTTTGGTTATGCCGAACCGCGTATCCAGGTTGTTCGCAGCCACGTTATCGGCGAACTCTTCGATCAACGTGGATTTGTACGAGCCGACATAGTTGGCATTGCCGTTGGCATAGACCTGCCAGCCATTGTCGAGCGGCCGTTCATACGACATCGCAATGTTCAGCATCGTTTCAGGCGAAGCCGGAAGGCGCTGCGTCTGGTACTGCGCGTTCCCCTCCAGTTCGGTCTTCGTATAAGATCCGTTGACCGACAGGGTGAGGTTTTCGTTCACCGCGACAGAGTATTCCGCTTCGACACCTTTGCTGGTGGCGTTGCCCAGGTTGACGAGCGGCGTATAGGCGCCACCGGCGAGGGTGAGGAACACAGGGATCTCGGTCCAGTCAGCATAGAAGACCGCACCGCTCAGATTTGCGCGGCCACCGTCCAGCACAAGCTTGGTGCCCGCTTCATAGTTCCAGATGGAGTCAGACTTGTAAGCCAGATATTGCTCGACATTCGGAATGCTGATGCCCGGCAGGTTTGGCGGGGCGCCATTGAACCCACCCAGACGGAAGCCTTTCGAGATCTGGACGTAATAGAGCTGGTCTTCGTTCGGCTCGAACCGAAGGTTGACCCGAGGCGTCCAGACCTTCTCGGATTGGCCACCCGCCTCGCTATCGACCGTGATATCCTGTTTGTAGTCAGAGTACCGCAGACCAACGTCAAGACCCCAGGCGCCCGGCAGGTCGATATTGGCTTCACCGAAGCCCGACCATTGCGTCGTTTCATTGGTCCGGTCGATCACAAGGATCGGACCGAACAGCGCACCTTCCGTGAACACGCTCTGGCGCACGGAGTCTTCGTGCCGGTAGTAGGCCCCGATGATCCACTGCACGGGCGAGTCCGTTTCGGACGTCAGGCGCAGTTCCTGCGAGAAGACATCGCTGTCGACATGGTCATCCGAATACAAGTCGTAGGACGAAAGGCCATAAAGTCCGGGAGGCCCGGCAAGCGCGGCGACGTTTCCGTCAAAAAGGCTCGCATCCTGACGTCCCTGGTATTGGGTCTGGTAGTAGCCAGTTGCCGAGTCCAGGCGAACATTTCCGAAATCATACCCGACATTGGCGTTGTACAGCGCCAGATCTGTATCGTCCCGCTCGTCGCCGCGGCGGCGTTGAGCGTTCCCGGCATTTTCGAACGGCTCACGGGCCCGGCGCCCCTCCGCGACGGTGCTTTGCGCGACCGCCTGAAGCAGGATGTCGAGATTGTCCGTCGGCTCCATCAGGAGCGCAATCCGCCCGCCTTCAATCGTGCCGCCGCCGACCTTCTGGCCAGTCTGAAGGTTGTCGACATGGGCAGCCTCATCACGCTGGAACAGACTACCGCGCAGGGCAGCCTTTCCGGCGGCGATGGGAAGGTTGATGGTGCCCGACACGTCGGTACCAAGATCGTCAGCGCCATCGGCGGAGCTGGCGGTGCCGGAAATCTCGGCAGAGAATTCATCAAGGTCAGGACGCTTGGGAAGCACACGCAGAGTGCCGCCCAGAGAGCCCGCGCCGTAATAGGTACCCTGCGGACCACGCAGGACCTCAATCCGGTCAATATCAACCGGCTCGACCTCGATTGCCCGAAGTCCCCCATTCAGGGCAACCTCATCGAAATATGTCACAACCGTACCGCCGAGATTGCTGCCACCCGGCGTGGTTGCGAGCCCGCGAATGATGACGTTGCTGATCCCGATGCCGCCTTCAACGAGCGCCACGCCGGGCACCGTTGTCAGGTAGTCCCGGTATTCGTTGGCGCCGATCTTTTCCAGCGTATCGCCGGTCAGGGCTGAAATCGAATAAGGCGCGTCGAGAATATCTTCTTCGCGCTTGCTCGCCGTCACCGTGACGCTTTGCAGAACATACTTTTCATCGGCAGGACTATCCGTGCTCGACGCTTCTTGCGCCTGCGCGACTTGCGAGGTCGCAATAAGCGCGATTGCCGGCAACATCGCTGTCGTCAGAAATAGTTTGGTCTTTGACATGTTGAGTATTTTCATTGCCACTCTCCCCCTTTTTGGATCTGGGCTATTTGTTTGGTCTTGTGAGCACCGGCACCCGAGGCTCTGAAGCTCTGCTTCACGAAACAATCTTCCTCCTCATTTCGCTGGCCTGTCCGCGAACCTTTCCGATGGACGGCGCACATTTCTCCACGGTCCTCCCCTGTTGGGGGAACTTTTTCATCCGGTTTTCACCAGCTTTTTCTATTCGATATGCTCATCCCAAAAGGCGGCGGATCGCGCGTACGCAGTGTCCGATTCCGGTGTTCCGGGCAGCAGAGACTGAAAGACATGCGGCATGCCTTCATAGACATCCAGGACAGCCTCACCCCCGGTTTTGCTGATCTGCTGATACAGCCGAACAGAGTCGCTCAGCACGATTTCCCGCGTCCCAGCCTGAATCAGAACCGGCGGGAACCCGGCGGCATATGTTCCGTAGACGGGCGAGACATAAGGGTTTGTGAACTCAGACGGAGAGGCGTATTGCGCAAACCGCGCCCGCGCATAGCCGACATCCAGCGCCGGATCGAACGCCGCCACAGTCCGGATCGTATCGCCCGACAATGTCAGGTCAGAAACGGGCGATTGGAGCACAACCGCGGCCGGCATCGGCCCACCCTTGTCTCGCAGCTTCAACATGCTCGCCGCAACGATCGTGCCGCCGGCAGAGTCTCCGAATATCCCGATCTGGTTTGCAGTTTTCCCATCAGCCAGCAAAGCCGCATAGGCGGAGAGAACCTGATCCGCTATCTCGTCCCACTTCGCGTCAGGTGCCCGCGTATAATCCAGAGAATAGACCACGCGTCCGGTCTTGGCCGCCATCAAGGCTGCGCCAGAAAGCGTCGACCTCGCAGACAAATTCGTAAACCCGCCGCCATGCACGTAGATCAGCACGCCCGCCTTCGAAGCTCCGCCATTCGGAACAACTTTCAGAGCCGGTACGCCGCCGAGCTCTATCTCTGACACGTCCGGAGACAGAGTGTCGACAAGCGGCTGTGTGAAGGCCAGGGTGAACTGTTCGACCTGCTCGCGGCCAGCGGCCCACTCGGCTGGCGTCTTTGGATAGTCCGTGGAAGGCTGAACCTGGCCAACAAGCGCCAGCAACGCCGTCATGGCCGTCTTCGCTTCCGGAGACACGCTATCGGCGATCCAGAGCGCGTCAGCTTTTGGAGGCTCGTTGCTCTCAACGGCTGGGGTGGCGCACGCCGTCATGATTGCCACCGTGGCTGCAGCCAGCCCCAATTGGAGAATCCTAGTGATTGGCATGGTGAAAGCCTCCCAAGGCCAGAAAAATCATTCATGAAAAGAGTTGCGCCCGGCTGGGTCACGATCCGCCTCCATCTTCAGCGGCCAGGATCGCCTTGAACTTCTCCAGCGCGATATTCTTTCCGCAAAGGACAACCACTGCCGTCTTGCCAGCGAGCCGGGGCGCGCATTTCTCAAGCGCCGCGAGGGCCAGAGCCGCCGAGCCTTCGACGATCAGCCCGTCGCCCATGGCGAGATCCCTCATCGAGCGGGCAATTTCCAACTCGCTCACCAGAACAGGTGTGGGATCGAGCGTATGAGCCAGATTGATCGTGATCGCGCCGGGCTCAACACCGCCCGCTGTGCCATCCGCGAGTGTCGGTGTTTCATTGAAGTCGACTGCTCGCCCGGCACGCATCGAGTGCAACAGGCTCTGCGCATTCTCGGGCCAGGCAGCAATCACCTCAACATCTGGCGCTTCCTTGCGAAGGACAGCGCCGATGCCAGACAGCAGTCCGCCACCACCAACGGATACAACAACCGCATCGACTTTGCGGCCATCATCAAGGATCTCGGCGGCACAGCCCCCCTGTCCGGCGATGACGTCCACATCATTGTAAGGCGACACGTAGACGGCGCCACTTTCGAAAGCGAGCCGGCGCGCCAGAAGCTCGACGGTCAGCGGATCGGCATCGTGAAGCTCAACTTTCGCCCCGAGCGACCGGATCGCCTCGATCTTCCGGATAGAGGCGTTCTGCGTTGCATGAACCGTAATCGGAATACCTGCCTCGGACGCGACAGTGGCCAGAGCCAGGCCGTGATTTCCGGTCGAGGCCGTGACAATCCCAAGCGCTTTCTCGCTATCCGACATGTTGGAGAGCTTGTTGTAAGCCCCCCGGAACTTGAATGAGCCGGTCGGCAGAAATTGTTCGCACTTCAGCAAAACGCGGCAGCCAAAACGCTGCGACAGGAATTCGCTTTCGACCAGTGGGCTGGGCTGCGCACGATCGCGCAGACGCGCCACGGCGCCGCGTGCAAGACGGGCCACAGTCTCCAGGGACGGGACGTCCGCAGCGGCTGCTGGGCTGCCCTTCCCGTCCTTTATCTTGTCCTGTTTGGTCGTGGTCATGATTCCGGCTTGCCTCTCTGATGAATTGACGATATTTCTAAATTAGATTTTTTGTCAACCACGATTCAGGAGAGACTTTTGACCGAACTGTCAGACTCCCAGGCATTCACTCCCGGCCTTGAGGCACATTTTGCAATCGCCGATGGCATCGCTGCCCTGTTCGCTCCCTATGTGGAAGTCGTGATCCACGATCTGGCGACGGAGGAAGTCGCCTATATTTCCAATGATCTATCCCGCCGGGTCGCAGGCGACCCCTCGCAACTCGACGAAATCGGCTTCGATCCAGACCTTCGTGTCATCGGCCCCTACCAGAAAACGAACTGGGACGGCCGGCGCATGAAATGCATTTCGATCGTTCTTCGCGAAAAAGACACGCCGATCGGCCTGATGTGCCTGAACGTGGACGTCACCCAGTTTGATCTGGTCCGGCGCGCGCTCGACGGTTTTCTGGGCGCTGAACCGCGCAATGAGGGCGTCCAGGCCCTGTTCGTTCACGACTGGCATGAGAAGATCAACCAGTTCGTGGCGGACTGGTGCGCCACGCGAGACATCCGCATCGAGCAGATCGACAAGGCATCGCGCCGTGAACTGATCAGTGCCCTGCGCGATAGCGGCGCACTGGAACAGCGCCGCGCGCCTGCCTACATCGCCCGCATTCTCGGCGTCAGCCGCGCGACCGTGTACAACGAACTCGCAGCCCTGAAACAAGGCAGCAGCTCGACGTGAGACTCTATCATCGTGAGAACATCCTGCAGGTGGTCGATTCACCTGACATTATCGGCGTCATCGAAAAGGCCTTTCAGAGCTATTCAGACAGAACCGCCCAATCGGGCACCGTCGCGCACCTGGCCTTCACAGACCCGCCTGGCGACTTTCATATAAAGTCTGCGCACCTGGCCGGAGCACCGGTGTTCGTGGTGAAGATGGCCAGCAGCTTTTACAAGAACCCGTCCAGAGGTGTGCCTTCCAGCAATGGCATCATGATGGTCTTCGACGCGGCGACAGGGCACCCCGAAGGCGTCCTGCTCGACGAAGGTGCCTTGACCGATATGCGGACCGCCATTGCAGGCGCCGTCGCAGCCCGGCTGATCGCCCCGGCAAATCCGACGCGCCTTGGCGTCGTCGGATCGGGCACACAAGCCCGGGTTCAGGCAGAATGGATCGCACGCGTTCTCGGCATCCGCGACGTGCAGATCTGGGCGCGCGACATGGATAAAGCCTCTGTTCTGGCAAAAACGCTCGGGCAAGGCGGCCTCTCGGCGACCCCTCAGGCCTCGCTGGAATCCTTGTGCGTGGATTGCGATCTCGTCGTCACGACAACGCCAAGCCGCACGCCGCTGATTACGAAAGCGATGATCCGCCCCGGTCTTCGCGTTGTCGCCATCGGATCAGACACGCCCGGCAAGCAGGAAGTCTCCGACGAGGTCATGGCAGCTGCCGACATCATCCTCGTGGACTCCTTTGACCAGTGCTTCGAATACGGCGACACCGCATCGGCTTTGGCCAGAGGCATCGTGGACCGGGAGCGGATACAGGAAATTGGTCAGGCGCTGAACAACGCGTTCTGTTTGAATCTGCGTCCGGATGCTATCGCCGTGGCAGACCTGACAGGCATCGGCGCCCTCGACGCCGCCATCGCCGAGTTTGCCTTTCACCAGCTCACGGCCGGAACATTCTGATCACGGAGCACGATCACCAGGACAAGTGTGCCCCCCAGTCCGAACACTCTCCTGCGATCCGGTAGATCTATCCCGGATCGCGTGAAGAGGACGAACCACCCAAAATAGTCATCACCTGATCGACGGCTCCGTCAGAAAGCGCCTTCAGTTTTGTCTGGCTCCAGCCGGCTCTGGCCCGCAAGGCCAGGCTGTTCAGCGTAGAGCCGAGCAATGACGAAAGCGATGCAAGATCAACGGGCATTGCGCCCGGTAACAACCGCTCCTTCTCCAGACGTTTGAGAAACAAGGCGTCAATAGCTTCAAGCGATTGTTCCAGAATGGTCTGGCAAACCGGATTGGTGTGCGCCTCCGCTGGCGCTGTACAGATCACAAAGCACCCATCCGCACCGTCCGCCGTATAGATGTCGATTGCTGTGTCGAATGCCGCCTTGAGGGCAAGACGCAAATCATCGGCCTCCAATGCCTGGCTGAGCCGCGCGTCCATCATGGCCGCATACTCCGATGCCGCTTTTGCATAGATTGCGTCCTTGTCTCCGAATGCGGCGGCCAGGCTCGGCCGATTGAGGCCTGCGGAACGGGCAATACCGTCGAGCGACACACCAGACAGCCCCGTAGACCAGAGCTGGCGCTGCATTTTTCCGAGCGCCTCGGCCTCGTCGAACTTCCTCGGGCGCCCGCCGCGAGCGTTAGGTTTTGTGCGATTTTGCATAAAATGTTTGCTTTCGTCTATTTTGTGCGTCATTGTACAAAACATATCCGGATTTGGCGAGCGCCATTCTGCGGGCTCATGGGAGAAGAGACATGCATCACCAGATTTCACTGCCATCCGAGGTGGCCGGCATTCGGCTGCCAGACAGTGCACTTGCCCGCAAAGCGGTCGATCTCGCCTTTCGCGTGTCGCCCAATACCGTTTGCACTCACGTCATCCGGACCTTCGTGTTTGGCTCTCTGATCGGGAAGGCGCAGGGACTTCACTATGACGAGGAGCTCTTCTTTCTCGGCGCCATATTGCACGACCTGGGCCTGACATCGGAGTTCCGTTCGACGATCCGCTTCGAAGTCGCGGGCGCCGATGCCGCCGAGGCTTTCCTCGCAGCCGAGGGCGTCGCCCCGGAACGCCGGGAAATCATCTGGGACGCAATCGCCCTGCACACATCGATCGACATCGCTTCGCGCAAGCGGCCCGAAATCGCGCTTGTTCACATTGGTGCCGGCGTGGACGTTCTGGGCATGGGCCTGGAAAGCCTGCCAGCCTCACGCGTCGCCGAGACGATTGAGGCTTTTCCCCGCCACGATTTCAAGAACGCCTTCTTCGACACGCTCGTCGAGACACTCGCCCATGCGCCTCAGAGCGCGACCATGACCTGGCTCAGCGAGACAGCCAACACGCATGTCCACAGCGGTTGCTGCCCTAGCTTCGAATGCCTCGTCAAAAACAGTCCATTTCAAGAATAAGAGAGAGACCGCTGCATCATGCCCAATACACACGCACCCGAGCTGTTCTGGCTCGCCGCCACGATCCTGCTGACGTCCATTCTGTGGATTCCCTATGTCGCCAATCGCTTCCGGGAACTTGGGCCGCCTGGCTGGTCATGGTTTCCGCTGCCCGATCCACCGCCGCGCGCACCCTGGGCGATGCGGGCCGTACAAGCCCACGTCAATGCGGTCGAGAATCTCGTACTCTTTGCCCCGTTGGTGCTGGCCATCCACGCCATTGGCCCCACCGCGATCGCTGTCGAAGCCTGTCGTGTCTACTTTTTCGCCCGGCTGGCCCATGCATCTCTGACAATAGCCGGACTGCCGATTCCGTTTCGCACGATCGCCTTCCTGATCGGTGTCGCCTGCCAGGTCATATTGGTCATGACGGTTCTGATCAGAACGTAGCGCCAAGACCGCTGCCTGAAGAAATACACGAGTCCGGCCATCGCGCGCACAACATCTTCCGGCGGGCCGAAAAGCCTGCCCGCCGGGCGCGGCGCCTGAACGCGGCTTCGGGCACACAATAGACAAAGGGGAAATCTTTTCCCCTATTGAGCGCGTTAGCGGAAGCCTTTGGTCGCGCGACACCCGCTGCAGCGCGCGAATCCGGTCACCTTTACCCGCTCGGCGCACACCGGGCCGTGCCGGCGTGCCTCTGGTGCGCCGCACAAGAAACATTCAAGCCTGCCCATTTTCGCTCGAATGCGGGCAGGTCGAAAGTTTTCTCAGCCTCTCTATCGGGTGCGCCGTTCCCGCCTCCCGCGTCCCCCGACATCTTGCGCACACACTCATCCAATCCAGCGGGAGAACTTTGTGATGCGCCCTTTTTCCAGCCGCCTGAAGCTCGGCATTTGTCTAGCCTCTCTGATCGCCGCCTCAGTTACGAGCCCGGCCTTCGCACAAGAAGAGGCCGCACCGGCAGACGAACAGGCAACGATGCAGGCTGTCGTCGTCCAGGGTCGCCGGGTCTCAACCGCCGATACGGCAATCGGCCAGGGCGAAGCCACCAACACCGTGGCCGTCACACGGGATGAGCTGCTGTCTGCGCCGGGCGGCATCTCCGGTCTGAAAATGCTGGAATCCCTTCCGGGCTTCAACGTGCAGACCGATGGCGCCCTTGGTCTTTATGAGTTCGGCAACTCGGTCACCGTGCGGGCCTTTAACCTGCAGCAGATCGGCTTCGTGCTCGACGGCGTGCCCATGGGCCGCTCCGATGCCTTCGGCGGCAGCCCGATCTTCCGCTATGTCGACAATGAAAACCTCGGCTCCGTTATCGCCTCTCCCGGCGCGGGCGACGTGTCCCTGCCGAGCTATTCTTCGCTCGGCCCGATTGTTTCCTACAACACGGTGGAAACGTCAGACACGCCCGGCGGTATGCTCTCCTACACGATGGGCGATGACAATCTGGAGCGCAGCTTCATCAAGCTGGAAACCGGCAACATCAACGGCCTGTCGGCCTATGTCAGCCGTTCCAAGACGGACAGCAACCTGTGGCGCGGCCCCGGCACGATCGACCGCGAGCATATCGAAGGCAAGATCAAGTACGAGTTCGACGCCGACACGTTCCTGAAGTTCGGCTACGTCCACAACGACTTCCACGACTATGACTCGCCGTCTGGTCCTGAGTCCGTGTTCCAGAACAACTATTACTACGCCTATCTCGATGCCATCCCGGAGACGGGCTGTATCAACCCGATTTCCAATGTCTACGACTACAATGGTGACAACGTCATCGACGGGAACGACTTCTCGCCGATCTTCACCGGCGGCGCCTGCACCAGCTATTATGAAGACCGGATCAACGTCCGTGATGACTCTCTCTACACCCTGAACTTCCAGACCGACATCACACCGAACCTGATGTTCACGGCGACAGCCTATCAGGAAGACAAGGATGGCTTCGGCGTCTCACCCGATAGCTACTCCAACTCCCTCGGCATCTATAACCGTCAGGTCGCGGCGGGTCTGGACGTGGTCCATCCGCGCGGCGTGCAGTATGGCCTGTCGGGCGTTGGTGGCACGCGCAAAGGCGCCGTGGCCGGGTTCGAATGGCAGGCTGCCAATCACAAGGTTGAGTTCGGCGCCTGGTATGAGGACGAAGACTATAACCGCACGCAGATGCGTCTGAACAAGACCAACGGCTCGGCCGATGGTGACGTGATCTGGGATGAAGTGGCCTACTATCGCCGCAACTATACCTCGACCCGCAAGACCACCCAGCTCTACCTGAAGGACACGATCAGCCTGCTGGAAGACAAGCTGAACGTCGAACTTGGCGTGAAGACCCTCAGCGTGGATTACGCGCTGAACGGCTATCGGGACTATGCCGACTACGAACAGTATGGCCCGCAAAGCGTTGGCGAGAAATACGAAGACAATTTCCTGCCGATGGTCGGCGCAGTCTATGAGCTGAACGAGACCGATCAGATCTTCGCGTCCTACTCGCAGAACTACGCCCTGCCGCGCGGCGCTGACGATATCTTCTCCATCGCGTCCACCGATGCGTCGGTCGAGCCGCTGCCAGCACCGAAGGGTGAAGAGTCCAAGAACTACGAGATCGGTTACCGCACCAATCGCTCGCAGTTCTATGGCTCCGCCGCGCTGTTCTACACCACGTTCGACAACCGTCTCGTGGCTGGCAGCGTCATCAACCCGGCCACGCAGCAGCCGGAAGCCTTCTACATCAACGCAGGTCAGACTGAGGCCTACGGCTTTGAACTGTCGGGCGTCTACCAGCCGGCCTTCCTGGGCGACAAAGTCTACTTCGATGGCAACCTGACCTACAACCACGCCGAAGACGAGTCAGGCTTTATCCTGGCCGACAGTCCGGAATGGCTGCTCACAGGCGGCATCACCTATGAGCCGACCGAGTGGATGGTCGCCAACATCTCGGGCAAATATACCGGCGAGCGCTATGCCGACTATACCGAAAGCTATGACATGGAGAGCTACTCCGTGCTCAGCGGGTATCTCGACCTTGGCGGCCCGAACGATTTCGGCGTGCCGGAGAATGTCAGCCTGCGGTTCAACGTCGATAACCTGCTCGACGAGGAAGTGCCGACGGCCTTCGTCTATGCCGGCTCGGCCTATTTCCGCCCGCTGAACCCGCGCACCTTCCAGGCCACGCTGACGGTGCGGTTCTGATCCATGCGGCTGAGCCCTTTTTTCCTTCAAATGAAATCGAGGCAGCAAAATGCTTGCTGATGCACTACCTTTGATTCTCTCAATGCTGGTGGCCGGGGCGTTTGCCGGGCTGCTAGCGGGTCTCTTCGGCATTGGCGGCGGTTTCGTCGTCGTGCCGGCCCTGGCCGCCGTGTTCACGCTCCTGTCGACGGCAGAGCATCCGCTCACCGATGACAAGATCATGCACGTCGCCATCGGCACGTCGCTGGCGACCATCATCTTCACCTCCCTCCGCTCCGTGCAGGCACACGCGAAACGTGGCGCGGTGGATTTCAATATCCTGAAACAATGGGCGCCATGGGTCGTGCTCGGCGTCGTTCTGGGCCTGTCCCTCGCCCGCTTCCTGGATGGCAAGTCGCTGAAGATCATTTTCGGAGTCGGCGTCTTCATCATGGCCTGGCACTTCCTGTTCCCGGTCCTCAGCAAGCGCGGTCCGCTGTCCAATGAAATGCCGAAAGGCATCGCCCGTGGCGGTCTTGGCAGCTTCCTTGGCGGCTTCTGCACCCTGCTCGGTATTGGTGGCGGCACGCCGGCGATCCTGATCATGACGCTGAACGGCCAGCCGGTTCACCGCGCCATCGCCACAGCGGCCGGCTTCGGCACAATCATCGCTGTCCCGGGCACGATCGGTTCGATCCTCACCGGCCTTGGCCAGCCCGGCCTGCCTTTTGGCTCGGTCGGCTATGTCAATGTCATCGCCATGCTGGCGATCATCTCGATGAGCATGCTGACCGCACCGGTCGGCGCAGCGCTGGCTCACAGCCTGGATTCCGCGAAGCTCAAGAAAGCGCTTGGCGTCTACCTGCTGTGCACATCCAGCCTGATGCTGTGGACGGCGTTCCACAAGGCACCGGCAAGACACCCGCTGCTTACGGAAGCACCCATCACCAGCATCGCGCCGGTTATGCAGGGACAACAATAAGCCGTCAGGTTCGGCCGGAAGCATCAGGATCTCCGAGACTGCTTCCGGCCTGACCACACGCCTTGCTTGACGTTGCGCCACGGGCGCAAAGGATGGACATGCCTGCAAATGCAGCCTCGTCCACTCTGCAAGGAACACCCTATGCTCTATTATGAAGACCTTGTGGTCGGCACCGTCACCAAGTCCGAGCGGACCTATGAAGTCACCCGCGAGGAAGTCATCGACTTTGCCAGCAAGTACGATCCCCAGGCCTTCCACCTCGATGACGCCGCCGCCGCGAAGACCCACTTCGGGCGTCTGTCCGCATCCGGCTGGCACACCGCTGCCATGACGATGCGCATGATGGTCGAAGGCTGGAAAACGCAGGAACCGACGGCGGGCCTCGGCTCTCCGGGTGTCGATGAGCTGCGCTGGAAAAAGCCTGTCTATCCGGGCGATACGCTCCGGGTGGAATCAAAGCTCATCTCCAAGCGCCGCATGAACAGCCGCCGCGAGATCGGCCTGATGAAGTCGGAGCAGACCGTCTACAATCAGGATGGCGACGTGGTCATGACCATGGTCTCCAACGGCATGATCCAGGTCCGCGACCCGGAGAGCGACACGGAATAGGCGCCGCCTATTCCGCCGGCACCATTTTCGGCTCGTCCGGGCGCACGGCGCGGCGGATGACGTCGAAATAGTCCTTCGAGATGCACTCGAAGCCGTCATAATAGCCCCGCTGCGACAGGATGCGGTGCAGCCGGCCCAGATTGTAGGGCGGGATCGACGCGAACATGTGATGCTCCAGATGGTAATTCACATCGTTCGGTGCGATCAGAACCCGCTGCCACAGCGGCGCGACCGTTGTACCGGTATTGAGGCGCGGTTCGAGCTGGGACCGGTCCTGCGCCGTGCCGTGCTCGCCGATCTGACGCAGGCGCACGATTGCGGGGTACACGAACAGTTCCGCCGCCCACCACATCAGGTATGCCCACGGCGCACCGGCCAGCGTCAACGTGCCCAGCAGGAGCACGTGAAACGTCAGCCACGGCCAGTTGCGGCTCAGCCTGAAATTTTTGATCTTGCGCTTCGTGTCACGAAAGCCGGTCTGGCCCGTGAAGTCCCTCACGAATTTGCGCCGCAGGCTGTCTTTGGACACCGGATAGTTCTTCACGAAGCCGATGTCCGGATCGTTCGGCGTGCCGGCATATTTATGGTGCTTCAGGTGATAGGCGCGATAGGCTGGCAGCGAGATGTTCATCGGCGCGCCGACCAGATAATGGCCTACGAACTCGTCCACCTTCGGACTCTTGAAGAAGGCATGGTGGGCGCAGTCATGATTGATCACGCCGAGGCCCAGCTGACGTCCGCCAAGGATGAGGATGCCGGTCAGGATCGTCAGAGGATTTGGCCACACAATGGCCACGGCGAACGCCCCGGCGATCAGCCCCCAAGTGAACAGCAGCGATGCCAGCGCCTTGATGTCCGATTTCCGGCGCAGATCGCGCAGCTCATCTTTCGTCAGCGCATCGGATAGCTTCAGCTGGTTCGTCACGGCATCTCTCTCCCACTGTGTATTTTCATTTTTATTACATATATTAGCAGTATAAGTCAATTCGTGTATTATTTCGAACCTCTGGCCCCGCAGGACGTTTCCGCCCGCGCGCTGGTCCTGTCGCTGATGAGCAGCGCCTTCCACGTGCCGCAGTCGATCGCACGCCTGATCCGCGCGGGCGAGCTGTTCGGCATCGAAGCGGCCACGCTGCGCGTCGCGGTCACGCGCCTGCTGAAGGAAGGCCTGCTGGAAAGCCCGGACCGCGGCGTCTACCAGCCGGGTCCGCAATCCCGCGCGCTTACCCGCCGTGTCCGTGGCTGGAAGGACGTCGCCCGCCGCCTCGTGCCCTGGAACGGCGACTGGCTGATCGCCCTGACGGATCATCTCGGCCGCACCGACCGCAAACAGCTGCGCGCCCGCGAGCGGTCCCTCGCCCTTTCCGGCTACCAGCAGGCCACCACTGGCTTCTGGGTACGCCCGGCCAATCTTGCCGGCGCGCTGGCCGATCACCGGTCGGACCTGACCGCCATCGGCGCCGATGAAGACGTCATCCTCCTGCGCGCCACCGGTATCGCGATGGAGCCTCTCCCCGACTGGCCCTCCCTCTGGTCGTCGCAGGCGCTCGCCCGGTCCTACGAAAAGGCCATCGCCGCGATGACCGCCAGCCTCGCCCGCCTGCCCGGACTCTCTCCGGACGCCGCCGCCCGCGAGACCCTGCTGATCGGACAGGCCGTGATCCGCACCATCAACTTCGATCCCCTGCTGCCGCCCGAATTCGGCAACCAGCAGCAATTCCTGCAAATGGTCGAAACGATGGTCCGCTATAACGAGGCTGGCCGGAAATGCTGGCTGGCTTACTATGCGGCCTCCGAAACCGGCGCTGCTGACTGACTTGCGCTTCTGCGCTTTCGCTCTCACGATTGCAGGCTCAGTCTCCTACAAGGCCTGCATGACCGACATCGCCACTGCTCCTCCGCCCTTTTCGATTCCGCTCTACCGGCGGATCTGGGTTGCGAATGTCGCCTCCCAGTTCGGCAGCCTGATCCAGAGCGTCGGCGCGGCCTGGCTGATGGTCGAGCTGGGCGGCACCAAGACACAGATCGCCCTCGTCCAGGCCTCGGTCACCCTGCCCATCATGATCCTGGCACTGCTGTCCGGCGCGATTGCCGACAATTACCCGCGGCGCACCGTGATGCTGATCTGCCAGAGCTGGATGTTCCTGCTCTCTGTGGCGCTCTGCGTGTTTGCCTGGTTCGGACACATGACGCCCTGGGCGCTGCTCGGCTTCACCTTCCTGCTGGGTTGCGGCACCGCCATGAATGCACCCTCCTGGCAGGCGACCGTGGGCGACATCGTCCCGCGCGGCACCATCGCCGGGGCGATTGCCATGAACTCGATGGGCTTCAACATTGCCCGGACAGCCGGCCCGGCGCTGGGCGGCGCCATCGTGGCCGCCGCAGGCTCCGCCGCTGCCTTCACGGTCAACGCGTTCAGCTATCTTGGCATCATCTGGGTCCTGTTCCGATGGCACCCTGAAAAGCCTGCCCAGCCAGCACTGCGCGAAGACCTCGGCAGCGCCATGGCGGCAGGCGTGCGCTATGTCCTGCTGTCACCGCCGATCCGGCGCGTTCTGTTCCGAGCGGCTCTTTTCGGGCTAGCTGCCGCCAGCGTTCCCTCGCTCCTGCCGCTGGTGGCGAGCCATCTGATGAGTGGCAGCGCGGTCACGTTCGGCATCCTGTCAGGCAGTTTCGGCATCGGCGCCGTGACGGGCGCCCTGTCGAACCGGCCGATCCGCGCGCGGCTGACCAGCGAAGCCACGATCCGCATCACCGTCACCGCCATGATCACGGGCGCCGTCACCATCGCGCTCAGCCCCTGGCTGGCGCTGACCGTTGGCGGCCTCATCCTGTTCGGCTGGGGCTGGCTGCTTTCGATGGCGACGATGAATGTGTCGGTGCAGATGTCGGCGCCGCGCTGGGTCGTTGGGCGCGCGCTGTCGCTCTACCAGATGAGCGTCTTCGGCACGATGGCCGGCGGTAGCTGGATGAGCGGACGTCTGGCCGAGCAGCATGGCATCGCCGAAGCGATCCTGATCATGGCCGGGGTTCAGGCCATCGGCCTTTTCGTTGGCTTCTTCCTGCGCTTGCCGGAAGTTGGCGACCTGAACCTCGACCTGGTCGGGCGCTGGCGCGTGCCCGACGTGAAAGTGCCGGTGGAGCCGCGCGCAGGGCCGGTCCACATCGCCGTGCACTACAAGATCCGGGAGAAAGACATTCCACGCTTTCTGACCGCGATGAATGAGAGCCGCCGTGTCCGCCTGCGCGACGGAGCGCGGGGCTGGGCGCTGGTGCGCGATCTCAGTGATCCGGAAGTCTGGATCGAGAAATACCGTTTCGGCCGCTGGCTGGACTATGTGCTCCACAATGAGCGCCGCACCCATGCCGACCGGGACAATCTGATTATCCTCCATACGCTGCATCAGGGCAGCTGGCCGCCGCTCATTGTGCGCATGCTGGAACGTCAGGTGACCGGCGTCACGATTGACCCGGACCTTTCAACGGAAACAGTCAACGACCCGACGCGCGGGCAGTGAGCCCGGCGAGCCCGCCCGCTCAGGCCGGGTGCGGTTCCTGGATGCTTTCCAGATAGGTGATCAGCGAGTCGATCTCATAGGGGCTCAGCACGAACACCGGCATGTCGGGGTGACCGACCAGGATGCCTTCAGCCAGCGCTTCTTCCAGATTGCTGACCGGATAATTCTCGGACAGCTGACGGAAGGGCTTTGCGTCCGGATGGGTGCTGTCGCCTTCTGTGCCGATGGCGTGGCAAGTGGAACAGCGTGTTTCCGCAATCAGCCGGCCGACTTCGACCTTGCTGTCATACGCGAAATCCGCGCCGTCTGCCGGGGCCAGGGCCGCAGGCTCTGCCTCAGGGGTTGGATTTGTGCTGCAGGCGCCAAGCGCCAAAAGGCCGAGGGCGAGAAATCCGGTGCGGCGCAGAACCATGTGAGTCCCTTTCAGTCAGTGATGCCAGTCTAGTCCCGCCCGCGCCCCGCGCATAGGCACGCAGGCATTACCGGACTTTCAGGAAAGGCCCTCAGGCGGTGGATAGCCCATCGCGTCGAGCGCATTCTCGATATAGTCGCTGCCCATTTGCAGCTCTTCCAGATAATCGGTGACATCAAACGGCTCTGCTTCGCGCGCGGCCTTGCGGGCGGCGGACCAGTCTCCGGCGTCATAGTCGCCACGGCCAACCCAGATCAGGGCCAGCAGGTCGTGTTTGGCGTCCACATTGAGCCCCCGGATCAGGCCGTCCAGTTCATCGTCCTCCATGTCCTCATCGTAGGCACCGGCCTCGTCCGCGATGACATCCTCATCCGCAATCGGATCGTCCCGGTCGTCAAGGTCCACCGCGTCATCGTCTGCAAGTTCAACGTCCAGTCCATTGCCATAAGACCGTCCCGCCTCGTCTGCGACAACATCCATATCCGTGATCGGATCATCACCGACATCGCTGTCGATCACGTCATCGTCGATCAACGGCATGATGCCCTCACCCTGATAGGACTGGGCCAACACGGCGATCCGGTAGGCGACCTCCGGGTCGATGGTCAGGTCAAAGGCGCGATCACCGCGGAGCGTCTTTTTCATTCTGTCTCTCCGGTCAGTGCGACAGCAGCAGCGGCACTTTCGCCTGACGCAGCAGGGTACGGGTCACGCCTGGCAGGATGGCCTGCTGGAGACGGGAATGCCGATAGCCGCCCATCACGATCAGGTCTGCGCCAAACGACGCGGCCACATCCAGAAGGGCGGTAGAGGCGGACCGCCCCATACTGTCTTCATTGTGCACTTCGACCTCACAGCCGTGGCGGGACAGGTGCGCGCCAATATCCCAGGCCGGGCCTGCGCCATGGCTGGTATCGCCCGGCTTTGCATCGACCGTCGCAATGCAGACAGCGGCTTTCTCCGGCATCAGCAGAAGACTGTCATGCATGGCGCGTGTTGCCTCGCGGCTGGCATCCCAGGCGATCATTGTCCGCGTTCCGACGGTCTCTTTCTTCCAGTCGTGCGGCACAATCAGCACCGGACGACCACCGCCCAGCAGCACACCTTCCAGCAGGTCGGAATGCGGTTGATCGTCAGCTTTGGACGGCGCGCGAACGATGACGATGTCCGCATGGCGGGCATTCATCGCCGACAGCGCCTCGACCCGGTTCGGATAGGCCTCGAAGCGGCGCATCTCGATGGCCGGCTCCTCACGCACAAGGCCCGCTTCGAATTTCGACCAGGCCTCGTCCATCGAGTCCCGCGTCTGCTGCAGGATCGAAGCGTAAACTTCTCCCGCCGATCCGTCGCCATAGCCAATGACCATCGGCGGCAGGATGGTGAACGCGGCGCAGCTGAGATGCGCACCGTGGGTGGCCGCAAGTGCCTTGGCGAAGTCGAAGGCAGCCTTGTCACCATCCGGCGAGGCCATGCAAACGCTGATATCTTTGATTTTCATGAGGGGTCTCCGTTTGCGTCAGAAAAGATCTTCAGGTCACACCATAGCCGAAAACGACCGCCTTCAATACGGGTCCATACGTAGAACAGGCGCCCGCTGCGATGGCCGCTGGAGCCGGCAGGTTGAGTCAGCATGCCGGCGGATGCGGAAACTACGCATCGCACAATGCCCGATTGCGCGCTATTGTTCCTGCAAAAGCTCGAATAGGAAAAAGGAGACATCACATGCATTTAAAAACCGGAGACTGGGTCGTCGTCTGCGATGCGGGCAAATATGTCGTCTATGAAAATCAGGGCGATACCGGACGACTGGACCTTCGCATCGTCAGCTTTGACGATCACGAAAACCCGCCGACACACGATCAGGGCACCGACAGGCCGGGGCGCCTCGGCACCCCAAAAGGTCCGCGCTCTGCTGTGGATGATACAGACTGGCACGATCAGGAAGAGCAACGCTTCATCGACGCGCTCGCCGAGCAGATGAATGGCTGGGCGACCGGTGCCCCGACGCGCCACTTCGTGCTCGTGGCCGATCCGCGCTCCATGGGCCGCCTGCGCAAGAGCCTCGACGAGCACACGCAGAGCCGGATCGAGCATTCAGTGACAGGCGACCATGCTCACCGCCCGGTCGATGCCATCGAGGCCCTGA
Organism: Hyphomonadaceae bacterium BRH_c29; assembly: GCA_000961695.1. Lineage (GTDB taxonomy): Bacteria > Pseudomonadota > Alphaproteobacteria > Caulobacterales > Hyphomonadaceae > Hyphomonas. Next base: position 60,384 of record LADW01000084.1, read on the forward strand.
TCAACGGCGCCTGAACGCGATCACAGCCAGCCAAGGGCGAGCGCGCCGAGTGTTGCCAGCAGCCCGGAAGAAATGGTCAGCGCGCCGCTGAGCAGCACTTGGCCACCATACGTACGCGTGCCAGCCACCATGGCGAGCGCGGTCTTGAACATCGTGTTGGCAACAACGGCGATGATGATGGCTCTGGCGGCGACCGCATTGGCCAGCTCCCCGGCGCTAAGGTGACCCATGGAGACCGTGACCGCATCCGCGTCCACTGCGCCGGCGATCATGGCGACGCCAAACACGCCGCCCTGACCCCAGAAATCCTGCGCAAACCGCGACAGGACCAGTGCCCCGGTCAGCACGGCCGCAAAGACCACAGCCGATTTCAGGTCCAGCGGGTTGGGCAGGGAGAGCGCCGCCTCGGTCTTCTCAGGCTGGCGCCCGAGCGTAATGCCCGCGATCAGAAGCGTCGTGGCGAACATGACTCCAAGCGGCAACCACAACATCGGCATCAGGCCCGGACGGATCGCCGTCACGATCACCACCGTCCGGACGAACATCACCGCCCAGGCCGCCGCCGTCCCGCCGGCAAAAGCAGAGCCTGCGCCCGTGCTGGACTTTGACAGCCGCGCCAGCGACAGCGTCGCCGCCGTGGACGAAGCGAGGCCGCCCGCCAAAGCCAGCAGGCCAATCCCGCCGCGCTCGCCCAGGAACTTCACACCCAGATAGCCAATGAAGCCGAGGCCGCTGATCAGGACCACCATCCACCATATCTGACGCGGATTGATCACCTCATACGGACCCATGCCGACATCCGGCATCACCGGCAGCACGACCACGGAGATCAGCAACAGCCGCAGGAAGGCGCCAAGCTCCTTCTGGTCGATCCGGTCCAGAAGGCGGTGCATCGGACCACGCAGCCACAGGACAAAGGCCGTCATGACGCCCCCGCCAGCGGCCAGAAGCGGCGACACGTTCACCGCCACGGCGCCCAGGCTGAACGTGATCAGCGCCGCCACCATGGTCGTCGCGCTGACATTGCGGGTCGCGCCGATACTGGCCTCGAATCCTTCGCGCAGCAGCAAAGCGAGGCCAATCACAGACGCCGAAATGACAAAGCCGTTGCCGGTGTCGAGACTGGCCGCCAGCCCGCCGGAAAGCCCGACCAGGCCGAACGTGCGAAAGCCCGCCACACGGCTGCCCGTCGGGTCGCCGCGATCCTTCCAGCCCCGCTCCAGCCCCACCAGCAGGCCCACGGCCAGCGCCGCCAGCAGGCCGCCAGCCAGGCTCAGGATCGTATCGGGCGTCTCCAAATGGCTCTCCGGATTGCGCAGCGGACGACCCTAGCGCCAATTGAAGACGGTGCAAAATCCGTAGTTCCCCCGGGAGCTGGCGACGAATGGCCCGCTTGTGATTTCGCGCGACGTGGCCTTTGATGGAGCGCAGCTCCAGAAAACCGCAAAGATCGGAACAATATGGACAGGATTACCTTTCTGGGCGGCGTCGGCACCGTCACAGGCTCGAAATACCTCGTTGAAGCAGGCGGGCGCCGCATCCTGGTGGATTGCGGCCTGTTCCAGGGCTTCAAGCAGTTGCGCAGCCGCAACCGCAAGCCGCTGCCGGTCCCGCCCGCTGACATCGATGCCGTCGTCCTGACCCACGCCCATATCGATCATTCCGGCTACCTGCCGCTTCTGGTGAAGGACGGATTCCGGGGAAAGGTTCACGCCACCGCGCCGACAGAGGCCTTGTGCCAGATCCTGCTGCCCGACAGCGGACACCTGCAGGAGCGCGAGGCAGACCTGGCCAATCGCGAAGGCTTCTCCCGCCATCATCCGGCCCTGCCGCTCTACACCATGGCCGATGCCGAAGCCTCCCTGAAACATTTCCGCAGGCACGCCTTCAAGGACACGGTCGACCTCGGCGCCGGCGTGAAGGCGACCTTCTTCGAGGCGGGGCATATCCTTGGCGCGGCGTGCATCCTTCTGGACACGGGCCGCAACAAGATCGTCTTTTCCGGCGATCTTGGCCGCTACAATGATCCGCTGATGCACGATCCGGCAGCCCTCCCGGAGGCGGACTATCTGCTCGTCGAGTCGACCTATGGTGACCGGGCACATCCCGCGACGGATCCGCAGGATGCGCTCGAAGCCATCATCAACCGCACCTTCCAGCGCGGCGGAACGGTCATTATTCCGTCCTTCGCGGTGGGCCGCGCGCAGACCCTTCTCTACCATATCAGCCGCCTGCGGGCGTCCGGACGCATTCCTCAGATGCCGGTCTATCTCGACAGTCCGATGGCGATCAATGCGAGCGAACTCTTCGTCCGCTTTGCCGATGCCCACAAGCTGACAAAGGACCAGGCCAGCGCCGCCTGCGGTGTCGCGACCTATACAAGGCAGGGGGAGGAGTCCCGCAAGCTGGACCTCGACCAGATACCGAAGATCATCATCTCCGCCAGCGGCATGGCGACAGGTGGGCGCGTCCTGCACCATCTGAAAACCTACGCGCCGGATGCCCGCAACACGATCCTGTTCGCAGGCTTCCAGGCTGGCGGCACGCGCGGCGCGGCGATGCTGGGCGGGGCGGAGAAAATCAAGATCCATGGCAGCTGGCACGCCGTGCGCGCCGAAGTGCTGAACATGCACATGCTGTCAGCCCATGCCGACGCAAACGAAATCATGCGCTGGCTCGGCAATTTCACGGCCCCACCGAAAGAGACTTTCATCGTGCATGGCGAACCGGCTGCGTCCGACACGTTGCGTCACCGTATCAGCGAGGAGCTTGACTGGTCGTGCCGCGTTCCCGAGCAGGGCGAAACACTGGACCTCGCATGAAAGACGACACGCCCAACCTGATGCGCACACAGCGCCTCGGCCTGTTGACCCAGCACGAAGCAATTGTGCTTGTGCGCGCCGACTGTCCGGTTTGCCGCTCCGAAGGCGTCGGCCCGCACAGCCAGGTGACGCTGACCCATGGCGACAAGTCAGTGGTCGCGACGCTTTATCAGGTTACGGAAGACTGGCTGCCTGTCGGCACGGCAGGGATAACAGAGTCTGCATGGGAGAGACTGGGCCTCGAAGACGGCGCGCTGATCCGCATCACACAGACCCCGCCGCCCGCTTCGCTTGCCTATGTCCGGCAGCGCATCTTCGAGGACGGTCTGACCGAAGCGCAGATCCGCGCCATCGTGAAGGACATTGTCGATGAGCGCTATTCCGACATCCACCTGACCGCTTTCGTCACCGCTTGCGCCGCCCGGCCGCTGGCCACGCGGGAAGTCATCTCGCTGACGCGCGCTATGATCGACACCGGTGACCGGATCGACTGGGGCGTCACACCGGTGGCCGACAAGCATTGCGTCGGCGGCCTGCCTGCGAACCGCACGACCCCCATCGTGGTGTCCATCGTCGCCGCCAATGGCCTCCTCATCCCGAAAACTTCCTCGCGCGCCATCACATCGCCTGCAGGCACCGCCGACACGATGGAAACCCTGACCCGCGTCGATCTCGACCAGGCTGACCTTCGCCGCGTGATCAAAGCCGAAGGCGGCTGTTTCATCTGGGGCGCTGCCGTGAACTTCTCGCCCGCAGACCGCGCCATCATCCGGATCGAACGGGCACTGAGCTTCGACTCTGCCGGTTCGTTGGTTGCCTCGGTTCTTTCAAAGAAGATCGCTGCGGGCGCCACGCATGTCGTGATCGACATTCCGGTCGGCCCCACCGCCAAAGTGCGCAACAGCCAGCAGGCGCGGGAACTGGCCGACCTGTTCACCACCGTCGCCAGCACGTTCGGTCTCGCCCTGCGCATCGAGATAACCGACGGCACCCAGCCCATCGGGCGCGGCATCGGCCCGGCGCTCGAGGCGCTTGATGTGCTGGCCGTGCTGAAACGCGCGCCCGACGCGCCGCAGGACTTGCGCGACAAGGCCATCCGTCTGGCCGGCGCCGTGCTGGAGCTCACCGGCAAGGCCGCCGCCGGTGAAGGCGAAGCCCTCGCCGCCGAAACACTGGACAGCGGAAAGGCCTGGGACAAGTTTCTAGCCATCTGCAAGGCGCAGGGCGGCGTGTTCGAGCCGCCGGTCGCGAAGTTCCAGCGCCCCGTCAACGCGACCCGCAGCGGCCGCGTCTCTGCCATAGATAACCAGCGCCTCGCCCGCGTCGCCAAACTGGCCGGCGCGCCCGACGACAAGGCCGCTGGGCTCGACCTGCATGTCCATATCGGCGACTGCGTGCAACAGGGCGACCCTCTGTATACGCTGCACACCGAATCTATCGGCGAGCTGACCTATGTGCTCGACTATGTAACAACCAACCCGGATATTATTGAGCTGACCCGATGAGCCGCTACCTTCTCTACTGCCTGCCCGGCGCAGGCCACCTCGCCGCCCCGCTCGCCCACGCGCTGGGCGCGGAAATCGGCGAGATCGAATTCCACAAATTTCCGGACGGGGAGACCTATATCCGCTTCCTGACGCCGCCCACAGGCCGCCACATTGCGCTGGTCGACTGTCTCGACCGGCCAGACCCGAAACTGGTGCCCATGCTGTTTGCAGCGATGACGGCGAAAGACCTTGGCGCGCGGTCTGTCGGCCTGATCGCGCCCTACATGCCGTATTTCCGGCAGGATGTTGCGTTTCATCGCGGCGAGTCCATCAGTGCCCGGCATATCGGTGCACTGCTGTCGGCGCACCTCTCCTGGGTGACGACCATCGACGCCCACCTGCACCGCCTGTCGAGCCTCGATGATGTCTTCACCATTCCGGGCGAACTCGCACATGCCACCACGCCCATCGCGCAGTGGATCAAGGAACATATCGAGCGCCCGATGCTGTTCGGGCCGGATCAGGAAAGCGAGCAATGGGTCGCCGCCATCGCGAAGGCCTGCGGCGCGCCCTTCAGCGTGTTCAACAAGACCCGGCTGGGCGACAAGACTGTCCGCATCGACATGCCGGAAGAACTGAATCACGGCGCCTATACGCCCGTGGTCGTGGATGACATCATCTCGTCCGGCACCACGCTTGCCACACTCATCCGCGCCCTGTGCGAGGCGGGCAATACAAGGCCCATCTGCTGCGCCGTGCACGGCATTTTCGCGGGCGACGCCTATGAGAAGCTGATCGCCGCCGGGGCAGGCAAGATCGTCACGACAAACTCCCTGCCGCACAAGACCAATGCCATCGACATTACGTCCGCGCTGGCCAGCGCCATCCGGCGGATCGAATACCCCAAGGATTGACGCCGCAGCCCCACAGGCGGACACTCACTCCAAGGGAGTGAAACCATGTTCGATCTGCACACATTCATCAGCGATTGCCGCAGCGCCGTGGCCGAGGACAAGACCCACAAGACCGCCATGGAAGTCGTCGAAAGCGCCTTCCACAATCCTGCTGCCATCCTCAAAACACTGGGAGAGCCAACCGGCCCCACGATTGACGCGCTCTACCGCTCAAACGACCTCACCATCCTCAACATTGTCTGGGGTCCGCACCAGACGCTGATGCCGCATAATCATGAAATGTGGGCGATCATCGGCATCTATGCCGGAAGGGAAGACAACATCTTCTGGCGCCGCGTGAAAGAAGACCCGTCCCGCGTCGAGGCGGCTGGCGCCAAGACACTTCTGGCCGGGGACGTCGCCCCTCTGGGCAAGGACGTCATCCACTCCGTCACCAATCCGCTCAGCCGCCTGACCGGCGCCATCCACGTCTATGGCGGAGACTTCTTCGCCGAACCGCGCAGCGAATGGGACGAGGAAACCCTCAGCGAACGCCCCTACGATATTTCCCGCCTCCAGACAGCTTTTCGCTAGAATTCCCCTGTGACGTGAATCTATCCGGATCGACGGCCTTTTGTTTCGATTCCTGATTGAAATCCGCCCCGCCCTATGGTTTCGTATATCTGTTACGACATCGAAACAGATATTTCGAGCGAGCTGTCGGGGGACAGGATGAAACGTACGAATAGCTGGAAAGCATCGCTACCCGCTGCGCTGTTGGCCCTGAGCGGCTGCGCGAATGTGAATCCCTATGTGGCGCCGAAATCAAATATCTCGACCGGGATCGCGGGTCCCGCAGAACGCGCCAAGGCCCTGAATGACAGCCTGAATTACGCCATCCATCAGGGCGACCTCTGGCGGGGCAAGGCAAACGCCGTCGCGAACTCGCAAACCGCTCTGTATGCGGTCGCCCTGCCGACGTCCGCTGTCGCAGCCTACTATGGCATCACGGGCGACCGTGGCAGCAGCGCCATCACCGCGCTTACCGGCGTGTCGGCCGGTGCGTTCGGCCTGTCCATGTTGTCCCAGTCCCGTCCGCGTCAGGCAATCTACCTCGCCGGCACCAACGCGATGGCCTGCGTCGTGTGGTCGGCAGCACCCTTTGCGATGCCACAAACCGTATACGATGATGTGGAAGCCAAAGCCGGAACACTTGGCGCCTCGGCTGCCGACGTCTCCGCCGCTGCGAGCGATCTGCTCAACGACGCCCGGCTTAAGGCTGCATCCGGTCTGCCGTGGACCGACGAACAGAAAGCCTACATCCAAGCCCTGGCCGGGCAAGCCGAAGCGGCGCAGGCACACTTGAGTGGTACGGCAGAGATCATATCCTCGGCCTACGGACTCCTGTCTGCAATCGACATGGCTGCCACACAAGTTACAGCCCATACCCTGTCGATAGAATCCATGGTGAACGTACAACTCGCCGCGCGTGAGCCATCGCCTGAGGCCGTCCTTCAGGTCGCCCGCGAATTCTCCGGTAGCCTCAAGTCGCTTCAGTCGAGCCTGGTTCCACCAGCGGCACCGGCGGTTCCCAACCCTGCGGCTCCGGCGGCAGCAACGCCTCCGTCAGGTTTTGTTGGGATGGCCATTTCCACGACTGACGCCCAGAAAATCACTGCAGCCATGACGGACCTGTCCAACAAACAGACAGCGCTGAACGACGCTTTGCGCACCTACGATGGAGAGCGCGCCACGCTGGTCGGGCGGGTCGCTGCACACTCCAGCGCGGTGGACGCGGCCGCAGCGATCAAGGCCTGCAAGGCCGAAGGGGTCCAGCCGATGTCAATCACACCGGCAAATCTGACGCCTGCCGTGAAGAAGGGATCGACTTACGAGGTCACCATCAATGGCGGGTCCGGCGTCTTCAACACACGTCTCGTTGGCACGACCGAGAACGATGTGTCGATCAGCTACGCCAACTCACCTTATCCGTCCCGCTCGCCGGTGATCACATTCGGCGCCAATGCTCCGGGCAGCCAGTCCGTCGCGTTCGCCGACACGAATGACACCAACACGGCTCCCATCATCGTCACCTTCAGCATTGACGCGGCAGCACCGCCCCCCGGGAAGAACCAACCGCTCAATTCCCAGAAAAATACTTCTACCTTGTATTTCGTGCCCCCACCCGAGGCATCCCCCCCCACAGAGGCCGGGTGCGAAGCGGCCATGCCTGAGTCAAAAGCAATCGTCTTCCAGGCCGCCTTTGCCGGCACCAGTGACCCTCAAAAAGACCTCAGCTTCATCGACGGGGACTGGCGCAAGGAAACGAGACAAGCCGCGCAGGCCTACATCTACCGAACAATTCAGAACCCGGACAAAACCCAGCCAGCGGCCTGCTACCTGAAAGACCTTGCGGAGAACGATGATGACTTCAAGGCCAGACTGTTCAGCGACGCGGGCATACTCAATGGCAGCATGACAAAATGCGGTGCAGGCTACGACACGCCGCAAAAGTGCTGGGCCAAGTAAACTCCGACACCTCGCCCTCAGGCAAAATGCAAACGGCGGTATTTGCCGCGGAAGTAGAGCAGTGGGTCACGGCGGGGCTCAAACCGGGCGCGGACGACTTCGCCGACCAGGATGACATGATCGCCGCCGTCATGCAGCGCGTGGCGCTTGCACTCGAAATTGGCGAGCGCCCCGGTCAGCAACGGCGCGTCATTGTGCCCCCGGCGCCAGGGCGTTTCCGAGAAGCGATCCTCGCCTGATTTCGCGAACAGGTTCGAGGTCGGCTGCTGGCCGATGTGCAGCACGTTGACGGCAAAATTCTCCGCCGCCTCCAGCGCCGCGAGGCTGCCCGCCGTTTTCGCGATACAGACCAGCAGAAGAGGCGGGTCGAGCGAGACCGACGTGAACGAGTTCGCCGTCAGGCCCACAGGCTGGCCCTCCGCATCCAGCGCCGTCACCACCGTCACCCCGGTCGCAAAGCACCCGAGCGCATCGCGCAATGTGCGGGCATCAGAGCCCTGCCGGTATTCCGGCGCAAAGCGCGGCACCTTGCGTTCGAGGAAATCGAGCAGCGTCGCGCTGAACATGTCGGCGCGCTCGGCGGCCACCATCTGGCCCGCCTCCCGGATCTCGGCATATTCGACATTCTCGAAACGGCCGAGAAAGCGGTTCGTCTCATCGGCGCCGGAGAGCTCGCTCTCAGCCCCGCGCACGAACAGGACGGGCACCTTGATATGCTCCGCCGCGCTGGCCACACGTGGCACCGCTTTGTCGGGGTCAAACGCCTTCGCAAAGCCCGGATCGAAGCTTGGACGATCACCGTCACCGACACTTGGCAGACAGGCCGCGTCGAAATCCATGTCGGGAACGGCATCGATCAGGACGAGGCCCGCCGCCAGGTGCGCGCCCTCCTCACCCAGCGCCGCCGTCGCCGCCCAGCCGCCGAGCGAGGCCGCCACAACCACAGGACGCGACGCCATCTGCGCCAGAACAGCCCGCAAATCCTCGACATAGGCGTCGAATTCATAGCGCCCGTCGGCCGGCCAGTCGCTCTCGCCATGGCCGCGCAGGTCGATCCGGATGACATGCCGCCCGGCTTTCACCAGCGCATCGGCCACATCGTTCCACACCGCACGGGTCTGCGCGCCGCCATGGATCAGCAGCACGGGCGGGTCATCCGGCGATCCGAAGGCATCGCCCTTCAGCGCCGCGCCGGCAAATCCCTTGAAACTGACCGGCTGCATGCGGTCTCCTCGCGTGTGTCTCGTATCAGATGACTATATATGGCGGCAGCGCGGGAAGGCCATCCCGCTTATCCCACGCATCACACCCCGAGATCTGCTGTCCCCATTGCCGCAAAAATAAATCCATCCGACACTTCCGTGTCCGGATTTATGATCGCAGGCAATGTCACTGCTGCATCCCCCGCCCGGCTTTCCGCCGCACCTTGCTGTGATCTGGCCCCTGATGGCCAGGGCGTTCCATGAGCACGGCCTGCCCGGTGCCATACGTTCGGACAACGGCGCGCCTTTCGGGTCTGTTGCTGCTGGTGGCTTGTCCCGGCTGGCGGTCAATTTTGTGAAGATAGGCATTTTCCCTGAACGGATCGCGCCTGGAAAGCCCCAGCAGAATGGACGCCATGAGCGCCTGCACCTGACCCTGAAACGCGAAGCGGCCAGTCCACCCTCACGGACAATCAGGGCTCAGGCCGCACGCCTTGCTAGGTTCCGGAAATCCTACAATCACGAGCGCCCGCATGAGGCGCTCGGCCAGATACCTCCCGCAGCGATCTATACGCCAAGTCAACGCACGTGGGATGGCAAGCTGAGACCTCCGGACTATCCCGGCGCCACTGAAACCCGCGCAGTCAGAACAGCCGGAACCATCAAGTGGCGCGGCGCTGAACCGTTCATCTCCGAAGTCCTTACCGGTGAGCGGGTGGGCATCTTCCGGACAGGCAAGATCATTACGAAGTCTACTTCGGTCCGATCCTGCTCGGACACATCGACCGAAAGAAACGCATGAACCGTATCAAGCCTGGCCGCCCACGGAACACACCATGAAAACTGTAACCCATCTGCCCGGTCTGAAATGTTACCTATGTTCCCGGTTGCACAGGGCTTAGAAATACCCCTGCCGGAAATCTAACCCCCACTGCCATTCCAAAAACCAAGCCCCACCCCCAAGCGCCCTCACAGGCGCCGCATATGCTGGTGGGGGCCTGCCCCGGCGGCGCCTCTGGACAAGCCCGGCGGGCGGCACGAAACTGCCCCCATGATTACAGGCCCCACATCCCACTCGTTCATGTCGCAGCGCCTGCGGCTTCATTATGTCGACTGGGGCAATGAAGGCGCCCCGACGCTGATCCTGCTACATGGCGGGCGCGATCATTGCCGCAACTGGGACTGGGTGGCCCAGGAGTTGCGCAATGACTGGCACATCATCGCGCCGGACCTGCGCGGTCATGGCGACAGCGCCTGGTCTTCGGACGGCGAATATTCGCCGCGCGCCAATGTCTATGACCTCGCCCAGCTGATCCACCAGCTGAATGTCGGGCCGGTCCACATCGTGGCGCACTCCTATGGCGGCAATATCTCGCTGCGCTATGCCGGCATCTATCCGGACATGGTAAAAAAGCTGGTCGCCATCGAGGGCCTCGGCCCCTCGCCGAAAATGATGGCAGAGCGCACCGCCGTGCCGCCAGACCAGAGAATGCGGGAATGGATCGACGGCAAACGCGCCGCCGCCGGGCGCGTGCCACGCAAATATGCCTCGCTGGAAGACGCCTACACCCGCATGAAGGAAGAGAACGCCTATCTCACCAGCGAACAGGCCCGCCACCTCACCATTCACGGCATCAGCCAGAATGAGGACGGCACGTGGTCGTGGAAGTTCGACAATTATTTCCGCGTCATGACGCCGTATGACATGCCGCAGGAAGAGCTGGAGAAGCTGTGGGCCAATATCACCTGCCCGACCCTCTTGCTCTATGGCGAGAAAAGCTGGGCCTCGAACCCCGCCGAAGATGGCCGGATCGAGCATTTCCAGAATGCGAAAGTGAAGCTCTACAAGGATGCCGGCCACTGGCTGCACCATGACAAGCTGACCGAGTTCGTCGCGGACCTGAAAGCGTTTCTCTAGGCCTTCACTAGGGCGCCATAACCTCGCGGTATAGCTGGCGCGGCAGGGCGAGGCCGCTAGACTGGCAGAAAAAGGGAGAGGCACATGACAGACCCATTGTTCAGCCTGGAGGGCAAAGTCGCCCTCGTGACCGGCGGCAGCCGGGGGCTCGGCTACCAGATGGTCAAGGCCTTCGCCGAGCGCGGCGCCGACGTGATCATCGCCAGCCGCAAGATCGAGGCCTGTGAAGAGGTCGCCGCAGAAGTCCGCGCCATGGGCCGCCGCGCCCTCGCCATCGGGGCGCATTGCGGGCGCTGGGAAGACATCGACCGGTTGATCGAGACCGCCTATGCCGAGTTTGGCCGCATCGACATCCTCGTCAACAATGCCGGCATGGGGCCGATGATCCCCAGCCACGAAGTGCCCGAGAACCTGTTCGACAGCATTGTCAGCCTGAACTTCAAAGGCCCGTTCCGCCTCGCCTCCGTCATTGGCGATCGCATGAAGAAGGCCGGCGGCGGCTGTATCATCAACATCTCCTCCATCGCCTCACTGGTGCCGATGCCGCGCGTCGTGCCCTATGCTGGCGCCAAGGCTGCGCTGAACGCGATGACCACCTCGATGGCCCGCGAATACGGCCCGGAAGTGCGCGTGAACTGTATCGCCGCCGGCCCGTTCCTCACCGACATTTCCAAAGCCTGGACCGAGGAAGCCCGCGAAACAGCAGACAATGCCCTGCGCCGCCCCGGCAGACCGGAAGAGATCGTCACCGCCGCGCTCTACCTTGCTTCAGACCATTCGAGCTTCACCACAGGCTCAATCATCCGCGTTGATGGAGGCCCGTGATGTCATCTGACTATCTTCTCGAACCCGACCTGCGGGATTTCTTCCTGGCCATGCCGCCAATGGACCTGAGGCAGGAAGACCTGCCAGCGATCCGCAGAAGCCGCGAAGAGATGTCGCTGGCCATGTTGCCGCCGCTGCCGCCGGAAGTCTCCATCGTGCAGGAATTCGCCGCCGGCAAGAATGGCCAGCCGAACGTGCGGATGAAGATCTATCGCACGCCCTCAGACCGGAAAGACCGCCCGGCCATCCTGCACCTGCATGGCGGCGGCTATGTCATGGGCAGCCCGGAGACGATGGCGCCGCAATGCTGCGCCTGGGCCAAGGGCATGGATGCGGTCGTCGTCGCCCCGGCCTATCGCCTCGCCCCGGAGACGAGCTTTCCCGGCAATGTCGAGGATGCCTATGCGGCCCTCGCCTGGATCTACAAACATGCCGACCAGCTGGGTGTCGACACGTCGAAAATCGCCGTCGCGGGCGAAAGCGCGGGCGGCGGGCTCGCCGCAGGCCTGACGCTGCTTGTTCGCGACCGGAAGGAATTCAGCTTCTGCCACCAGCAACTGATCTTCCCCATGCTGGATGATCGCACCACGATCCGTGCAGACCTCTCGCCCATGTTCGGCGAATATGTCTGGGACCGGGCCAAGAACCTGTTCGGCTGGACCGCGCTTCTCGGCGAAGCGCCCGGCAGCCATGACGTGTCACCCTATGCCGCCGCCGCGCGTGCCGATGACTTGTCAGGCCTGCCGCCGGCCTTCATCGCGACGGGAGCGATGGACCTCTTCACTGAAGAGAACCTCGAATATGCCCGCCGCCTGATGTCCAAAGGCGTGCCGGTGGAACTGCACGTCTATCCCGGCGCACCGCATGGCTTCATGTGGGTACAAAGTGCGCGCGTGACGAAGCAATACGCCCGCGACGCCTGGGATGCCTTGGCGCGGGGGATTGGCGCGGCTTAGGGCTTCTTAAGGCCGAGTTCCGCCAGCACTTCATCCGTATGCTCTCCGACGCTCGGGGCAGGCGTGATCTCGCGCTTCTGCTGGCCAACGAACTGGACCGGCGGCTGGGTTTCCCAATATCCGCCCTCGGTCGGATGCTCGCGGTGCTGGAAAAAGTCCACGGCCTTGAGGTGCGGATCGTTCTGCAGGTCGGGGAAATCATTCGCGGGGCCAGCCGGAATGTCCGCTTCAGCCATCGCTTCGAGCCAGTACGCCGTCGTCTGGTCCAGGAAATAGTGCTGAACCCGCTCCATCATATAGTCCATATTATAGTAGCGGCCCCGGCGGTCGGCGAGGCGCTCGTCTTTCAGCTCGTCCGGCGCAGACAGAACCTCTTCGAACAGCTTCACCCAGCGGCCATCCACATAAGGCGCGATAACGATCCAGCCATCCTTGGTCTGCAGCGGCTGGCGGCAGGGATCGACCTGGCGCTGATAGCAGAACGGCCCGACCGGCGGATCGAACACGGCTTCGTAGAAATGCTCCTCCAGCAGGAAATGCGTGATGCATTCGAACATCGGCACTTCCACATGCACCGCCTCGCCCGTCCGATCACGCTGGCGCAGCGCCGCGAGCGTCGCGTACACGGCATGCAGGCCGGAGACTTTGTCAGCAAAGGCCGTCGGAATGAAACGCGGGCGCGGATTGCCGTCGACCTTCGGCAACAGACTCGTCGCCGCCGACAGGCCCTGGATCAGATCGTCATAGGCCGGCCGCCCCGCATAAGGCCCCTCAGAGCCGAAGCCGAGGCAATGGACGTAGACAATGTCCGGCTTGATCGCTTTGACTTCCTCGAAAGTCAGGCCAAGCCGCGCCACGGCATCCGGACGGATATTGTGGATGAACACATCGCTGCGCTCGATCAGACGGCGGACGGCTTCCTGGCCTTCGTCGGATTTCATGTCCCACACGACCGAACGCTTGCCGCGATTGATCGTCATGTGGCACGGGCCCATGTTCCGATTGTTTGCAGGCTTGCCGACATTGCGGAAATCGTCGCCGCCGGCCGGCTCAACCTTGACCACGTCAGCGCCCATATCAGCCAGGGTCTGGGTGCAATACGGCCCGAAGATCACCGTCGTCATGTCAGCAATTCGGATATCGGACAGCACGCTTGTTCCCGGCATGGGCATCTCCCTGTTTTCTGACTTTTCAATGGGACAGGCCCGGCGGCCTTGGCAAGGGCTGCCGCATGGGTACCGCGTAGGGGAAACGGGTCAGGTCAGCAGGCCGACCGGGACATCCAGTGCGCTGGAAAGGCGTTTTGCTGTCTTCAGGCCATAGGGCATGCCGCGCTCAATGGCAGAGATATGATTGGCCCTTATGCCGCTGCGCTCGCCCAGTTCCTTCTGGGTCATGAGCCGGAACTGGCGCACCGCGCGGACCGGGCTTTCACCCCGCTCGATCTGGTCAAGCACATCTGTTGGCAGGCTGGTCTGTTCGGTCGCGCCGACTTCGCGCGCCAGGCGGGTGAGCGTCTTTTCGAGAGTCGCCACCTTCGCCTCAAGGTCGAGGACCTTGATCTCAAGCGAATATACAAGCTGAGGATCGCCAGTCATATTGGAACGCCCCGTACCGCTGAGCCTTCCATATGTCTGTTCGTCAACGGTTTCTTGTCTGTGGCGTCAATCTTATGTGACAGCGCAACGCGCCGGCGTCAAGCAGACAGCTCGTGAGTGTATTCAACGCGCGCGCGCAGCTGGTTGGCCATCCAGTCGAGCGAGGCATTTACCCGCTCCACTGCATTGCGTTCAGCACTGAGCACACTTTCCTCACCGCGCGGGAGACAGAAATAGGGGTTTGCCTCCCACAGGATAACACTGCCATCCGGACGGAGGCTATAATCCACCGCTGCAACGTCGAGCCCCAGTGCGCGGACAGCCTCTGCTAAGGTCTGCGCATATAGCGGCTCACGTTCAAAATAGTCCATGTCTGCGCGGATCAGCTCCTTTAACAGATCTCGGCGGAAACCGAGCGCGCGCAACATGCTATGTCGCGGGCCTGACTCGCGCTTTAAGAGACAATTCGACAGGCCGACCACCGTGTCCGGCGCAAAGAAGAGATGGCTGCGCATCACGGCATCACCAAAGACGAAAGCCCGGGCCTTGTGATGGTAGCGACTGAACAGGCTGGACCGATCGACACCGGCAGCGCGATGCTCGGCGCGAATGTCGAACAGCTGGATCACGGCCGCAGGGAAAGCACATTTCTGTGCCACGCGCCGGGCATCGGCGGCGTTACGAACGATCAGAACATCCCGCTGGGCATGCTCCACATTTGACCGGACGATACAGGCGCCACCTAGCTCCTGACAGGCGCCCACCAGCTCCTCCGGCCGGTAGACAAGCTTCGCCCGCGCCGACGGCACACCCGCCTGCTGCCAGACCGCTGACTGGCGAGTCTTAGACGTGAGGCAAAGACTTTCGGGGCTATTTGTCAGCGGGATGCCTCTTTGACGCGCCGCGTCAGCGACCGCGACGGCTTCCGCAAAACAATCTGGATATTTTTCGTTCAGGGGGTCACCGAGCCAAAATACGACCAAGTCGACGCCTGAAAGGTCCGGCTTACCGGTGCCTGTAGGATGGAAGCGGAAACGATGAGCGAAGGCCGGATCAGCTTCCCGCAGGCGCGCCATGAAGACTTCACCAGTCGGCACATCCCGCCCGCGCCCCGGACCATGCACCACGATGAGAATTTCGCCCTGCTTGCCCATGGGATAGTTCACCTATTTGTACCAATTCGCTCCAAACGCGAATTTCTGGCATCATAGTCGCAACTTTCCTGCCAATTCGGCTATGAGACCTCACCTTCAGATGCGCAAGCATCATCGCGCATTGAGCGATTAAAAAATGGCCGCTGGGCCACTTAACCGACCTTAACCGAATCAGAGGCACCTTTCTGGATACGACCAGTGCCAGGAGGCTGTCATGGGCATCAAATGGGTTCGGCGACGCGCGCATGTCCGGCGCATGGCGTCTGGTGAAAACGTCCAGGTGGCACCGAGCTGGGTGCCGGTCGAGAGCCGGGGTGACGATCCGAAGGGAAGTTCGTTCCACTCGGCCTGCCCGGTCTGCGATGCGCCCATTCTCAGCCTGCGCATGCCGAATGGCGGCTGGGTGCATTTCGAACGCGGCATCGGCCTCTCGCGCCTGAAACACCCCTGTTTCTATTTCGGGGAAGACCTCGCAAACAGCCGTGACGAAGCCACGGGCGACCTGTTCGGCGAGGCATGAAACGAAAATCGCGCGGACGACAAGCGCCCGCGCGATCCTAGCTGCCCCGCAGGGGGCGAAGGCAGCATTGGCTGATTATTGGATCAGGATTTGACTTCTGTCAGGCGCAGATAAGGCCGGACCGTCTCCCAGCCTTGCGGGAACAGGCCCTTGGCTTCCTCATCCTTGATTGACGGCGGAATGATCACCTTCTTGCCGGGAACCCAATCGGCCGGCGTCGCGATCTTGTTCTTGTCGCCTGACTGGAGCGCATCGATGACGCGGAGGATTTCATCGAAATTCCGGCCGACATTCATGGGATACGTCATCATCAGACGGATCTTCTTGTCGGGATCAATGATGAAGACAGACCGCACGGCCTGGGTATTGCTCTGCTCCGGGTGGATCATGTCATAGGTCTTCGCGATCTTCAGGTCCTTGTCTGCGATGATCGGGAACTGGAGATTCGTGTGCTGCGTGTCGTTGACGTCCTCAATCCATTTGAGGTGCTCTTCGACCGTGTCGGTGGAGAGGCCGAGCGGCTTCACATTCCGAGCGGCGAATTTGTCCGCGAGCTGAGCGGTGCGGCCCATCTCTGTCGTGCAGACGGGTGTGAAATCGGCGGGGTGAGAGAAGAAGAAAACCCAGCTGTCACCGGCCCACTTGTGAAAGGAAATATCTCCCTTCGAGGTGGCGACGGTGAAATCCGGGGCAGTGTCTCCGATACGCAATGTCATGGGTGCAAGTCCTTTTGTGATGTTGAATTCGCGGCAGCTGGTCAGGCCCGGCACATGCTGCGGGGCCCCTGCATCAGACTTATGTGGTATTCTCTATCATACTTTTCAAATTCGTTTTCCCGATAATTGCCATAGGCCAAGTTTATCGCAGCCGACATGCCGGCTGTGCGCCCCCTCTCTAAGTGGACTGATTTTCTGATGTTTTGTCTGTCTGACCAAAAGATAATTTAGGAGTCCTGATTCCTCTCCGTAGTGTTCCGGATTGACAAGCGCTCACTCAACTGGACATTAGTGGTAGTAAAATTGACACTTTAATATGGCATCCAGGACCGCATGCGGGAACCTGGCCGGAGGAAGACCCGAAATTGCGCCTGACCGCTTACACCAATTATGCGCTGCGAACGCTGATGTACTGCGCGCTTCACCCGAACCAGCTGGTGCGCATTCAGGATGTTGCCGAAGCGCATGGCATTTCAAAAGCCCACCTCCTGAAAGCGGCGCGCCAGCTCGGCCAGCTCGGCTATCTTGAAAATGTTCGCGGCCGCGCCGGCGGTGTGCGACTCGGCCGCCCGCCCGAAAAGATCATCATCGGCGAAGTCGTCCGTCATACCGAAGGCGATCTGGAAGTTGTGGAATGCTTCAATACCGCGACCAATACGTGCCCGCTGATCGGCGTCTGCAAGCTCAGCACACTGTTCCGGGCCGGGCTGCGCGGCTTCTTTTCAGAACTGGATAAAGTGACACTGGCGGACATTATCTCGAACGGGCCGGTTCTGCTGGAACGGCTTGAGCGGAACCGCGCGCTTCCAACCGCCTGCTAGTCTGCCGCGACCTCGACCGCCTTGTAAGTGCCGTGGCAGGCGACGCATTTCGACGTCGCCCCGCTGATGGCGAGTTCGATCTCGGCCATGTCTGCTGTCATGGCCATATCTGAAATCGCGCTGAAATCCTGACGGAGTGCGAAGCCGAGCGTTCGGAAGCCTTCCGGGCTCTTCATCTGCACGGCCTGGCCCTGCCCGTTGCCGCGCCGCAGCGCGCCGGCCGTATCGCGGATCGTCTCGCGATCCTCATCCGCCACCGCCGCGCTGAGCGTTTGCAGGCTTTGCAGGAAGCCCAGCATCTCAGTGCTGATATGGCCCCGGTCGGTCGCCGTATAATAGAGCGCGAGCCGGCCATCTTCGGTGCGTTCCGGACGGGCCGTTTCTGCGGCCAGCTCGGTCAGGTCATTCTGAGTGGACACGAACCGCATCAGGCCAATGCCCATAAGCAGTCCGAAGAATATCCAGCCAAACGCGGCGAAGGCCTTTTTCATGCCTGGCCCCCGCGCGCGCTATTCCCACCCTGCCACATCAGTCGATTTCCAGATCGTTTTCACCCGCTTCACCCATGGACACTTCGTTCCACATGGCGTTGAGAATGCCGAAGGTCAGCGCAAGGCCGAGGCCGAGAATCCAGCTGAAATACCACATGTCTGTTTTCCTTCCGCTTAATACGTGCTGGCCGAATTGGCTTCTTCTGTGGTCAGCCGACCCCAGAGCACTTTGTAGACCCAGGCCGTGTACAACAGGATGGTCGGCACGAAGATGACCGTGACAATCAGCATGATGAACAGGGTAAGATGGCTCGATGAGCTGTCCCACACGGTCAGGCTGGCATTCGGGTTGATCGAGCTGGGCAGGATGAACGGGAACATAGCTGTTCCGACCGAGCCGACGATACCAGTGGCCGCAAGACCAGACCCCACCATCGACAGCGCGCTCTTCTTCCTGAGGCCGACAAAGGCAATGGCCGAACCGATGAAGCCAAGCGCCGGAACGAGGATCATCCACGGATACTTGCCATAATTGCCGAGCCAGGCACCCGCCTCAACCACGACTTCCTTGCGCAGCGGATTGGCGACGCCGTTCGGGTCAATGTCGGTCACAATGCGATAGCCCATGCCGCCCATGGCCAGCCAGATACCGCCCAGTGCGTAGAGCACGATGACGGCGATGGCAGCCACTTGCCCAAACCCGGCGGCCCGGTCCATGACCGGCCCATGCTCAAGCTTCACGACCAGCCAGGAAGCGCCGTGCGCTACCAGCATGGCCACCGAAGCAAGGCCGCACAGTAGGGCGAAGGGATTCAGCAAGCCGATCAGGCCGCCATCATACGTCGCCCGCAGCGTGCGGTCGATATCAAATGGGACGCCTTGCAGCACATTGCCGAGGGCAACGCCGAATATCAGTGCCGGGACAAACCCGCCAACGAACAAGGCCCAGTCCCAGGACGTGCGCCAGGTCGTGCTTTCCCGTTTTGATCGATACTTGAAACCAACTGGTCTCAGGATCAGCGCGGCCAACACCACGAACATGGCGAGATAGAAGCCGGAAAAACTGATCGCATAAACATAAGGCCAGGCAGCAAACAGGGCGCCGCCGCCTGTGATCAGCCACACCTGGTGGCCTTCCCACATCGGGCCGATCGAGTTGATCACCAACCGGCGTTCCTTGTCATTCTTGGCCACGAAAGGCAGCAGCGAGGCGACGCCAAGATCATATCCGTCGGTCAGGGCGTAGCCGATAAGCAGGACGCCCACGAGGCCCCACCAGAGGACTTTCAGCGTCGCGTAGTCGAGAAGAAGTTCCATGGTTCGGCCCTCCTATTGGTCAAACTGGATGGTGCGCGGCTTGGCCGGCACGGGTTCATTCATCGTGTCGGCCATGCCGCCCCCCACGCCTTTCGGCAGGATACGGGCACCAGGACCAAGCTTCACGGCACGGATCATCAGACTGATCTCGATCACGGCGAGCGTGCCATAGAGCAGCGTAAAGCCGGCCATCGTGATGATCACCTGCGTTACCGACAGACTGGACACACCCATAAAGGTCGGCAGCACACCGTCGATCACCCAGGGCTGGCGGCCAGCTTCTGCCAGGACCCAGCCAAGCTCGGCCGCAATCCATGGGAACGGAATGGCGAACAAGGCCAAGCGCAGGAACCAGCGCGGAACGTTCCGCTTGAGGCTGACGAAATAGAAGGCCGTAGCAAACATCGCGATGAAGATGAAGCCCAGCCCCGCCATGATGCGGAACGAGAAGAAGGACAGCGCCACATTCGGCACCGTATCCCAGGCCGCCTTCTCGATGGTCGCACGATCTGCCGTGGCAGGATCGTCGACATAGCGTTTCAGCAGCAGGCCATATCCGAGGTCGGTTTTGGTCTGCTCGAAGATTTCGCGCGCCTGAACGTCATTCGGATCATTGTTCAGCGTTTCAACCGCCTTGTAGGCCCGGATACCGTTTTCGATCCGGTCTTCAGCAACCGCCACGAGCGGCAGGATGCCTTCGACCTTGCCATCAAGCGAACGTGTCGCGATCAGGCCCAGAACATAAGGAATTTTCACTTCGAAGTCGGTCTTGTGCTCTTTCGCGTTCGGAATGCCGAAGGCCGTCAGGCCAGCCGGTGCAGGCTCTGTTTCCCACATGGCTTCCAGCGCGGCGAGTTTCATCTTCTGGTTGTCGGTCAAGGCGTAGCCGCTCTCGTCGCCGAGGACGACAACCGACAGCGCTGACAGGAGGCCAAAGCTGGCCGCGACAGCCATCGAGCGCTTGGCCAGCCCGAGGTGGCGGTTCTTCAGAACATACCAGGCCGAGATGCCGAGCACGAAGACCGACGCAGTGACATAGCCGGCGCTGACCGTGTGCACGAACTTTGCCTGTGCCACCGGATTGAACAGAACGGCCATGAAGTCCGTGACTTCCATCCGCATCGTGTCCGGATTGAACTCAGACCCGACAGGGTTCTGCATCCAGCCATTGGCGATCAGGATCCACAGCGCCGACAGGTTCGAGCCGAGCGCCACGAGGAAGGTGACCATCCAGTGCGCCGGGCGGGACAGCTTGTCCCAGCCAAAGAACATGAGGCCGACCAGCGTGGCCTCGAGGAAGAAGGCCATCAGGCCTTCGATGGCTAATGGGGCGCCAAAAATGTCGCCCACATAGTGAGAATAATAGGACCAGTTCATCCCGAACTGGAATTCCATCGTGATGCCGGTTGCCACACCCAGCACGAAGTTGATGCCGAACAGAGTGCCCCAGAATTTCGTGGTGCGGCGCCAGACTTCCTTTCCGGTCATCACATACGCGCCTTCCATCACCACCAGCAGCATGGACAGGCCAAGCGTTAGCGGTACGAACAGGAAGTGGTACATGGCTGTCAGCGCGAATTGCCAGCGCGACAGGTCGGCTACAAATAGATCAGGCATGCTCGTTGTCTCCCGGCCGCATGGGAATCGCGGTCTCTGGTAATCATGGGCGCACACATATGCCCGTCACTTCATACCAACGATTGCACAAAAAGTCGCATGCATAATAACACTTAAAGGCCCCAAATCTCCGCTATGCCAGAACCCACTGAAAATACTTCAAAAATTCACACGCGCGCCGCCCTCCGGTCTTGGGCGGCAGCTGCGCAGCGTGAGGTCAATCTGGGGTTCCTTTGCCAGCTCGTCGCAATCTCCGGCTGGATTGCGATCGCCTGGGGGATCGGGCACAGCGTCAGCGCGATTGCGGACGAACAGCCAACAGGCACCGGTCTACCGATTGCGGCGGCAGGTATCCTGGTGCGGGGATTGGCCAATTGGACGGGCGACCTGCTCTTGGCGCGCGCCGGGCGGACGATGGTAACTGCCGCGCGGGCAGACCTGTTCGCCGCCTTGTCCAAGGCCGGCGCAGGATGGCTGGGCGGCGCAGATGCCGGCACGCGCACATCCCAGATCATAGACCGGACGGCCAAGCTGGAAGGTTATGCCGCCCACTGGCTGCCCGGCATGCGGCTCGCCGTAGCCGGGCCAGTGATCATACTGGTTGCGGTGGCGACGCAGACCTGGCTGTCCGCAGTCCTTTTGATCGTGTCGGTTCTTGTCCTGCCGCTCTTCATCTGGCTGACTGCCAGCGAGACCGCCAGCCGAGCAAAGGCCCAGCAAGGCGCAATGGATGAACTCTCCGGCGCGTTCCAGTCCCGCGCGGCGCAGTCCGGCCTGATCCGCGCCTTCCGGGGCATCCGCCGGGAGACCGACAGCCTGCAAGACGCCTCCCTTCAACTGCGCGACCGGACAATGGCGATCCTGCGCGTGGCTTTCCTGTCGACTGCCGTACTGGAATTCTTCGCGTCCGTGTCGATTGCGCTGGTCGCGGTCTATATCGGCTTCAAGCTGCTCGGCGTGTTCCCATTCGGCACGGGCGAGACACTAACCCTGGCCGAAGGCCTGACCGCGCTGATCCTCGCCCCGGAATTCTTCTCGCCCATCCGCAAACTCTCCAGCCTGCACCATGACCGCGCCGATGCCAGCGCAGCCGCCGAGATGCTGTCAGACTGGCTGGAGCATAGCGACGACCACCCGGTGACCCGCCTGTCCGTTCTAAGCGCGGCGCCTGTGATCGCGTTCGAAAACGTCTCGCTCGCCTGGGCCAATGGCGCGACGGTCGTCTCCGGCCTCAGCTTTCACGCCCAGCCAGGCCGGATCACGACACTGGCGGGACCGTCCGGCTCCGGAAAATCCACGATCCTGCTCTCCCTGATCGGCCGCGCCCGCCTCGCCAGCGGCACGATCCGTATCGGCGACCATGTCCTGCAGCCCGGCGAAAGCCTCGCCGACAGCATCGCCTATATCGGCCAGACGCCGTGGCTGATGGAAGGCACGATCCGGGACAACATCGCCATCGCCCGCCCAAACGCAGACGAGAACGCCATCGCCGAAGCCGCCCGGCAGGCAGGCATTCTCGACTTTGCAGGTGACAGCCGCGGCGGCCTGAACCAGAAACTCGCCCGCTTCGGCGCAGGTCTTTCTGGCGGCCAGCGCCAGCGGATCGCCCTTGCCCGCGCCCTGCTGCGCGACGCACCGATCCTGCTGATGGACGAACCCACCGCGCACCTCGATCCGGACGCGCAGGAAGACTTCCTCCGCAAACTGAAGGAGCTGGCACCCGAACGCACCGTCCTGATTGCCAGCCATTCAGAGCCGCTCATTGCCGCCTCGGATGAGGCCATCCCGCTTCAGCCCCAGCGCACGCGGGAGGAGGCGGCATGCTGAAACTGTGGACTGCCCTTGGCCGCCCCGCGAAGATCCGCTTCGGTCTCGCCCTGCTCCTCTCCGCCTTGGCTGGCGCCTCCAGCGTCATCCTGTTGGGCCTCTCCGGCTGGTTCCTGACAGCTGCGGCCATCGCAGGCGTGTCGGGGGCGGGCTATGTGTTCAACCATCTTTATCCAAGCGCCGGCGTGCGCGGAGCAGCCTTCTCCCGCGTGCTGACGCGCTATGGCGAACAGCTGGTCGGCCATGACGCCACGCTCAGCCTCTCGGCGCGCCTGAGGCCAGACTTGTTCGCCGCCAGCGCCGCCAGCCAGCGCGGCTTCACCTCGATGCCAGCCAAAGATCTCAGCGCGCTGATTGATGATGTCGATGCTGCCGAAGCCGGATTCCTGCGTGTCTATAGCCCGGCGGCGGCTGTGATCTCCGGCATGCTGGTTGCGCTTGCCTTCGTCTTTGTCAGCGACTGGCTGACGGGCCTGATCGCGCTCGGCGCCTTCCTCTGTTCCGGATGGCTCTTGCCATGGCTTGCCGTGCGCCAGTCCCATCAAGCCGCTAAAACTCTCGCCCGTCAGGCCGAAGCCGCCAG
This sequence comes from Hyphomonadaceae bacterium BRH_c29, assembly GCA_000961695.1. Lineage (GTDB taxonomy): Bacteria > Pseudomonadota > Alphaproteobacteria > Caulobacterales > Hyphomonadaceae > Hyphomonas. Next base: position 83,660 of record LADW01000084.1, read on the forward strand.
AGAGAGCGCATCCCGCCTCGTCGAAAATGCCATCGAACTGGACATTCTCGGCGCACTGGACCGCGAAGGCGCCGCAACGGAGCGAAGCCTGCAGCAGCAAATGACGGCGCGCGACGGCATCGAAGCCCCCTATCGGAACCTTGGCGCGATCACCGCCACGATTGGCCTCGCGCTCGCCCTGCTCGTGCTCTGGCGCGCGGCGGAAACACAGTCCGGCATCGCCATGGCCACCGGCGCAGCGCTCGCCCTGATGGCGGCGTTTGAATCCACCGGCGCGATGCTGAAAGTCTTCGATGCACGCGCCCGCTCCAGCGTGGCAGCCGAACATCTTGCCCAGCGCCTCAGCCAGCGCGAAGCGGACTGGGATCCGCCCATCGAAACGGCGGCGCAGATTTCCGGCGTCTTTCCACTCATCGCCAGCGGCCTCACCGCTCAGGCTGCGCCGACTGCCCCCCGGATCGGTCCTTTAAGTTTCACGATTGCGCCCAGCATGCTGGTGCAGGTGATCGGCGCCTCCGGCAGCGGCAAGACGACAATCGCTGAAACGCTGATGCGCCTGCATCCGGTGACGCCCGGTACGCTGCGCTATGGCGACGTGCCGGCAGAGTCTACACGCATCGCCAGCGTGCTGGAATATATGGCCATCAGCCCGCAATTCCCGGCTTTCCTGCCCGGAACGCTGGCCGACCAGCTGCGCCTGGCGGCGCCGGCGGCAACAGAAGAAGAGATGTGGACTGCGCTACGTCTTGCGTGCGCGGACGAATTTGTAAGAGCCAAGGAAGATGGGCTGTCGATCCGGTTCGAGGAGGGCAATCTGCCTTTCTCGGGCGGAGAACTGCGCCGGATTGGCCTCGCGCGCGCCCTTCTGGTCTCACCGGAAATCCTGATTGTGGACGAGCCTTTTGCCGGGCTGGAACCTGCCCTTGCCCGTCGCCTTGCGGGCAACCTGAACCAATGGGCACAGGCTGCTCCGCGCGCCCTCGTCATGCTGACGCACAAGCAAACGGACTTCCCGTTCGAGGGGCTTGCGCGCCAATCCATCCGGATCGGCTAAGCGATCAGGCTTTGGCAGACTTGCGCATGCGGATCAGGCGGCGGATGCCCAGCGACAGGCCCGTATAGATCAGCACCAATGCGGCGAGCGCCGCGAGCCCGGCAATCGTCTGACCGATGATGCCAAAGACTTCGCCGGTGTGCAGATAGCGGATGAAACCGCGGGCTCTCGATCCGGGAGTGGCCACTTTCGCCATCGGCTCCCCGATAAGGCCGCTGCCGTCCCGTGCGAGTTTCAGGGTCCGCTTCTTTCCAGCCTGAAGGCCATTGCCCCAGTCGACCGACACGTTCAGTTCCGCTGCATTGGCAGCCGGTAGGGTGATCGCCAGGCGGCGCCAGTTACCGAATGTATCCGTCACCTGCCCGGCCAGTTCGTCCAGCGACGCAGGCTCCACCGACATTGGCAGCATCACCGGAGCATCCGCAATCACGTCCTCAGCGGGCGCCTTCGACCGCTTCGGAGGCGCTTCTCCATAGGCCGCATAGACCAGACGGTTCGCCCAGCTGTAGGAAAACACGATCCCGGTCAGCACAATCACCATCAACGGAATGAAAGCCCAGGCTGCCAGAACATGATGCCAGTTATAGTGCCGAGCCCTGGCATTCGGCAGGCCGCGCCGGAAGAACAGCTGCATCTTGACCAGCGGCCATTTCCATTTGCGTGGCCACCAGAGCACAGCTCCGGTGATCAGAATGAAAGCAAAGATCACATTGGCCGTGTTCTTGATGAACTCGCCAGTCTTTGTGCGCTTTCCGGTGAAGGCGAACCATCGATGGATGGCCTCAACCCGCGAAAAAAAGGCTCTCACGCCCTTGCTGGCATCCGGCAGAACCTCTCCCGTGTACGGATCAAGAAGAACGGTATCGTTTCTCCCCTTCGCGACCTTGACCACATCTGATCGGTTGCGGGGGATTGTCATTTCATTGCCCGGAACGGCCCCCGCTGCGACGGCCGCATCTGCCAGCGTATCAAGGCTGAGCGGCTTCGCACCCGGCGCCTCGTGTACGGCAGTATTACGTACGACCGCAACAACCTGTCGTTCATAGGTCAACAGCGCGCCAGTGGTCGCCATGACCAGGATGAAGAGCCCCACGGAAAGGCCAATCGTAAAATGCGTCCAGAAAAATATGCGCCGCATGACCGGCCCCTCTTGCTTGTTCACCTGGCGGTAGAACGGCCGAACGACCGTATTCCGTCGCTGGCTTCCTGCGCTTTTCCGAATGCCTGCGCCAGATGACAAAAAAACCCCCGGATCCGAAGATCTGGGGGCTTAGTTGGGTGCGGGAGTAGGATTTGAACCTACGACCTTCAGGTTATGAGCCTGACGAGCTACCGGGCTGCTCCATCCCGCGTCAAACGTATGTCGTACATTTAGGAACGTGTGCCCCAAAATGCAAATCCGGCCAGCCAAAGGCTAAGCCGGATCAACTGCCGGCATGCGGCAGTTGTCACGTAAAGGAAAGATATGTCTGCAAGCTGCTTGCTTTGTCTGAACTCTGCGGACCCGGCAGCGACCTACTCTCCCACGCCTTGAGACGTAGTACCATCGGCGCAAGGGGGCTTAACGACTGAGTTCGAGATGGGATCAGGTGGGGACCCCCTGCCATAACCACCGGGTCGGCGGAACTCAGACAATTCTGCAAGCTTTGAAACCAATATATGTCTTGTTGAGATCTGTGGCAGTTTAAGCAAATGCGCTTTCAACTACACACGAGTTTCACGATCAAGCCTATCGAGCAATTAGTACCGGTTAGCTTCACGCCTCGCAGCGCTTCCACATCCGGCCTATCGACGTGCTGGTCTTGCACGGCTCTCAGGGAGACCTGGTTTTGAGGTTAGTTTCCCGCTTAGATGCTTTCAGCGGTTATCTAGTCCACACATAGCTACCCTGCAATGCGGCTGGCGCCACAACAGGTCCACCAGAGGTGTGTTCATCCCGGTCCTCTCGTACTAGGGACAAATCCTCTCAAGTCTCCAACACCCACGGCAGATAGGGACCAAACTGTCTCGCGACGTTCTGAACCCAGCTCACGTACCACTTTAATCGGCGAACAGCCGAACCCTTGGGACCTGCTCCAGCCCCAGGATGTGATGAGCCGACATCGAGGTGCCAAAC
>LADW01000038.1 GCA_000961695.1 Hyphomonadaceae bacterium BRH_c29
GGGCCACCTTGCGGGCCGCCGCGCGGGGGCTGGCGGGAAGCGCAGGCAGCAATCAGCAGCACGCCGAGAAGGGTGTACGAGGCAGCGAGCGCTGCCGGGCGGGGTGTGAACATGGGGTGGGCCTTCCTGCCGGTGTTTTATCCGGCTTGAACGGAGGGCTCCCACGTTTCCGTCGGCGCTTACGGATTTGTAACGGCGGCGAGCTCTGCGCAGGCGTTCAGCAGGCGGGCAATGTCCTGATCGCGGGAGAGGCGGTGGTCGCCATCCTTGATCAGGGTGAAGACGAGATCGGGCGAGCTGATCGCCTCGACGAGGCGGAAGGCGTGGCGCCACGGCACGTCGGGGTCTTCGGCGCCCTGAAGGATGCGGACGGGGCATTCAAGGTCGATCGGGGCGTCCAGCAGCTGCCAGGAACGGCCATCCTCGATCAGCGCCTTCGTGATCGGGTAGGGGGCGCCATAGTCTGACGGGCGCAGCGTCTGGCCCCTGGTCATGATCTCTTCCTGCTGGCGGGGGGAGAATTCCGGCCACATGAGCTTCTCGGTGAAGTCCGGCGCGGGCGCGATCAGGACCATGCCGGCGAGGCGCTCACGCCGGGCGAGGCCTGCCAGAAGTGCCATCCAGCCGCCCATGCTGGAGCCGACCAGGACCAGCGGGCCGTCGGTCAGCGCGTCGATGGCGTCGAGCGCGTCCTCGCGCCACTGCGAGATCGTGCCGTCTGCGAAGGCGCCATCTGATTCGCCATGTCCGGAATAGTCGAAGGCGAGGAAGCCGTGGCCGTGTGCTTTCGCCCAGGCCTCCAGCTGTTGCACCTTGGAGCCGGTGATGTCGGACTTGAACCCGCACAGCCACACATAAGTCAGGCCGGAACGCGTAGGGGCGAGGCGGCGATGTGCGAGGCGTCTGCCGTGCGGGGAGGTGAAATGGACTGTTGTCATCCCTTTCCCGTTCCGCCATCTCTCTCGCCTGTCAAGCGAACGGATGGCACGCGCCTTGGAACTTCTCCCCGACATGACCGGCAAGACGATCCTGCAGGTCGCCCCCGAACTGTCTGCAGGTGGCGTCGAGCGCACCGTGCTGGAAGTGACCGAGGCCATCGTGCAGGCGGGCGGCCGGGCGCTGCTGGCCAGCCGGGGCGGTCGCCTGGAAGGCGAGTTCACGCAGCTGGGCGGCGAACTCTACCGGATGGACGCCAAGTCGAAGAATCCGGTCGTGCTGAAGGCCAATGAGGGCAAGCTGAAGCGGATCATCCATGATGAGGGCGTTCACCTTGTTCATGCCCGCTCGCGCGCGCCGGCCTGGAGCGCCTATGGCGCCGCCAAGGCCTCGGGCGTGCCCTTTGTGACGACGTATCACGGGGCCTATTCCGGTCATTCGGGCCTGAAGCGGAAATATAACTCGGTCATGGCCAAGGGGGAGCTGGTGATCGCCAACTCCCAGTGGATCGCCGAGCATGTCCACCAAGTGCACCATGTGCCGGCCGAGCGGATCGTGACCATCCCGCGCGGGGTGGATCTCGCCGCGTTCGATCCGGACGTGGTCAATGCCGGGCGTATCGCCGATGTGCGCGCACGCTGGAGCCTGACGGATGACAAGCGCCTGACGCTGTTCCTGCCGGGCCGCCTGACCGAGTGGAAAGGGCAGATCCTCGCCTTGCAGGCCATGGGCCTGTTGGCGCCGGAAGAACGCGAGGGCCTGGTTCTCGTGCTGGCTGGCGATGCGCAGGGCCGCACGGCCTATGAAGGCCGCATCTATGACACGATCCGCCACTTGCAACTGGACGGGCAGGCCATGGTGGTCGGCCATGAGAGCGACATGCCGGCGGCTTACCTCGCCAGCGACATCGTTCTGGCCCCCTCAACCCGGCCCGAAGCCTTTGGACGCGTCGCGGCAGAAGCCTCGGCCATGGGCAAGCCTGTGATCGTCTCCGATCATGGCGGCGGGCGCGAGACCGTGCTGGACGGGGAAACCGGCGCGCGGGTGGAGCCGGGCGATCCGGCGGCGCTGGCCGGGGCGATCCGGGCCCTCATGGCAGTCGGCAAAACGGCCCGCGCCGGCATGGGAAAAGCCGGCCAGGTGCATGTCCGCAAGCATTTCTCCAAGCGAGGGCTTCAGGTCGCCACGCTCGGCGTCTATAAGCGCCTCATCGGTTAGGGGACCGGCGAGGGAAGGCATGGCAAAAACCGCACGGCTCGCCAGCCCGGTCAATCCGGGGGCGAGCGCCAAAGAAGTACTGGTCATCAAGCTGAGCGCGCTCGGAGACTTTGTGCTGTCGCTCGGCGCCATGAAGGCGGTGCGGGAGTTTCACCCCTCCGCGCGGATCACGCTGCTGACCACGCCGCCCTTCGAAGACTTCGCCGCCCATTGCCCGTATTTCGACCGGATCGAGACCGACGGGCGCCCGGCGACCATGAAGGCGACGACCGCGCTGCTGAGCCGGATCCGCAAGACGAAATACGACATCATCTACGACTTCCAGACCTCCGGTCGCACGAAGAACTATTTCACGGCGCTCAGCCGGACGGGCAAGGCGCCGCTCTGGTCAGGCCATCATGAGAAGGCGGCCTTCTTCCACGACAATCCGGACCGGGGCACGATGCACTCGATTGACCGGCTGGCCGAGCAACTGGCCGTGGCAGGTGTTGCCCCGGAAGGGCGCTGGAACCGGTCGAACTTCCCGAAGCCTGATCTGTCCTGGGTGCGCCACAAGCTGCGCGATGCGCCGCGCCTTCAGCCAGCCTATTTCAGCCTGGAACAGCCCTATATGCTGCTGATCCCCGGCGCCTCGGAACACCGCGAAGCCAAGCGCTGGCCGGTCGAGCGGTTTGCCGAACTGGCGACCCGTATTGCTGATGCCGGTGTCACCCCGGCGATCATCGGCGGCAAGGCCGAGGGCAAGATCGCGCAGGACATCCTGAAGCTGGAAAAGCGGGCCAAAAGCCTCGTGACCCGGACCGACCTGTTCCAGATCGTGACCCTGGCCGAGAAGGCCGCGTTCGTGGTGGGCAATGATACCGGGCCGATGCATATGGCGGCGATTGCGGGCGCGCCGGGCGTTGCCCTGTTCGCCACCGATGAGAGCAATCCGGACCATGCCGCCCCGCGCGGCGCGAAATCTCCGATCATCAATTCGGCGCCGACACTTGCCGAGCTGGAAGTCGACACGGTGTGGCGTTCCATCCTCGCCCTGGGTGTGCTTCCTTCTTGACCTTGCATCAAAATAGATCGACTGCGCTCAGCCTTGAATAAGCCCGCAACTGCAGGCATATTGAGACATCCTGCAAAAGCCACAAAGGAGACCGGCCATAGCTCGCAGACCAATGAATGACGCGCCCCCGAAAGATAAGGGACCGCTCATGAACGAGGACATCCGGGCCGCGAAGGTCCTTCTGATCGACGAAAACGGCGAGAAGCAGGGCATTATGCCGATTGCTGCCGCCCTCGACGCCGCTCGCGAAGCGAGCATGGACCTTGTCGAAGTCTCGCCGGATCAGGAAATCCCCGTCGTCAAGATTCTCGACTATGGCAAACTGCGCTTCGAAGAGCGGAAGAAGAAAGCTGCTGCCAAGAAGAAGCAGAAGAATTCCGAGCTTAAAGAAATCAAGATGCGTCCGAACATCGACACCCATGATTATGAGGTGAAGAAACGGTCCATGGAGCGCTTCTTTGAAGAAGGCGACAAGGTGAAGGTCACCCTGCGTTTCCGTGGCCGGGAAATGGCGCACCAGCATCTCGGCATGCAGCTGCTCGAGCGGGTGAAAGTGGATTTCGACGAGATTGCGAAAGTGGAACTCGAGCCGAAACTCGAAGGCCGGCAGATGACCATGGTCCTCTCGCCGCGCTGATCCCGGCGCCGATTGATCCAGAAGAGCCGGATGGGCCATGCCCTCCGGCTTTTTTATTGGGGCAGGGCCTGCATTTCCAGCAGCTTGACCCCCTTGATTCTGCTCCGCTGATCCGTCATAAGCCGCCACTTCCGAGCGGTGCGGGCGAACGGCATGCCCCTCTGCTCATGAACGATCTGGGCCGCCCTATCGGGTGAGAGCTCTACAAAGGAGACCGAAATGCCGAAGATGAAGACCAAGAAGGCCGCTGCAAAGCGCTTCAAGATCACTGCAACGGGCAAACTGAAGCACGGCGTCGCTGGTAAGCGCCACCGCCTGATGAGCCACAATGCGAAGTACATCCGCCAGAACCGCGGCACGTCCGTCGGCGCCAAGGCAGATGAAGCCCGCGTTAAAAAGTACCTGCCGTACGGCCTCTAGGCCCACCCCGCAGTCACAACGATCTTGATTTAAGGAGGCTCTGATGCCCCGCTCACGCGCTAAAGTACCCGCCCACGCCCGCCACAAGAAGATTCTCAAGCAGGCAAAAGGTTTCCGTAACCGCCGCAAGAATACTTTCCGTATTGCTCACCAGTCCGTCTGGGAAGCCGGTCAGTACGCCTATGTCGGCCGTAAAGTTAAGAAGCGGAAATTCCGCTCGCTCTGGATCCAGCGCATCAACGCTGCTGTGCGCATCCACGACGAGAACATGAACTACTCGACCTTCATCAACGGCCTGACCAAGGCTGGCATCGAAGTCGACCGTAAAGTCATGTCCGACATCGCCATCAAGGACCCGGACGCTTTCGGTGCCCTGGTTGCCCAGGCCAAAGCCGCACTCGCCTAAGTCTTAAAAGACACGAGACAGGAACACTCCCATGTCGAAGTCCCCGAACACTGTTCTGCACCCGGCCAAGAAGCCGCGCGTCAAGCGCCGCAACGCCACCTGGAGTGCCAATCTTGGCAAGCGCGCGAAAGTCCGCGTGTTTGGCAACACCAAGCGCGCGCGGAACGCCCGTAAGAAAGCTGCCGGCAAGTAAGCTTTCTACATGGCCCCGCGCCGCCGGTGACTGCCTGCAAGGGCGGGTGCCGAACCGAATAAGATAAAGCCCGGCCGGCGTGCCGGGCTTTTCTATTTCCAGATTTGCATGATCCCGCGAAGCGCCTAAGAAGCCCGCAGGACCAGAAGAGGGGCAAGACCTTGTCCGATATTGTGACCATCGAAAACGAAGCGCTCGCGGCAATTGCCGGGGCAGGTGACCTTGAGGCGCTGGACGCTGTCCGTGTGGCCGAGCTTGGCAAGAAGGGCCGGGTCTCCGGCCTGATGGGTGCGCTGGGCAAGATGAGCCCGGAAGAGCGCCAGGAAAACGGCCCCAAGCTGAACGCGTTGAAGACCCGCGTCGATGAGGCCGTAAAGGCCCGCAAGGCCGAGCTGGAAGCCGAGGCACTGGAGAGGCAGCTCGTCACCGAAACGTTGGACCTGACCCTGCCGCCCGTGCCCGGCCCGAAGGCTGGCGCATTGCACCCGGTGATGCAGGTGTTCGAGGAGATCGCCGCGATCTTCGGCGACATGGGCTTCTCCGTGGCCGAAGGCCCGGACGTGGAAGACGACTGGCACAATTTCACCGCGCTGAACTTCCCGGAAGGTCACCCCGCGCGCGAGACGCACGACACGTTCTTCATGAAGGCCGCTGAGGGCGACACGCCGAAGGTTCTGCGCACGCACACCTCGCCGGTGCAGATCCGCACCATGATGGACCAGAAGCCGCCGATCCGCATTCTCGTGCCGGGCCGGGTCTACCGCAATGACTGGGACGCGACGCACACGCCGATGTTCCACCAGGTCGAAGGTCTCGTCATCGAGAAGGGCACGCATATGGGGCATCTGAAAGGTTGTCTCATCGATTTCGTGCGCGCCTTCTTTGAGGTCGACAGCGTGGAAGCCCGCTTCCGCCCGCACTTCTTTCCGTTCACGGAGCCTTCGGCCGAGATGGACGTGAAATACACCCGCAAGGGCGAGACGATCGAGATCGGCGCCGGTGACAGCTGGATGGAGATTCTCGGCAGCGGCATGGTGCACCCGAACGTGCTGCGCAATTGCGGTATCGATCCGAACGAATATCAGGGCTTCGCTTTCGGCATGGGCGTTGATCGCCTCGCCATGCTGAAATACGGCATGCCGGACCTGCGCCCGTATTTCGAGGCCGACCCGCAATGGACCCGCCACTACGGCTTCGCGCCATGGTCGACGCCGAGCGTCAGCGGAGGACTGTCGTGACGGCAAGCCTTTCCTCCTCTGACCTGCCGGAATGGACCTTCGGGGATGGCCCCGAACTGGCCGACCGTCTGGCGGCGCTGATCGTCGTGGGCGTGAAGACTGCCACCTGCAGCGATTCAGGTATCCAACCGCCGCCGGTTGAGGGGGAGCGGGGCTATTTGATGAGCGGCGATGGCCGCCGGATCGCCATCCTGCAGACTGAAACGGTCACACGTATGAAGTTCGCTGATATGACCGAGGAACTCGCCGCGCTGGAAGGCGAAGGCGACCTCAGTCTCGACTACTGGCAGAGCGCCCACCGGGAGTATTTCACCCGGAACGGCGTTTTCGCCGAAGGCATGGACGTGCTCTTCGAGACCTTCCTTCTGGAAGAAGTGCTCGACGCCGAATTCGCGGCTGCTGCGCCGGAACACCTCGCGCAGGAACGCGCCGGGGCGGTGAAGTAGGAGGCGATTATGGGCAAGGGCAACAGGGTCGAAATGCTGATTGCGATCTGCGCGGTATTGACCAGCGCAATCGCCGTCTTCATCGCGTGGGATCAGGGCCGCGTAATGCGCGCCCAGCAGCACGGCGCAGTGTATCCGGTTCTGCAGGCCAATGGGTACACGTCGACCGATCCGGACGTGCGCGAGATCGGCGTCGTTTTTCGCAATAGCGGTGTTGGGCCGGCCCTGATCGAGTCCGTTGATGTCTTCAAGGGCGGCGAGCAAGTGGAAAGTCTCATCCCGTACCGGGACGCATTGCCACCGGGCTACAGTCTTTCATGGACCAGCATGGTCGGCCGCGCGATTGCGCCGGGAGAAACACTCGACGCACTGCGCATCAGTTGGCCGGTGGGGCAAATGTCCCATACGGAAATGGATACCACGGCCCAGGAATGGGGCAGCCTGACCATTAGGACCTGCTATTGTTCCGTGTTCAAACGGTGTTGGAACGTGGAAGGGCTGGCGCAGAATTCTTCGGCAGAGCGGGTGAAATCCTGCAAGCGCAGCGAACAAGATATTTTTGAGGGCCTGTCTTCAGTCAAACGGGCCCAGGACGTACCAAATCAGGAACTGGAATAGATCATGAAATTCACCCTTTCCTGGCTGAGCGACCACATCGCCTCCAAGGCGCCGCTCGACGAGATTCTGGCTCTCATGCTGAAGGCCGGTCTTGAGGTTGAGGACGTGCACGATCCGCGGGAGGCGCTGAAGGCGTTCTCGGTCTGCAAGGTGATCGAGGCTGAACCGCATCCGGATGCGGACAAGCTGCGCGTGTGCAAGGTGGAGACTGTCGACGGCCTGAAACAGATCGTCTGCGGCGCACCGAATGCCCGCGCAGGCATGACCGCCATCTATGCCCCGCTCGGCGCCTTCATTCCGGGCCTCGACTTCGCGCTCGACAAGAAGCCACGCGCCATTCGCGGTGTCGAGAGCCAGGGCATGATGTGCTCCACAAAGGAACTGAACGCCGGCGAAGACCATGACGGCATTGCCGATCTGGATGCGTCCATCCCGCTCGGCACGTCTGCTGCTGAAGCGCTGGGTCTCGCCGATCCGGTGATTGATTTCGAAGTGACGCCGAACCGGCCCGACTGGCTGGGTGTGCAGGGCATTGCCCGCGACCTCGCCGCAGCCGGGGCAGGGCGGTTCATTCCGAGCGATGTGAAAAAAGTCTCCGGCAGCTTCGATTGCCCGATCGAGATCAAGCTTGAAGCACCGGAAGCCTGCCCGATGTTCGCGGGCGCCATGGTGCGCGGCGTCACGAATGGTCCGTCGCCGGACTGGATGCAGCAGCGCCTGAAAGCCGTTGGCGTCCAGCCCCGCTCGCTGTTGGTGGACGTGACAAACTTCATCTCGCTCGACCGCGCCCGCCCGCTGCACGCTTATGATGCCGCGAAGCTGGAAGGTGTTGTGACGGCCCGTCTGGGCAAGAAGGGCGAGAAGCTGGTCGCCATTGACGGCAAGACCTACACGATCACCGAAGAGATGTGCGTGATCGCCGACGAGAGCGGCGTGATCGGGCTTGGCGGCGTGATGGGCGGCGAGTCGACGGCAGTTTACGCCGAGACGACTGACGTGTTCATTGAGAGCGCATGGTTCGATCCGCTGCGCACGGCGCGTACGGGCCGCGCGACGGGCATTCATTCGGATGCGCGCTATCGGTTCGAGCGCGGCGTTGACCCGCAATCTTGCGTGGACGGGCTGAACCTCGCCCTCGCGCTGATCCTGGAATATGGCGGCGGCACAGTGTCGAAGGCGAATGTCGCCGGCTTGATTCCGGCGCGGGCAGACAAGGTGACCTTCTATCCGGCAGACGTGGAACGCCTGACGGGCCTGACGGTCAAGAATGCCGACATGCGCCGTATCCTGAAGGATCTGGAGTTCAACATCGAAGATGCGGGCGATGCCTGGTATCTGATGCCGCCGAGCTTCCGCTTCGACATGGAACAGTCGGCTGACATCGTGGAAGAGATCGCTCGCATGGTCGGCTTCGACCAGCTGCCGACGACCTCATTGCCAGTGCCGGAAGGTGGTATCCGCGCGATCACGACACCGATGCAGGCACGCGTGCGTACGGCCCGCCGGGTGCTGGCTTCGCGCGGCTTTCTTGAGGCTGTGACGTGGAGCTTCATGTCGAAGGCCAACGCGGCCCTGTTCGGCAAGACGCCTGACAGCCTGACCGTGGCAAACCCTGTGGCCAGCGATCTCAACCAGATGCGCCCGTCCATTCTCGGTAACCTCGCCAGCGCGGCCCAGCGCGCGGCGAACCGTGGCGAGGCCGGGGCGCGCTTCTTCGAGGCGGGGCCGATCTATCTGGACGATGGCCCGAATGACCAGCGCACGGTTGTGGCCGCGCTTGTGCGTCCGCTGAACGAACGCCACTGGCAGGGCGCGCCGAAGCCGTACGATTCCTACGCGGCCAAGGCGGACCTCTTCGCGGTGCTCGAAGCCCTCGGCCAGCCGGGCGAGCGCTTCCAGGTGACGGCGCCGGTTCAGCCGCATTGGCATCCCGGTCAGGCGGCGGCGCTGAAGCTCGGCCCGAAAGTGACGGTCGCGCATTTCGGCGCTCTGCACCCCGGCGTGTTGAAGCAGCTTGGCGTCGAAGGCCCGGCTTTCGGCTTCGAGCTGAACCTCAATGCCTTGCCGCTGATGAAGACCAAGACCACGAAGACGAAATCCGTGCTCGAACGGTCGGAACTGACGCCGATCCGCCGCGATCTCGCTTTCCTCGTGGACGAGAAGGTTCCTGCGGCAGACATCGTTCGCCACGCACAGGGCGCCGACAAGCAGCTGATCAGCCAGGTGGAGGTCTTTGACGTCTACCAGGGCAAGGGCGTGCCGGAGGACCAGAAATCGGTCGCATTCGAAGTCACGATCCAGCCGAAGGAAAAGCTGAAGGATGAAGACATCCAGGCCCTGATGGACAAGATCGTGGCGGCCGTCGCCAAGGGCTGCAAGGGCGTGCTAAGAGGGTAGGCTCGAGGGGAACGCAGCGAGGGCGGACATGGTTGTGCAGCAGCTGATGGTGCAGAACGGTCTGCGCTACAGGCTCTATCAGGAGATGGTGCCGGAGGCGCGGCTTCAGGGTATTTCGGTCACCAATCTCTTCATCGTTGCACTGGTCCTGCTGAGCTTCCTGTTTCTGGCGCTGGAAACAGAGCCGACCCTGAACACGCAGCCGGGCTGGCAGCAGGCCTTCCGCATCTTCAATGTCTTTGTCGTGACCGCCTTCGCGACAGAATATGTGCTGCGCGTCTTCGTCGCCGGTCTGAACCCGGACTATCGCGGGCTCAGCGGCCGGCTGAAATACATGACGCGGTTCTATTCCATCGCCGACCTGCTGGCCTTCCTGCCGGAACTGATCGTGATGCTGGCCGGTTTCGGGATTCCCCTGATCGCCTTGCGCGTGTTGCGCCTGTTCCGGCTGATCAAGCTTGCCCGCTTCGTTCCGGCATTTGATATTTTCGGGGCGGCGGTGCGCCGGGCGGGGACGCAGCTTCTGACGGCGCTCGCGATGGCGCTGGTGCTGGTCTATGTTGCCGCCGTGGCGCTCTATTTCATCGAAGGCGTCGGGGGCCAGCATCAGGAGACGTTTGCGTCCATCCCGAGGGCCATCTGGTGGGCCATCGCGACCCTGACGACGGTCGGCTATGGCGATGTCTATCCCGTTACGCCGCTTGGCCGGATGTTTGCGTCGGTGATTGCGATTGCCGGGATTGGCGTCGTGGCCCTGCCGGCGGGCGTGTTCGCCAGCGCCTTCTCGGATGAGCTGCGGGCGCGCCAGGACGCCAAAACGCAAGCCGCCTCGCATGCCTATTCGGCGCAGGCGGAACGGACCCCGGAAGAGAAGGTGCCGCTGCCGGGCACCGATGGCGGGCTGGAGGATTAACCGCCTGTGGACGCGCGCGGCCGCGTGATTACGAACAGGGCGCCTGCTGCAATCACGGTAAGGCCGATACCGAGCGGGAGGGGCCGTTTCCAGAGCGCTACGCCGACAATCACCGCCGCGAGGCTCATGCCGCCGAGCGCGGCTGTCTTGGTGGCGCGGCTGAGGGCGCCGGTTTCGATAAAGGTGCGGATGGCCGGGCCGATCTTGGGGCGGGCATAGATCCATTCGGCCCAGTCCGGGTTCGAGCGCGCGAAGGCGAGGGCGGCAACGATCCAGAACACGGTGGTTGGCCAGATCGGAACAAACAGGCCAATCGCACCAAAGGCGAAAGCAACCAGTCCCAGGATGCGCCAGCTCCACATGCGCGGGACACTGGCGCGGGCTGTTCCGGCTGGCAAGCCGGGTTTCTCCGTGCCGGCGCAGAGAAAAACCCTGAATAATGTCCGATTTGTCCAAATCGCGCCCTGTTCGCGCCCCCGCGAAGATGTGTAAGAGTGTTCATCCAGTGTGAAGGAGAGGGTCTATGACGCAATTCATCCAGAGCCGGGGGAAATACGGAAAGGCATTGCTTTCGGCATTGCTGCTGAGTGTTCTCGTGGCGTGCGGAGGCGGCAAGACAGACCGATCCGGAACAGACCAGGGCGCAGAAGGCACCGTCGTCCAGCTCTCTGCTGCCGACAGCGTCGCGGCCCGCCAGCGCGACAAGCGCCGCCAGGCCGCCATCGACGCCCGCGAGCAGGACTTCTCCTATTTCCGCTATCGCATTGACACCAGCCACGACGAGCCGCTGGCTTGTTTCGTCTTCTCTGCTGCGCTGGATCCGGAAGCAGACTACTCGCCCTATGTTGAGTTCCGTCCGTCCTTCAAGCCGTCGCTGAGCGTCGAGGGCCGCGAGCTTTGCGTCGGCGGCCTGAGCTTTGGCAGCGAGCGCACGGCGACGCTGCTCTCCGGCCTGCCGGCTGCCGATGGCCGCACGCTGAAAAAGCAGGAAGAGGTTCCGATCGATTTCGCCGACCGGCCACCTTATGTCGGCTTCAAGGGCACAGGCGTGATCCTGCCGCGCGAGAATGCTGACGGCCTGCCGATCGAGACGGTGAACGTCGACCAGGTCGAAGTGACGGTCTCGCGCATCAATGATCGCGCGCTGGCCTTCAAACGGATCAGCCAGGGCGAGACCAATGCGCAGGGCAGCTATTCCTGGACCTGGGGCGAAAACGATCCCGACGACGTCAAAGAGGAATTGTTCAAAGGCAAGATAGATGTGGCGCGCCAGCAGAACGCGCCGGTCATCACCGTGTTCCCGCTGGAAGCCGCCATCGGCGCGCTGAAGCCGGGCGCCTATTTCGTCACCGTGAAAGATGCCGGCGACATCAGCGACGCGGTCGGCCCTCCGGCCTCGACCAGCCGCTGGATCATGCTGACCGACCTTGCCATCACGGCCTATGAGGGCGGCAACGGCCTCGATATCACGCTGCGGTCGCTGAAAGATGGCCGTCCGGTTTCCGACACGAACGTCCAGCTGATCGCGCGCAACAATGACATCCTGTCCGAAGCGCGCTCTGACCAGCAGGGCCGGGTCGTGTTCCCGGCAGAGCTGACCAAGGGCGACGGCAATATGGCGCCGAAGCTGGTCTTGGCGCTGACCGCCAAGGGCGAACTGGCGGCGCTGGACCTGTCCCGCGCCCCGGTGGATCTGTCAGAGGAAAATATTGGTGGCCGCCGCACGCCGGGTCTGGTCGATGCCTATCTGTACACAGATCGCGGCATCTATCGTCCGGGCGAGTCGGTGAAGCTGACCGCCATGCTGCGCGATTCGACCGGCAAGGCGATCAGTGACAGGGCCGGCAATCTGGTCCTTTACCGTCCGAACGGGCTGATCTCGCAGAAGATCCGGTTTGAGAATGCCGCCTCTGCGGCTGTGCTGCACAATTTCGAGCTGCCCAAAGGCGCCTCGCGCGGCGAATGGCGGATCGAAGCGCAGATGGACGGCCTGTCCGGTGCGTCTGGCTCTGTGCGCTTCTCGGTCGAGGATTTCGTGCCGCAGCGCATCGCGGTGGACCTGACAACCGACAAAGATACGCCGGTGAAAGCGGGTGGCACGCGGGACATTGAGGTCGCCTCGCGCTTCCTCTACGGCGCCCCCGGCGCAGGCCTGACCGTGAAGACGGAAGCCCGCATTGAGCGCCAGCCGAACCCGTTCCCGGCCTATGAAGGCTTCACCTTCGGACGCCACGACTCGACCTTCCAGGAGCGCATCCTCGAATTCGACGACGTGACGACAGACGGCGCTGGCGCAGCCCTGATCCGGATGGCACCGGGCAAGGCCGGCAATGACTCGGGCACCCCGCTGCGCCTGAATGCTGTCATCAGCGTTCTGGAGCCGGGCGGCCGGGCCGTGTCGGAAAGCGTCCGCGTGCCGTATCGCCCCGAAGACCTCTATCTCGGCCTCAAGCCCGGCTTCGACTATTCGGTCGAGGAGGGCGGCGATGCCACGTATCAGGTCGTTGCGATGGATTCCGACGGCAAGGCCGTGGCGCAGGACCTGAAATGGAAGCTGCTGGCCATCGACTGGCACTATGACTGGTACAATGACGGGGACAGCTGGCGCTGGCGCCGGTCCCGCACCGTGACCAAGGTGAATGAAGGCGTGGTGTCCACGCCGGCAGGCAGCACGGGTGAGATCACGGTGTCCGGTCTCGACTGGGGCAGCCATGAACTGGTCGTCGAAACGGCCGATGGCAAAACCACCACGTCCGCCAGCGACGACTTCTATGTCGGCTGGGGCGGCTATGTCTCCGAGGATGGCGTCGAGGCACCGGACCGCGTGAAAGTGACCGGACCTGCCAAGTCGCCAGCCTCCGGCCAGACAGCAGAAATCACCATCGTGCCGCCTTATGATGGTCAGGCCCAGATCGTGGTTGCGACCGACAAGGTCATCTCTGTGCAGAATATCGCGGTCACTGAAGGCGGCACCCAGGTAACCCTGCCGGTGAACGATGAATGGGGCGATGGCGCCTATGTCATGGTCTCGGTCTTTACCGAGCGTGATCCGGTGCTGCAGGCCAAGCCGCGCCGCGCTGTGGGCGTCACCTATGTGCCGCTCGACATGCAGGCACGCACCTTCTCCATGGCGATCACGGCACCGAAAGTTGCCCGCCCGCGCGGCGAGCAGGTGGTTGAGGTGGATGTCGGAGACGGCCCGCGTGAGCCGGTCTATCTGACCATTGCCGCTGTCGATGAAGGCATCCTGCGCCTGACCAAGTTCAAGAGCCCGGACCCGGTGTCTTACTATTACGGCAAGAAGGCCCTCGGCGTTGAACTCTATGACGACTATGGCCGTCTGCTGGATCCGAACATGGGCCTGCCTGCGGAAGTCCGCACCGGGGGTGACCAGATTGGCGGGGAAGGCCTCAGCGTTGTTCCGGTGAAATCGGTCGCGCTGTTCTCCGGCCTCGTCGATGTCGGCCGGTCGGGCAAGGCGAAGATCCGCTTTGACGTGCCAGAATTCAATGGCGAGCTGCGCCTGATGGCGGTGGCCTGGTCGAAGACCGGCCTTGGCTCTGCCGTGTCCACGATGACCGTGCGCGACGAAGCTCCGGCAGACCTGATCATGCCGCGCTTCCTTGCCCCCGGCGATGAGGCGGTGCTGACGGCGAGTGTCGACAATGTCGAGCTTGAAGCCGGTGAGTTCTCGGCTCTGGTGAGCGCCACCAAGGGCGTGACGATTGCCGATGGCAAGCTGACCCGCAGCCTGAAGACCGGCCAGCGGGCGGACCTGCCTGTGCGCGTCGGCGCTGACGAGGAAGGCATCTCAACCGTGCGCATGGATGTGAAAGGCCCCGGCAAATATGCTGTGGACCGTTCCTACGACATCCAGACGCGTTCGCCCTACCTGCCCGTGACGCGGGTGACCTCCAAGCTGATGCAGCCGGGCGACTCCTTCTCGATCGGCAAGGATCTGCTGACGGACCTCGTGCCGGGCTCGGGCGCGGTCTCGGTCGGCTTCTCGACCATCCCGGTGGATGCGGCCACGCTCTATGCCTCGCTGGACCGCTATCCCTATGGCTGTACCGAGCAGACGACGAGCCGTGCCCTGCCATTGCTCTATTCCGAGCAGCTGGTCGCCATGGGCGCGAAGGATGCGAATGACGATCCGAAGATGAAGGTTCAGGTGGCGGTCAACACGCTGCTGAACCGTCAGAGTGCGGATGGGGCGTTCGGTCTGTGGCGGGAAGGCGACGGCTATGCCTCGCCATGGCTCGGCGCCTATGCGACGGACTTCATCTATCGCGCCAAGGAAGCCGGTTATGCCGTGCCGGACGAGGCACTCGACCGGGCTTATGGCGCCCTGCGCCAGATCGCGACCGGCGATGCCTGGCGGGTCTACGGCTACGATACGGATGTGTATGAGAGCCGTTATTCCAACGACACCGTCGACCAGATGATGAAGCGCTCGTCGGCCTATGCCCTCTATGTGCTGGCCAAGGCAGGCAAGGCGGACATTTCCCGCCTGCGCTATCTGCATGACCGGGAACTGGGCAAGATCGACAGCCCGCTGGCTCGTGCCCATCTCGGGGCCGCGCTGGCCCTGATGGGTGACCGTGCCCGCGCCACCTCGGCCTTCCGGGCTGCGGAGAACGCTCTCGGCTACAACAATACCGGCGACTATTACCAGACGCCGCTGCGTGACATGGCCGGCGTCCTGGCGCTGGCGGCCGATGCCGGACAGACCGAAACGCTGGAACGCCTGACCGCGAAACTCGGCAATGAATCGCCGGACCCGAGCGCTCTGACCACGCAGGAGAAATCCTTCCTCCTGCAGGCGGTGAACGACCTCAGCAAAGGCGAGGAAGGCTTCCGTCTGAATGTCGAAGGCCTTGGCCGCGGCAATGATAATGACCGCCAGTATGCGATCACCGAGGCTCAGGCCACGGAAGGGGTGACCTTCAAGCTGGAAGGCAAGGCCCCGATGTTCCGCACCGTGATGGTCTCCGGCGCACCAACCAGTGCACCTCCGGCCGCAGCCTCGAAGATGAAAGTCGAAAAGGCCTTCTACACGCTGACGGGTGGCCGGGTGGATCTCTCCCGCGTCAATCAGGGCGACCAGCTGGTCGTCAAGATGACCGTCTCGCCGGAAGAGCGCCGTCTCAATCCGGTGATCGTGGCAGACCTTCTGCCAGCCGGCTTCGAGATCGAGACCGTGCTGCGTCCGGCCGATGGCCGCCAGCAATACGGCCAGTCGGGCGCCTTCGCCTATCTGGGCGAGCTGGCCCATGTCCAGACCGCACAGGCGCAGGATGATCGCTATGTTGCCGCCGTCAATGTCTACGCCAATCCGGTGACCATGGCCTATGTGGTCCGCGCGGTGACGCCGGGCGACTTCGCCATACCGGGCGTCGTGGCCGAAGACATGTACCGCCCGAACGTGTTCGCCCGCTCGCGGGCAGGCCGCGTGACCATCGCCCCGGCGCAGGGTGCGGCGGAGGGAAGCAAATAGGACCATGCTGACGGCGCGCCGGCTCTTTGTTGCCTTCTTCGCGCTGTTCTTCGCGGTGGTCCTGGCGGACCATATCTTTCCCCCGCCCCTTGAAAGGGCGGGGGGATTGTCCGCCCTCGTCACAGACCGCGAAGGCAAGCCGCTGCGGGCCTTCGCCACGCCGGACGGGCGCTGGCGCTTTGCCGGGGATCTCGACAAGATCGATCCGGAATTCGTCGACGCGCTGCTGCGGGTCGAGGACAAACGCTTCTATGACCATCGCGGGACGGACTGGGCAGGCCTCAGCCGGGCGCTGGTGGACTCGGTCATGGCGGGCCGTGTCGTGTCGGGCGGGTCGACGCTCACGATGCAGACCGCGCGGATGCTGGAACCGCGCCCGCGTAATATGGGCTCCAAACTGGTCGAGATTGCCCGCGCCTGGCAGCTGGAGCGGCGCCTCTCCAAGGACGAGATCCTGTCGCTCTACCTGTCGCTGACGCCCTATGGCGGCAACCTCGAAGGCGTGCGGGCGGCGAGCTGGAGCTATTTCGGGCACGAAGCCGACAAGCTCTCGAATGACGAGATCGCGCTGCTGATCGCCCTGCCGCAATCACCTGAAGCCCGCAGACCCGACCGTCACCAGAAGGCGGCGGAACGCGCCCGCAACTGGGTGTCGGAGAAACTCAATCGCTATGGTGTCTTCACCGAGGGCGATGTCGAGGACGTTGCCACCCTGCCTGTGCCGGGCCGCCGCCGGGATTTCCCGGACCGGGCCTGGCACGGCACGGCCAAGGCCTTGTCTGAAGGCCCGCGCGAGGATGTGCGCTCCACGCTGGATGGCGCCCTGCAGGCGGAAGTCGAGCGCATCGCCCTGACACGGGCCGAGGCGGAAGGCGAAGACGTTCAGGTCTCCGTCCTGGTCGTGCATGTGCCGACGCGGGCCGTGCGGGCGATTGCAGGCTCTGCCTCGCGTGACCGCAAGGGCGGCTGGCTGGACCTGACGGCGCAGGCGCGCTCGCCCGGTTCGACGCTGAAGCCATTCATCTATGCCATGGCCTTCGATGATGGCACCGCCGCGCCGGATACGCGCGTGGCAGACCTGCCGACGCGCTTTGCCTCCTACCAGCCGGAAAACTTTGACCGCATGTTCCGCGGTGATGTCCGCGTGTCGGACGCGTTGCAGCACTCGCTGAACATTCCCGCCGTCGCCATGCTGGACCGGGTCGGGCCGGAGCGGTTTGCCGCGCAGCTCGCGTCGGTTGGCGCACGGCCGCGCATCTCAGGTGGCGCAGATCATGAAGCCGGTCTTGCCATCGCGCTCGGCGGGGCAGGGCTGACCGCGCGGGAGCTGGCCATTCTCTATGCCGCGCTGGGAGACGAGGGCGTCGCCAAGCCGCTGGTCTGGCGCGCCGATGAGGAAGCTGGAAACTATGCCGCCAATGGCAAGCGGCTGGTCAGCGGAGAAAGCGCGGACGAAGTGCTTGAGATTCTGCGCAAGACTCCGACACCGGAGGGCCGCATGCCCGGCTCGCTGACGGCGCACGCGCCGCAGATCGCGTTCAAGACGGGCACGTCTTACGGCTTCCGCGATGCCTGGGCGGCGGGCGTGTCCGGCCAGCATGTGATTGTTGTCTGGGTTGGCCGGGCGGACGGGGCGCCGAGACCCGGCAAGACGGGGCATGACACGGCGCTGCCGATCCTGTTCGAAATTGCCGACCGCGCCGCCCAGCACCTGCAGGACGAAGGCGAAGCCACGATGCGCCTGACCAGCGAGAAGCGTCTGCGCTCGCAAGGGGCGATGAAGGCGCTGCAAAAGACCGGCCCGCCGCAGATCCTGTTCCCGCCCCAGTCCGCCGAACTCTGGGCTGGGCCGGTCAATGGACGGGACGCGCGGGGCTTCGTTCTGGCTGGCCGGGGTGAGGGAAAGCTCAGCTGGTATATCGATGGAATGCCCTGTGACACGGACGATGCCGGCGCGCCGGTCTGGAAGCCGGAACAGGCAGGCTTTTACACGGTCACTGCAGTCGATGCTGCAGGACGCACGAGCCGCGTGCGCGTCAGGGTGTTGACCGGGCCTGCCTGAAAACACGGCATTGCCGCATTTGTGCCGCCTTCGGACAACACGCGTGAAACACATTCCCGTTAGCACTGACTTTCCGGGGTTCCGAAACGCCGGAGTTTTCCCATATCACGCGGGAAGCCGGATATTCTCCGGAGCGATTATTAGAGTTTGTTCACATGCGTATCCGTTCCCCCCAATCCGTCGCCGTCCTGGCTGGCATCGCCGCCACCGCGCTTGCTTTCATTTCCAGCGCAGGCGCGCAGGACCAGGTCTCCAGTCCGGATGCCAAGCGCCTGTCCAGCGCTGTGTTCGCGGGCGGTTGCTTCTGGTGTGTGGAATCTGACTTCGACAAGTTGGACGGCGTCGTTTCGACGACTTCCGGATATACGGGGGGTACGGTCGACAGGCCGACCTATGAGCAGGTGTCGCACGAGAAGACCGGCCATTACGAAGCCGTCAAAGTCACCTATGATTCCGACAAGGTCAGCTATGGCGACCTCGTGGATTACTTCTTCCATCATATCGACCCGACCGACGCCGCCGGCCAGTTCTGCGACAAGGGCGAGAGCTATCGCTCCGCCGTGTTCGTGGCCAATGACGAACAGCGCGAAGTGGCTGAAACGGAAGTAGGCATGATCAATGAGTCCGGTGTGCTGGATGCGCCTGTGGTGACGAAGATCGTCGATGCCAGCACGTTCTGGCCCGCCGAGACCTATCACCAGGACTATTACAAGAAGAACCCGCTCAAATACCGCTACTACCGTACGGCCTGTGGCCGGGATGCGCGGGTGAAGAAAATCTGGGCCGGCGAGTCAACCGGTCACTGATCCTTCTTCGCCGGACAGGGCGCCAGCGGGAATTCCGTTTTGCCATCGAACTGCGCTTCCCAGGCCGCATCGTGGACCTGTGGCTTGTAGCCTGACGCGACATAGAGAACGAAGGTGCGGCTGAGCGGACAGCCATTGCTGCGCTTGCCAAGCGGCACCGAGATCTCTCCTGCCGGTTCGAATGTCTCGAACTCGCTGCGCAGCATCGGGCGCATACCGGGATGCAGCGAGGCCACCAGCACGCGCTGGTCCAGCGGCGCCGCCAGCGGCTGGGTTTCGGAAAAGCTTTTCGGCACGCCGTACCGGCGCCAGGAGAGCAGGGGCACCGTCCGGTTGCGGCCATAATAGTCGAGCCCGTGCCAGACCTCCCGCTCGTCCACCAGCACAGCGGTCGCGCCGACCGACTGGGCATAGCCGAACACGTCCCTGGCCGCCTGATCCCAGCCGCGTGTCCGCTTCAGTGCATTGTCGAGGCCGAGCGCCGTGGAGGATTGCAGCGGCAGCAGCGAGATGGTCGTAAAGCCGAGCGCCAGGGCCGCGTGCAGGCTGAGGCTGAACCAGAGCAGGCCCGATGGGCGGTATTTCACCAGCGCGGCGTAAAGAAGTAAGCCTCCGCCGATCACGGCCCCGAGGCCAAGGCGGACCAGGACCGGCAGGTCCGGTACGAATTGCAGCGCCAGAAAGGTGAACCCGGCCACGGCGAACCAGAGGGTCCGGTTGGCGCGCGCCCGGATCAGCCAGGCGGCCACGAGTATGCTGGCAGCCGGGTAGGCGGTCGCGGCCCAGTTGGCATTGGCGCGCGACAGGACGGCCTGTCCGAGGATGATGATCAGAACCGGCAGGGTGAAGCAGAGCAGCCAGCGGTCGCGGCCCATCAGGCCCTCATCCTGAGAGCGGACGACGAACAGGCCGAAGACCAGCGCCAGAAAGCTGACCGGGCCAAATACGCCAATCTGGTCGATCAGGAAGGTGAGGGCGTTTTCCGGGTTGAACAGGTGGCCGCCGAGATTGGCGTTGTCGACTGTGTGGCTGACAGTCTTGAAGTCATGCGCAGCATTCCAGGCCATGTGCGGCGCGAACACCGCGCCGGCGACCAGCAAGGCAACAAGTCCGTAGCGCGAGAAGAGCGCCCGGCGGGTGTCCCGGTCGATCAGCAGCGTCAGCATGATGCCGATCACGAAATAAATCATGGCGTATTTCGACAGGAGACCCGCACCGAGGGCGAGGCCGAGCCCGGTCGCACTGACCCAGCCGCCCGTGCCGGCCCGCAGGCGCCAGACGGCGTAGAGCGCCGCGCACCAGAAGGGCATCAGAACGCCGTCTGTAGAGATCACAGCAGAAGACAGGATCACCGCCGGCATCAGCGCATAGCCGAGCGCCGCTAGCATGCCCGTGCGCCCGTCATACATGTCGCGCCCGAGATGGAAGAGGAGCACCGCCCCCAGCGTATGAAGGAAGGGCGCCGGCAGGCGCACAGCCCATTCCGAATTGCCCAGAACCGAAGTCACCGCATGGATCAGCCAGGCGATCATGGGCGGCTTGGAATAGTAGCCCCAGTCGAGCGTTTCACCCCAGCGCCAGTATTGCGCTTCGTCGGCGTAAAGATTGAGTGGGGACACAGCCAGAAGCAGAATCCGCAAGGCCAGGAGAATCGCCAGCGCCAGAAAAGTGATGCGCTTCCAGTCCGTCGCTGATTCGGCGGGAGGGTGGGTCATTTCCTAAAAGCCTTTCGGGAACTGATCCAGTTTATGCGACGCCATTCGGACAGAATATACCCCAAAATGCACGTTTTGCGGTGAGGCGTTTCTTACGACCGTGTCATTTTTGCATCGCAACATAAGCATCGTCAGGAATCCCGGGCGGATGTGTTTAACCTTCAAGATCCTGTCTTTAATCTGTCATCTGGAGGCGCTATGCGACCTCCAAACCGGACGGCGTGCAAGGGCGCGGAGCCGGGACTCTCTCGGACAGGGGAATATCATGATCAACTGGAATAAATTCGCTCGCGGAGCCGCTGTATCGGCCATCGCGATTACGGCAGCAGGCATCGCTTCGGCACAGGTTACGACCTCGTCGATCCGCGGTACGGTCACCGATGAAGCTGGCGTCGCCGTTTCTGGTGCCACCGTCACCATCCTTCACGAGCCGACTGGCTCGGTTTCGGTCGCAACCACCAACGCTGCCGGCCAATTCGCCGGTCAGAGCCTGCGTGTCGGCGGCCCATACAGCGTCACCATCACCGGTGAAGGCTTCATCCCGGCCCGCGCCGAAGGCGTTTACGCCAACCTCGGCGAGTCGACCGACCTCAACCTGACGGTCGCCCGTTCGGACGACGACACTGCCCGCATGGAAACGGTTGTCATCACCGGTTCCGCAATGCAGGTCGCCCAGGTCGCCACCGGCCCGTCCTCGACCTACAACCTCGCGACGCTGGAAAATGCTCCGGCAATGAACCGCGACATCAAGGACATCGTTCGCCTCGACCCGCGCGTCTATGTCGACGAAGCCTTCAACGACTCGATCAACTGCGCCGGTGCCAACCCGCGCTACAACTCGCTGACCGTCGACGGTGTTCGCCTGAACGATAACTTCGGCCTGAACTCCAACGGTTACCCGACCGAGCGCATCCCGTTCTCCTACGACGCCATCGAGCAGGTGTCGGTTGAACTCGCTCCATTCGACGTCAACTACGGTTCGTTCACCGCTTGTAACATCAACGCTGTGACGAAAACCGGCTCGAACGAATTCCACGGCGGCCTGTTCTTTGACTACACCGACGACTCGCTGACCGGCGACGAAACCGATGGCGTCAAGCGCGACCTGGGCAGCTTCGAAGAGAAGCGTTACGGCATCAATGTCGGCGGCCCGATCATCAAGGACAAACTGTTCTTCTTCGGTGCCTACGAAAAGTTCGAAGGCGCAAACATCTTCGGCAAGACACCAGAAGACAACGGCATTTCGAGCGCTCTGTACCAAAGCATCATCGATATCGCCGTGAACCAGTATGGTTATGTCGCCGGTGGCCTTCCGACCTCGCTCGCCGTTGAAGACGAAAAGTTCTTCGGCAAGCTGGACTGGAACATCAACGACACGAACCGCGCTGAATTCACCTACACTTACAATGACGGCTTCAACTTTTCGGGTTCGGACTATTCTTCGACCCAGCTTCCGGACGGTAATCACTATTACGAGCGCGGCGCGAAACTGGAAAACTACACCGGTGCGCTGTACTCCGACTGGACGCCGAACTTCTCGACCGAGCTGCGCGCATCCTACGTCAACCTCGACAACCGTCAGATCCCTGTGTCCGGCCTTGACGGCTGGGGTGAGGTTCAGATCCGTCTGAACAATGACCTGCGTTCCGGTAACTCCACCATCTACCTCGGTGCCGACGACAGCCGTCACTCCAACAAGCTCTCCTATGAGCTCTGGAACTATAAAGCTGCCGCCAACTACACGATGGGCGATCATCGTTTCACCGGTGGTGTCGAGCGTGAAGAATTTTCCGTGTTCAACCTCTTCGTCCAGCAGTCGCTGGGTGAGTGGCGCTTTGATCTGCGCAGCAACCCGAATGCCTTCGCAGACGGTGATTTCAGCTACTTCCAGTACACGAACGCTGCCGGCACGAACGATGTGAACGATGCCGCTGCTAAGTTCTCCTACGAGATCAATACGATCTACCTGCAGGACCAGTGGCAGGTCAGCGACAAGCTGGATGTCACCATGGGTCTTCGCTACGACTACTACACGTCGAGCGACAAGCCGGCCTATAACGCCAGCTTCGCAGCTGACTATGGCTTCGGCAACGACTCCAACATGGATGGCCGTGATCTGATTCAGCCCCGCTTTGGCTTTAACTACGCCCTTATGGACAACGTGAAGCTGCACGGTGGTGCTGGCCTGTTCTCAGGCGGCAACCCGAACGTCTGGCTTTCGAACAACTATTCGAACAATGGCGTGACGCTGAACGATTACTTTGCTCCGTCAGGCTCGAACCTGGCCGACTTCACCTACTCCGATACCGGCCTGCCGTTCTTTGACGTTCCGGATGAGGCAATCTCGGACATCGCAACGGCCACTGGCCGCGGTGGCGTGAACGCCCTCGACCCGAACTTCAAGATTCCGTCGGAATGGAAGTTTGCCTTCGGTGCTGTCGCTGATGTGGACACCGGCCTTCCGGTGCTCGGCAACGACCTGCGTGTCATGGCCGATATCCTCTACGCGAAGACGAATGAAGCCGCTCAGGTGGTTCCGCTCAGCTACGTGCAAACCGGTACGGCTCCGGACGGTCGCCCGATCTATGGTGGTTCCACCAGCGACTTCCTGCTGACCAATGCGAACGAAAAGGGCAGCTCCCTGGTTCTCTCGCTTGGCTTGTCGCAGCAGTATGACAACGGCATCGATTGGGCCCTTGGTTACGCCTACACGGACGCCAAAGACCTCAATCCGATGACGTCTTCGGTCGCCTTCTCGAACTTTGCGAACTACAACACGTCGGACCCGGTCAATCCGAGCCTCGGCACGTCGGACTATGAAGTGGCCCACCGCTTCACGCTGCAGTTCAACTACGAGAAAGAGTACATCAACGATCTTGCAACGCGGGTTTCGCTGTTCGGCACCGCCAACGAAGGTGCGCCTTACAGCTACACCTTCTCGCGGAACAGCACTTTCGAAAGCCCGAACAGCTCGAGCCGCCAACTGGCCTACATCCCGACCGGCATTGCTGATCCGCTCATCTCTTCGGCTTCCGATCCGGACGCCGTGGCAGCACTGGTCGCGTTCATCAACAGCAACGATCAACTTCGCAACGCTCGCGGCAGCATCTTTACCCGTAACGATGCAGCGGACGATTGGTGGACGAAGTTCGACCTCAAGCTGACCCAGGAACTGCCGGGCCTCCGCGCTCAGGACCGTACCGAAGCCTGGATCACGATCGAGAACGTCGGCAACCTGCTGAACCCGGAATGGGGTGTCCTGCGTGAGCACGGCTTCCCGGGCAACGCTGAGCTGTACACGGCCACCATCTCGAACGGCCAATACGTGATTTCGGACTTCAACCGCGATGCCGACCAAGACTCCATCGTGGTCAGCCCGTCGCTGTGGCAGGTCCACTTCGGCATCAAGTACAAGTTCTAAGCCTTCAGGCCAGAACGAACATAATCGGGAAGGGCGGCTCCATGCGGGGCCGCCCTTTTCCTTTGCAACCAGCTGTGGCATGGCGCGTTTCATGCCTGACATGAAACCCTACCTCCCGCCTGAATGGGCACCGCAGGCCGCCCTCTGGTGCGGCTGGCCGCATCTGGTCGACGAGTGGGGCGGAAGCCTCGAAGGCCCGCGCGCGCACGTGACCGGCTTCATCCGGGCCGCTGCCGGGTTCGTGCCCGTAAAGGTCGCGGCCGGCTCTGCCGAGGCGCTGGCCTCAGCCACTGCCGCCGTGGGCGACGTGGCCGATGTGGTCGAAGTGCCTGCTGGCGATATCTGGCTGCGCGATACCGGCCCCATCGTGACCGGGCAGGGACCTGCCCGCGTGGCGCAGGCCTTCCGCTTCAATGGCTGGGGCGGGAAATACCTGATGCCCGGCGACACCGAGACCGCCAACGCCATCGCGGCGGAGGAAAGCCTTGCCGCCGAACAGCACAAGCTGGTGCTTGAGGGTGGCGCCATCGATGCGGATGGCGAAGGCCGACTGCTGACGACGCGCCAGTGCCTGCTCAATCCGAACCGCAACCCTGACCTGACTGCTGCTGAGATCGAGGCCCGCATCTGCTCGGCGCTCGGCATTGACGAGATGATCTGGCTGGGCGACGGCCTGCTGAACGACCACACCGACGGCCATGTCGACAATATCGCGCGCTTTATCGGGCCGGGCCATGCGCTCTGCCAGATGCCGTCAGGTGAGGATGACCCCAACAAGGCTGTCCTGCTGGACATTGAGGCGACGCTGAGAGACGCAGGGTTACAAGTGACGACCATTCCGTCCCCCGGCCTGATACGGGGCGGAGACGTTGAGCCTATCCCGGCGAGCCATATGAACTTCACCATCACCAATGGCGCCGTCCTGGTGCCCGTCTACGAAGAACACTACAGCTTGGTGGCGCTGGCCGAGATGCGTGTCTTGTTTCCGGGGCGCAAGATCGTCGGCCTTCCGGCTGGACATATCCTCGGCGGTGGGGGCAGTTTCCACTGCATGACCCGCGAAATCCCCGCCTGACCTGAAGGAGGAGGCCCGATGAGCCGTTCACTTACCCTGGCTGCAATCCAGTTCACGCCAAGCGACGACATGCAGGCGAACATCGACCGCGTGGCGGGCTTCATTCGCGAGGCTGCCGCACAGGGCGCCGATGTCGTGCTGCCGCCGGAACTCTTCTGCGGCTATTATTTCTGCAAGACGCAGGAAGAGCACCATTTCGCCCGCGCCATTGAATGGCAGGAGCACCCGGCGGTGATCCAGCTGTCGGATCTGGCGGCGGAACTGGACGTCGTGATCCCGGTCTCGATCTATGAGAAAGACGGGCCGCACTATTACAATTCGCTGGTGATGATCGACGCGGACGGCACGCCGCTCGGCGTCTACCGCAAGAGCCACATTCCGGACGGGCCGGGCTATCAGGAAAAATACTATTTCCGGCCGGGCGATACGGGCTTCCGTACCTGGCAGACCCTGAAGGGCAATATCGGCGTCGGCATCTGCTGGGACCAGTGGTTCCCGGAGGCCGCGCGTGCGATGGCCCTGATGGGCGCGGACGTGCTGCTCTACCCCACCGCCATCGGGGCGGAGCCGCAGGATGCGGGTCTCGATACCGCTGCGCGCTGGCGCCGGGTGATGCAGGGCCATGCCGTGGCGAACGTGATGCCGGTGATCGCAGCCAACCGGGTTGGCAATGAAGAGGGCCAGGTCTTCTACGGCACCAGCTTCATCACCGACCATGTCGGCGAAGTGGTTACCGATTTCGGCCGCTCGGAAGAGGGTATTCTGCTGGCCAGCTTCGATCTGGATGTGATCGACCGGGAGCGGGCCGCATGGGGCTTCTTCCGCGACCGCCGCACGGACCTCTACGACATTCTTTTGTAGAAGACGGTCAGCCGCCATACTTCTTGTACGGCAGCTTAGCCGCCGGGGGCGCCGCGTGGTGTCTGGCGCGGATCCGGCCGGTACAATTTGTCGGCCCGGTCCGGTTTCGGCTTGGGGGCTTTCAGGTCAGCGATGACAATGGCGTCGCTATTATCTTCGACATAGTGCGCGGCCAGTTCGGCAATCACGGTCTCGAATTCTTCCGGGCTCACCTGGCGGTCAAGGTTCGGGTCGAACCGGACAGGATTGGTCAGCGAGTCGTCGCGGGTTGGCAGGTTTTCAGCCCAGGTGATCTGCTCGAACGCGGTCAGGAAGCCGTCCCCGTTCGTGTCTGCCTTCAGGAACGCCGCTGCAGTTCCGGCGCGGACTTCTTCCGGCGTGATCCGCCCGTCGCCATTGGTATCGAAGCTGAGGAACAGGCCACCCCCGGCGACCAGCCGGTCGGGCGTTCCCTTTGCATTCCTGGCCTCGGGTTTGGTAAATCCCTGACCCGGCAGACGGACGATTTCTTCATCGTCAACCTGCGCCAGGGCGGGCGAAACTGCCGCCATCAGCAAGGCACCAGCAAGAACAATCGGGCGCAAAAACATGGGATTTACTCCGCGAACAAGAGGGTAGACTATGCCAGTGTTGTGTTTTTGCAACATCCGGTTTCAGTCATCTTGCGCCCTGAATGGCCGGGCATTAGCACTCCGTTAACGCGCCCTTAACGCTAGAGGGGCAATTCGTTAACCGTTTCGTCGGTCCTTATCGGGGCCGATTCGGGCTTTTGGATGACGCACCATGGCACTTACAGCGGAGCAGGTTCCGATCATTATGGCAGCCGGCGCAGCAGCGCTCGGCCTTGCCGCACTGCTGTGGGCCCTGAGGGTTTCTGACGGCGCACGTGGCGCGGCGCGCAAATATCGCGACCGTTCGTCTGATCTGGAGACCGACCTTGCGGCCCACCGGTCGATCCTTGGCGCCCATCCGGGTGTGATCCTTGTCTGGCAGGGCGAGGCGCTGGAAGGCGAAGGCGATGAGATCATCCCGCCGGAAATGTATGGCTCGCCCGTCGCGCTTGCCGGCCTGCTCAGCTTTACCGATGACGCCATCTCGCCAGACCCGGCTGTGCGCATCGTGGAAGGCCTTGCAGACCTTGAGGCACGCGACAGCGCCGGTCAGGACACGACGCTGCGCATCCGCCTGCGGGAGCTGCGCGAGACAGGCCAGGCCTTCTCGCTGACCATTATTGGCCCTTCAGGCCGTTTCCTCGAGGCTGACGGCCGTACCGCCGGTGCCCGCGCGGTTGTCTGGGTCACCGATGCGACCATCAAGGGGCTCGAAGAGAGCTCTGCCCGCGGCAAGTTGGAAGAGGCTCGTCAGGTCATCGCCCGCGACCCGACCGCCTTCCTCGACATGCTGGGCAAGGCCCCGTTCCCGGCCTGGCGCATGTCCGGCATGGGCAAGCTGCAATGGGTCAACCCCGCCTATATCCAGGCCGTCGACGGCGTGAACCTCGACCGCGTTCTGGACCGCCAGCTGATGCTGGACCACGCCACGGCCGAACAGGCCCGCAAGACGATCAGCGAAGGCATCGACATCGACGAGACCCGTCATGTGGTCATCAATGGTGACCGTCTGGCCATGCGCGTCCTGACCTTCCCGCTGTCTGGCGGGGCAGGGGCGATGGCGCTGGACGTCACGGCGCAGGAAGATGCCCGCGAAGACCTGAACCGCCACGTTCGCGCCCACGACGAGACGCTGAACCATGTTGCCGACGCCGTTGCGATCTTCGGCGCCGACCGCAAGCTGACCTTCTACAACAAGGCCTTCCGTGACATGTGGGATCTCGACGAGAGCTTCCTGCTGGAGCGGCCGGGCCATGGACAGCTGCTGGACCGCCTGCGCGAGCGCCGCAAACTGCCGGCCCGTGCGAACTATGCCGAGTGGCGCGCCGAGGAATTGTCCTATTATCTCGATATTGATGGCGTGAAGGAAGATACCTGGTCTCTGCCGGACGAGCGCACGCTGTCGGTCACGCGTCAGCGCCACCCGATGGGCGGTCTTCTTCTTCTGTTCAAGGACATTACCGGCGAGCTGGAACTGCAGACCAAGTTCAACGCCATCGTGAAGACGCAGAGCTCCACGCTCGACAGTCTCCACGAAGCCGTGACCGTGTTCGGCGGCGACGGACGCCTGCGTCTGCACAACCAGGCTTTTGAGCGCCTGTGGAACCTCAGCATCGACAAGCTGAAGGACCAGCCAGACTATGATGCCGTGGTCGAGGAATGCATTCCGCTGTTCCACGACACCGAAATCTGGGGCGCGATGAAGAGCCATATCACCGATCCGTCGGCGAGAGCCCGCCAGTCCACCACGGGCGAGATGCGCCGCTCGGACGGGTCGATCCTGACCTATCTCACCCATCCGCTGCCGGACGGGAACACGCTGATCGCCTTTGCCGACGTGACGGCAACGCGCCGCGTGGAATCGGCCCTGCGCGAGCGGGCTGAAGCCTTCGAAGCGGCTGACCGCCTGAAGACCGAATTCGTGCGCAACGTGTCCTACCAGTTGCGCTCGCCGCTGACCGTGATCTTCGGCTATGCTGAACTTCTGGAAACCCAGCGCAATGGTCAGCTGACCGAGCGCCAGAAGGACTATGTCAGCGCCATCCTGTCAGCCTCTGATCACTTGTCCAAGCTGATCGAGAACATTCTCGACCTCGCCATGATCGAAGCCGGGCGTATGGATCTCGACCTCGAAGACGTCGACCTGCGCAATGTGATCGAGGAAAGCATCGAGATGGTCGTCTCGAAGGCGGAAGATACGCAGATCGCGGTGCGGGCTGAGATTGCCGGCAAGCTGGGCACGATCCGCGCCGACGAGCGCCGCATCCGCCAGATCCTGTTCAATCTGGTTTCGAACTCGCTTCGCTTTACAGATTCCGGTGGTGAGATCGTGGTCTCGGCCGAACGCATCGGCGACATGGTCACGTTCTCGGTGCGCGACAATGGCCGCGGCCTGGAGGCCGACAAGCGGGCCACCAGCTTCGACAGCTTCGTATCTGGCGATCAGCGTGGCGCAGGCCTGGGCCTCGCCCTGGTGAAGCACTTTGTCGATCTGCACGGCGGTACGGTCGGCATGAAGCCGGTCGAGGGTGGCGGCCTGGAAGTCACATGCTGGCTGCCCGCACAGGCCATGCGTGCCGTCACGGCGCAGCGTGAGCTGCTTCTGTCGGAGAATGTCGTCCCGTCCTGAAACGGGGCGGGCAGAGGGCCTAGCGGGCCCCAGCGGCGGTCTTATTGACCCGATCAGGATCCTGACCACGTGACTCGGCGACGATCCGGTCTGGCATTTCGGGGTCGCTCAGATAGCGCAGGAAGATCTTTTTCGACGCTGTCTTGGCCGAAGCGTCAGCTTCCTTCACCGCGACATTCGTCGTGTTTACAGGCGTTTCTGCGCTTTGTTCGGCGGCGGGCAGGAAGTCTGCTTCCAGTCGGCCACGCAGCTGGACGTTTTCAGATGCAAACGAAGGCAACGCGACGGCAGCAGCCGTCAGGGCGATTCCGAGGATACGAATAGCGGACATGAAAAGCCTCCCGGGCAAATTCTTGGTTGCCCGGGGTAATGCATGCGGCGTGCCAGTTCGCCTATTTGGTGAATTTCAGCAGGAAGCGGTTCGTCTTGCGCCGCACTGACGGG
Source organism: Hyphomonadaceae bacterium BRH_c29 (assembly GCA_000961695.1). Taxonomy (GTDB): domain Bacteria; phylum Pseudomonadota; class Alphaproteobacteria; order Caulobacterales; family Hyphomonadaceae; genus Hyphomonas. The sequence continues at coordinate 29,598 of LADW01000038.1, forward strand.
TCGAAGACCAGCACGGTGCCATCATCATCCGGATTGGCGAGTGTGTCGCTCTCAGCCGCCAGGGCGAGGCCGCGCGCCTCTGCCATCGAGATGATGATTGCCTTGTCGATCCGGTGCGTGGTGGCGCCGGTCGTGGGCGGTGAGCCGGCTGGCGCCATGTGGTCGAGCACGACGAAACTGCCGCCCGGTTTCATGACACGGACGATCTCGTCGAAGGCCATGTCCGGGTCGCCCAGCACGCCTTCTGGCTCACCTTCCGGCGTGTACCAGAGCTCGTGTGGGCCAAGGAACCAGGTCACCAGATCGGCGCTTTCATCCTCAACGGCTGTCAGATTGTCGAACGCGCTTTCGACCAGGGTCACATTTTCCAGCCGGCCGTCCACGCGCTTGGAAACTTTGTCCCCGAGGAAGTTTTTGAACGAAGGCGGGTTCTGCATATAGACCTGACCTTCGGGGCCGGTCACGCGAGACATAAGCTCGGTGTAGAAGCCATCTCCGGCCTCCAGTTCGACAACCGTCATGCCGGGCATCACGCCGGTGAAGGACAAGACCTCCGCCGACTTGCGCACGGGATACATGGCATAGTCCTGCTCCGGGCGGTCGTCCTGGCCGAACACGGTTTCATAATCGAAGCCGCCAGGGGCGACTTTCGCGGAGGGCGCTTCCGGCGCGGGCGCGGCTGCGGGGGTGGCACAGGCAGCCAGAAGGAGGCCGGACAGGCTCAACAGGGTCGGGTATCTCATGCTCGTTTCCTCTTGGTCATCTTCAGCGGCCGGATCACGCGTCCGCCAGCATCTTTTCGCTTAGGCTCCACAGGCGTTCGGCGCCCTCATCGTCACAAGCCCAGGTGCGGACATGTTCCCATCGCTGGCTCTCATCCGTTGCAAGCTGGGCGATGTCGCAATCCTCGCAATAGACGCCGCCGCGATCTGCCAGCTGGGGTGAGGTCGCACACCAGACGGTGGTGGAGGCGCCTTGTTCTGGCGTCTTGAACATGGCCTGGACCATGGGCGGGATCGTCCCATCCGGCGCTTTCCAGCCGAGCGCGACCATTTCTTCCTCAGGCAGGTGGCGCTGAAGCGGTGTGAAGATGCCGCCGGGATGGACGGAAAAGGCCCGGATGCCGACATCGCGTCCGCGCCGGTCGACGCCGAGAGCGAACAGCGCATCCGCCGTCTTCGCCTGTCCGTAGGCTTCCCATTTGTCGTAGGGGCGTTCGGTATAGTTCGGATCGTCCCAGTTAATGCCGGAGCGGGCGTGGCCGATGGAGGACAGGGCGACGAGGCGCGCCCCATCCGTGCGCTGCATCGCCGGGGCGAGCGCCAGGCTCATCGCCATGTGGCCCAGATGGTTTATGCCGAACTGGCTTTCCCAGCCGGGACCGACGCGGGCGAGAGGGCAGGCCATGATGCCGGCATTGTTGATCAGGATGTCGAGGCCGCGTCCCGTCTCATCATATTCCCGCGTGAACTTCTCGATACTGGCAAGGTCGGCCAGGTCCATGGCGGCGATTTCGATGTCGCCTGCCACGTCTGCGAGGGCGGCTTCAGCTGTGTCGAGCCGCCGGGCCGGCACTGTGACCCGCGCCCCTGCCGAAGCGAGCGCCCGCACCGTTTCAAGGCCGATGCCGGAATAGCCGCCCGTGACCACAGCATTCTTGCCGGAGAGGTCGATCCCGCTGATCACCTCAGCTGCGGTCGATTTGCCATGAAATCCTGACCCGATCGGGGCCTGATCCTGAGCTGCCATCCGCACGTCTCCCTTGCACTTGTGTCTGGTTCGCGGCGGATACTGCCTCTCTGCCGGGGTGGCGGCAAGGGCAGGTTAAGAAAGCTTAAGCTGGCCTGCCGTGGTGACGCCGTCAGCGTGATACTATATCAAAGCCTGAACAAGACCTTAGGAAGGATCTCCCCATGATACGCCTCCCTCTGATTGCCGCCGCGCTGACCTGTTGCGCGCTCGCTTTGCCGGCTGTTGCTCAGTCCAGTCAGGTTGAGCGGACGCAAGCCGAGATCGCGCTTGAGCAGGCGAAAACCACTCTGGCCACACAGCGCGCGGCGCGTGAGGCGGCCAACACGGCCTGCGCGGCGCGGGACTATGCCGCCTGCGTGACGGCGGGCGATTCCTATCGCAAGGGCACGGGCGGCGAGCAGGACTACAAGCTGGCCCTCAAGGCTTATGACCGTGCCTGCATCGGCGGAAATGGTGAGGGCTGCGCCTCGCAGGCCTATCTCACTGTGCTGGGGCGCGGTGTGGATGCGGACCCTGTAAAAGCCCGCAAGCTCTACAAGCAATCCTGCGATCTTGGCGAAGTCAGCGGCTGCGGTGGCTACGGCAACATGCTGTTCACCGGCACCGGTGGGCCCAAGAATGTGCACGAGGGCACGCAGGTTCTGCAGGATGCCTGTAACCGCGAGTATAAATGGGCGTGCGACCGGCTCGACGCGCTTGGCGCCTATGACCCGAATTCGCTGGCCTATGATCGCCTGAAAGACCTGCGCGGCGGCTGATCCGCCGAGGCTTCCGGTTAGCTGTTGTGCGGCGCGGAACCGGGCGACAGGAACGAAACCGGCGGCGCCGACAGAGTTGAGGCTGGCCGGGACTGCGGGACAGCTGTAGCGGACACTGGCTTTGCTGGGACTGGGGCTGGCGCTGTAGCGGGCGCTGTTTCTGTATCTGGCGCAGGGGCCGCAGCCGGTGTCGGCGGGCCGAGCCTGTCGGGCAGATCCGCGGAAATCATCAGATTGGCGGTCAGCATGGAGCCTTCGTCGACCCGCACGGAGCGCGAGGCGACATCGCCGGCCACCATGGCGCCGGTGCAGATTTCGAGGAAAGACGTGGCCAGCACAGTGCCTTCCATCTCGCCATGGACGATGATGCCGGGTGCTTCGATACGGCCTTCCACGCGTCCGCCGCGCTCGATGATCAGGGTGCTTTGGCAGCGGATACTGCCTTTGATGTGGCCGGCAACAACCAGTTGCGAGGTGAAGTTAAGCTCACCTTCCAGGCGCGTGCCTTTCAGGATCAGGTTTGCCGGTTCGCCGCCGCGGAGTTTGTCTGCAGGTGCCATGGCTCAAAGTACCCTCTTGATGAATTTGGACCGGCCTATGCATGCTTCGTGCCCGTTTTGCGCGCTGGCCCCGTGACTGTGTTGATTTTCCAGCGGATTTGATATGTTTCTGTGGGACCGGGGCGGCGTGCCCCCGTCTTGCCGCGTGCGGGCCTCATGCCTGCCGGGGAAGGGGCGTTGGATCACCGAATGCGCATTGTCGGCCTCTTCCTGACCTGTTGTCTCCTGCTCGGGGCCTGCTCGAAGGCGGCTGAACCAGCCCCGCCAGCCGCGCCTGCTGCTGCATTGGCGCCAGGCAGCGAGGGCATCGACCTCTCTCATCACAATGGCCGCATAAACTGGGACCAGCTGGACGCGGCGCCGCTCGATTTCATCTATTTCAAGGCCACTGAGGGCCGGGACTGGAAGGATACGCGGTTTCAGGAGAATTGGCTGGAGGCGAGCCAACGCGGCTGGCAGGTCGGCGCCTACCACTTCTATCTCCTCTGCAAGGACGGCGCGGCGCAGGCGGCGAATTTCATCCAGTCGGTCGAAGTGCGCGAGGGCACGCTACCGCCGGCTGTCGATCTCGAATACGCGCACAATTGCACGCCGGAGGGTTCGCGATCAGCAGTGCGAGCGGAGATTTCGGAGTTCCTGACGGCCATCGAGGCGGAATATGGCGTTCGGCCTGTGCTCTACACGACGCCGGAATTCTACCATGACTGGCTGGCCGGGCCGTTCGCGGACTATCCGGTCTGGATGCGCAGCCTGTCCGGCCCGCCGCAGGGCGAGGCGATGATCTGGCAATATTCGATGAAGGGAAAAGTGCCCGGGATCGAAGGGTTCGTGGATCTGAACCGCGTGCCGGGGAAAAAGGCGCAGGCCCCCGAATGAGGCCTGCGCCGATAAGGATCTAGTTGCGGGACTTGTCGACCAGGCGGTCGTTCTGGGCCCAGTGCATCATGCCGCGCAGTTTGGCGCCGACTTCCTCAATGAGGTGGTCGTTCATGCGGGCGCGTTTGGCGTGGAAGCTTGGGGCACCGGCCTGGTTTTCCAGAACCCAGTTGCGGGCGAACGTGCCGTCCTGGATGTCGGTCAGGACGCGCTTCATCTCAGCCTTGGTTTCAGCATTCACGACGCGCGGGCCGGAAACGTATTCGCCATACTCGGCCGTGTTCGAGATCGAGTAGTTCATGTTGGCGATGCCGCCTTCATAGATCAGGTCGACGATCAGCTTGGTCTCGTGAAGGCACTCGAAATAGGCCATTTCCGGTGCGTAGCCCGCTTCGACGAGGGTTTCGAAGCCTGCCTTGATCAGCTCGACAATGCCGCCGCAGAGGACAGCCTGTTCGCCGAACAGGTCGGTTTCGGTTTCTTCGCGGAACGAGGTCTGGATCACGCCGGCGCGGGTGTTGCCGATGGCCTTGGAATAGGACAGGGCGACGTCTTGCGCGGTGCCGCTGGCATCCTGGTGGATGGCGATCAGGCCCGGCAGGCCGAAGCCCATCTGGTATTGGGCGCGCAGCGTGTGGCCAGGGCCTTTCGGAGCCGACAGGGACACGTCGACATCGGCGCGCGGGCGGATCAGGTTATAGTGGATGTTGAACCCGTGGCCGAACATGATGTGCTGGCCAGCACGCAGGTGCGGTTCGATCTCGTTGGCGAAGAGGACGGCCTGTTTCTCGTCGGGGACGAGGATCATAAGCACGTCAGCCCATTTGGTGGCTTCCTCGACGGTCGTGACTTCGATGCCTTCGGCTTCGGCTTTCTTGCGGCTGGCCGAACCTGGCGCGAGGGCGACCTTCAGCTGCTTCACGCCGCTGTCGCGCATATTCAGCACGTGGGCATGGCCCTGGCTGCCATAGCCGACGACGGCCACTTTTTTGCTCTGGATCAGCGCGAGATCTGCGTCCTGCTCGTAATAGACTTTCATGGGATTCCGTTGGGCTCCGTCAGGTGTTTTTCTTGATAGGGGTGAAGGCGGTCAGGGTGCAGTGCATTCCCAGCCGTCGCTGACATTGGCGACGCCAATGATCAATTCGTTGAGCTTCGCGACCTTGTCCGACTGGCGGACATGGCGCGAGAAGTTCCGTTCGCCGCTCGCCGTCTGGACGCGGGTAATCACGTCCAGCGGGTCGAGCATCAGGACCGCGCGGCGCGAGCCGTCGGGGTTCTGGATGAACTCAATCCGCTCGGCATAGCCGGGCAGGTCGGGGGAGGCGGTTTCGAGCAGGGCAAGCGAGACCTGGCTGGCCACGCTGTCCGGCACGAGTGCGCGCAAATGGCAGACCGGCACGGCGCCGGAATTGTCCATGTCTGCTGGCACAGACCGGGCATCGAGGATCATCGCGCCCTGCACGTCGCTGACGGCATAAACATAGGTTGCGCCGCTCGGCGAAACGGCTGTGTCGACGATGCGGACCAGCGGTTTGGCGACTGGTCCGAAGATGGCATCGGCGCGATGTTCGAGGATCGCGGCGCGGTCGATATCGCATTTGAGCTGGGCCTTGCCCGCCTCCGGCGCGACGGCGAGGGCAACTCCGGCGACCTTGGGCTTGCAGCTTTCCGGCAAGGGCGTCTCGGCCAGGACCGGGCCTGCAAGGCAGGCTGCGATGAGGGACAGGGTGAGGAAATGCTTCATCCCTTTTCCTTTCCGCGCTTGATGGACAACACGCCCGTCCGGCTGACCTCGACGAGGCCAAGCGGGCGCATCAGGTCCACGAACTGGCTGATCTTGTCGGAGGCGCCGGTGAGTTCGAAAATGAAGCTCTCATTCGTCGTGTCGATGACATTGGCCCGGAAAATCTGGGCAATGCGCAGCGCTTCGACGCGCTTCTCGCCTGATCCGGCCACTTTTATCAGGGACAGTTCACGCTCGATGCCGCGTTTGGACTTTGTGATGTCCACGACTTCGCCGACCGGAACGAGGCGCATCAGGTGGGCTTCGATCTGCTCCAGAATGTGCGGCGTGCCCTGGGTGACAATGGTGATGCGTGACTGGTGGCTGGACGCGTCGACTTCGGCGACGGTCAGGCTGTCAATGTTGTAGCCACGGCCTGAGAACAGGCCGACCACGCGGGCGAGCACGCCCGGCTCGTTGTCGACCAGCACGGCCAGCGTGCGGCGCTCGACAGCCTCATCCGCATGGTTGAGGAAATAGGTCGATTTCGGGCCCGCCGGGGCGGTCGTTCCGGATCCGTCGCTCATTGTACAGTCTCCGGCTGTTCGGGTTGGCGGGTAGAATTTTCGATGGAGACCCCGGGACGCCGAGTCAAGAGTTGCTGCTTGAGGGCGTCGGCGCGGTCGATGGCCTGTTTCTGGTGAAGGCGTGTCTGCCCGTCATAGCGGCCGACGACCTGGTTGAGGCGCCGAGGGTCCAGATGGGCCTGCAGCTCAGACACGACGAGGCGGCGGCAGTCATCGATAAAGGCTGCGCTATTGTCGCCGGTCGGGCCACCTTCGCGGGTCAGGGCCTGGATTTCGCTGTGAGCCCAGACCAAAGCGTCGAGGATCGGCGGGCGGGAGCCGCGATAGGCCCCTTCTTTCTCCACGCCCTTTTTGGTCTCGTCCAGATTGGGGAAGAACATGCGGCCCCGGTCGATCAGGGACGAGATATTGATCAGCGTGGCCGTGCGGGCAGTCTGGAAGGCGCCCTCATTGCCATGCAGGTGACGCGTGCGTGCCAGCATGGCGGAGCGGACCAGCGTATCGATGGCGGCGTTGCCCCATTCGAGGCTGGAGCTGTCGATGGTCTGGCGCAGCTGTTCGGTGCGCAATTGGCGTTGCTTGCGGGTTTCGGCACGGCTTGCGAGCGCGCCGATCACGGCCGCAAAGGCCGAAAGCACGGTGACGACTGTGCCGACATTGTCGACCAGCATCTTCCAGATGTCGTCAGTTGCCATCACCTTACCCTACAGCGGTGCCGGTTCCCGGTCTGTCCGAAGTCAGACCAGTTTGCGCCCGGCTTCACCAATCTCGTTACCAGTTATCTTGCCGAGGATCATCTCGTTATGTGCAGACCCCGACGGGATCATGGGCAAGCAGTTCTCGGCCTTTTCGACGCGGCAGTCGAACAGAACCGGGCCTTTATGCTCCAGCATCTCCGTGATTTTGTCGTCCAGCAGGGCCGGATCATCGCAGCGGATGCCGTGCGCGCCGAGGGCCTCAGCCAGCTTCACAAAGTCCGGCAGGCTCTCTGAATAGGAGTGCGAATAGCGCTCGCCGTGCAGCAATTCCTGCCATTGGCGGACCATGCCCATCCATTCATTGTTGAGGATGAAAACCTTCACCGGCAGGCAGAACTGAACCGCGGTGGACAGTTCCTGCATCATCATCTGGATCGAGGCTTCGCCGGCAATATCGATGACGAGGGCGTCCGGATGGGCGCATTGCACGCCGACAGCCGCGGGCAGGCCATAGCCCATCGTGCCGAGGCCGCCAGAGGTCATCCAGTGGTTCGGTTCATCGAAATGGAAGAACTGAGCCGCCCACATCTGGTGCTGGCCAACCTCGGTCGTGATGAAGGTTTCGCGCTCACGGGTCAGGGCGTAGAGGCGTTCGATGGCGTATTGCGGTTTGATGACCGTATCGGAGGGCTCATAGCTGAAGCATTTCCGGGCGCGCCAGGTCTCGATTTCGGCCTTCCAGGGCTTCAGGTCCGGCCGTTTGCGCTTGCGATGCTTCACGGCGGCGAGCAGGGCCTCCAGCGCGGCGGCGCAATCGGCCACGACGGGCACATCGACGCGGACGATCTTGTTGATCGAGGAGGGGTCGATGTCGATATGGACCTTCTTGGAGTTCGGCGAGAAGGCGTCGATCCGGCCGGTCACCCGGTCATCGAAGCGCGCGCCGACGCAGATCATCAGGTCGCAATCATGCATCGCATTATTGGCTTCGAAGCTTCCATGCATGCCCAGCATGCCCAGCCAGTCCGGGTGCGAGGCCGGGAAGGCGCCAAGGCCCATCAACGTGGACGTGACCGGGATGCCGGTCTCGGCCTGCAGCTTGCGCAGGGCTTCGGAGGCATGCGGCCCGGAATTGATGACGCCGCCGCCGGTATAGAGGATCGGCCGGCGCGCCTGTGAGATCAGTTCGGCAACCGCTTCGATGGCTTCCGGATGCGGGTCGATCTGCGGCGAATAGGTCGGCTTGTGGACGCCTTCCTTGCCGATATAAGTGCCGGTCGCGAACTGGATGTCCTTCGGAATGTCGACGACCACAGGGCCGGGACGGCCGGATGTCGCGATCAGGAAGGCCTCGTGAATGACGCGGGCCAGCTGATCGACATCGGTCACCAGATAGTTGTGCTTGGCGCAGGAGCGGGTGATGCCCGTGATATCGGCTTCCTGGAAGGCATCCGTGCCGATCAGGTGCGAGGGAACCTGGCCCGTGATGACAACCATCGGGATCGAATCCATCAGCGCGTCCGTGATCGGCGTGACCATATTGGTTGCACCGGGGCCGGAGGTGACCAGCGCGACACCGCACTTGCCAGTGGAGCGGGCATAGCCTTCTGCGGCATGGCCGGCGCCCTGTTCGTGGCGCACCAGGACGTGACGGATGTCGTCGGCCGCGAAGAGGGCGTCATAAATCGGTAGGACCGAGCCGCCCGGATAGCCAAACATGACCTCTACGCCCTGCTCGCGGAGTGCCGTGATTACAATCTCGGCGCCGGTCATCAGGCGGGTTTCGGTCTTTGGTTTGGTCTTGACGGTCATGGCTTGGCTCTGGCGTCTGAGAGGGTTGAAAGGGTGGGGTTTCCGGGGATTGTTTTTAAAAAGAAAAAGGGCCTCCTCCGGAGACCCTTTTGTGCGCACACCCGCAACCGGTTCTGATCGAACTCCGGCTACGGGTGTCTAAGTACGAGTACCTCTGATATGCGCACGTGCGTTTCCTCCAACGTCGGGGGTCAGGAATAATCTGCCGCAACCTCCCTGTCAATCTCTCTATAAAGGGCAAGAATAACCCGCATGCGATCGTTCATTTCCGTGCCGGGAATGCGCGGCCAGAACGGAAACTGGCGCCCGATCCAGGTGAACTGCCGCTTGGCATAGCGCCGGCTGTCGCGTTTGGCGTTCTCAGCCGCAAGCTCCGCGCTGATTTCTCCGCGGGCAAAGGCGGCGAGCCAGGGCATGCCGTGGGCCTTCATGGCAGGCAGTTCGGGGTCGAGATCGCGTTCGATCAGCGCGCGCGCCTCGGCCATGGCGCCCTGCATCAGCATGCCTTCGAAGCGCCGGTCGATCTTCTGATAGAGTTTCGAGCGGGGCGGGGTGAGGGCAAAGCCGATCCATTCCCGGTCGAGCAGAACGGGCGGCTGGCGCTCTGTGTGGAAATCCGTGATCGGCCGGCCCGTGGCGAGCCAGACCTCATAGGCGCGGGCGAGGCGCTGCTTGTCGCCGGTGCCGAGCCGTTCGGCCGTGTCGGGGTCGTGCGGGGCAAGCC
>LADW01000045.1 GCA_000961695.1 Hyphomonadaceae bacterium BRH_c29
GCATGAGGCGGCGGCGCAGCTGATCCGCAAGCGGGCGCCGGACCTGCCGGGCGCCGCCTTTCTGGAGGGCGTCTACACCCAGCTGCAACTTCACGGGAATGCGGTTCTGGGATAGAGGCCTTCCTGATTGGTAGTGAGATGGTGGGGCTGACACGGGTGCGTGACGAGATGGGGGCGTTTCCGTTTGTCGAGACGCTGGTGGCGCTGGCGGCTGAGGCTCATGCCGAGACTAGCGCAGATGGCCGCAGAGGGCGGTGGGTTTCAATCCCCCTCGGGACACCTTAACTGTAGGCCAGATAATTGTTCATCAGAAGGATTCGGCTCACTTGGCGATCGACCCCTATATCGTGCTCGGCGTTCCGCGCTCTGCCACTGAGGCGGAGATCAAGAAGGCGTACCGGACCAAGGCGAAAGCCTTGCATCCAGACACCTATAAGGACGACCCGAAGAAGGAAGAGGAATTCAAGCGCGTTTCCTCCGCCTATGAAATACTGGGCGACAAGGAGAAAAAGGCGAAGTTCGACCGCGGCGAGATTGACGGCGATGGCAACCCGACCGGCTTTCCCGGCGGAGGGCATCCGGGCGCTGGCCCCGGCGCGGGCAGCTATCGCTGGCAGAGCAGCTCGGGCGCGAGCCCCTTTGAAGGCGCACAGGGCGACCCGTTCGAGGATATCCTTTCCGGCATGTTCAGCAGCCGCTCACGGCGCGGCGGCCCCGGCCCGCAGAAGGGCCGCGACGTGCGCTACCGTGTTCAGGTCGATTTCGAGGATGCCGTGCTGGGTGCGCGCCGCCGCATGACCATGGCCGATGGCCGGGCGCTGGACGTGAACATTCCCGCCGGCATCGACACCGGACAGACGCTGCGCCTGAAAAGCCAGGGCCAGCAATCGCCCTATGGCGGCCCGCCGGGCGATGCGCTGCTGGAAGTGGACGTGCGTCCCTCCAGCATCTGGGAACGCGACGACAAGAACCTGCGCATGAAACTGCCGGTCAGCCTGAAAGTGGCTGTGCTGGGCGGCAGTGTGGATGTGAAGACGCCATCGGGCTCGGTTTCGCTGAAAGTGCCCGCAGGCTCGAACACCGGCGCGCAGCTGCGTCTGAAGGGCAAGGGCGTGAAGACGAGCCCGCCGGGGGATCTTTATGTCCGTCTGGAAATCGTGCTGGACAACCCGAAAGATGACGGCCTGCGCAAATGGGCCGAGAACTCCTGACCGGCAGATCAGCCTGAGCGGATTGCCTGATCCGTGTTAGTGTCGCCTGAGACTGCCCTGCGATGCAGGATGGTGGAGGGACAACGCCCTGCGGTCGATGTTCAGGCTGCAGACAGTCTTGTCCCTGTTTCCGTTGACGTAAAACGGGAGGAGATACGGCATTAAATCCCCTCTCGCGGTAAACTGATGATCGCGGATGCACGTATCAAGGGTGCGACAGCCAGGGCCGTTTCCCTGTCGCGCCTGATTACCTACATTCCACCGTTCCGCTCTGGAGAGACGGGCATGCTTGACCTGCTGACGAACCTTCTGAAGGCCACCTCTATCATCGCCCTGCGAGACGCCAATATGGCGGTTTTCGAGGCGCTGGGCTTTGCTGCGGCTTATTATGCGACGCCGATCGTGCAGGATCCGAACGAGCCGCGCATGATGGTCAATGCAGGCTTCTCCGAGGACTGGGAGGCGGCCTATCGTGCTGCGCCGGCAGGCAGTGATCCCTTGCCGGCCATTGCCCTGCGCATCGGCCGCGCCTTCCGGTGGGGCCAGCTGCCTGGTGACGTCATGCTGACCCCTGCGGAGGCGGATTACCTCGAAAGCCTGAAACAGTGGGGCATGGAGGACGGGATTGGCATTCCGGCCTATGGCTCGGGTGCCCGGGTCGGCTTTGTCGGTCTGGGACATCCGCTGCGTCCGGACGGGTTCGAGACCGCCGACATGGATTTGCTGCGCCTCGCCGCGCAGGCGTCCTATCTGCGCTATTGTGAGCTGATGGTACTGGACGCCGATCCAGTGCCGCGCCTGTCGAGCCGTGAACTCGACGTACTGCATTGGATGGCGCAGGGCCGGAGCAACGCGTCTATCGCCCGGGAACTGCAGCTGTCGCATGAGACCGTGGACACTTATGTCCGCCGTCTGTTTGGCAAGCTGCATGTTTCGGACAGGACCTCTGCCGTCGTCAAAGGCGTGACGCGCGGGCTGGTCATCGCGTCCGAGCCCCGGATCGAAGCGGCGATCTTCGATCGCGAGCCCGAGACGGACTGACGGGCGGCCCTATCCCAGGAGTGAGCGCGTCAGCGATCGAACACCGAGTCTGCGAACGTGTTGTAGTCTGTAAACTCCGCATCATAGGTGTGATTTTCGAACTCGTAGGGCCAGGCCTCTATGTACCGGATGCAGAGATCTTCTCCCTGCTGGAAGACGGCTGTGAAGTCATTGTTCGGGAAGCGTTCGGGCTGGTCCGAGCGGCCAATGATCTGACCATAGATGTCGCCTTCATACGTACGCAAATGGTCGGTCAGTTCGCTCTGATAGTCTGTGTTGCCAGAGAGCCACCACATGGCGACGCCAACCCTGTCTTCAAAAGTCCTGTCCGTGAGGAAGCTGTCCATGATCCTGATCGGGATGGAGGCGCGCCCGATGACATCATGCACTTCGAAGGCGAGCGCCTTGTCGGTGAGTTTGGCGGCAAAAATGCGGCTGACGGTGAGGCTGGCATCGACCCAGATGTCCTCGAACTGGTCGGCGGCGTCCGGTGCAGTGGGGTCGATCCCGGCGGCACGGATCAGCACGTCCTGACTGACCCCGTTGAAGTGACCCTCAAGCCCGTTGCTGGTCATTTGCGGGATATAGACGAGGCGTATGTTGCGTTTTGTCAGCAGGTACTGGTCGAGCCCGTCAGCCAGAATGCGGAGGCGGTCCTGAATGGTGGGATCCCAGTATTCGGGCATGTTCACAGTGACATCCCGGAAAGGCATGGCGAAGGTTTCGGCGTGATAGGTCGTGACAAGCCATGCCGGCGACATGGACAGGGCAATGACCGGTCGCGGCGAGCCATCCGGATACGTCGAGCCGTCATAGAGGTCCGGATCGGTCTCATCGACCGACGTCCAGCCGCCGTGAACCGCCAGGCTCCATTCCGCGCCTGCGGGCAGGCGGGCGAGCTGCGCATCGATTGATGTGAAATCGAAAATCCCTGGTGAGGGTTCGATCTCGGCCCAGTTGGCGGAGACGAGCGCGCCGCGAAACACGGAACTGCTGTCAGCGTTTGAAGGAATGGAGGACGCGAACACGCCTCTCGGCTTTTCAGCGAGCGACAGGTTTTGGGCTTTGTTGCAGGTCGCAGGGGGTGGGGGCGGAGGAGGCGGTGAAGGCGGCGGAGGAGGAGGCGGCGGTGGTGGCAGAGAGACGGGCGCGGAGGCGGTCGCGCCAGACCCACCGCCGCCACAAGCCTGAACGGCCAATGCTGCCGCCAACGCGAAATCACGAATTTTCACTGATGTTCCCCCAAAGTCTCTTTATGTCCGCCGATTTGATGGGCGTTGCCGGCGGAGTAATGGTCTTTGCCCGACCCGTATAACTGTTTGGTTACGAGAATCCGTCGCTGGAGACTGAACAAACCTGAATGTATGCGTTCACTTCACATTCAGAGCTGTGGCCCTATACGGCGGGGTATGAAACGGATTGCCGCCCTTTTTCTGGTCCTTGGCCTCGTCGCCGCGCCTGCCGCGATGGCGCAGGGCAGCGACTGGATGAACCAGTTCTCGCCCGGACAGGCGCGCGATTCGCGTAATCAGGGCCATACGGTGCCGCTGAGCCAGATTTTCAACAATCTGAAGAAACAGTATGGCGGCTATCAGCTGAGCGCCGACCTGTATGACAAGGGCAATGGCAAATCGGTCTATGAGATCGACTGGATGACCGGTGACGGGCGCAAGATGCACTTTGTTGTCGACGCGCAATCCGGCTCTGTCCTTGACCGGCGCGGCGCCTGACCCGACATTGACCTTTTCAGGGAGTAGCTGAGCCATGCGTATTCTGGTTGTAGAAGATGATTCGGACCTGCGCCGTCAGCTCGCTGATGTGCTGGGCCAGTCCGGCTATGCCGTCGACCTTGCGGCGGATGGCGAGGACGGCCACTTCCTGGGCGATACCGAACCCTATGATGCGGTGATCCTCGACCTTGGCCTGCCCAAGATGGACGGGGTAAGCGTGCTGAAGAAATGGCGCGCCGACGGAAAGTCATTCCCGGTGCTCATCCTGACGGCCCGCGATTCCTGGAGTGAGAAGGTGGCCGGGTTTGACGCGGGCGCCGACGATTACCTGACCAAGCCCTTCATCACCGAAGAACTTCTGGCCCGCCTGCGCGCCCTGCTGCGCCGCGCCGCTGGTCATTCCGCCGCGACGATTGAAGCAGGCAAGTTGATGGTCGATACGCGCGCTGCCCGCGCCATGATCAATGGCGAGCCGATCAAGCTGACCGCGCATGAATACCGCGTCCTCTCTTACCTGATGCACCATCAGGGCCGGGTCGTTCCGCGAACGGAACTTGTCGAGCATATCTACGATCAGGATTTCGACCGCGACTCCAACACGATTGAGGTGTTCATCGGGCGCCTGCGCCGCAAGATCGGTCAGGACCGGATCCAGACGGAGCGGGGCCTCGGCTACCGTCTGGTCGTGCCCGAGAACGAAGCGCGCGTTGCGGGCTGATGCCCGCCCGTGCTGAATGCCGGGCATGAGCGAGGCCGATTCCAAACCTGAGACCTTCCTTGACCGCTGGACCCGTCTGTCGCTGGCCCGGCGGATCATGCTGGCGGCGGGTGTCTGGGGGCTGGTTGTGCTGGTCGGCGGGGCGCTGGCTTTGTCGGCGGTCTACCGGGCGCAGACCCTGTCGCTGCTGGAAGACGATCTCGACCAGACGCTGGTCACCCTGACGCGCGACATGACGCGCGAGGGCGCCTTCCTGCCGGATGGCCGCGTCACCGATAACAGCAATGCCTTCCTGTCGACCGATTCCCGGTTCCAGACCCAGTATTCCGGGCGCTACTGGGCGATTGTCGGCGTCGATGAGACCGGGCAGGTGATTGGCGACCTGCGCTCGCGCAGCCTGTGGGACGAGCCTGTGCCGATGACCGCGCCCTTGCTGGCCCGCGCGCTGGCCGCGCCCGGCATTACCCAGTTTGGCGGCGCACCCGGCCCCGCCGGTCAGCGCGTCCACGTGGCTGCGAAGGCGATCCTTGTGGAAAACCGCGCGACGCCGCTGGTTCTGGTCGCCGCTTCCGACCGGGCGCAGAACGATGCTGCCGCGACGCGGTTCCGCAACATGCTGCTGGGTACGATGATCGTGCTGTTTGGCGGCGTGTTTGCCGCGATGGTGGCGGGCATCCGCTATTCGCTGCAGCCGCTGAAGAAGCTCGGCCACGATATTTCCGAAGTCCGCGAAGGCACGCGCCTGACGCTGCCGGATGATTACCCGTCTGAAGTGCAACCTCTGACGGATGAGCTGAACAAGCTGATCGGTCACAATCAGGAAGTGGTCGAGCGCGCGCGCACGCATGTCGGTAACCTTGCCCATGCCCTGAAGACACCGATTGCCGTGCTCAAGAACGAAGCCAAGGGCGACACCCAGCTGGACGATGTCGTGCGCCGGCAGGTCGATTCCATGCAGACCAATGTGGAGCATTACCTGAAGCGCGCCCGCATGGCCGCGCGGGCCGAGGCGCTGGGCGCGCGGACAGAGGTGCGGCCTGTGCTGGACGGTCTCGCGCGGATGCTGAACCGGCTCTATGACGCGCGCGGCATCGAGGTCACGGTGGAGGGCGGCGCCAATGCAATCTTCCGCGGCGAACAGCAAGACCTTGAAGAGATGGTCGGCAACCTGATGGAAAATGCCTGCAAATGGGCGGGTGCCGATGTCACCGTCACGGTCAGCGACGAACCGGACGAAATGCGCATCGAAGTCGATGATGACGGGCGCGGCCTGACACAGGCAGAGCGCGAAGGCGCGCTCAAGCGGGGGGTGCGACTTGATGAAACAACCCCTGGCACCGGACTGGGCCTGTCGATTGTCACCGAGCTGGCAGAGCTGCATAAGGGCGTGCTTGAACTGGACGAGGCCCCGGCTGGGGGACTTCGCGCACGCCTGAGGTTTCCGAAACGATGAACCGGCTCAATCTTGCAATCATTGGCAGCTGCCTGGCGCTTGGCGTGGCGGGCTACTTCATTGTGGGCAAGCCCGGCATGCCGGACGATCCGATGTCGAAGCGGCAGGAGGGCCTGGCCGAGAAGATCAAGACCGATCCGATGTCGCTGACGCCGGCCGAGACGCTGTCACGGCTGGAGCTTGCCACGCGCAAGGACCCGGCCAGCCCGCAGCCGCACTTCTTCATCGGCGAGATGCTGCGCGCGCAGGGCCGCTCGGAAGATGCCGCACGGGCCTATCAGTCTGCGCTGCGCCGGGATGAGGATTTCGTGCCCGCGCTGGTGGCGCTGGCCGATACGCTGGTGGAACTGTCCGGCGGCGGGGTCAGCCCGCAGGCAACCCGGCTTTACGGCCGCGCCTACCAGCTCGACGAGACCCAGGTCCGCGCCGGCATGTGGGCCGCCATGGGCGCCGCGCAGGCCGGCGACCAGGCCAAGGCCGAACAGGCCATGCGCTACATCTATAACAAGCTGCCCGAAGACGACCCGCGCCGCGAGCGCTTCAAAGGCATGATCGCCGCCATCGGCCAGGGCGAGGCGGCAGCGCCTGCGCCGGACGCTGCGCCGACAGAGTAGCGCTTACGCCTCTACCTCCGTGTCTTCCGCATGCCAGCGCAGGGCGAGGACGTTCAGGCCGTCCAGCACGTCTTTCAGTTCCGTGCCGCGCGGGGTGAGCGAGTAGGAGACTGAGGGCGGGATGGTGGGCTTGTAGTCGCGGTTCACGAGGCCGGCGCCTTCCAGCATGCGCAGGCGTTCGGTCAGCACCTTGGAAGAAATGCCGGGCATTTTCGCCTTCAGCTCGCCGAAGCGCAGCGTGCCCTGACTGGAAAGCAGCCAGAGAATGTAGCTGGTCCAGGGCCCCGAAATGGTCTGCAGCAGCGAATCCATGGGGCAGGCGCTATGTGCATGAGTCTTATTCAGTTTTTGCGTGGCCATCGAAAGTCGCCTGTTTGCTGCGTGACGTACCTGTTGGTCCTTTAGTTACTAATCGGAACCTACTTTTTCAAGGGAACTGCTTCGCCATATCTGCACCGCCGGCCAGGAAGGCCGAGAGAGATTTATGGAGCGCGTTATGTCGAAAGTCGGAATTGTGTACTTCAGCGGCTATGGCCACACGGTGAAACAGGCGGAAGCCGTCGCAGCCGGGGCGGCCTCTGTGGATGGGGCAGACGTCAGCGTCTTCCGCATCGATGAGAATGGCGACCTGCCGGAGGGCACGTTCGAGAAGCTCGCCGAGCTGGACGCCATCATCTATGGCAGCCCGACCTATATGGGCGGCCCGGCCTGGCAGTTCAAAAAGTTCGCCGATGCCACGTCCAAGCCCTGGTTCACGCAGGTCTGGAAGGACAAGATCGCTGCGGGTTTCACCAACTCCGCCTCGCTCAATGGCGACAAGGGTTCGACCATCCAGTACTTCATGACGCTGGCCATGCAGCACAGCCAGGTCTGGGTCGGCACCGGCATCATGCCCTCGAACACCAAGGCCCACGGGCCGGATGATGTGAACTGGACCGCTGGCTTTAGCGGCGCCCTGGCCGTCTCGCCGTCCGATGCGACACCGGAAGAGGCCCCTCGCAAGGGTGACCTCGAAACCGCCCGCCAGTTCGGCGCGCGCGTGGCCGAATCGGCTCTGCGCTGGGCACGCGGCAAATAGGGAAATGGGTGCGGCAGGTGAGATACATCTGCCGCACTCCCCTTTCGGCGCAGGGCAGACTATAAGAGGGGTATGCGCGCCCGAACCCGAAGACTTTACACGTTTGGCATCGCCGCCTTGCTTTTGCTGGCGGCGTCTGGCCTTGCGTTCGTGGCCCTGCGCCAGAACGCCAATCTTTTCTACACGCCGCGAACGCTGGCGGAGAAAGGCCTGCCCAGATCTGGCAGCGAAGTGAAGGTCGGAGGCTGGGTCGAGCCCGGCTCCCTGACCTATGCCGATCAGGGCGCGACCATGGTGTTCACCGTGATCGACAATAGCGACGCTAATATCACCGTCTCGTTCACCGGCATCGCGCCAGACCTGTTCCGCGAAGGGCAGGGCGTTGTGGCGGTCGGCAAGTTCGCGAAAGACGGCATCTTCGTCGCCCGCCAGATCCTGGCCAAGCATGACGAGAACTATCAGCCCCGCGAGCTGCGGCCCGAGGCCATCGGCGGATGATCGAAGCCGGGCATTTTGCGGCTTTCCTCGCGTTGGGAGCTGCCATTGCGCAGACGATTCTCGGCCTGAGGGGCGAGCGGCGCTGGGCTGGCATGACGGCGATTGCCGGATTTGGCCTGATGGCGTTCTCCTTTCTGACGCTGGTGCACGCTTTTGCCGTATCTGACTTCTCGCTCGCGCTGGTGGCCAAGCACTCCCACACGCTGAAGCCGATGCTCTACAAGATCGCCGGCACATGGGGGAACCACGAAGGCTCGATGGCGCTCTGGGCGCTGGTCACGCTGGGCTTCGGCGCGGCGGCCTCGGTGCTGATGAAGACCGACCGGGCGACATTCGAAGCGCGCGCGCTTGGTGTGCAAGGCTTTCTGGCAGCCGGTGCGATGGGCTATCTCCTGTTTGCCTCCTCACCTTATCTGCGGCTTGATCCGGCGCCGTTCCAGGGCGCAGGGCTCAACCCACTGCTGCAGGACCCGGCGCTCTCGTTTCACCCGCCAATGCTCTATCTCGGCTATGTCGGCTATTCCTTTGTCTTCGCGCTGGCAGCCGCCGGCATGATGGAAGGACGGATTGACCGCGTCTGGGCCAAGGAAGCGCGGCGCTGGTCGCTGGCGGCGTTTGTGCCCCTCACCATCGGCATCGCGCTCGGCTCCTACTGGGCTTATTACGAGCTTGGCTGGGGCGGCTGGTGGTTCTGGGATCCGGTGGAGAATGCGTCGCTGATGCCGTGGCTGATCGGGGCGGCGCTGCTGCACTCGGTCATCGTCACAGAGAAGCGTGAGAATTTCGCGGCCTGGACCGCACTGCTGGCCGTGCTGGCCTTCCTGTTCTCGATCATGGGCGCCTTCCTCGTGCGCTCCGGTGTGCTGACTTCTGTGCATGCCTTTGCCGTTGATCCGAAGCGGGGAACGATCCTTCTGTTCGGGCTGATGGCGTATGGCGCCATGGCGCTGGGCCTGTTCGCCTGGCGCGGACCGGGTCTCAAGGGCGCCAAGCCCTGGCTGGTCGGCAGCCGTGAAGGCGCCATGATGGCGAACAATATCGTGCTGGTCGTGGCGGCACTGACCGTTCTGCTGGGCACGCTGTTCCCGCTGATGGCGGAAGCGGCGGGGCGCACGATGTCCGTTGGCGAACCGTATTTCCGGCTGACCTTCGTGCCAATCCTCGCCGTGTTGCTGGTCCTTCTGCCGGTGGCGCAGAGCTGGGCCTGGGGCAAAGCCGACATGACGCAATGGACGCGCTGGGCGATTGCTGGTGCCGCTCTCGTGGCCGTGTTCGCAGCCCTCGGCGTCGGCCTCTGGAATATCTCGCTCGGCGCAGCTTTCGGCCTGGCGCTTGGCGTGTGGCTGATCGGCGGCGCGATCTGGGAGCTGCGGCGACGGGCGGTGACGCTGAAGCGCGTGTTCCGCGTCTCTCCGCGCGTCTGGGGCATGACACTGGCGCATATGGGCGTCGGCCTGTTCATCATCGGCGCCGTCGTGGAAACGACCGGACGCTATGAAACGACCGTGGCGCTGGCCGAAGGCGACTCGGGCGAGGCCGTCGGATGGACGCTGACGCTGGACGATGTCGGCTCGATCGAAGGGCCGAACTGGTATGCCGACAAGGCCGTGCTGACCGCCGTGAAGGGCAAGGTGAAAACCGTGCTGGAGCCGATGAAGCGCTATTACCCCGCCGCGCGCATGCCGACGACGGAGACCGCGATCTTCAAGACCGGCACGGGCGACCTTTATGCTGCGATTGGCGAGCAGCGCGTGGTAGACGGCAAGGCGCGCTGGGTGTTCCGGGTCTACTTCAACCCGCTGATTGACCTTGTCTATCTCGGTGTTCTGATGATCGGCCTTGGTGGCCTGTTCAGCCTGGTGAAGGTGAAGCGATGAAGGCGCTGCTGCTGTCCGTCATGATCGCGTTGGCGACAGATGCGCCGCTGCAGGACCCGGCGGAGGAGGCCCGTGCGCAATCGCTGATGCGGGAGTTGCGCTGCGTCGCCTGCGAGAACGAGCCGGTCTCCCAATCTGCGGCGCCGATTGCGGAAGACATGCGCGCCCGTATCCGTGACATGATCGGGGAAGGCTCGTCTGATCAGGAAGTGCGCGACTGGTTCGAAAGCCGGTATGGCGAATTCGTTCTGTTCCGTCCGAAGGGGCGTGGGCTTAGCGGGGCGGTCCTCTGGATCGGTCCGTTCCTGCTTCTGGTTGTGGGCGCCGTTATCGGCCTCCTCACCGCGCGGCGCAAACGTGCCGACTCAGCCCGGATCGAATCAGAAGACGCCTGATGCGCTTCATTCTGTGTGAACCATCAGGGGAGTGGGTTTGCCGGCGCAGACCCCCTGGGAATAGTCGTCAGGCTGGGTGGGGACTTTGCTTGACGTCTGTGTGGGACTTCGCATGCCACCTTGGCAGAAGGCACGCATGACGAAGTGGCGATAAACGCCGATGGGCCCGGGGATTGGGCCTTCTCAGCGCCGGCAACTGTTCAGGAACACGCGCGCGGAAATGCATCAGCCAGTCTGGCATGCATGAAATCAAGCGCACAAATCAGCCCCTGTTGATCTGTATTGTGCCTGAGTATGTATTGCGGGCATTTATACTTCAAGGATTTTTTTGGTTTATGAATCGTGACGGTATGAATAGATAAACTATGCAATTGAGTATTATTGAGTGCTGGCGCGGCGTGCCCGTTGCAGTTGGAATGACATCCATCAAGAGCGAAG
>LADW01000019.1 GCA_000961695.1 Hyphomonadaceae bacterium BRH_c29
TCAGCCAGCCATCATGCGCGTGGCCATGGCTGGTCTCCTTGCGGTCGTGATCATGTTTGTTTGGCGAGGTCAATCTGGTCTCCTATCTGGCCTTGCGCCGTGGGCGGAATAACCGCCCACGGCCTGGGGACTCACACCGTCACGGCAGGATGGACGTGTTCGGACTCCAGAAGCGAGTGATGGCTTTCCGGCTTCGGAGCGAACCAGCGATGCAGCGCAGGCATCACCAGCAGGGTGAGCAAGGTCGACGAAACCAGCCCGCCTGTCACGACAGTTGCTAGCGGCCGTTGCACTTCGGCCCCGACTCCTGTCGCGAAGAGCAGGGGGGCAAGTCCAAGCGCTGTCGTCATCGCCGTCATCAGAACAGGTCGCGCCCGAAGACCCGCCGCCTCGATGGCGAGATCATCGAGGTTTCGGCCAGCCCGCGCAAAATCATCCATGAAACTAACGAGCACCATGCCGTTTCCGAGGGCGATCCCGAACAGGGCGATGAACCCGACTGTGGCGGGAACCGAAACCGGAAGCCCGGTTATCCAGAGCGCCAGTGCGCCCCCCGTCAGGGCCAGCGGGATATTCAGCAAGATGAGGACCGACGACTTCAACCGGCCGAAAGTTATCAACAGGATCAGGAGCACGATACCGAGCGTGATCGGAATGACCACGGCAAAACGGGCGTTCGCCTGTTGCTGAAGTTCGAACTGGCCGCCCCAGACAAGCCGGTAACCGGGAGGCAACTCCAATTGGGAATCAGTCAGCGCCTGGGCTTCCGCGACAAAGGAACCGATATCACGCCCCCTCACGTTCGACTGAACCGTGATGAAGCGTTCGCCATTCTCGCGTGTGATCTGGCGCGGGCCGATGATCGTCTCGATTCTGGCGACGGTTTCGAGAGGTACCCGTGCGCCCGATGGCGATTCCAGCACGATGCGGCTGATCGCTTCGGGTGTATCCCTGTTCTCTTCATGCAGGCGCACGACGATTGGGAACTGGCGAACACCTTCGAACAAGGCACCGGCTTCGGCGCCGCCGACGGAGGCGCGAAGCGCATCCAGTGCGTCTTCGACGTCGAGCCCGTAACGGCCAAGGGCGGCCCGATCCACCGTCACCACGAGTTGCGGTGCGCCGGTGATCTGATCGGCCTGGACTTCAGCAGCGCCGTCAACTTGCTGCAGGAGTGTCTGGAGCACTTGCGACCTGTCCAACAGGATTTCCGTGTCGGGCCCAAATATCTTTACCGCCAGTTCAGCACGTGTTCCGGTGATGAGTTCATCGACCGCCATGGCAATCGGCTGCCCGATGCTTGCAACGATACCTGGCACCGATTCCAGATTTTCCGAGATGGCCGTACGCAAGTCTTCCGGAGACATCCCTTCGCGCCACTGATCGCGCGGTTGCAGTTCAACGAAGGCTTCTGCGCTATTGGTCGGGTCCGCATGCGCGCCGACTTCGCCGCGCCCGATACGGGTGACGATCGACTTGATCTCCGGAAATGCGTCCAGCAGCCGCTTCTCGACCCGCGTTGTTGTTGCAGCGGCTTCTGTCAGCGAGATTGATGGAGCCATCGTGACCCGCAGGAGAATATCACCTTCCTCCAGCGAGGGGGTAAATTCCGAGCCCAGCCGCGAGCCGGCGAGCCCGCCTGCCAAAAGAAGCACCGCAGCCATCACAATGGCTGCCATGCGTTGCCTGACGAAAAAGCCAGCAAGTGAGCTGACATAGCGGGCGATAAGGTCAGGCTTCTCTTCGCTTTTTGCCTTTCCGCGTCGCATCAGGCCATTTGCAAGGGACGGCGCAATCAGCGCGGCGTAAAAAAGCGAACCGGTCATCGCAAGCGCAGCAGATGCGGCGAGTGGACGGAACGTCTTGCCCTCAACGCCTTGCAGCGAAAACAGCGGCAGGAAGACAACGATGACCACTGCGACAGCGGCAACCAGGGGCGCAATGACCTCGGCAGTCGAGCGTGCAACGACGCTCCGCTGATCTTCCGTGCCTGCGCTTTCCCGGAGACTCCGATCGACATTTTCCGCGATGACGATCGCGCCATCGACCATCATCCCGATGGCAATGGCGACACCGCCCAGCGACATCAGATTGGCACTGATGCCGAGCACGTTCATCGCGATGAATGCAAAGCCGACAGAGAAGGGAATAGAGAGAACGACGACGAGGCTTGGCCGCCAACCGCCCAAAAAGACGAAGACAACAAGCGCCACAAGAAGACCGCCCTGCCAGAGCGCGGTCGTCACCGTTGCGGCAGCCTTGTTCACGAGCGTGCCCTGATCATAGTAGGGGATGGCCGTCACGCCTTCGGGCAGGCTTGCGTTGATTTCCTCAAAGCGCTTCTGCACACGGGCGATCACGTCAGACGTGTTGGTGCCATAGAGTTTCAGCACGAGGCCGGCGACGACTTCGCCTTGGCCATTTGCCGTGGCAAGTCCTTGTCGGACGCCGCCGCCGATGACGATTTCGCCCAGGTCGCGGACGCGGACGGGGCGGCCGTCATCAACATTGACAACGATTTCGGCAAGGTCATCGACCGACCGGGCCAGTCCAACGCCGCGCACGGTGTACTGCTCCGCGCCAATTTCGAGGAATTGCGCGCCCTCGGTCTTGTTGCCACGCTCCAGCGCGCCAATCACGTCGCCAATCTGGATATCATAGGCGAGCAAAGCATCCGGATCGAGACGGACCTGGTATTGCTTTTCGAAGCCGCCAAGCGAGAGCACTTCTGTTACGCCCGGAACGGTTTGCAGCTGGTACTTGATGATCCAGTCCTGGATCTCACGCATTTCAACAAGGTCCCGCGTCCCGCTGGAATCATCCAGTCTGAAATAGAGAATGATACCAAGGCCCGTCGAGATCGGGCCCATTTGTGGGTCACCAAACCCGTCCGGAATGTTGCCGCGCGCCTCAGCGAGACGTTCACCGACGACCTGGCGGGCAAAATAGACGTCCGTCCCATCTTCGAAATAGATGTTGACCACGGACAGGCCGAAATTCGAGACCGAGCGCATGCTCTTGAGTTTCGGTAGGCCGGACATGGCCGTCTCAATCGGATAGGTGACGTAGCGTTCGACCTCCTCCGGGGCGAGGCCTTCGGTTTCGGTAAAGACCTGGACCAGGGAGGGCGTGACGTCCGGAAAGGCGTCCACGGGCAGGGCCCGGAAGGCGAACAGGCCGCCGAGCGTCATGGCGAGTGCCGCGATGGCTGCCAGGAGGCGGCCCCCGGCGATACGGTGCATAAAATTGGTCATGTCTGTTGGTCCTAATGTCCGTGTCCATCGCCAAAGGCGTCTTTTTCAAGCTGGGCCTTGAGGGTGAAACCCCCTTGCGAGACAAAGGTCTCGCCGACCGCCAGGCCTGAACGAATTTCGACAAAGCCGCCGGCCGTTGCACCGATCATCACGGGCTTGGGGGCGAAACCGCCTTCAACGGGAACAAAGATCGACGGTTTGTCCTCGACAATCTGGACGGCTGTTTGCGGGACCCGCACCACGGGGCTTGCATTGCCGACACTGAGATCGGCCGTCACAAACTGGCCGGGCGTCAGGCTGCCATCGGTATTGGCCACAATCACCCGTGCCGTCGCGGTGCGAGAGGTTTCATTGATGACGGGAAGCACGAAAGCGACAGTCGATAGCGCCAGGACATTTCCTGCGTCGGTCTTCAGCGCGACAGGTGCGCCAATACGTATACGACCAATGTCCTGTTTGTAGACGGCGATGTCTGCCCAGACCACGCTGTCATCCGCGATCGTGAAGAGCGTGTCGGCGCCGGCATCTCCCGCGGCGACCGTCTGGCCAAGCGTGACTGCGCGCCGGACAATCGTTCCGGAAATCGGCGCGGTCAGGTAGGAATTGGCATTGTCGCCATCTCTTGCTGTCGCGACCTTCTCCAGGGCTTCGTGACTGACACCGGCAGCGTGCAGCTCGTTTTCGGCCGCATCACTCGCGGCTTTCGCGGCTTCAAATTCCGCACGGGCTGCCTGGACATCGGCTTCGGATGTGATCTTGTCGGCCCAGAGTTGTTCCTCCCGCGCGAGGGCCTGAGCGGCCAGGGCCTTGCCGGTTTCACCTTTCTGCCAGGCGGCTTTCAGGCCCGCGAGATCGCGACTGGAAATCAGTGCCAGCGTTTGGCCCCGCTTCACATGATCGCCTTCGCTGGCATAGAGCTTTGCGACCACGCCGCTGACCTTGGGTGAGACATTCGCCACCCTGTCAGCGTCGAACCTTATTTCCGCTGGAAGGCTGAGCGACTGGCCCATTTCGGCCATTTTCGCCTCGCTGAGTTCGATACCCGCTTCGCGCGCTTCTGCTTCGGTCAAATTGACGACATCGCCTTCGTCTTCGCCGTGTTCGTCGTGGGTGGCGCTTCCTTCGGAGTCCTTCTCCTTGTCGGCGGCCGAGAATGCCTCATACGGCGTGTGTCCGTGCGCGTCATTAGCGGCCGAAGCTGCGGCGCTGGCATTGCCTTCTGCAGCTGAAGTCTCGCCACAGGCAGACAGCAGGGCTGTCAAACTCAGTAGGGCTGTTGTCAGGATCAGGGACTGTTTCATTGGATGTCTCCATTAAAGGGGGCGGCGCCAATCAGGCTTCGCAGGCGCATGTTTTCTGTATTCAGGGCGCGGGCGGCATCGATCACGGCCACGCCGGCGTCGATCAGGCCCTTACGGGCATCGAGGGTCGAAGTGAGATCGAACTTGCCTGCGGCATAGCCCTGGACGGATGCTTCATAGGCCGCCCTGGCAGAGGGCAGGGCATCGTTTTCAAGGAGGGCCAGGCGTTCCTGGGCCGCGCGGACCTGAGCGACTGACGCACGTTGGCTGGCAAGCAATCTTGCCTCCACAGCCGCCCGGTCGGCGCGACCGGCATCGGTTCTGTAACCCGCGGCGCGGGTTGCGTCCCGGTTGCGGTCAAACAATGGGACAGGAACGCTGACGCCCAGAAGGAAGGCGGTATCGCCCGTTTGTTCAAACTGCCGCATGCCGGCACTTAGCGTAAGATCAGGAATCCCTTGCGCGCGCGCCAGATCCTGCTCTGCCTGCCGGGCGACGATGCCCGCTTCGGCTACTTTGATGGCGGGGTGTTGGCCCAGGTTGGCAGGACCGGGGTCGGCGGGCGCCGTCATTGGCTGGACAGGTGCCTCGAAGACCGGGTCGGCGCTTCCCCACAATGCGCTGAGATCGTAGCGAAGGGATTCCATGTCACCGCGTGTCTGTGCGGCCACTGCGCGCAAGGCTGCAGCATCGGCTTTCGCCCGGGAAAGTTCCGGTGGCGCGGCCGCGCCTGCATCCACTCGCTTGCCAACGGTTTCGCTGAGCGTGTCCGCCAGGTCGGCCGATTGATTGGCGAGACGGACGAGCTGGACAGCTGCGTCCAGTTCATAGAAGAGCGTCACCGCCTCCAGTTCTGTTTCACGCAGGATGGCGCTACATTCTGCCGTTGCAAGCGCGGCACTGGCACGGGCGGCGCGCTGTCGTTTTGTTCGCTTGCCGCCCAGTTGGAATGTCTGGGCGATCGAGAACGTTGTCTCGGTTTGATCAAAGCCGGCGAGGGGGCCGGAGCCTGAAAAATTTTCAAGTTCCAATCCGATGGAGGGATTGAGCCAGCGTCCGGCCTGATCGGCGTCCGCCTCGCGAGCGCGTGTTTCCAATGCGGCCTTGCGCACTTCCGGGGAGGCATTGCGGACTTCTGCCAGTACGGCGTCGAGTGATAAAGGCTCGCCTGCCTGGATTGCGGTGGCAGTGACCCTTGGTCCGCTGCACGGAGCCGCGACCGCAGTGCCCGCAAGGACAGCTGCGATCAGGGCGCAACATGCGCCCTGCTTGAATGTGTTCATTGAGATAATTTCCTCGTGATGACCTGAAAAATGCCGACGGCAGAGCCGCAGCTATGGTGTCAGGTCAGACACGGGGAGGGCGGTAGAGTCCGAAGGGACCGGCGCGAGGCGCGAACATGTTCGCCTCGGGCAGAACGACTGTCCGAAGTCCCCAGGGGGAAACGAATCTGGATGGGAAAGATCCGACCAGATGGAAATGGCAACTGCCGCAGGTATGCGCGTGGTGATCGTGATCTGGACGAGACTGCCCATCGTCGGTGCGGTCTGGACCGGATGCCGCAAGTTGGTCATCCAGCGCCTGGCAGGCAATGGTATCGGGATCCATCGCATGTACATCAGCCGACGCAGGACCAATCAACATGGTCGCGACCAGACAAGCTGCGAGCCATATTTTGACGCTGAGGATGAATCCGGACAAACGCATGATGTGCCTCATAACAGGCGATCCTTCAAAAATCACTAAGAAATATCACCAGATGAAAGAGACGGTTTGCAAATCCTGGTCCCCTGTTTTTCGCCATTTTTTTAACCTGAATCTCCGCCATGCGCTCAGACGGGCCAGTCACACACAGGATTGCACCGACAGCAGTTGGCATCTGAGGCGTCCGTGCAGGCGTGTACATGTCACCAACTGACGGGGGCACTGTCGCAAGCACGCATGTGCGCCAGTCACCATGTGCTTGCCCATGGTGACTGGCAAAAGAAACAGGCAGCTTTCTAAATACTTTGGCTGGCGGTCACTTGGTTCTTCGGCAATTTCAAAGCCAGCGTCTTCCAGATCAGGAATGCGGCAGGAATGACGAGCAGTGTCAGGATTGTTGCGCTTGTCATGCCGCCAACCATGGGGGCGGCGATGCGGCGCATCACTTCTGAGCCTGTACCTGAGCCGAGCATAATTGGAAGGAGGCCCGCTATGACGACAGCTACCGTCATCATGATTGGGCGGACCCTCAGAAGGGCGCCCTCGATGACTGAGGTGCGCAAGTTCTCCCGCGTGAGCTCACGGCCCTCTTCCTTTGCCAGCGCGATTTGTACAGTGAGAGCTTGCTCCAGGTAAACAATCATCAGCACACCGATCTCTACAGAAACACCCGCCAGGGCGATAAATCCTACCCCGACGGCAACAGACATATTGTAACCAAGGATATCCAGGAACCAAAGGCCTCCAACGAGTGCGAGCGGCAGGGTTCCCATGATGATCAGAACCGGAGTGATGCGCCTGAAGTTCAGGAACAGCAACAGCAGGATGATAACGAGCGTAAGAGGGACGACAACGCTGAGTCGTTGCTTAGCGCGCTCCATGTATTCGTACTGTCCAGACCAGGAAAGGGAGTATCCGGCAGGTAAATCAATCATCTCAACAGATTTCTTTGCGTTCTTTACATAGCTGCCAATATCGACGTTTGAAATATCGACATAGATCCAGCCATTCAAGCGGGCGTTTTCACTGCGGATGACGCCAGGTCCGCCAGATATGGAAATATCGACAAGTCGGGACAGAGGAATTTGGGCACCCGTCTTTGTAACGACGGGCAAGTTTTTCAGGCGTTCAAGCGAGTCGCGATATTCGCGTGGATAGCGCACATTCACCGGGTAGCGTTCCAGACCTTCGACCGATTGCGTCACTGTCATGCCACCTATGGCCGTCTGCACGAAAGCCTGGACGTCGGCAACGTTCAGACCAAAACGCGCGGCTTCTTCGCGTTTTATGTCCACATCGACAAAGCGACCACCTGTGACGCGTTCGGCGTAAACAGAAGCGGTGCCCGGAACATCTTTGATGACGGCTTCTATCTGCTGAGCGATATCGCCAATTTCTTCCAGATCCGGTCCGGCGACTTTTATCCCGATGGGCGTTTTTATGCCTGTCGCCAGCATATCAATTCGGTTCTTGATTGGCATGATCCAGACATTGGTGAGGCTTGGGACCTGGACAAGATTATCGAGCTCTTTCTTGAGTTTCTCTGTGGTCATCCCTTCGCGCCACTCTTCTTTCGGCTTCAGTCGGATGGTTGTTTCAACCATGGTGAGCGGCGCAGGATCAGTTGCCGTGTCGGCGCGGCCAGCTTTGGCGTATGTTGTTTCCACCTCGGGAACAGTCATGATGAGTTTGTTTGTTTGCTGCAGGATTTGGGACATCTTCCCGGCAGACACCGCCGGGAAGGCGCTTGGCATGTACAGCAAGTCACCTTCATCCAGATCGGGCATGAATTCACTGCCCATCCTGTTCAAAGGAATAAGTGCACTCATCATCACGAGAATTGCCACCAATATCATCGCGGAGGGGGCTTTGAGAACCAGATTTATGAACGGTTTGTAGACGGTCATAAGCAGCCAGTTCACGGGGTTCTTGTGCTCTGGCAGAATTTTTCCGCGAATGAAGTACCCCATAAGAACGGGCACAAGTGTGACGGATAACATCGCGGCACCGGCCATAGCATAGGTCTTGGTGTACGCAAGGGGATGAAACAGGCGTCCTTCCTGGGCTTCGAGCGCGAAAATCGGCAGGAAGCTGAATGTTATGATCAAGAGAGAGAAGAACAAGGCCG
This sequence comes from Hyphomonadaceae bacterium BRH_c29, assembly GCA_000961695.1. GTDB lineage: Bacteria > Pseudomonadota > Alphaproteobacteria > Caulobacterales > Hyphomonadaceae > Hyphomonas. The sequence continues at coordinate 8,388 of LADW01000019.1, forward strand.
GCCCGACTTCAACGGCAGCCTTGGTAACAATTTGCCAGCGGTTGTCCCTGGTCAGGGGTGTTCGCTCGATATGTTTGTGCATGTTCTCAATCATGACAATCGCAGCGTCGACCATGGCGCCGATGGCAATCGCGATACCCCCAAGCGACATGATATTGGCATTGATGCCTTGAGCGTTCATGATAATGAATGCCGCCAGAATTCCCAAGGGCAGGCTGAGAAGGATAACAAGCGCACTGCGGATGTGGAAAAGAAACAATGCGCAGACCAGAAGCACGACGATGAATTCTTCGAGCAGTTTCTCTTTCAATGTGTCCACGGCACGCTCAATCAGTGATGAGCGGTCATATGTGGTCACGATTTCGACCCCCTCAGGAAGGCTTTCCTTCAATGTTTCAAGTTTCTCTTTGACGAGATCAATCGTGCGCATGGCATTTTCGCCATAGCGCATGATGATTACGCCGCCCACGGCCTCTCCCTCGCCGTTTAGTTCGCCAATCCCGCGCCTAAGTTCCGGGCCAAGACGAATCTGCGCAACATCACGTAACAGAATAGGCGTTCCTTTTTCGGTGACCGCTAATGGGATAACCTCAAGGTCTTTGATGCCCTTAATATAGCCGGAGGCCCGGACCATATATTCGGCTTCAGCCATTTCAATAACGCGCCCCCCCGTTTCCTGGTTACCGCGCACAATCTCCGACTGGACTTTCTCCAGCGGTATTCCATAGGTACGGAGTTTTTCTGGATCGACCACGACCTGATACTGCTTCACCATGCCGCCAATCGTTGCGACTTCTGATACGCCCTCTATGGTTTGCAGTTCATACTTCAAGAACCAGTCCTGTATGGACCGAAGCTGGGCAAGGTCGTGCCCGCCGGTTCTGTCGACGAGCGCGTATTGGTAGACCCAACCAACCCCGGTTGCATCTGGTCCAAGGGCAGAACGTGAAGCTGCGGGCAGGGTGGGGGCGACCTGCGAGAGATATTCAAGAACGCGCGAACGGGCCCAATACAGATCCGTCCCGTCTTCGAAAATAACATAGACAAAGCTGTCATTGAAAAAAGAGTAACCACGAACCGTTACAGCGCCGGGGACGGCGAGCATCGCCGTGGTTAGCGGATAAGTTACCTGGTCTTCGACAACTTGCGGAGCCTGACCTGGATAAGTGGTTTTGATGATGACCTGCACATCGGACAGATCGGGTATGGCATCCAGCGGCGTATTCTTGACCGTATATCCACCCCACACGGCGAGCATGATTGCAAAAAGAATGACCAAAAGGCGATTGCCAATCGACCAGCGTATGAGACGAGCGATCATTGCTTACCTTCCTTGTCCATACGCATTTTCTGGATATCGGAGAGGACATAATTGTCGTTGCTGTCCGGCGTTACCAGAATGGTGATATCGACATGATCTCCCTTGTTTATGCCTTTGAGCAGGTCTGGCTTTGTGACAAACGACATTGTCATGGACGGCCAATCGAGTGCCGCTACGGGGGCGTGATCAATCGTTACCATGCCGTGCTCTTGCATAACCGAAACGACCGTCCCTTTCGTCTGTACTTCGCTGACCTGTTTCACATCGGAATTTTCAGAAGAGAGCTCCATATTCGACGCTGAAATCTCAGGCGCTCCCGGGGTCATTCTCAGAACCGTGCCGCGCAGACTGGCCTCTGAATCAAGAAGAAATTGCGAGGACACGACAATGGTTTCCCCGGCGCCAAGGCCGGAAAGGATTTCAATATCATCTCCAATTTCCTGTCCGGAAACGACTTTGGCGGGCTGATAATGTCCATCCCCCAATGCCAGTATGACCCGTTCCGTGCGTCCGGTTCGAATGAGCGCTTCACGTGGAATGACCAGAGTACCCGGCATATCCATCGCCGGCATATCCGAGCCTGTCTCGACACGAAGGCGCACAAACATATCGGGCCTGAGGAGGCCGTCCGCATTGTCAAATCCGATACGAACCTGAACCGTTCGCGCCTTGGCATTTACGGTGGGGTAGATGTACTCAACCTTGCCTTTCCATTCGCGCCCAGGCATGCCGCTCATCCGCATGGATACGTCTTGACCAGGATGCACTTGATGTACCTGGTCTTCAAATACGTCAGCAATGGCCCAGACTGATTTGAGATCAGCAATCTTGAGCACATTCATTCCGGGCTTTACGAAACCGCCTTCGCCTGCACCCATCTGCGTAACAATGCCGCTTCTGGGCGCATAGATATTCATCAGGCGCTCCGACTGACCGCTCTCGCGAAGATTCTGAATTGCGCGCTCACTCATGCCCAGCGATAAGAGCCGAGACCGTGTGGCAGAAATCAAATTCGTACTGCCCATTCGTGTCGCTTGCAGATACTCATCCTGCGCGCTGACCAGCGGCCTGGAGTAAATCTGAAACAGAAGTTGCCCTTTTCTCACTTCATCACCGATGGCTTTGACGGGCATGTGTTCAATCCAGCCTTCGGTGCGCACGTCCACGACCGATGTGTTGTCGTCGTCTATCTGTATGGTGCCGACTGTTTCGATTACCGGTAGGGACTCGCTTGATGAAACAATAGCCGTTCTAACGCCAATATTGTTCTCAACGGTCGGATTGATACGCACAAGGTTGCGATTATCATCAGCGCCCGCCTCATCGGCATAAACAGGGATCAGTTCCATTCCCATGGGAGACGTGCCCGGTGAATCGCTTCGGTAGCTTTTGTCCATCGGTGCGACCCAATAGAGCGGTTGCTTTTCAAGTGCGGCTTGCGACGTCCGGGAAGGGTTGGATGATCCTGCGAAATACATCATAGCGACAATT
>LADW01000015.1 GCA_000961695.1 Hyphomonadaceae bacterium BRH_c29
CCGGCGAGGTCCTATGCCCCGCCCCCGGCCGAGACCCCGTACCGGCGCGCGCAGGCCGAATGGGATGCGCGGATGGGTTCCGCCGTGCTGTCAGCGCGCAGCTGGCGGCTGATGGCGTTCGCCGCGTTCGGCCTGTCGGCAGCGCTGGCGGCGTCACTGACTTTTGTGGCGCTCCAGAAGCGCACCTTCGTGCATGTCGTAGAAGTCGCGCCGGAAGGCCAGGTCCTGTCGGTGCGTGTCGCCGACGGCGCCTGGACACCCGGTTCGGCGCAGACGGCGTATTTTATTGGCGAGTTTGTGAGGAACGTCCGCGCGCTGCCGACCGACCAGATCGTGCTGCGTGAGAACTGGCTTGCGGCCTATCAGTTCCTGACGCCGCAGGCGGCCGCAAAGCTCAGCGAGATTGCCCGCCAGGATGATCCGTTCGCGAACACGGGCCTTGCCGGACGCACGGTGCATGTCCGCTCGATCGTCCAGCGTTCGGACAAGTCCTGGCAGGTCAGCTGGAGCGAGGAGACGAGCAGTCTCAGCCGGACCGAGCGGGCCAATTATACGGGCCTGTTCACCGTCACCCACGCCCCGCCCCGCAGCGCCGACGAGATCTCGAAGAACCCGCTCGGCCTCTTCATCACCGAGTTCAGCTGGAGCCGTGACCAATGACCCGCGCCTGCCTCATTGCAACGTCCTTTCTGGGTCTTGCCGCCTGCGCCACGCCGCAAACACAAGGGCCAACTGGCCTCATTGAAACTGCCCCCGTCGCAGAAATCCTGCTCCAGGCCGACCCCACAGCCGAGCCAATCACAGAGATCGAACCCGCGCTCCAAACAGAACAGGCGCCAGACACCCAATCTGAAGCACCCCTGACACCGGAGCCTGCTTCGATGAAGCCAGAACGTGTCAGCGCGCCGCCGCAATCGCTCGCCGAGGTGAACAAGGCCGCGCGCCAGGGCGCTGCAAATGCGGCCTATGAAGACGCAACGCTCGTCTATGCGTATGCGCCCGGCGCGCTCTACGAGCTCCAGACCGCGCCGTCCTATATCTCGACGATCCTGCTGGAGCCCGGCGAGACGGTGCTGGACATTGCGGCCGGCGATACCACCCGCTGGATGGTGTCGCAGACGCTAACGGGTACAGGCGAGACCAGCCGCACACTGATCATCGTCAAGCCGCTTGCCGCAAAACTCAAGACCAATATCGTACTGGCAACGGACCGGCGGGCCTACCTGATCGAGGCGGTCTCGGTCGCCGGCGATACCTACACGGCGCAGGTCGCCTGGTCCTATCCGAAGCCTCCTGTCCCGGAAGCGCCGCCCCCGCCACCCCCGCCGCCTCCCCCGGTCCTGAACTATGGCTATGACATCACGCCGCCCTGGCGAAAGGCGCCGGTCTGGACGCCGGTCAGCGTCTGGGATGATGGCAAGAAGACCTGGATTGCGTTCAGCTCGAACGTCGCAGCCGCGGACATGCCGCCCCTGTTCGTGCGGACGGGGGAAGGACTTGAACTCGTCAACTACCGCGCCGAGGGCCAGACCTATGTGGTCGACCGCCTGTTTGACCGGGCCGAGCTGCGCCTTGGCCAGAAGAAGCCCATCACCGTGCGCATCGACCGGAAGGAGGCGGCCCGCCCATGACAAACGCAGCGCCCTCGCCCCAGCCCGCAAATCCCGTCGACATCCGCACCCACCCGCCCTCGCCGAAACGCCTGTCGCGCCGTGTGCTGATGACCGGCGCTGGTGTGTTCGGCACCATCGTGGTCTTTGCCGTGCTGACCGGTCTCTCGGACCGGCCCGCCAATGCCGGGCCTGCCGCATCTGAACCGCGCGCCGTGGCCACCAGCAACCTGCCGGAAGGCCTCGCGTCGATGCCGGCGGACTATTCCAAAACACTGGTGCTGCCAGCCCGCGACCCGAACGAACCGCGTGACATGCTCTGGGGCGATGCCGGCCCGCCGGAAGGGTTCGGCGAAGACGACGATCTCTATCTTCCGGAAGACAGTGGCTGGTCAGACATGCCCGAAGACTCAGGCTACCATGACGCCTACCGGTCCGAGCCAGCCGTTCAGCGCGCCGAGGCGCCGGCACCGCTCTTCTTCGAGCAACGCCCGCAAACGGCCAAACCCCTCACCCAACAGGTCACACTCAAAGACGAGGCCCCCGGCGCCTATCGCCCGCCCGCTTCACCCTATGAGCTACAGGCCGGCACAGTGATCCCCGCCGCGCTGGTCACCGCGGTCAATTCTGACCTGCCGGGCAAGGTCATCGCGCAGGTCACGGCGCCGGTCTATGACAGCGTCACGGGCGATCATCTCCTGATCCCGCAGGGCGCGCGCCTCATCGGCACGTATGAGAGCGAAGTGCTCTACGGCGATACGCGCGTGTTCCTCGGCTGGGACCGGATCATCATGCCGAACGGCTGGTCGCTGGACCTTGGCGGTATGGCGGCAACTGATCCCAGCGGCGCCGCCGGCATCTCGGACAAAACCGACAATCACCTCGGCCGTCTCGGCGGCGCAATCGCGCTCTCGGCCGTGCTCAGCATCGTCGCCAACGAAGCGGAAAGCGACGACGACCAAGGGTTCACCCGCAGCCTCGGCGACGCCGCCGCCCAGGAGGCCGCCCGCACCGGCGGCCGCATCGTCGACCGCGAACTCACCATCCGCCCTACCCTGCGGGTGCGGCCGGGTGCTCCGGTCCGAGTGCTCGTGACGTCAGACTTGACGCTTAGTCCTTATGCTGAGTGAACCAAGCAAATACACAAGGGGCAGGAAAGGCGTCGCAGCGAACTGCGACGCCTCCACTTCACTTACGACCGGCGCCGTTCTTCGTGGGATCAACGAGCCTATATCCCATTCCGGGCTTTGGAGTCGGCGGGAGCGGCTCGTTGCGAACAACAGTTCGCTCCTTGCCGGTTCCGCCCCCGCGGGGACCAATAATCTCGTACTGACCTGAACGGGGCGCGTTGGTCCCCGGCTTCAATGGACCGCTCATAGCGTGATCCTTTCAATCTGACGCAGATTGAACTTGCTTTCCCGAGCCCCCGCGCCTTAATGGCGATGTCAATAGACGGTCGGTTCGGGTTGGCCACCTGCAAGGGTGCGTCATCACCTTGCCGGATCTTCTTCTGGGCGAGGCTGTGCCTCGCCCTTTTTTTACGTGATGAACTCAAGCTGCTTGCGCACCTCCCCAGTTCCCAGAAGTGGCGAAAATGCGCGGAAGTTGCGGGATTGATGGCGCACGCGTCCTGCAACAATTGCCGGATGAACCCCTACCCTCTGCGAGAATGCAATAATTGCGGAATAGCTTGCATTCGATGTCAGGTCGGCGGCTTCCCATAGTTCCCTCGAGATCAAAGCCTCCTCCGCCCATTCGTCCGCCTCATTTTCGCGAGGGTCTTCATGCCGCGACGGCGCTTCGCGAAGGCTGAAGTCATCGACGAATGCCTCAGCTGCGCCGTTGAAGTGGCGCCCAACGTGGGCGAGCTCGTGAAGAAGCGAGAACCAGAAGTTATCAATCCGATCATAACGCAAAGTCAGCGCTACGATCGGTGCGCCGCCCTCGGCACTTCGCAAGGCGGCACCGTCCAAATAAGTCTTGGGCAAGTGGGACAAGCAAACAAGGTGGACTCCAAGGTCGGACAGCGCGTCTTTTGCGCGCCTTGGTCCGTCCTCGAATGCGCTCAGCTTTGAAAGCTTCGTGAGGACCTCAAGCGTGATCGAATCGGTCTTGTAGTTTCCTGTCAGCTTCTGATCGCGAGAAGCGGCAAGCGCCTTCAAACACCACGCCAACAGGCCATAGGTATCGGTCTTTGCGTTCTGTCGCATCGTGTCGTTGCGACGGCAAAGTGGCATAGGCACGGCCTTCATTCCCCCGGCGCTCGCAATTAATTCGCCGATCAAATCCTCTGCCTTTGATTTCGCTGAGCCGACCGAGCGAATCCAGTGACGTTTCGACATCTCGTTGATCGGGAACCGGGCCCAATCGAGAGAAGATGCATCTGCGAGGATCCCGCCAGAAGACGAGTCAGCAACGAGAACCTCAGCCGGAATACCGAGGTGCGTATGAAGTGCACGGATCATCGCCAAAGTCAGGGGTTGCTTGCCGGATAGAACCTCGGACACCTTTCCGCGACTGCCGATGTAAGGCTCGAGATCACGCGGTTCGAGCCCGGCCTGTTCCATGCGGAAGCGAATCGCTTCGACCGGCGTCGGAAGTTCGATCGGGAACTGCTTCGCTTCGTAGGCTTCAACCAGGTCAGCCAGAACGGAAAGCTCATCAGCCTCGGGAGTACCGGCTGCGGCGTCCATGAGCCCATCGATCCGCGCCAGGGCAGCCTTGTGGTCTGCTTCTGTTCGGATCGGGGTGATGCGTGCCATGTCTAAACCTCCGCTACTTTGATCTTGCTGTATTCCGCATGCGTGCCGAACCATCGGACTGCCACAATGCCGGCTACGAAATTGACCTTTACGATCAATCGGTACCGATTGCCGCCTATGTCAAAAACATACCGCTCATCGACTTTATCCGTCTTTGGATACCGATTTCGGATGTCTTGGAAGGACTTCCAGACCGTCGTTTTCGACGCAACCTCGGCTTTCCACGCCGAGAGGCGCTTGGCCGCGCCAGCGTGAGACTTCTGCGCCTCCTCTATAATCTCCAAGCCGACCAGCTTCATATAAAACGTTCCCGTATCAGGATCAAGCAGTTCGCTCCTAAAATAGGAACATTTCAGCGTACGCTGTCAAGTTTCGCTCGGTCCGCTTTGTCCACGTGCTAGATTGAGGCTCACGACTCGCTCTTGACATGCTTTGCGATATAGCAAATATCTCAAACATGACAAATTCACAAGCCGTATCCGCGACTCTTCGCGCAATTCGATCAAAGATGAACTTCACGCAGGAGCAGCTTGCCGAACGGCTGGGTGTGTCCTTTGCGACAGTGAACCGTTGGGAAGGCGGATCGAATCTGCCGCAGAAAGCAGCCCGCGAGGTGATTATGGCCTTGGCACAAGAGGCGGGAATAGACAGTGCCGACGACGCGGGCGAATCGTCCGAATCCGCAGCGGGCGTAACCCGTCGACGCCGGGGAGCAACATCAGCGGCGCCCTCCACCAAGCCCATGGAGCAAATGCTCTGGGACGCGGCCTGCTCGATTCGTGGCGAGAAGGATGCGGCGAAGTTCAAGGACTACCTGCTGCCGCTGCTGTTCTTGAAGCGGCTATCCGATGTGTTCGACGACGAGATCGCGCGCCTTGCGGAAGATTACGGCGACCGCGATACGGCGCTTGAGATCGCCGAGGGCGATCACTCGCTTCTGCGTTTCTATATACCGCCGGAAGCGCGATGGGGCGCAATCAGCGGGCGCGAAGCCATGGAGTGGCCACTGGACGACAAGGGCCAGAGCACCAAGCCCAGGGATATTGGCGAGCACCTGACCAAGGCGGTGCGCGCGGTCGTCAAGCAGAACCCTATGCTTTCCGGCGTCATCGATGTTGTGGACTTTGCCGCCGAGCGGAACGGCGAGCGCGATATCAACCCGGCAAAGCTGCGCCTCGTGGTCGAGACGTTTTCCGATCCGCGCTATCGGCTGGGCTTATCCGATGTGCAGCCTGACTTCCTCGGCCGCGCTTATGAATATTTGCTGCGGAAGTTCGCCGAAGGCTCAGGCCAGAGCGCAGGCGAGTTCTTCACCCCGACTGAAGTCGGCTTCCTGATGGCACATATCATGCGGCCCCGCCCCGGCGAGGATTGCCATGACTATGCCTGCGGATCGGCGGGCCTTCTGGTGAAGCTGCAACTCGTGGCACGGGAGCTAGATCCGACCGCTAAGGTGCCGCTGAAACTCACTGGTCAGGAGCTTCAGGCCGAAAGCTACGCCGTCGCGCAGATGAACGGCATCATCCACGATATGGAGATTGAGATCGCCCGCGGCGACACGATGATCAATCCGAAGTTTCGCACCAACGAGGGCAAGGTGCGCGGCCACGATATCGTCGTCGCCAATCCGATGTGGAACCAGCCCTTTGCGCCGGATGTCTTCGCCAACGATCCGTTCGATCGCTTCCGCACCACCGGCGGCGTCACCACCGGCAAGGGCGATTGGGCCTGGCTTCAGCACACGCTTGCCTGCCTCGGCGACAATGGCCGAGCGGCAGTGGTGCTCGACACCGGCGCTGTCTCGCGCGGTTCTGGCTCGAAGAACGAGGATAAGGAGCGCAACATCCGCAAATGGTTCGTTGATCACGACCTGATCGACGGCGTGATCCTGCTGCCGGACAACCTCTTCTACAACACCAACGCCGCCGGCGTGATCGTGGTGCTGAACAAGCGCAAGCCTGCGACGCGCAAGGACAAGATTGTCCTGCTGAACGCCAGCAAGCGACTGAAGAAAGGCAAGCCAAAAAACTACATCCCTGAGGACGCAATCCGTGCGCTCGCAGCCGCATATCTCAAAGGCGAGCCTGTCGAGGCGGAGATTGCGGTCATCACACGTCAACAGGCCGAAGAGGCCGACTACAATCTAAGCCCGAGCCGATGGGTTGGGCAGTCCAGCTCTACAGAGGTCGAATCAGTCAATGCGCTTGTCCGTGAACTGAGCGAACTCGACAAGGAGACGCATCGCCTTTCGGTAACAATCTCCAAGCTGCTTGCGGGGGTGATCGATGAGCCTGCTTGATACGCAACTTGGCGGGGACCGGCATTGGTCTCGCGTCGGCGACGGCTACGAAGTTACGAAGAAGCAGCGTGGACTTGACCGCGCAACATATCCGACAATTCCGTTCGCAGCAATGGAAGCCATTCCGCAGGATGGCAGCTATTTGCCTGCCTTCACAATGAAGGCACCTGATGAAATTGCGAGCGGCACTTACTTCGAGCACGGAGACATACTCGTTGGAAAGATTACGCCGTCGTTCGAAAACGGGAAACAGGCCCTCGTGCAAGAACTGGCCGCGCCGTTCGGATACGCAACGACAGAAGTAATCCCTCTTCATCCGCGCTCCGATCAACACGACCCGCGGCTTCTCTTCTTCTATTTGCTTCACCCTGATGTCCGTCACTACGTTACGGAACGGATGGAAGGATCAACCGGCCGCAAACGTGTGCCTGAAAACGTATTGCTTGATTTGCCCATCCCGGCGATTGACCCGAAAGATCAGATCGCAATCGCGGATGCCCTTGAAGCAATTCAGCGGGCATCGGTTCTGGAAGCCCATTGCGAGCGTGCATCTCGGAAGCTCAAAGGCGCGGCGATGCGAGAATTATTCGCGCGAGGGCTACGCGGGGGGGCACAGAAGGAAACCGACATCGGCACGATGCCGGAGAACTGGCAAGCTCGGTCAATTGTTGATCTTTGTGAAATTCAGAGCGGTGGAACGCCGCGAAAGTCCGTCGCCGACTACTGGATCGGTGAAATCCCCTGGGCCTCGGGTAAAGACCTGAAAGTCCCGACCCTGCATGACACCATCGATCATGTGAGCAGAGAGGGGGCAGAAGCGGGAAGTCGCATCGCGCCTGCGGACGCAGTGCTTATCCTGGTTCGTGGCATGGGCCTGGCCAAGGATCTGCCGGTAGCGGTGATTTCACGCCCAATGGCATTCAATCAGGATTTGAAGGCCCTTGTCTCTCGCGGGGAGTTCTCAGGCACTTACATTCGCTCAGCGATCTACTGCGCCAAGGACCGCCTGCTTTCTCGGATTGTGCCCTCGGCGCACGGCACAATGACGCTGAACCTCGACGACATCGAGACATTCAGAGTCCCCTGCCCGTCCGATCCGGACGAAGCGAATGAAATCGTTGAGATCCTCAATGCGCTCGATCGCAGGATCGATCTGCACAAGCGCAAGCGCGCGCTCCTTGAAGACCTGTTCAAAGCCCTGCTGCATAAGCTGATGACCGGCGAATTTCGCGTGGCCGATCTCGACCTTTCAGCGCTCGACCAAGCTTCTCTTGACGGGGTTGCCGCGTGAGCGACCTCAAGATCAGCGAGGCCGGCACCGTTCAGTTTCCGATGGTGAAGCATGCCGTCGAAATCGGCTGGACGCCGCTCACGCCTGCAGTCGCCAAGCAGAAGCGCGGCGGAGAGGCAGGTATGCTCCTACGCGATGAGCTCGAAGCGAAACTCTCGGAGTTCAACGCTTGGCTTTCGGCGGACGCGCTGCGCTCGATCATCGAAACGCTGGACGCAGTCCCAGCCACGGTCGATGGAAACCGCGAAATGCTAATGTGGCTGCGCGGCGAACGCGGCTGGTACGACGAAGGCGAAAAGCGCCATCGCCGGGTTAAGCTGATCGATTTCGAACATCCCGATACGAACGAGTTTCACGTTTCGTGGGAATGGACGTTGAAGCCGCCTGCCCGCAAGGGCAACAGGGCGGACGTAATGTTTCTCATCAATGGCGTGCCGGTCTGCATCGTTGAACACAAAAACCCGAAGGACGGCGACGCCATCGAGCGCGGCATCAAGCAGCTGCGCCGCTATGAGATCGAGACGCCGGAACTGATAGGGGCGCCGCAGATCTTCAACGTTACGCACCTGCTCGATTATTGGTATGGCGTCACCTGGAACGCCACCCGCCGCGACATGGCGCGCTGGAAGCAGACGCCCGACGAAGCGTATCGCTTCGCCGTCCAGGCGTTCTTCGAGCGAACGGATTTCCTGCGCACCCTTCAGCACTGGATTCTGTTCTACGTTCAGGACAGCGAGACGCGGAAATCGATCCTCCGGCAGCACCAGCGCCGCGCCATCGATACGATTGTCGCCCGCTGCGCCGATCCCACCAAGACCCGCGGCCTCGTCTGGCACACGCAAGGGTCCGGCAAGACTTTCACGTTGCTTACGGCCGCCAAGCTCATCCTTGAACAGAAGGACCGCTTCCAGAACGGAACGGTGATCCTCGTCGTTGATCGCACCGAGCTTGAAGGGCAATTGAAGGGCTGGGTCGAGCGCGTGCTCGGCGAAATGCAGAACCAGGATATCGCCATCAAGCGGGCGAACACGAAAGCAGAGCTTCAGCAGCTGCTGGATGCGGACTTTCGCGGCCTGATCATTGCGATGATTCACAAGTTCGAGGCGATCCGAAAGGATTCGTCCGTTCGCGACAACATCTACGTGTTCATCGACGAAGCTCACCGGTCAGTCGCAAAGGACCTCGGATCCTATCTCATGGCGTCGGTGCCAAACGCCACGATCATCGGCTTTACCGGCACGCCCATTGCCAACACCGAACAGGGCACAGGCACGTTCAAGATTTTCGGCGCCGAGGACGAAACCGGTTATCTCGACAAATATTCGATCAAGGAATCGATCGCCGACGAAACCACGCTGCCGATCAAGCACGTCCTTGCGCCAAGCGAGATGACGGTGCCGGTTGACCGGCTGGACAAGGAGTTCTTTGAGCTCGCCGCCGCCGAGGGCGTGACCGACATCGAGGAGTTGAACAAGGTTCTCGATCGGGCCGTAGGTCTGCGCGCCTTCTTAAAAGCGGATGATCGCGTTACAAAGGTAGCCACCTTTGTCGCCGAGCACTTCAGAAAAAACGTGCTACCGCTCGGCTACAAGGCTTTTGTGGTCGCAGTCGATCGCGAGGCTTGCGCGAAGTACAAGCAGGCCTTTGACAAACTGCTGCCGTCGGAATGGACCGAGGCCGTTTACACAGAGAACGCCGCCGACGTGGTGGATAGGCCGCTGGTCGCCGAGCTGCAACTCAGTGATGAACGCGAGGAAGATGTCCGCCTGCTGTTCAAGAAGGCCGACAAGGACCCGAAAATCCTGATCGTTACCGACAAGCTGCTCACTGGCTATGACGCACCCCTTCTCTACTGCCTCTATCTCGATAAGCCGATGCGAGATCACGTTCTGCTTCAAGCGGTGGCCCGTGTGAACCGACCGTATGTCGATAAGGAGGGCATACAGAAGAAGATCGGTCTGGTCATCGATTTCGTCGGCGTCCTACGCGAACTCAAGAAGGCGCTGCAATTTGACTCTTCAGATGTTGATGGCGTGATCGAGGATCTCGATCTCCTCATGAAAGACTTTCTGGAAAAGATCGCGAAGGCTTCCGTCGAATACCTGGATGCAGGTGAAGGCGGCGATGCCGACGAACGCTTGGAACGGCTTGTATATGGCAGGTTCCTTGAGCCGGAAGCGCGAAAGGCGTTCTTTGAGGCTTACAAAGACATCGAGAACCTCTGGGAAATTCTCTCGCCAGCGAAGGAGCTGGTCGATCACATAGGAACTTTCAAGCGGATGGCGCAGCTATATGCCACCGTCCGCAACGCCTATGCCGAGAGGGTCGGGTATGTCGCGGACCTTGCTTACAAGACGCGTCAACTTGTTGAACAGAACGCGAAGCAAGATGGGTTAGGCAACCTCACCAAGAGCGTGACCTTCGATGTCAAAACGCTTGAGGCGATGCGCTCGGATAAGGGTTCCGACGAAGGCAAGGTTTTTAACCTCGTGCGCGGATTGCAGAAGGAGATCGACGACAACACCGATGTCGCCCCCGTGCTTCAGCCGCTGAAAGACCGAGCCGAACGGATCCTGAAAGATCTTCAGACGCGAAATACAACGGGGCTGGCCGCGATGGACCTCCTGGCCGCTATTGCTTTGGAAAAAGACGCTGCAGCAAAAGCGGCCAAAGAAACAGGACTAACCGCGAAGGCCTTCGCTGCCTTCTGGGCTCTTCGAGACGATGCTGCCTTAAAGAGCGGAGGGATTGATCCTCTAAGCCTTTCCATGGAGATAGAAAAGTTACTGGCGCGATTTCCCAACGCCAAGGTGAACCCCGACGAGCAGCGACAATTGCGCGCCTTACTCTATCGGCCGCTGATAAACCTTCCGAAAGATGCCCGTACCAACGTCGTCGATTTGATAATGGCAAACGTGCTGGATTAGCGCTTCGGTCATGGCAAATTACTTATCCGAGCAAGATTCCTTGAAGCAGCGCGTTGCGCGCTGGGCATTAAAGCTACGCGTGAATCCCCGAATGATCCGTGTTCAGCACATGTCGCGCAAATGGGGTTCGTGCTCAAGCTCTGGAACGATCACATTTGCCTCCGATTTAGCTTATCAGCCGGAGAGCTTTCAGGACTTCGTCGTTGTTCACGAACTTCTTCACCTTCGCGTTCCAAACCATGGGCGATTGTTCAAGGCCTTGATGACTGCATATGTGCCGACATGGCGGTCACTGGAGGCTTTGAACGATAGCCAGAGTCCGAAATAGCCTCGAGCGCCCGCTGCAGAACATATCGATCTGTAATTTGGCTTGAGATTCAGACACCGAGTGCAGCGCTATCAGGCTCTATAAGGCCGACGGCGAGCGAAGGTGCCAGTGCTGATCCCAATTTTGCTCCAAGTACGTACGCATTTCCTCCCTCATCGCCAATGGCATAGAGAAAAAGAACTCATTCGTCGCATCGACCCCAGGCAAGTCTTCCACGTGATCGGAATGCCGCCGCGCGTATTTCAAGCCGCGTGAGGCTCGGAACCAAAGCTCAAGCGAGTCCCGAGCGGATCGCTGAACTTCGTCCTTAGTCGTGCAATATGTTCGATCAATCGTCTGCAACGAAAATTGTCGTATCAACGATCGCGACCTCGAATGGTGAACTTGGCCGAAGGCCAAGAGGTCGGACAACTTTTCTGCGTCATCAGCGTCAGCCGTCTCAATAGCCGTTTTCACTGAGGCAAATGCTTCGTGGGGAAATGGAGGTTCTTGGAACTGGATCGAAAACTCAGTTTGCTGATCCCAAGCTTGGAAGGTCGCCCACTGAGATATGATTGCGATTCGAGCGGTCCAGCACAACTCGGCATAGTCCATTATTTCGACGAATGTGATAGGAAGGCCTGCAATGTTCGCCCGATGCAATTTCGTGTTTCGCTCGCTCTCGATTTGCTTGGATTCAGCAATCTGCTGGCGAAGGGTGCCGACGGTGATGACCCCGACCGCCAAAGCAGTGAGTCCGGCGATTAGTGTCTGATTGTAGTAGATCCAGAAAAGTGTTTCCGCGATCCACCGAGGTAACCACGTTACCGGCTCCATTGCTTTTTCTCCAGAGGCCTTGTTAGCCAGAATAGGTTTGAAATACGCGGTTGAACGTTCGCAGCGTTCCTCGTGATCGCGTTCGCTATGCTAATCGCTTCGCGTACCCTTCCTCTCATTCGCCATCAGATAGGCCTTAGATATCGTCGGTTTTGTCTCCTGATCTTCGTAGTCGATTGCTGCGCACGCGTAAATCATGGAGTCGGGTCGTCCAACCTCAACGCATACAGACGATCGGATCCGAGAGGAATTAAGCGAAAACAGGTCGCCTACGACCTTCAGCATTTGCGCGCACTTGGGGATTTTGATTCCGCCTATCTGCGACACGTGCATACTTACTGGTGAAAACTTATTCGCTGTGATGCTCATGACCACGCCTTTGAACGATCCCAACCAGATGCTCAGCACGCAGGATGCTGCTGCTTTGCTTGGCCTGCAGCCCTGCACGCTTGCTGCGTGGCGAGAAGATGGATCGCAGCCGGGTCTCGCCTTCTTCAAGCTCGGCAAGGCGGTGCGGTATCGCTACGCCGACCTCCTCGCTTTCATCGAAACTCGCAAAGCGTCGAGTACTTTGTTGGCGCGCCAGATTTCGCCACCGCCCGCTTCGCCTAGATTGAGAGCACCGCCTCGTTCGCGCACGCCTGCTCCTGCTCCGGCCCTGCAAGAGCAGCCATCCTGTGTCATCAAAACAGCCCCATCCCGGAAAAAGGCAATCCGCAGAGATGACCGCCAGCAATCACTTTTCTGAGATTAGGAATCTGTCGCTCTATCCTGCTGAGCTACGGGATCTTACCAATTTAATCAGCGCGTTGCGGTCCTCGCGCGACCGGACGTGACCGCTCCGGGCCATCGTCAGGCCATGTTCCGACCGTCCGCCGGGCCGGAATACCAGACGGTCCGGCCAGTGTCATCAGCGGAGGTTTGGAATCTCAACAGGCTTAGCTCAGCGAATGGAAACATCGTAGCCGACAGGTCCACGGCGGTTGAACCCAATCCGGCATTTTATTGGAGTGCCGACCTTAAGCTTCTCCCAATCAGTATCGGGACAGTCGGATATGTGAACAAATATATCGTCTGGGTACAGAATGGTTTGAAAGAACAAGAACGTTTGCTCCCGCTTGATAACCCGCCCGTCTATAAGGCCAATGTGATGTGAAACTTTGGTCTGATTGACTTGGGTCCGATCAAGATATCCTGGAGGAGCCAAATCATTAACTTCAGAGAACAGCTTCTTCGCCACTTCACCATCTCGTTGCCAAAAGACCAGCTGGGCATGCAGAAACCTGGCATCATAGTTTCGGTCGACTGCGGTGTACGACCTAGAGGCGAATACAAGCGCACGTAGCGGATCATCACCTCCAGATACCAGCAGCTTTGTCATACGAAGATTTGCAGCTCGGTCTGCAGAGTCCTTCGCGAGCGCTTCCTCGACAATGCTTTTGGCTTTAGCTGAGTTCCCCATAGTCTCATATATTCGCGATAGCTGAATGGCTATTCCAGAGCCACGAGCTCCGAGCTGCCAGGCACGTTCAAGAGCCGAAATCGCTCTTTCAGTATCGTTAAGCAGCGTCAGCAATTCCGCCTCTAAACGCGCAATCTCCGGGTCTTGAGGGAATTTTTCGATCGCTTTGTCGATCGCGACTTGTGCGTCCTTGACTGCGTCCAGCAACGCCGCTTCTGCAGATGCATCATTGGCCTTCAGATTTTGGGAACATTCACGAAGCTCATCCAGCTTCAGTTTGCATCGCGTGTAGTCAGCAAGGCTGTTCCGGGTATCAGTTATTTTCGCCAAGCGGGAATACGATTGCTGTCGGTACAAAGTTTTCTGCGCGGGATTTGTAGCCAGCCGCGCGCGTTGCAACGCTATCTCTGCCTGCGTGTGCACAAATGACTTACTCTTTGAATCCAATGCTACTGCATGGTTTGAGTACTCCTCGGCCAACGCGAGATCCCCGTTTTCATGCCTCATTTCAAATATTGCCCAGTGCTGCCAGACAAACCCCTCGTCCGACAACCGTCGACTGGCAACTTCATAGAAGTGCCGCCCCCAACTAACATCCTTGACGAGTTCTAGGAAATTCCGTGCTCGAACTAGCTGAAAGAGCGCCTCTCGATCCGTCGAGTATCCGCTGTCCAAAGATTCCAAGAATCGTTCTAGCTGCTGAACTCTTGCCGAGTCGTCAGCCAGGACTTGTTTGAAAACCAGTTGGGCCACCTTTGAGTGCCTGGCCGCATACTGATAATCGTCGGAGTATTGATTCCGAGAAGTCAAAACGACTCCTTCGAGTGGATCAAAGAACTCTCGTTCATACTGAGAATAGGGAATCGCCGACGTACGCTTTATGATTCCTGCGCGCACCGGAACTGAGAACTGATTGAGCGTGCAAACATCGAGATAGAGCATTTGCGCCTTGCTCGGAGCAATCGAATTGAACTCATCAAGAATGATCTTTTCGAATGGCTCGCCCAAAGTTAGTTCGTGCAACGCCACCAGCAGGTGGCGGTCTGCTTTCTGAAAGGCTTCTAGCTGTTCTTCTTCTGTCAAACCTGCCAGATGGCCTAGCGAACCATGCTCTCGAAGTTTTGTGACGAGTCCCACCACTTCGTTTGAAAGCAACTTTTCCAGTCGAAACCATTGAACTGGCCACTTTTCTTCAAAGTTCTCACTAGTGGTGTTCCAGGTCGCAGCGCGTTCAGCACCAATGACTACCAAGGGAATTTTTTGAGCAAACATCAGGGAAAAAAGTTGGCTGATCTCTTTCAAGCGACCAGCGACATTGTCCACGGCAAGAATTATCGGCTTACCTGTCAAATCAAACAGCTCGCGAATTGCTTCGGGTCTAATCGCGCCTGATGCTTCCTGCCACAGGCAAAGCATGTCGAGGGAAACCGCAAGCTCCCAAATTACTCTTTTCAATACTATTGTTTTGCCAGAGCCACCCGGACCGGCCAGAAGCAGCAGCGACTGTCGCGAGCTCTTCGCCGCTTCTTCTGCTGCCGCATAGATAAGGTCGTCTGCGACCTTTCGCGGAACGTCTAGGTTTGCGACGATTGCTCCAAATCCAGTGTCATAGCCTTTGTAAAATCGCTTCGCGTTCTGTTCTCTTGTCGGCAGACCTCCATGAATGTGAAGCACGTCAGATGCCAAGCAGGCAGCCAACTGGTCGCTTGGATCTGCCGTCACCCTGAAGTGTCTTCTTATTGGCATGTCCGGCGAAAAGGACCCCGGATTTAATTGTCTCCAAATTTGTGGTATGTCTCGATCAAGGGCGTCCATAAACTGGCCGAACTTCGCATCGATCGTTGTAATCCTGCGAGTAGTCCACAGTTGCTTGAGTTCCGGCTCAATGCCGGGCGAGACCACAAAGTACTCGGGCCGCTTTCCTGTCCTATCTAAACGATGGATCAAGTTGGCAATGTGAGGATCAGAAAGACTGTATCCTATAAAGAGGAACGGCAACTCATCTGCAATGTTCTCTAAGCGCGAGAATAGTTTTGTGCGGTTCAGCAGGTATCGCTCGTAGTGCGGCGCATCCAAGACCAATGGAATATCAGCATCGTGAACGGACTCTATACAGCCGTGCAGCTTTAGCAGCTGTAGCGGGTTGGTCGCCGACATCATGCGCGTCTCAATCGGCTCAGCGTCCTTAGTGAAGCGGACTAGCTCTTGGAACGATTTTCCGGACTTTCCAAATGCATCCTCAATAAGTGTGTCGTAGTTTGTTGTAGCGATTGTATGCCAACGGAACATTGGAATCTTGTTGTGGGCGTTGGAAGGGCTGAGCTTCCGCAATCGGTCTCGAATGTACTCGAAAATGACAGCGCTGGTGGCGGTTCGTGATGCCATCTCAGAAACTGTTTGCAGATCGAACTTTGGCATCTTCTTGCCAAGAAATTTTTCCGCGATCTCTTGGCATAAATCGTCACTGGAGGGCGCTCTTCTTCCCGTGGAGTCTTTTGCTTCAAGAGAAGCCCCCGCACCGAGAAACAAAACAACTCGACCGCTCCGCACCGCCTCAATTAAAGCGTGTGGCAACTCTATGCTTTGCATGACTTCAAAGACTCGATTGCTTGAGTTGTCGACAATTGGCTAAGGAGCGCGTCGACGAAGCGCTGAACCTGGGAACCAACGACTATGATAATACCCGCCCCCATCGAAGTCCTTTGTTTCCGAGCACTGGCAGTCGAGCTGCTTCAGGGAATCAATTCAAAGTAAAAAAGCATACTACTCCGGGCACGGCGAGTCGCTTGTTGAGCGAACACCGATCATGGCAGGGTACTCAAAAAGCCCTGAGAGGTTTGCCACCAAACCTGCGTAGTTCGGCTTCAGCAGGCATCGCGCAATCGCCCGTCAGAACGCAATACGTCAACGCACTCCAGCGAGTGCGTTGACATAGGGCCGTGGCCGACCGACCCGGCGCGTGGCCTCGGCGGCCGCGTGCGCGGCCAGTGCCCTGATTGCGACGTCGCGCATCCCGATGCGGTTCGCCGCGTGGAAGGCCGTCGCGTGGAGGGGGCGCGGCTGGTCCTGCAGCGGGGGCGCGAAGTGGTACCTGAGCACCGTCTCGAGGTCCCTGCTCTGCGCACCGTCGTCAATCCGCACGACGTGAACGTGCGTCACGCCGTACTCCTGGGCGCGCGGCCACTTCTCGTGGTCATCTCCGAGGAGGCGTTCCGCGAGGTCCTCCGCGATGCCGGTGTAGAGCGCGTAGTTCAGGCCGGCGCCATCGACGCGGGCCATGACGTAGTTCCCGCGGCCATCGAGCAGGTGACGCTGCCGCGGTGTCAGTGGCTGCCCGACGGGGAGCATCACGGCTTCGACGCCCAGCCAGTTGCAAGTAGACATTAGTTCCTCCGAATCGGGCTTCCCATAATCATACCAGAGGGGCAGGCCGGAGTCTCGTAAGAATCGGAACGTAGCGGGAACGCTCGTTCAGAGCCCGTCCAGCCTAGCCTCGCGCTCAGTCATCACGGCCAGCTCGACCTTCCGCAGGCGTGAACTGTGCCCCGCAACGCTGTCCATCGACGACGCATCCTCGCCGTGCGCCTCGCGGATAACCTCCAGCACCTCGGCGTTGGTCAGGCCCTCGCGCAGGAGGCGCTCCGCGGTCTGCTCTGCCTCCGAAGGGCCAACTCGACCGCCTGAGCACCCCAACGACCTCGCCGTCGGGCCCCGCTGCTCCGTGGGATCGGACGGAACCCATCAGCACTCCGCCGGTCCGGTCCATCCCGGCACCTTGCCGCGTCCCGGCCGGTCAAGTGCTAACGGCGGCGAAACGAGGGTGAGTGAGTCGCCTGAGGCCGGCGAACCATAGGGCCCCGCTGGCGATCCACGCGGCGCGTGGCCTCCTCCGCGGTGTGGCGGCAGGCGCCCTGACGGCGACGTCACGGATCCCTATGCTGCGAGCTGCATGGAAGGCTCTTCAGAGGGATTGTTGGCTAACATCGTTCAAAACACTAACACCATCAATGTGAGTGTTCCCAGAAGATGTTATCTTATTCTTCCTACAGTTTTTCCGGTATTTCCCGCAGTACGGGTCCCGCGCCTCTGACCCACAGAAACCGACTATTCCCGACCACAACCGATTAAAGGTGCTGGGCAAGTGCTGGGTTTCATACAAATCGGCCCCAAAATAGTAGGGGTCAAACTTGCAAGTTGCTGTTTTTATTGAGGAAAAATGGTGGGCGGTACAAGGTTCGAACTTGTGACCCCTACGATGTCAACGTAGTGCTCTACCACTGAGCTAACCGCCCGCTGGGGCTGGTTTGCCCCGTCAGGAAGGGTGGGTAATGGACAATCGGCGCGGCTGCGTCAAGCGTCTTCAGCGGCGCAGGCTGCACCGCCCCGGCAAGGCGCCTCAGGCGGCCATCACCTTGTCGACTTCTTCAACGATTTCACGCAGGTGGAAGGGCTTGGACAACACCTTGGCCCCGGCCGGTGTCGGCGAGCCCGAAGACAGGGCCACGGCCGCAAAACCGGTGATGAAGACGATTTTCATGGCCGGATCGAGTTCTGCACCGCGGCGCGCCAGCTCGATCCCGTCGAGGCCAGGCATCACGATGTCGGTCAGCAGCAGATCAAAGACTTCGCGCTCCAGCGCGGCCAGCCCCGTTTCGCCATCGGCATAGTCCTGCACTTCATGCCCGGCACGGCGCAGCGCCGCAGCCAGGAAGGCGCGCATGGAGTCGTCATCTTCAGCCAGCAGGATCTTTGTCACCTGGGGCCCCCTTTTTTCCGTCCGTCAAGACTAAGCATAAACAGTGTTTCGGGTAAATCAGCCGTGAATATCCGGGGCCTTGGCCCATCTTTTCTCAGGCTTTTCACCGTCTTTTTTCAGCGCCTTTTTATCAGGGCCGCAGCGCCAGGGCTTGACCTTGCCACGAACTGGCAAACCATAGGCAGATGCGCCCGACCCCGCCCCTTGTGGCCTCGCCCCTGTTTGACCGGCCACTTGCGGCGGATCATGACCTGAC
Organism: Hyphomonadaceae bacterium BRH_c29; assembly: GCA_000961695.1. Classification (GTDB taxonomy): domain Bacteria; phylum Pseudomonadota; class Alphaproteobacteria; order Caulobacterales; family Hyphomonadaceae; genus Hyphomonas. Next base: position 18,508 of record LADW01000015.1, read on the forward strand.
CGAGGCGCCCTACACGCTGACCCGGCCAGAGGGTGACGGCGCCCCTTTCCTGTTCGCCTCACCCCATTCCGGCTCGCACTACCCCGCCAGCATGCTGGACGCCCTCTGCGTGCCGCTGATGGATCTGCGCCGCACCGAGGACGCCTTCATCGAGGAATTATTCAGCCACGCCCCGGAGGCCGGAGCCACCCTGATCGCCGCGCACTATGGCCGCTCGGTCGCCGATCTCAACCGCGACCCGCGCGAACTGGACCCGTCCATGTTCGAAGATGGCCCGCCACGCACCTGCGGCATGCCCACCGCGCGCGTCGAGGCCGGCCTTGGCTGCCTGCCCCGTGTGGCCTCGCGGGGGGTAGAAATTTACCATCGGCGCCTGACCCGCGAGGAAGGCGAAGCGCGCCTTTCCCATATCCACGACGCCTACCATGAGCAGATTGCGGCCGAACTAGGCGCCTTGCGGGAGACCCATGGCCGGGCGGTGCTGATCGATTGCCATTCCATGCCATCCGTCCAGCCGGGCCGCCGGGCGCTGGCCGATATCGTACTGGGCGACCGGTTCGGTGCATCCTGTGACCCGCGCCTGACCTCAAGGGCCGAGCGCGCCTTCCGCGAGCTGGGCTTCAGCGTTACCCGCAACACGCCCTATGCGGGGGGCTACACGACCCGGCGCTATGGCCGCCCCCAGCGCGGCATCCATGCCCTCCAGATCGAGATCAACCGGGGCCTCTACATGGACGAACAGGCGGTCGAACGGCTGGACCGGTTCGACGAGCTGATGGATGTGATCGAAAATGTCATCGCCAGCCTGCTGGATTGCGGCCTGGTCCTTCCAAAGGTGTAATATTTCTTACACAGGGGCATTTCGCGAAATTATGCCCATGCACTCCAGCATAGCAGCTCTGCGCGAATTCCACGCATGCCCTGCCTGACTGTGCCCATCATGGTTAACGCTAACCCGCTCCGCCTGGAAGACCGGTTTGGCATCCCCGTAACCGGACTCTGCAGCACCTCAACCAGATCAAAAATACCAATGAATTCAGATGTCTGACGCTTCGCGCAAAAAAAGGGCCGCGCTGTTAAGCGCGGCCGTGAAGTCAAAGGGAGGAAACGCCAGAGGCGTCTGCACCGAAGTGCAAGACCAGATTTATGCTGCGATGCACAATCGAGCAAGAGACAGGCTGACGCAGGGATGAATTTTCACAATACTGCCCGAGAATTGGGCAGTCATGCCTTCCGGCACGCCGTTTGCGTAGGCGTTACTCGTGAATCCTGAATTGGGACCACATCTGTCCCAACCGATATGCCGGAGTAATATGACATGGCTGACGATACAGACCTGCACGTTGGCAAACGCCTGCGCCGCCGCCGCCGCCTGCTGGGCATGACCCAGCAAGACCTCGCGACTCAGGTCGGCGTTCGCTTCCAGCAGATCCAGAAGTATGAGTGCGGCGCCAACCGCATCACAGCTTCGCGTCTTTACGAACTGGCCAAGGCCATGAACGTGTCGGTCCAGTATTTCTTCGATGGCATGCCCGCCGCCGGTGCCCCGGATGCAGCCAATGACGCAGAGCGTCTCGAAAGCGACATCCTCAGCCAGAAGGAAACGCTGGAACTGGTCCGCGCCTATTACCGGCTCGATGAGCGCCCGCGCCGCCGCCTGCTGGAACTGGCCAAGGCCCTGGAAGGCGACACGGCAGGCCACGGCGCCGCCTAGCTGGGCGTCTTAACCTTTCAGTTCTTGACCCGCTGGCCTGCTTGAGGCCTAGGTTCCGGCATGCCAGCGGACTTTAATCTTGATGACGATCTCGCTCTGGCGAACCGTCTAGCCGATGCGGCCTGGTCAGCGATCCGGCCGCATTTTCGTGCGCTGAATACGATCGACAACAAGGCCGCCGCCGGGGACAGCTATGACCCGGTGACCGAGGCAGACCGCGCCGCCGAACAGGCCATGCGCGACATCCTTACCAAAGAGCGCCCGCATCAGGGCATTACCGGGGAAGAGTTCGGCGAGACCCCCTCCTCTTCCGGCTGGCGCTGGGTACTTGACCCGGTCGACGGTACGCGCGCCTTTGTTGCCGGCCTGCCGGTCTGGACGACGCTGATCTCTCTGGTCGACCCGCTCGGCTTCCCCCTGATCGGCGTCATCAACCAGCCCGTGCTGGGCGAGCGTTATGTCGGCTGGCCCGGCGGCGCCGCCCTTCAGACCCCGGGTGGAACCAGCCCCTTGCGGGTCTCAGACATCCCCTCGCTCAGCGAAGCCGTGATCTGCACGACAGACCCGTTTATCCTGACCGAGACGGAATTGTCGGCCTGGGGCGACCTGCGCAAAGCCGCGCGCCTCGCCCGTTATGGCCTCGACGCCTATGCCTATGCGCGCCTTGCTGGCGGCACTGTGCACGTGGTCGCTGAAACGGGCCTCAAGTCATGGGACGTCGCCGCCCTCATTCCGGTCGTTACCGGCGCCGGCGGCCACGCCACCGACTGGACCGGCGCCCCCGCCAGCCTCGGCGGCCAGGTCCTCTGCACCGCCAGCTACGCCCTCATGGAACAAGCCCTCGAACTCGTCGGCCCCGCAGCAGAGTAGACGCGGACCTGCGGACTCCTGGCTCTATCCACCGCCCAAGCCAAGCAAACCTGCCGCCCTCATTGCCTCAAAAATAAATCCATCCGACACTTCCGTGTCCGGATGTATGATCGCAGGCAATGTCACTCCTGCATCCCCCGCCCGGCTTCCCGCCGCACCTCGCCGTCATCTGGCCCCTGATCTGGGTCCAGATTCTGATGCTGCGCGCGGCGGTGCGAGCGGCCTATGGCAGAGGTACGCAGTATCACTGGAGTATCCGTCTTGATCAAGCCCGTTCTGGCGACCAGTCTCGGTCGTCTCGGATCAGTGCGTTTGCCAGGATGATCAGTTTTCGCATAACTGCGGTCAGCGCGACTTTGGGTGGTTTTCCCCGGCTAGTTAGACATATGTACTTTTCCTTCAGATCGGGGTTGAAGCGGGCTGCAACGAGCGCAGGCATATAGAGGGCCTTCCGGACATTAACCCGGCCGCCGGAGACGAAGGCCTTTCCCGCCCACTTGCCTGACTGACGCGTCAGAGGCGCTGTGCCCGACAGGGCAGCAGCCTCCTGCGCAGCCAGCGTACCAAGTTCGGGCATGTCGATCAGGAGGGCGGAGGCCGAGCGTTCGGCAATACCCGGGATCGAGACCAGGATCGCGATCTTGCGCCGGAGGCTTTCATCTCTATCGATCAGGATGCGGATGGCTGTCTCGACCTCCTTCAGATGGCTTTCAATGGAGGAAAGGCGTTGGCGGATCTGACGCCTGAGGAGTGGAGAGGTCAGGTTTTTCTCGCGATTCTTTGCCGCCGTCCGATCCTTGATGAGGGCTGTGCGAGCCACATGCAGGTCCTTGAGATCACTGATGATCTTCGAAGGCGCCGGGCGCACATCCGGTTCGAGCAAGGCCCCGAAGCGGGCGAGCATCCCTGCGTCCATGCGGTCTGTCTTCGCCAGCTGACCGAGCGCCTCGCCAAAACGCTTGGCCTGGCGCGGATTGACCTTGCACAGTGGCAGGCCTGCCTCGCCCATCGCGTGTTCGAAGGCGCGGTGATAAGGACCCGTCGCCTCGAAGACGAGGCGGGCGACGGGCCGGGCTGCAATCCATCTCACGATGGACCTGAAGCCCCTGGGGTCGTTTGAAAACTGGCGGTGGTCGCCGGCCGGGTGAAGGTGGACGTCGAGTGTGTCTTTCGAAACGTCAACACCGATGGTAAGCTTAATCATCTTTCCTGCCTCTGCTTGTCATGCGGGCCTTCAAGCCCCTGTATCCGTTCAGGCCGATGGGAAAGACGAGGGCGATCAAACTCCAGTGCGGAGCGTAAAACCTCCTGCGTCACGACGATCCGACCCTCGCCGCCGTCCGAGAGCTCGCACTCTCGGCGGCGGTGCCAATATCTCCCAAACGGCACGAAAAGTCATAAGACAAGCGTCACGCCGTGCGGCCGGGTGTTCATCACGTCGATTGACTGGATTCCATCGCAGAAGGCGGAGCGCGAATGGCTGAGGGCGCCCGCGCATTCGAATGCACGGCTTGCGGCTGCGCTGGATGGGTCAGCTTTTACACCCGCATATTGCGGCATGAATCCCCTCTCGCTCGGGCTTGCGAGGAATCGCGAACGCACTGCGTTCGCCCGAGCAAGGGCAGGGGTGAGGGGCAGCGGAGTTTCTGCAAGCTCTGCACGTGCGGATAAGGCTTGGCCCCTCATCCCCACCCCCTTCTCCCCAGGGAGAAGGGGCTTAGAAACGCCCCTGCCGGATATCTAACCCGCAAACACAACCTGCAAAACCAAACCCACCCCAAGCGCCCTCACAGGCGCCGCAAGTGCTGGACCTTATGGACCGGCGACCTCATGGCCATCGGCGCGCAACAGCTGGATCACGCTGTCCTTGCCTGCGAGGTGCCCGGCGCCGACGGCGATAAGCACCGTACCCGGTTCTTCCAGCATGGCTTCGATCTTCGGCACCCAGTCTTCATTGCGCGACTTCAGCAGCGCGTTGTAGATCGCGTCAGAGCCCATCATCTCCGGATTGGACATCAGCAGGCCGAGGCCATTGACGTCGCCGTCCTGCCATTCGCCGACCAGGACATCCAGCATCTCGCTGCCCTCCTCGATCGACTCGGCGGAGCTGATCAGGAAGTCGACCTGCTCCTCGTCCGGCAGGTCCGCGAAGCGTCCGAGTTGCTGCTCAACCGTTTCCAGATAGGCGAAGGATTTTCCGGCTGCCTTCCCTTCCTCCTCCAGCACCTTTTCAACGCCGGCTGTCGGGTCAAACCCGTCCTTCTGCATCTGCAAGACGGACAGGGTAACGGCGGCATACCAGGGCCGGAAGGTCTGCATCGCGCCCAATGGAAAGCCGAGATAATCGAGCGCCTCTTTCAGTTCGGCAGTCTCCGTCTTGTTGAGGAGACTGGTCAGCTGCCGCCCGTCAGTGAATATGGCCTTCGAACTGACGAAACTGATCATCTCGCTGGCGGCTTCCTGGCTCGACACATCCGCCTCGAAAACCAGCGTATCGGCCTCATCAAGAGCGGTATCGATCGCGGGGCTGCGCCATTCAAGGTCAGGCCGCAGGAAGTGCACCGTGCCCATGATGCGGATCGTCGTGTCTTCGTCGGCCAGCGTCCAGACCGCCGGCTCGCCTGCGCCACGGCTCGCCTCGGCCGCAGCGATGGCGGTGTTATAGAGCGCCTCCTGCTCAGCCTTGTGCGCCGCCAGCTTTTCCTCCGGGCTGAGGCCGCACCCGGCCAGAGCAAATAGTCCCGCCGAGGCAGCAAGTGCCATCCAAACCCGAAATTTCATGGAGAATTTCCTCGTCTACCCGCCTGAACCGGCACCCTAGACCGGCCCCGCCGCCGGGAAAAGCGCGCGTCACCGTTCGGGGCCGCATGCAGCACTCCGGCGTTGCACAAGCGCCCGGCTTGTCCTATTCACCTGCCTCGGCTGGCACCCATAGCTCAGCTGGATAGAGCGCTGCCCTCCGAAGGCAGAGGTCACAGGTTCAAATCCTGTTGGGTGCACCAGCTGCATTTGTGTCCGACCCGGAGACATAGGTACCACTTTGTACCGGAGAGATGGGTTACACTTTTGCTCCGAACGGGTTGTCGATTGTTTGCAGGGTCCTCTGCTCGAGGTCAATGTATCCGAGGTCATAGTGCATGAAAGTGACGAGCCAGATTCCGTCATCGACTTCCTTGATTCCAACGCGCTGCCCCGCGAGCACGGTGGAGATATTGATTTTCTTTCGGTGCATGCAGATCCGGCCGCAGGCGGTTATCAGCACCTCGCGATCATGGAAGGGATAATCGATGTCCGGCAGGCCGTCATAGATGCGGGATGACGGCGTGTAGATCTCTGCAGGGGTCGCCATGGCGAGGCCTTCATGCGGGCGTTCGGTGTTGTATTCCCTGACGAAGTCATCGAAGCGCACCTGCTGTTGCAGGTGATTTTCGCAGGCCGGCCGGGTGGTTTCCTGCTTCAGGGTCAGGTGCATGCGCTCATGCCGGCCATTCTGCTGCGGATGGCCTGGCTTGATGCGTTCGATGGC
>LADW01000096.1 GCA_000961695.1 Hyphomonadaceae bacterium BRH_c29
CTCCTCAACCGCCTCGCCGCTTTGCAGGACGCGCTGGCCGATCCGGAGCCGCAAGTCGCGCGCTTCCGCAAGAAGCTCGCCCGCATCCGCGCCGACAAGACAATGCCGCTGCCCGTGGCCGACACGCCGCCGCCCGCCTGCCTTCGCCCGGACCTCCCGGCGATCACGCGGGAACTGTTCTGGAAACTGCACGATGCGGCCCTCTCCTGGCTCCCCATCCTCGATTCGGGGTGAGGGCAGGTGCCCCGCAGACCTTATGACCGGCCGGGCCCGCCCGCGCCGGGCGTTCGTGCTGGGCCTTTCAAATCGCGCCCCGCCTGATTGACAGAAACCGGCCTCTCTGGCAGATGGCGCCATGTCAAAACTCACCACACCTGAAGCCGTCATTGACGCCCTCGAAAATCTTTATAACGAGGCCGTTGAGGCGCAATCCGCCGCCCTCAATACATTCCTGCATGAGGGCACGCCGCCGGACCCGCAGCTGCGCGCATCCGGCGCCTTCTGCTATCCACAAATCCGTATCGTGTATGACCCGGACGGTCCGCCGCCGCGCTTCTCGCGCTCGTTCGGCCGTATCTCGGAGCCGGGGACGTATATCTCCACCTTCACGCGGCCCGATTTCTTCCGCACTTACCTGCTGGAACAGCTGACCCCGCTGATGCGCGACTATGACATTGAGATCAGTGTCGAGCGCTCCTTCTCCGAAATTCCCTACGCTTATGTCTGGGAGCAGGGGCAGGCCTCCGGCCTTGAAGAGATTTCCCCGGCAGAGCTCGCCCGGCACTTCCCGAGCCCGGACCTTGCCGAGATCGGCGACGAAGTGGCCGATGGCGAACTGTTCGACCCGTATGAGGAACACCCGCTGGCCCTGTTCGATGCCCTGCGCACCGATTTCTCTCTGAAGCGCCTGCAGCATTATACCGGCACGCCGGTGGATCACTTCCAGCACTATGTTCTGTTTACGAACTATCACCGCTATGTCGATGCCTTCTGTGACTGGGCGCTGACCCAGATCGGCAATGGCTCGCGCTATACGTCCCTGTCTGTGCCCGGCGGTCTGGAGATTTCAGAGCCGACGGCGGCCTCCCGCGCCGAAATCGACGCCTCGCCCTGGCGCCGGTTCCAGATGCCCGCCTATCACCTGCGCGCGCCCGGCAATGTCGGCATCACGCTGGTCAATATCGGCGTTGGCCCCTCGAACGCGAAGACGATCACCGATCACCTGGCCGTCATCCGCCCGCAATGCTGGCTGATGGTCGGCCATTGCGGCGGGTTGCGTCACAGCCAGGCCATCGGCGACTATGTTCTGGCCCACGCGTATCTGCGCGAAGATCATGTGCTCGACGCCGTTCTGCCACCGGAAATCCCGATCCCGGCGCTGGCCGAAGTGCAGATCGCCCTTCAGGAGGCCGCGGCCCATGTCACCGGCGAAGATGCCCGCACGCTGAAAAAGCGCCTGCGCACCGGCACTGTGGTGACCACGGATGATCGCAACTGGGAGCTGCGCTTCTCGGCCTCCGCGATCCGGTTCAACAAGTCCCGCGCCATCGCCATCGACATGGAAAGCGCCACGATTGCCGCCAATGGCTATCGCCTGCGCGTGCCGTATGGCGTGCTGCTCTGCGTCTCGGACAAGCCGCTGCACGGCGAGATCAAGCTGCCCGGCGCCGCCAATCGTTTCTACGAGCGGGCAATCGGCGAGCATATCCGCATCGGCATCGAAACGCTCGAACGCCTCGCCGCCGACAAGGGCGCCAAACTCCACAGCCGCAAACTCCGCAGCTTCGACGAGCCGCCGTTCCGGTAGGGGCTGCCATGCAGATAGAGCTCCTCTCGCACCTGCCGGAAATTGCCTCCGCCCGCCCGAGCCTCCTGTTCGTGCACGGAGCCTTCCACGGCGCGTGGTGCTGGGAGGATCACTATCTGCCATGGTTCGCAGAGCAGGGCTGGGCCGCTCACGCGCTCAGCTTTCGCGGCCATGCCGGCAGCGAGGGCGAAGATCGCCTGCAGGACTTCACCCTTGAGGACTATGCCGAAGACGTTGCGAGTGTCATCGCGCGCATTGGCGGGCCGGTCGTCCTGATCGGCCATTCCATGGGCGGCGTCGTGTCAGAGCTGGCCTTCCATGCCAGCCCCCACGTGGCGGGCCTTGTCTTCTTCGCGGCCTCACCGCTGAAGCCGGCGACCTCTGTCGTGCTGCGCGTCCTGCGTGAGCGGCCAGTGACGCTCCTGCTGGCCCAGCTGACCGGAGACATGGCCCGCATGCGCACAGCGATGATCTCGTCCTTCTTCTCGCCGGACATTTCGGAGGCAGAGCTTGCGGCCCATGTCTCCCGCCTCAGCCTGGAATCGCGCCGCGCCGTTGGCGGCACGTTCGGGCGCAAGCCGCTCTACCGGCAGGACGGCGATGCGCGCCCCGTGCTGGTCGTCGGCGGACAGGACGACTGGTCCATCCCACTGCCGCTGCATGACGACCTTGCTGCGCGCTACGACGCCCCCGTCCGCATCTGTCCCGGCACGCACGACCTGATGCTCGACCCGCACTGGCAGGCCTCCGCCATCGCAATCCGCGCCTGGTTGAACCAGACCTTTCCGGGCTGAAGCCGGACGCATAAGAAAAGACCGGCGCCACGATTTCCGTGCGCCGGTCTCTTCTTCAGGTGTCAGTCGTCCGGACTATTTGTCCAGTTTGTTGATCTTCGTGCCTTCGATCGAGATGCCGGCCATCAGGCCCTTCTGGTCGAAGATGAAGGCATAGGCATCATCCTGCAGCGACGTGGTCGACAGGTTCTGTGCGACACCGGCATTCACCAGCACCACGGTCGGGCCGACGCCGATTTCCCAGCCATCGGACTCTTCGACATATTTCACCGCGTCATTGTTCATCAGGAACACGGCATAGCCGTAAGACTGCGCGCCGGCCTGAAGGCCCCACGAGCCGGTGAAGGTCGAGTAGTAATCCGACACCATGCCGCCTTTGCGCATTTCGCCTTCGCCATACGCGCCGCCGAGGCCGAGGCCGGCTTTGACGATGGACGGGAAGATCAGCACGGCGCGGGCCTGCTGGCCGATGGCCTTGGCAGCCGGGTTCTGGGCGTAGAGCGTGTTCAGCGCCTGGCGGCTGTTGGTGTCGATCTGGCTCCGGTCCACCTCATTCGGCAGGGTGGAGCAGGCGGTGACAGAGATTGTGCCGGCCGCGAGGCAGGCTGCAGCAATCATGGTGCGAAGCTTGGACATGGGTAACGCCTTTGAACATGTTGAACTACCGGGCCTAACGCGCCGTGGGGCGATCTGGTTCCCGGGCCTTGTCATCGGGTCAGGGTAGACGAAGGCGAGGCGGCGCGCTAGCTGGCCCGGTATGACAGATCGTATTTTGCCCTTGGAGGGCGTTCGCAATTTCCGGGATTTCGGGGGCTATGCCTCCCGCCATGGCGGCCGCGTCCGCCGGGGGCGCCTCTATCGCTCCGGCCACTATGCCGAGGCGACGCATGGCGACCTGCAACAGGTACGGGCCCTCGGCATCGCCGTGCAGGCAGACCTGCGCCGCCCGGACGAGCGCGAGAAGGCGCCCGGCAAATGGTCGGCGCCCCTGACGCTGACCCATGATGGCGGGCGCGAGCATGAGGCCCCGCACACGAAATTCCTGATGAAAGTCGAGGCCAATGCCGAAACGGCAGAGGGCTGGATGGTCGATTATTACCGCGCCGCGCCCTTCAAGGCCCACCACCAGGAACTGTTCGCCAACTGGTTCACCGAGCTGTCAGAGTTGAACGCGGACGAGGCCGGGCTGGTCAATTGCGCCGCCGGCAAGGATCGCACCGGCATTCTCTGCGCCCTGACGCATCATATCCTGGGCGTCTCGGATGACGACATCCGGGCCGATTATGTGCTCACCAATGTTGCCGTGGACGTGGACGGGCGCCTCGCCGAGATCGCCACCATGTTCAACGCCCATATCGGCAAGAATTACGAGCCGGAAGTCTTCCGCCCCTTCATCGGCGTCCGGCTGCCCTATCTCGAAACCGCAATCGCGACGATAGAAGCCGAGGTCGGCTCGCTCGACACCTACCTCACTGAAACCCTCGGCGTGACCCCGGCCCAGCAGGACACAATCCGCGAGAAGCTGCTGGAAGGGTAAGCCCCGCGCCGCACCTCCCCCGGAAAGGGGGAGGACAGGTGGGGGTCCTGCGGAGCCGCCGTTTCTGACCTTGTCCTCCGGTTTACGCAGCAGGCCATTGGCCCGCCCCGCCGGACCGGCTAAGGTCTGCCGCGATGAGCGATACCGATTCCGACACCGAGCGCGACGACGCGACCTTCTCCATGTTCGGGGATGACGAGGCTGGCGCCCGGCCCCGGGCCTATGAAGTGCTGGCGCGGAAATACCGGCCGCGCCGCTTCGAGGACCTGATCGGCCAGGAGGCCATGGTCCGCACGCTCTCCAACGCGTTCGAAACCGGCCGCATCGCGCATGCTTTCATGCTGACCGGCGTGCGCGGCGTCGGCAAGACGACCACGGCGCGCCTGCTGGCCCGCGCTCTGAACTATACCTCTGCCGATCATGACGGCCCGTCGGTAAAGCTCGACCCGCTGGGCGAGCATTGCGAGGCGATCATGGCGTCGCGCCATCCGGACGTGCTGGAGCTGGACGCCGCCAGCCGCACCGGCGTCGCCGACATGCGCGACCTGCTCGACGGATCGCGCTACGCACCGGTCTCGGCCAAGCATAAAGTCTATATCATCGACGAAGTGCACATGCTGTCCAATGCCAGCTTCAACGCGCTGCTGAAGACGCTGGAAGAGCCGCCGCCGCATGTGAAGTTCATCTTCGCGACCACCGAGATCCGCAAAGTGCCGGTCACCGTCCTGTCGCGCTGCCAGCGGTTTGACCTGAAGCGGCTGGAGCCTGCCGTGCTGGCCACCCACCTTGGCCGCGTGGCCGCAGGGGAGGGCGCAACCGTTTCGGAGGAAGGCCTCGCCCTAATCGCGCGGGCCGCCGAAGGCTCTGTCCGCGACGGGCTGTCCATCCTCGATCAGGCCATCGTCCAGACGCGGGATGGCGAAGCCGTCTCCGCCGCGGCCGTACGCGACATGCTGGGCCTTGGCGACCGGGGCCGCCTGATGGATGCCTTCGAGAAAGCCATCGCGGGCGAAGCCAAGGCGGCACTGGAAGAAGTGCAGGACCAGGTCCGCGCCGGGGCAGACCCCGCCATCATCCTGAAAGACCTGCTCGAAATCGCCGCCGACATTTCCATCGCGCAGGCGACCGGCGACGACTACAATCCCGGCGGCCCGGCTGACTGGATCGGCCGCACCCGCGCGCTGGCCCAGCGCCTGACGCCGGCCGAAGCCTCCCGCACCTGGCAGATCCTTCTGTCCGGCTACAATGTGCTGCAGGTCGCGCCAGACCCGGCGACGGCCCTCAGCATGGTCATCCTGCGCCTTGTCGCCTCCGCTGGCCTTCCGTCCCCGGAAGAAGCCGCCCGCATGATCGCGGAGGGCAAAGCTTCGCCGGGAAAGCCTGAAGCACAGTCTGAGGCCCCGCCCGATGCCGGCGGGATGGACAGCTTTGACAGTATCCTGGCCCGCCTGACCGAACTGCGCGAAATCAATCTCCAGTTCGAGATGGAGCGCTACGTGCGCCCCGGCCCGGTCAGCTTTGGCCGCTTCACCTGTGAGATGGAGCCGAACGCGCCGGGCGACGTGCTGGCGCGGCTGAAGGCTTTCCTGGAACGCGATACCGGCGAGGACTGGGAAGTGCTGCAGATCCGCGGCGGCGGCGAGACGATCCGCGCCGCAGAGATCCGCACACGGGAAGAGCGCTTCTCCGCCGCAGCTGCACATCCGATCATCGCGGAGGCCTTGAAGAGCCTGCCGGGCACCACCATTGTGGATGTGATCGACGAGGACAGGTCCAATCCCGACATCCCCGCCGACTCCGAAAACGTGATTGACCTCAACGCCCGCCGCAAAGCCTGAAGGATGCTCCGATGAAAGACCTCGCCAAGATCATGCAACAGGCCCAGCAGATGCAGGGCAAGATGCAGGAAGCCCAGGCGAAGATCGAATCGACCGAGGCCGACGGCGTCGCCGGCGCTGGCCTCGTCCGCGTCCGCCTGCGCGGCAAGGGCGAACTGGTCTCACTGACCATCGACCCGAGCCTGATGGGCGACGATCCGGAAATCCTCGAAGACCTGATCAAGGCCGCCCATGGCGACGCCCGCCGCCGCCTCGACGAGGCCATGGAAGCCGCCATGAAAGAAGCCACCTCCGGCTTCGGCGGCATGATGCCCGGCTTCAAGATGCCGTTTTAGGGCGTGGTGACTCCCCTCTCCCTTGGGGAGAGGGGCTGGGGGTGAGGGGCCACCCGGCTCCCCTCAAAGACCCAGCTTCCCGGACACGAGCGAAAACACATAATCCCCGCTCATCGCGTCGCCCGCAGCGATGCGAAGAACCTCCCAGCCCTGACTTTCGAGATAAGCCTGACGTTCCGCATCCGCCTGCCGCGCGCCGTCCGATCCGTGCACACTGCCGTCTATCTCGATGACCAGCTGCGCAGACATGACCACGAAATCCGCGACATAGCCGCCAATCGGATGCTGCCGCCGGACCGGGAAGCCGTACTTCCGCAAGCCGCGCAGCGCTTTCCACGCCACGTGCTCAGGCGCGTTCATATCTTGCCGCAGGTTACGGGCGAGGTGGATGTCCGGTCTGCGGGTCATGAGGTTCTTTTCCGATCTGGCATTTCGTGGGGAGAGTGCGTCGCCCCTCACCCCCCGGCCCCTCTCCCAAGGGAGCTACAGCATTCACACATCGTGGTTGCATGGTTTGACGAAGTCTGATTCGTAATTGCCAAACGGGGAGGACGGCATGGATCGGACGTTGGGCCACTTTGGTGATCTGCGGCTG
>LADW01000054.1 GCA_000961695.1 Hyphomonadaceae bacterium BRH_c29
GCCGCTGCGCGGACTGTCGAGGCAAAGCCTGTCGCCGCGCCGAGCGATGCAGAGCTGGTCTCCGTCATCGAGGAAGTCGCTGCCCGCAAGGCCGAGGAGCGCGCCCGTGAGGAAGAGGCCCGCCGCGCGCCGCCGATCCCGGTGGTGCTGCCGACGGTTGTGCCTGTCGCAGAAGCGTTCCGCGAAACCGCCGCGCCGGATGTGAAGCCCTTTGTGGCGGAGCGCGATGAGCGCGACGATGGCTCGACCCGTCTGGGCGACATTTCGCAGATCGCGTTTGCGGGCCTTGCTGTGCTGGGCCTTGCCGGCCTGTCGCTGCTGGCGGTTCAGAACGCGCTGAAGGCGCCAGACAAGGCAACTGGCACCGAGACCAATACGGGCGCGCTGGCGCCGGAGCTGAAGACCAATGGCGCCTCCGCTGTGGCACTTGCCGCCGCTGTGCCGGCTGAGCCGCAGGCCTGGTTCAACTATCAGGGCGTCGCCGACATGCTGGCCGAGCGCAAGGCTGTGATGGAAGCCGATGCGAAAGCGGCGCAGGAAGCGGCTGACAAGGAAGCGCGCCTTGAGGCTGCCCGCGTCATCGCGAATGCGGAAGCCGCGCGTGTGGCCGAGGAAGAAGCCGCTGTGGCTGCTGCCGTTGAAGAGGCCCGGCTGGCTGAGGCGGCGGAACGCCAGCGCCTTGCCAATGCCGAGGCTGATCGCGTGGCGCAGGAAGAGGCAGACCGTCTCGCGCGCCTTGACGCCCAACGCGCTGCCGCTGCCGATGCTGAAACCCAGCGCCTCGCCGAGTTGGAAGCCAAACGTCAGGCCGAAGCCGATGCGGAGGCCCAGCGTCTGGCCGATGCCGAGACCCAGCGTCTCGCGAAACTGGAAGCCCAGCGCAAGCTGGCTGAGGATGCCGCCCGCAAGGAAGCGTTCGAACTGGCCAAGGCCAAGGAAGCCGAGCGCCTGCGCATCGCCGACCTGAAAGCCCAGCTGGAAGCCGACAGTGCCGAAGCGCGCCGTCTGGAACTGGCGGCTGCGAAAGCCGCGGCGGATCGGCTGGCGGCCGAGAAACTGGTCGCCGAGCGTCAGGCGGCGCAGCCCGTGGTTCAGACAGCCGCCGCGAAGGCGCCTGCTGTTGCCGCACCGAAGCCGCAGCCGATTGTGTTCACCGCCTATGAAGGCCCGGTGCCTGCGCCGGCCTCCAGCAAGCCGCAAAAACCTGCCAACCTGATCCGCGCGTCCTATTCGCCCGCTGGTGAGCAGGCCGTCACGCGCAAGGCGCCGACCTCTCTGCGCGCGGGCAAGGCCGAAGTGCGCAGCTTTGATGAGTTGCAGACGCCGGAAGCCTTCCTGGCCAGCCGGGTGGAGCGCAATGTGGCTGCAAAGGTCGCCACCGAAGACCTGGCGCTGGTGCAGCAGGCTTTCCGCAACATCCTCGACAATGGCAGCGATGGTGCGAAACAGGCGATCATCATGCCGGATGGCCGCCCGCTGTCCATCGTCCTTGAGCGGACGGTCTCTCGCGAGATGGGCCAGTCTACCGTGCGCACAGTTACCTATACGCCGGGCGTCAATGCCGTGACGCGGGTGGTGACAGAGCAGGCGCCGGTGACCGTCAGTGTGATGTGCCGCGATGTGGCCTATGCCTTTGCCGGGCAGGAACGTGGCCGCTTTGCCGCGTGTCAGGCCCCGGATGGCGGCTGGACCCTGGCCCGGGCGACCGATGTGGTGAAAGTCACCACGGCCAGCCTGCCTAGCTCTGCGTCCTGATCGATTTCGCATGCGCCTCGGCGCGGCGGACAAGGTGTTTCTCCACGACCCGGTAGTTTTTCCGGTTTGACTGGAAGAAGATGTCGAACACGTCGCCCAGAAGGGGGACGGAGCCGAGCACTGTGTCGAACAGCAGGTTCCAGACAATCCGGACTGAGGCAGAGGCAGGCAGTTTCAGCCGCCACGCCGTGACCAGCGCATGCAGGCCTGCCGCGCCGGTCGTCACATCGCCCGCGATGGGGACGAGGCCGAGCAGGGAATCCAGCCCGAAATTCACCCCCATCAGGCCGAAACGGGAATCCAGCAGCCGCGATACTTTGTCCAGCGCAGCCAGTTCCTGGCCAATCGTGCGCCCATTGGGCAGTCGCAGGGCGCGGATCTCATCGTCGGTCAGTTTCTTTGCCATTGCTCTCTCCCGGCCCCGCGGAAAGCTTGCCGCAATTGCCAGCCCGCGCAAAGCCTGCTGAATGGCCTCATGAGCGAAAACAATGATCTCTATGTCTACAAGCTGCTGACCGGGGCGGACTGGGAGGCGGCATCTGCGCTGGGCGTGACCTGTACGGCGCTGGATGAGCGGGACGGCTATGTCCACCTCTCCACGCGGGCGCAGGTGGCCGAGACAGCGCGCCTGCACTTTGCCGGGGCCGAGGGCGTGCGCCTGTTACGCTATGCCGTGGCAGACCTGCTGCCTCTGAAGTGGGAGCCGAGCCGGGGCGGGCAGATGTTCCCGCATCTTTACGCGCGCCTCGAGATTTCGCTGGCCGATGCGGTCTGGCGCCTGTTGCCGGATGAGACCGGCGCACTTGTTCTGCCGGAGGACTATTGATGAGCCTGACCGATCTTGGCGCTGGCGTTGTGAAACTGCTGCCACCCGAAGCGGCGCACACGGCGACGATCAAGGCGCTGAAGCTGGGACTTGGCGTGCCGCTGAATGCGCCGCCGGCCAATCCGGTTCTGGAAGTTGTGTTGCCGAAGTCGGGGCTGAAGCTGCCCTCACCTGTGGGCCTCGCTGCCGGGTTCGACAAGAATTGCGACGTGCCGAATGCGATGGCGAAATTCGGCTTTGGCTTTGTCGAATGCGGCACGGTCACGCCGAAGCCGCAGCCGGGCAATCCGAAGCCACGCCTGTTCCGCCTCAGCGAGGACAAGGCCGTCATCAACCGGATGGGCTTCAACAATTTCGGGCTGGATTATTTCGTCCGCCGCCTGAAAATGTATCAGGGTGCCGTGCCGGTGGGAGCGAATGTCGGGGCCAACAAGGAAAGCACCGACCGGATCGCAGATTATGTGACGGGCCTGGAGGCTGTCGCCCCGCATGCGGATTATGTGACGATCAATATTTCTTCGCCCAATACGCCGGGTCTGCGCGGCCTGCAGGACCGGGCCTCGCTTGAAGCCTTGCTGACGGCCTGCGGCGCGGCCGACCGTGCTGGCAAGCCGGTCTTCCTGAAAGTGGCGCCGGATCTCGACGACCAGGCCATTGCGGACATTGTCGGTGTGGTGCGTGGGCCGGGCGCCTGGCTGTCGGGTCTGATCGTGTCGAACACGACGCTGGCCCGTCCAGACAGTTTGCGGAGTGCGGACAAGGGCAAGATGGGCGGGCTCTCCGGGGCGCCGCTGTTTGGCCCGTCCACGGAAGTCCTGGCGGCGTTTGCACGCGCGCTGAAAGGTGAATTCGACCTGATCGGGGCAGGGGGCATTGCAAGTGCAGCCGATGCCTATGCAAAGATCCGCGCCGGGGCGAATGCAGTGCAGCTCTATTCCGCCATGGTCTATGAAGGCCCGGGCCTTGCCGAGGCGATCAATCGCGGCTTGCCAGCTCTGCTGAAGGCGGATGGCTTCAAGACGCTCGCCGACGCTGTGGGCGCGGACCTCTAGGCGGGCTGCAAGCGCCGGAACAGGCCCGGTACGTAAATGCCCAGCGCAGCGGCGCGATAGAGGTACATCAGCAGGAACGCGGTCCACACACCGGCATTGCCATAGGCCGGGCGCAGAATCATGTCCGTCGCGATGTAGAGAACGGCGACCGTCACGCCCGCATTGCGCAAGGCCCGGCCTTGCGTCGTGCCAAGGAACAATCCGTCCAGCTGCCAGGGCGCAATGCCAATGAGAGGCACCAGCGCGCAATAGGGCAGGTAAGCGAGCGCCGCCTCGCGGGCTTCGACGTCGCGCACGAAACTCGTGATCACCCAGCCGCCACCAAAGTAGTAGACCAGCGCAAAGGCGCTGCCTGCGATCAGGGCGAATTCGCTGGTCAGCCGCATCGCGCGGGCAAGGCGCGGGCCGCTGCGGGCGCCATAGGCCTCGCCGGCTTCCTTCTCCGCGACGAAGGCGAACCCGTCCAGCACGAAGGCGGCGACGGTGATGAACTGGAGCAGGATCTCATTGCCGGCGGTCACGGCGGTCGAGATCATCGTGCCGGACCGGACGAACCAGCCAAAGCAGAGCACCAAAGCGAGGGTGCGGATCATGATGTCCCGGTTGGCGCCGAACAGGGCGGCAAGGCGCGCGCGGTCGAACAGGGGCGCGGCGCCGCGGAACGCTGGCAGGACGAGGGCGAGGCCGAAGAGGAGCGCCGTCCATTCCGCGATGGCTGTGCCCGCGCCGATCCCGGCAGGCCCCCAATCGAGGCCCGCGACGAACCATGTGTCGAGCCCGGCATTCACTGTGTTCATCACAATCTGAAAGGCGAGCATCTGGCCTGTCCTGCCGGTGCCGAGCAGCCAGCCGGTGACGGAAAGGCCCATCAGGTAGGCCGGCGCGCCCCAGATGCGGGCATCGAAATACGCCATTGCCAGTGTCTCGACCTGATCTGTGCTGGCAAAGGCTGCGAAGGCGAGCTGTTTCAGCAGGGGAGAGAGCAGCAGCAAGGCAAGGCCAATGGCGCCGCCGAGGAGGAGCGCGCGCAGCAAAACGGCGCGCTTTTCCGCCTCATCCTCCCGGCCTGCCGCCTGCGCGGTCAGGCCAGTGGTCGACATGCGCAGGAAGCCGAAGCCCCAATAGATGAAACTATAGGTGACCGCTGCGATGGCGACGGCGGCGAGATCCACCTTGTCGCCGAACCGGCCCATGACCAGCGTGTCGACAATACCTGTTGTCGCCGTCGCAGCCTGGGCGGCGATGATCGGCAAAGCGAGCTGGAGGGTCTTGGCGCGGGTCAGCATGGCCGGCGCGGTTTAGACCGGTTCTCCGCTCAGGGCGAGGGGGACGAGCCTGGCTTCTGGTGCAGCTCAATCGCGCGGTAGAGGGCTTCGGAGTCCGGCAGGGAGATCAGGAGATAAATTGGGAAGGCCGCTGCGATCACGAACAGGGTAATCGGAATGGCGCGCGAGAACTTTGGCGGTTCAGGATATTTGGCGACGGCAATCGCGAGCATGACGAGGAACAGGCCCGCCAGCGCATAGCCTGCCAGAACATCGCTCAGCCAATGGGCGCCGAGATAGATCCGCGAGACGCCGACCATCAGGATCAGCAACAGGAAGGCGCCCGTAAGAACGTAACGCAGCCAGCCCCGGAACGTCACGAATGTGAGGCCTGCAATGGCGCCATAGATCAGCGCGGCATTGGAGGCGTGGCCGGAGGGGAAGCTGAACATGTCCGATCCGGTATACGGAATATCCAGCGGCCGCTCGCGCCCGATCCACATTTTCAGCGCCTGCACGGCGGCTGGCATGCCGCCAAAGCAAAGCGCGTAGCAGAGCGCGCGCCAGCGTCCGCCCGTGAACAGGAAAGACGCGACGGTGATCACCGCGACCACCGTCAGGAACAGGCCATCGCCCAGCGCCGTCACGACCAGCATCAGCGGGTAGAGTGGGCCGCCCCGGAAGTTGCTGGCGAGGCCGTCCACGGCCCGGTCGATGATGGCGACGGGCCAGTAGCCCGCGGCGCCTGCCATGAGGATCAGGAGCACAGCCAGCGCCACGCCCGCCGCCCAGCCAAGCTGGCGCGCCGCGAATGTGGGAACGGTTCTCGGGCGCCGTCTCATGACGCCGCGTGTCCTGTTGCCTGATGTGCCCTCAACACAGCCCTCATTTTATTGGTCCGGGATCTCAGCGCCCCGGTCTCAACGTGTGAGCATAAGCGCGTGTTCCCCGCCGGGAAAGGTCAAACCGGGTCGCTGGCCCGGAAGACCTCTTCGTCGAGTTCGCCTTCCCATTTGGCGACGGTCGTGGCGACGGCGAGGTCGCCCGTGATGTTCGTCACGGTGCGCATCATGTCGAGGATCCGGTCGAACGGGAACAGGACCGCGATGATGAGGACGGTCTGGTCCGGCGTGGCGCCGACAATGCCGAGCGTCGTGGTGGCCAGCAGAAGGCTGACCGATGGCACGCCAGCCGTACCGATCGAGACCAGTGTCGCCATCAGGATGATGGTCAGATACATGCCTGCTGTGATCGGAATGCCGAGGGCTTGTACTGCGAACAGCGCGATCAGGCCCTGATAGAGCGCTGTGCCGTCCATATTGATCGTCGCGCCGAGCGGTAAGACGGAAGAGGCAATCGGGCGGCTGATGCCGAGGTTCTTGGTCGCGCAGGAAATTGTCATCGGCAGAGTGGCGTTGGAGGATGAGGTCGAGAAGGCCACCATCTGCGCGTCCACTGCGCCGCGGAAGAAGGGCAGGACCGGCAGGCGGACGACGCCTTTCACGATCAGGCCATAGGTGATCAGGATGTGCAGCGCGCAGGCCGAATAGTGTGCCAGCGTCATCTTGCCGAGCACGGTCAGCACGCTGAGGCCGCGATCCCCAAGCACCCAGGCCATGAGGGCGAACACGCCAAACGGTGCGGTTTCCATCACCATCAGCGTCATCCGCATGACGGCTTCCGAAGCGCTGTCGAACAGTTTGTGAAGCGGCTTGCCGACCTCGCCGGACAGAAGAATGCCGATGCCCAGAAGGATCGCGAAAAAGATGATCTGCAGCACATCGCCTTTGGCGAGCGCCTGTACCGGATTGGACGGGATGATCGAGAGCAGCGTGCGCACAAGCTGTTCGCCGACACTGCCAGCGGGCGGGTTGGCGGCCAGCGTGGCGCGTGTCGCTTCGAGGTCGGCGGCCGAAGCGATGGACGTGTCAAAGCCCGCGCCCGGCTGGATGATCGTGCCCATCAGCAGGCCGAAACAGATCGCGATGACCGTGGTGCCCATATACATGGCGAGGGCCCGGCCGCCGAGGCTGCCCAGCTTCTTCGGGTCGCCCATGGCCAGAACGCCGGTCACCAGGGTGACGAAGATCAGCGGCACGACCAGCATCTTGATCAGGTTGATGAAGGCATCGCCGATGGGCTTGGCCCAGGCGGTCACGTTTGCCGAAGCGGCGTCAGGCCCGAGGAGCTGTCGCAGGACAAGGCCGGTGAGGGCGCCGAGCACAAGGCCCACCATCACGCGTTTCCACAGGTCGATTCCGAACCACCACTTCATGCACAGCTCCCTCTTTTGATCGCCAGACCCTAGGGATGTGATGCGGGGATGGCAATCGCACCGCTGCCCCATGCCCGGCGCGTGATGCCAATGCTTGCCAGACAGGCAGGGGCGGCTCTATTCCGGCATCTGATGGCAAATCCGCGTATTCCCCTGCCGATTGACGAGGTGCTGGCGGAAATCTCCGCCCGGTTGGCAGGGGCCCCGCGCCTTGTGCTGGCGGCCCCGCCGGGCGCGGGCAAGACGACCCGCGTGCCGCTGTCGCTGGCGGGGTTTCTGGATCTGGCCCCGGCGGTGAATGGCAGGATCCTGATGCTGGAGCCAAGGCGAATTGCTGCGCGCATGGCGGCCCAGCAGATGGCAAAAAGCCTTGGCGAGCCGCTTGGGCGCCGCGTCGGCCTGACAACGCGGGTGGACCGGAAGGTCTCTGCCGAGACGGTGATCGAAGTGATCACCGATGGCCTGTTCACGCGGCGCATCCTGAATGACCCGGAACTGAAAGGTGTCGGCGCGGTCCTGTTTGACGAATTCCATGAGCGGCGCCTGAATTCTGACCTCGGCCTCGCCCTCGCGCTGGAAAGCCAGGGCGCGTTCAATGAGGGGCTGAAGCTGGTGATCATGTCGGCCACGCTGGACACGGCGCGCGTGTCGGCGGTGTTCGATGCGCCCGTGGTGGAGAGTGAGGGCCGGATGTATCCGGTGGAGACGCGGTATCTCGGGCGCTCGCAGGACCGGATCGAAGACCGGATGGCGGCAGCCGTGCGCCGGGCCTTGCGCGAAGAGACGGGCTCGATCCTCGCTTTCCTGCCGGGGGCCGGGGAGATACAGCGCACGGAGAAGCGGCTGGAAGGCCTCGGGGCCGATGTGCTGGTCGCGCCGCTGTTCGGGGCGCTGACGCTGGCAGAGCAGGATGCGGCGGTCTCGCCAGCGCCCGCTGGCACACGCAAGATCGTTCTGGCAACGGACATTGCCGAAAGCGCGCTGACGATTGAAGGCGTACGGATCGTGATTGATTCGGGGCTGTCACGTGTGGCGGAAGACAATATTGGCGGGCTCGGCTCGCGCCTCACGACCGTACGTGCCTCGCGCGCCTCGGTCGATCAGCGCCGGGGCCGGGCAGGGCGTCTGGAACCCGGTGTCTGCTATCGCCTCTGGGACGAAGAGGCCACGCGCGGCCTGATGTCGGCGCCGGTGCCGGAAATCCTGTCGAGCGATCTGTCAGGCCTTGTGCTGACACTGGCCGAGTGGGGCGAGCGAGATGCAAGGAACCTGACCTGGATGGATGCGCCGCCTGCGGGGCGGCTGGAGGTCGCGGCGGATTTGCTCCGCACCCTGCGGGCTGTGGAGGAAGACGGGCGGCTGACGGCGCTCGGGTCTGAGATGTCACGCCTGCCGCTGGCGCCGCGTCTGGCTGCGCTCGTCGCAGGATCGGTTGGCGGCGAACGGGCGCTGGCGGCGGAGGTGGCGGCGCTGGC
>LADW01000066.1 GCA_000961695.1 Hyphomonadaceae bacterium BRH_c29
GGCGGCTTATGGCTTATTTTGAGGGGGATTGGAAGGGGGCGAGGTGAGTGGCATCGGTAAAACTGGACTGTCCGGTTGGAAACGATTCACCTTCGCCAGATTTCGTTTCCCTTCCGCGAAAGCTCCACCCAAAAAGCCACAGGCAATCCAACGGGCAGCGGGATCCCAAATGGGGAAAAATAAAACAGGCCTGCGAGGAGTACGTGGCCCGGATTCGAAGAGTCGTACCAATCCAGAGGAATGCCAGTCTTCACCAATAAAACAGTCACAGGCATGCTGATTGAGATAAAAGTCAAAACAACAGCGAGACGAGACCAGGCAATACTCAAGAATCTGCCGTAAATCCGCATGAGCAGTGTATAGGTAAGCCAGACGCAGCTCGCCGCCCAAAGAAACCATACCCAAAGCAAAAGCGTGTGCATCATGAGCCGTGCGTTCTACAACTTATCCGTCGGATCAAACCATCGCCCACCAAATATTCAACCTAAGCCCTCACTGCATTAAAGGCGAGGTGCAAAAGTTAGAGGGTGGGTTGAGCGGAACGATACCCACCCCACGGGGTTCGCACCCCACTCCCCCCAAGCGTCACCCCCGACCGCGTAGCGGTCTGGGGGCCCATCCCGGAACGGCGCAACCGGGTACGTCCGGCACGGGTGGCGTGGACGGGCAGAAACGCTGAGTGACGCCCTCGCGGCGTCTTTCAGAGATGGGTCCCCAGATGGCCTGCGGCCATCGGGGATGACGCACGCGGAAAGGACGGACAGGATACGTGCTGAACGCTCTGGCGGCTTTCTCCGGAATGACGCGTTTGGGGCAGGTTGACCAGGCCCTCAACCGGCGGTTCACTTCGCGTCGGAAGGGGACAAACGCATGGCCAATGAAGACCGCATCATTGCCGTCTACATGGTGGCCAACCGGAAGAACGGCGCGCTCTATACCGGCGTCACGTCCAATCTTGTGCAACGCATCTGGCAACACCGCGAAGGCATCTTCCGGGGGTTTTCTCAGCAGCACGGCTGCAAGACGCTCGTCTGGTACGAAGTGCACGAATGGATCGAAGCGGCCATCAGGCGCGAGAAATCCCTCAAATCCTACCGGCGCCAGAACAAGATCAATCTGGTGGAAGCAAACAACCCGCACTGGAAAGATCTCTGGTTCGAGATTACCGGCTGATACACAACCCGCACCGACACGAGCGTGTCAGGCGCGTCTGTCGGACAGGTTCCCACCTATCCCACACCCGCGCCCACGCCCCTCCCCCGCCGTCACGGGAAAATCTCGCCCCCGTCGCCATCCCAATCCGACAGGCATCCCTTCCGGGTCATTCTGTGCGCCTCCTCAGGGCGGGGGCCGGGCCGGTACCGTTCGGTTTGCGTTGAGGGGGATTGGAGAGATTGATACGGGGCGGGGGTAACGGCCCGTCTTCGTGTCTAGGGAGTCCGGTCGGGCGGGGGTGAAGGGAAACACCACCTATCAAGGCCAGTCCCGCTATGGCGGATCCGGTTCGGGGGCTTGCCCCCTTGCTGGGCCGGCCGGGCATGGCAGGTGCATCCTGTCATGAAACGGCGGACGCGCCCGCGGATACTGAAATCTCCAGTCGGCGCGGCGGGCGGTAACGCTCCACTCCGTAGCCTTTATTCACACCAGGCGGAGCGCCACGGCGCCCGCCGCGCCATGGCTCCTTCGGGGCCGAAATGTTCCGTCACCGGATGGCCGAGGCCAGTCCGGGTTAGGGTGCTGGCGGGAAGCTTTGTGTTTTCCCGTTCATGCTTCGACTTCGCTCAGCATGAGTCTGTGCATAGGCGCGCCCGAGAAGAGGACTCATCCTGAGCAAAGTCGAAGGATGAACCACAGGAAGACTGGTTTTCCGGGCCTTGTGTCAGGCGACGAACACGCGGCCCGGCTCGAACCGGCCGGCGCGCACTTCGCCCATGGCGACGGCCTTGCCGTCACAGATGACCAGCGCGGTGCGGTCGTCTTCCACCCGTTCGCCGCGCCACTGTTCGACGAGGTGCGGCATCAGCTGAATGTCCCGGCCCTGACGGATATTGGCGGCTTCGTCGCGCGTGATGACCAATTGCGGAATATCGCCCAGAACGGCCTGCACCGGCTGCAGCAGCGCCAGCAGCTCGGCCTTGTCTTCGGTCTCTTCGATCCGGGACAGCGGCACGGCCTGCGCGGCGCCGAAGCTGCCGACACGCGTGCGGCGCAGCTGGCTGATATGGCCCTCGCAGCCAAGATCGAACGCCAGATCGCGCGCCATGGCCCGGACATAAAACCCCTTGCCGGACGTGACATGGATCACCGTATGATCCGCATCCGGCATACCGATGACGGCGGCGGCGTGCACGTCGACTTCGCGGGCCTTCAACTCGAAATCCTCGCCCTCGCGGGCCAGGTCATAGGCGCGCTGGCCGTCCACCTTGATGGCGGAGAATTTCGGCGGCACCTGTTCAATCGTGCCGATATAGTCCTTGAGCAGCGCCTCAATGGCCTCGCGGCTCGGGCGAACGTCAGACGTGGCGATCACATCGGCCTCGGCATCCTGGCTGGCGGTGGAAATGCCCCAGCGGATGGTGAAGACATATTCCTTCTCGGCGTCCATCGCCCACTGGACCGTCTTGGTCGCCTCGCCGAACGCAATCGGCAGAATGCCATCCGCCAGCGGATCAAGCGTGCCGCCATGGCCCACTTTCTCGGCATTGAAGCGGCGCTTCAGGATCGCCACAGCCTGGGTCGACGTCATCTCGACGGGTTTGAACAGGTTCAGCCATCCGGTGACCGGATCGCCCTTGCGTTTGCGTTGTCGCGCCAAATCAAACTCCCTGGCACCGGCGGGCGGATCGGACGCCGCGATGCTTGTCTCTGGCAAACTGGAAAGCGAGGGCCTTAAGCGGGCACGCCTGCCCCGTCAACAGGGCCAAATGCGCAAGGCTGGCCCCGCCCGGTCAGGAGACCGGCTTCATCGCCTCGGCAACCTTGTCGAACAGGGCATCCTGATGATCATCATCGCGCCGGCGGGCGAGTTTGGGCATTGGCGGTTCATCTGGCGCCACATCGGGCTCCGGCGCGGCGGCACGCGCCGGGGCAGGCTCCGGCTGGCCGGGCGTCTTGAGGTTCACAATGTCAAGATTGAGATCGAAATTGCCGGTGATCGTGCGGTCATCGGTGTCCATCTTGTGGCGCACCGCATCGCGGATCTTGCACAGCACCTCGCGATTGTCATCGACCAGCGGGATCTGGCGGGCATCCGATGTGCCGATCACGAGGCGGAAATATTTCTGCCGCTTGCGCAGCTTCGCCGCGATCATCCCGGCTCTGAGGCCGCACGCCATTGCGCCCAGCAGCATCAGGCCGCCGACAAAAAGCACCGTCACGCTGGACGGCCGGTTCGGCAGAACGGCCCACCAGCCGATGCCGAGCAGAGCAAAGAACATCAGCGACACGAAGGCCGTGGCATAGCCGCGCTGGGTCAGCCGGTTTTTCGGCGTGTCCCACGGGAAAAAGTCATTGGCTTCAACGGTCATGGTCGCAATGCGCTGGATGGCGATCGTGTCATCGCCCATCTGCAGCGATGCCGCAGAAATCTCGCCCTGCCGGGCCCCTTCCATGTCCAGTGTCTGACGATCCATCACGCGCCCCTTCCGGCTTGTCATGAAAAGCTGGCAATGTGGCCACACTAAGTCAACTTACAACCGGTCCAGAAACCGGTGTGGCAGCGGCTGGCCTACTCGCCCTCGACGTCACGCCGCACGCGCGGGTCCATCAGGAGCCGGTCGATGGCGGTTGCATCATCATAGGACCTGTCGGCGATGAAATGCAGCTGGGGCGTGTAGCGAAGCTCGACTTCCCGGCCGAGCCGGCCCCGCAGGAAACTGGCGGCCCTGTTGAGGGCAGCGGCCAGTTTGTCCCGGCCTTCCTGGGAATCGTCGCCCAGCGGTGAGATGAAGATATTGGCGTGCTTCAGGTCCGGCGAGCAGCGCACTTCCCCAACCGTGATCAGGACCTGTTCAAGGTCCGGGTCACGAAAGGCTTCGCGGGAGAGAATATCGGTCAGCGCGTGGCGCACCAGTTCGCCCGCGCGCAGCTGGCGCTGGGTCGGCATGCCGGGGGACTTCGACTTCTGGGCCATCAGGCAGGCACCTTTTCTTTGAGCCGCGCCAGGAAAGCCTGGCGCGCCGCCTTGTCCTTACCGAACCAGGCATTTGGAATGATCAGCGGCGCAGCGCCATCCAGCCGGATGGCAATCTGGCCGCCGGAACTCGACACATCGGTGACACTGTCCCATGTGGCGCGGGTCTCGATGCCGCCTCGCCGGACGATGAGACCATCGTCTTCCAGCGCGATATGGGTCTCAAGCGTGGTTTCCGTTCCCCGGCCGTGCGTGTGACGGTACGACCAGCGAATGAAAATGAGATACCAGGCGATGCCGGCAAACGCGGCACACAGCGCCGAGATAAACCATTGCCAGTAGGGGCTGGCCCCCACCATCTCCATCGCATTGCGCATCAGGACCGACATGCTGGCAGAGATGATCGGCGCGGTGACACCGGCATAATAGACCGCCGTCGGGCCAACCGTTCCGCCACGTGCCAGGCGTGTCAGTTTCCTGACATCCTTTTCGGTCAACAGACCGGCGACGGAAAGCGGCTCAGCCATAGCAGACAGGACTAAGCGAGTGTCCTTGCGATTTCCTCAACCTGGAAGCATTCGATCTTGTCGCCGGCGCGGATATCGTCATAGCGCTCAAACGCCATACCGCATTCCATGCCGGAGGAGACCTCGGTCACTTCGTCCTTGAAGCGCTTCAGCGTCTTCAGCTTGCCTTCGTGGATCACGACATCGTCGCGCAGCAGGCGAACGCCGCAACCGCGAAGAACCTTGCCTTCGCTGATCCGGCAACCGGCCACTTTGCCGACCTTCGTGATGTTGAAGACTTCGAGGATTTCCGCGTAACCGATAAAGGTTTCGCGTTTCTCCGGTGCAAGCATGCCCGACAGCGTGGTCTTCACGTCGTCGATCAGATCGTAGATCACCGAATAATAGCGGATCTCGACGCCTTCTTTCTCGGCGAGTTCACGGGCCTGCTTGTTGGCACGCACGTTGAACGCAAAGATCGGCGCGTTCGAAGACTTCGCAAGCAGCACGTCGCTTTCCGAAATACCGCCAACGGCGCCATGAATGACACGGGCGCGGACTTCCTCAGTCGACACAGTGTCCATCGACTGGGAAATCGCCTCGACCGAGCCCTGCACATCGCCTTTGACGACGACCGGCATTTCAGCGGTTTCGATATGACCCTCTTTGAGCCTGGACAGAAGCTGATCCAGCGATACGCGCGCCGCAACACCGGCTTTACCTGCAATCTGGCGCTTCGTCCGGATACGGTAATCCGTGATTTCACGGGCACGCGCTTCGGTGTCGACCACAACCATGGCTTCACCCGGATCGGGCGCACCATCGAGGCCGAGCACTTCGACCGGCAGCGACGGACCTGCGTCCTTCAGCTGTTGGCCACGTTCGTCGACCAGAGCACGAACCTTGCCCCACTGGGTGCCGGCCACAACGATGTCGCCGCGCTTCAGCGTGCCGCGCTTGACCAGAACAGTGGCCACCGGGCCCCTGCCCTTGTCGAGCTGGCTTTCGATCACGATGCCATCGGCGTCGCGGTTCGGGTTGGCTTTCAGTTCAAGCAGTTCGGCCTGCAGCGAGATGGCGTCGGTCAGCTCGTCCAGACCAGCGCCGGTCTTGGCCGAGACGATCACGGCCTGGGTTTCGCCGCCCATGCTTTCGACCTGAACGTCATGCTGCAGAAGGTCTGTCAGCACCTTGTCCGGATTGGCATCCGGCAGGTCGGCCTTGTTGACTGCGATGATGATCGGAACACCGGCCGCCTTGGCGTGGTTGATCGATTCAATCGTCTGCGGTTTCACCGAGTCGTCGGCGGCCACAACGATGATCGCAATGTCGGTTGCCGTGGCACCGCGGGCACGCATCGCCGTGAAGGCGGCGTGGCCGGGCGTGTCGAGGAAGGTGATCCGGTCGCCGGATTTCAGCTGAACCTGATACGCGCCGATATGCTGGGTGATGCCACCGGCTTCACCGGCGACAACATCGGTCTTGCGCAGCGCGTCGAGCAGCGAGGTCTTGCCGTGGTCGACATGGCCCATGATCGTGACGATCGGTGCGCGGGGCACCATATCTGCCGCATCATCATCCACGCCTTCCAGGCCGATCTCGACATCGGATTCGGCAACGCGCTTCACCGTGTGGCCGAATTCCTCGGCGATCAGTTCGGCGGTGTCGGCATCAATGATGTCATTGCCGCGCAGCATTTCGCCTTGCTGGATCATGAATTTCACGACGTCAGCGACGCGCTCGTTCATCCGGCCTGCGAGATCTTGCAGTGTGATGGTTTCCGGCAGCGTGACCTCGATGGAGACCTTCTCACGGTCATTGCCACCGCCGCCACGACGTTCGCGTTCGCGCTCGCGGGCACGGCGTACAGACGCCAGCGACCGCTGACGGTCAGCGTCATCGCCCAGCGCGGACGAAATGGTCAGCTTGCCACGGCGGCGCGAGCCGG
>LADW01000028.1 GCA_000961695.1 Hyphomonadaceae bacterium BRH_c29
AAGATCGCGATCCTGGTCTCGATCCCGGGTATTGCCGAACGCTCGGCCTCCGCCCTCCTGATCGACATGCCCGAACTTGGTACGCTGGCTGCGCAGGAGGCTGCTGCCCTGTCGGGCACAGCGCCTCTTACGCGTCAGTCAGGCAAGTGGGCGGGAAAGGCCTTCGTCTCCGGCGGCCGGGTTAATGTCCGGAAGGCCCTCTATATGCCTGCGCTCGTTGCAGCCCGCTTCAACCCCGATCTGAAGGAAAAGTACATATGTCTAACTAGCCGGGGAAAACCACCCAAAGTCGCGCTGACCGCAGTTATGCGAAAACTGATCATCCTGGCAAACGCACTGATCCGAGACGACCGAGACTGGTCGCCAGAACGCGCTTGATCAAGACGGATACTCCAGTGATACTGCGTGCCTCTGCCGTAAGCCGCGCGCACCGCTGCGCGCAGTACCAGAACCTGAACCCAGATCAGGGGCCAGATCACGCAGAGATGGGGCGGAAAGCCGGGCGGGGGATGCAGCAGTGACATTGCCTGCGATCATACATCCGGACACGGAGGTGTCGGATGGATTTATTTTTGTGGCAATGGGGACGGCAGGTTTTCCCGGTTTGGGCGGTGGACAAACGGCATCTCGCCTCAGGCGTCGCCCCACAGACGGAGGAGGTTTGAGACGGTTTTGGACAGGGTCAGCATTTCCGGCGATTGCGGCGTGTGCTGCCTGGCCAGTGTGGCGCGCAGGTTTTCGAGGTCGAACAGGATCTCGCGCGCCGCTGCATCGCGGATGGAGCTTTCGATCCAGCCGATGCAGACGATCCGCTCGCCGGAAATGACCGGGCGGACTTCGTGCAGCGTGGTGGAGGGGTAGAGCACGAGGTCGCCCGCTGCGGGCTTGGCCAGATGCTGGCCGGCCGGGGTTTCGACATCCAGTTCGCCGCCTTCATAAGTGGCCGGGTCACTGAGGAAGAGGGTGAAGGAGAGGTCGGTGCGCAGACGGCGCTCGCCGGTGCCCATGAAGGCATTGTCGATATGCCGGCCATACCCGCCGCCGGAGCCGGTGCGGCTGACCATCAGGGGCGAGAAGCGGCGGGGCTGGGCGGCGGCGCGCAGCACGGGGTGCAGCTCGATCGATTCCTGCAGCAGCTTTTTCACCACCTTGCCGGTGGCGCCGGACAGGTCTGCCTGCTGGTTGCGCTTCACCTTGCGCGCTGTGGCGCCGGCTGTGGTTGTGCCGTCGCGCCAGGTGAGGCCGGAGACGAGCTTTGTGACTTCCTCGACATCGTCTGGCGACAGGACGCCGCTGAGCGTGATCATCATGGGGTTGGGGGTCTCTTCAAGTGTCGGTGAGCGTGATCCTACGTGATCCTATGTGATCCTACGTGATCTTGTCAGGTTTCCGCCTAGCGCAGAAGCAGCTCTGCTGAAACCCGGGGACTTTCCGTAGGGAGCGGGTTGACGGTGCGTGCCGATCCGGTAATGAGATACTATAACATTAGCAAGCGGATCCTCCCTCCACATGAAACAGCTCCTCCTCCTCGCCGCCTCCACGGCGGTGCTCGCCGGTTTTGCCCATGCTGACGCTCCCGAAACGGACCTGCGCCAGCAGTCCGTGATTGTGACGGCGCCCGGTCCGGATCGTCTGGAAGGGGAACTGGTCGGCAATGCGACGTCGATTGGCCGCGAAGGCATTATCCAGACGCTGGGCCCGACGCTGGGCGATACGCTGGACCGTCAGCCGGGCGTCTCCACCACGTTCTTCGGCCAGGGCGCGAGCCGGCCGGTGCTGCGCGGCCTCGGCGCCGAGCGGGTGCAGGTGCTGACCAACGGGATCGGCGTGATCGATGTGTCGGCGGCCTCGCCGGATCACCAGGCGGCGGCGGACGGCATTGATGCCGAGAAGATCGAAATCCTGCGCGGCCCGGCGGCGCTGGCCTATGGCGGTCAGGCGATTGGCGGCGTGGTCAATGTGATCGACGGCCTGCTGCCCGAGACGCTGCCGGACCGGAAATATTCCGCTGACCTGATGGCTGCCTATAACAGCGTGAGCGAGGGCACGGAGCTGGCGGGCCGGTTCCAGGGCGTGCAGGGGCCGCTCGTGCTGACCCTCAGCGCCTCGCAGCGCGACTTCGGCGATTACGACATTCCGGGCTTTGCCAAATCTGCCTACCTGCGGTCTGAGCCGGGTGCGGAGGCGGGTGCCAAGGACTCGCTGCCTAATTCCTTCACGCAGACGCAATCCTATGCAGGCGGTCTCGGCTGGGTGGGCGACAATGCCTATCTGGGCTTTGTGGCGCGCCAGCAGTCGGCGACCTATGGCCTGCCGGGCGAAGCGGACGAGTCGCCCTTCATCGATCTGGAGCAGAACCGCTATGACGTTCGCGGCGGCGTGAAGCTGGACACTGCGTTCCTGAAGGAGATCAAGGGCTCTGTCTCAACAGCTGATTATTCGCACACGGAATTCGAAGGACCGGGTGAGCCGGGCACGCGCTACGATACCAATGGCACGGAAGCGCGGGTTGAGACGAGCCATGAGCTGGGCATCCTGAAAGGGGCCATTGGCGTGGATTATTCGGACAAGACGCTCGATGCCTTCGGTGACGAGGCCTTCATCACGAAGACCGATTCCAACAGTTTTGGTGGCTTCGTCTACGAGACCGCCGACTGGGCCAATGGCTTCGGTCTTGAGGGCGGCGCCCGGATCGAGCAGGCCAAGCGCAAGAATATTTCCGGCGACACCGATTTCGACCTGTTCAGCGCCTCGCTGGGCGCGCACCAGCACTGGGAAAATGGCTGGTTCGTGGGTGTGCAGGCGTCGCACACGGAACGTGCGCCGAACGAGAGCGAGCTCTATGCCGACGGTCTCCACCTGGCGACCGAGCAATATGAGGTGGGCGACAGCAATCTCGACAAGGAGAAGGGGCTGAACCTGGAGGCGACTGCGCGCTGGGAAAGCGAGCAGGCGAGCTTTGGCGTCAACGTCTTCCGCACCAAGTTTGACGGCTTCGTCTATCTGGCGCCCGGCTCTGTGGATCATGGCAGCGGCCTGGAAACCGAAATCGAGGGTCTGCCTGTCTATCAGTTCCTGCAACAGGACGCGACGTTCACCGGCGCCGAAATCTACGGCAAGGCCTATCTGCCGGAAGGCTTGCTGAAAGCCGACTGGACGCTGGATGGCGGCATTGATGTTGTCTCCGGCGAACTCGACGCTGGCGGCAACGTGCCTTACCTGCCGCCGCTGACCGTCAATGCCGGCGCGACGGCGGACTGGGCGCTCTGGTCGGCCGGGGCACATGTGACGTGGGCGGATGATCAGACGGATGCGGGCGCTGGCGATTATCCGACCGATGGCTATACCCAGCTGGACCTGCGGGCGGACCTGAAACTGTCGGAACTCGGCTATGGCCGCGAGGGCACGAGCCTGTTCATTGATGCGCGCAATGTGACGGATGAGGAAATCCGCTACTCGACCAGCGTGCTGAAGGACAAGCTGCCGGCACCGGGCCGCAACATCCGCGTCGGCGTGCGCGCAACGTTCTAGCCTTCCTCCTGGACCCTCACCTCCCGTCGCCTCTTCCCCCTGCGACGACACGCCCCCTCGGAGGTGAGGGTTCAGGTGGATCCGGCCAGCCGTTCGGCGGATCTGGCGAACAGCCTGTCGAGGAATTCGCTGACGGCGCGCACGCGGGCCGTGCCGTGCACATCTTCATGAATGGCGAGCCAGAAGGCCCGCTCGATCCGAACCTCGTCCTGCAACACAGGGACGAGGTTCTTGTCATTTGCGGCGATGAAATGCGGCAGCACGGCAATGCCGGCACCTTCGCGGGCCATCTGCCACTGCGCCACGATGGACGGGCTGCAGAAGCGCGGCGTCAGGCCGGGCATGATGTCTTCATGGTAGCGCAGCTGGGTGGAGTAGATCAGGTCGTCGACATAGCCGATCAGGTCGTGCTCGGCGAGATCGCTGACCTGCAGGACGGGCGGGGTGCGGGCGAGATAGGCCGGATGGGCGTAGAGCTGCAGCACATAGTCTGACAGTTTGCGCACTTTCACGCGGCCCGTTTTCGGGCGGGTCAGCATGATCGACATGTCGGCCTCGCGCTTCGGCACGCTGACGAAGCCGGAGACGGCGATGATGTCGAGGCCGATATGCGGGTGGCGCTCTGCAAACTGGGCCATGGCGGGGGCAACCAGAAGGCTGCCGAGGCCTTCGGTGACACCGAGGCGGACCCGGCCCGCGGCGAGCGGACTTTCATTGTCTGACAGGGCCGCGATTTCCGAGGCGGCATGCTCCAGCGCTTCGGCGCGGTCGGCGACGGCCTGACCGGCGGGGGTGAGGACGTGACCTTTCGGCGTGCGCTCGAACAGTTCGAGGCCGAGATCCGCTTCCAGACGGCGCAGGCGGCGGCTGATCGTGGTCGCGTCGAGCCCCGTGCGGGCGGCGACGTCTGCCAGGCGCGGGTGGCGGCTGACATCCAGCAACAGTCTCAGATCGTCCCAGCTCATCATGGTCTTGTTGCCTGCGTATTTGCAGCTGGTGGCTGCGATATTGTCCATTTACCGGAATTTACGCGCACGATACGGTCCCGTCAAAGATCAAGGGAGTCTCTCATGCGCGACGTGCACCATTTCATCGGCGGCAAGCTGGTTCAGGGCCAGTCCGGCCGGTTCGGCGATATCTACAATCCGAACACCGGCGAGGTTCAGGCCCGCGTGGCGCTGGCCACCGAAGCCGAACTGGACGCAGCGGTCGCCAATGCGGCGGCGGCCTTCCCGGAATGGTCGATGATGAACCCGCAGCGCCGGGCACGCGTGATGTTCGAGTTCAAGCGCCTGCTGGAAGCCAATATCAACGAACTGGCCGAAATGCTCTCGTCCGAGCATGGCAAAGTGGTCGCCGACTCCAAGGGCGATGTTCAGCGCGGTATCGACGTGGTCGAGTTCGCCTGCGGCATCCCGCACCTGCAGAAGGGCGAGTATACCGAGGGCGCAGGCCCCGGCATCGACGTCTATTCCATGCGCCAGCCGCTGGGCGTTGTGGCTGGCATCACGCCGTTCAACTTCCCCGCCATGATCCCGTGCTGGATGTCTGCTGTGGCAATTGCCTGCGGCAATACGTTCATCCTGAAGCCGTCCGAGAAAGACCCGTCTGTGCCGATGCGTCTGGCCGAACTGTTCCTGGAGGCCGGGGCACCCGCTGGCGTGCTGAACTGTGTCAATGGCGACAAGGTGGCCGTCGACGCCATCCTCAAGCATCCGGAGATCAAGGCCGTCAGCTTCGTTGGATCGTCCGACATCGCACAATATGTCTATGCCACCGGCACGGCGCACGGCAAGCGCGTGCAGGCCATGGGCGGGGCGAAGAACCACGGCATCATCATGCCGGACTGCAACATGGAGCAGGCGGTGAAGGACATCGTCGGCGCAGCTTACGGTTCGGCGGGCGAGCGCTGCATGGCGCTGCCGGTGGCGGTGACCGTGGGCAAGAAGACCGGCGACGAGTTTGTCGAGCGCATGCTGGAGGCTGCACGCGGCCTGCGCGTCGGCACTTCGACGGATACTGAGGCACATTATGGCCCGGTCGTTTCCGCCGCGCACAAGGCGAAGATCGAGTCCTATATCCAGATGGGTGTGGACGAGGGCGCTGACCTGAAGCTCGATGGCCGCGGCCTGACGCTGCAGGGTGCCGAGAACGGCTTCTTCGTGGGGCCGAGCCTGTTCGACAATGTGAAGCCGGGCATGAAATCCTATCAGGAAGAAATCTTTGGCCCGGTGCTACAGGTCGTGCGCGCCGAGACGCTGGAAGAGGCCGCCGCGCTGCCGAGCAAGCACCAGTATGGCAATGGCTGCGCGATCTTCACGAGCAATGGCCGCGCTGCACGGGAATTTGCGGCGCAGGTAAATGTCGGCATGGTCGGCGTGAACGTGCCGATCCCGGTGCCGGTGAGCTATCACACGTTCGGGGGCTGGAAGCGCTCGGCCTTCGGCGATACGAACCAGCACGGGCCGGAAGGCGTGCGGTTCTGGACGAAGATCAAGACGATCACCCAGCGCTGGCCCGAAGGCGACATCGGCGATCAGGCCTTTATTATTCCGACGATGGGGTAAGGCATTTGGCTCTGAGGAACTCGGTAACTCCGGCACTTCTGCTGCTGTCGACATTTGTCCTCACCGCATATGGTGAGGTCTCCGAGAAGGGGCAGTCGGAGAGCCAGATCGGTTCAAACTGGGATACGCAATGCTTGGCCGATTTGTCAGACGCCCTTGAGGCAGAAATAGAGTCGTTGAAACTGGACCCTTCAAGCCGAGTCCATATCAATCGCAATATCTCGGTTTCTCTTCAGGATGGTCAGGCGACGGTGATGATCTTTTCGCTGCAGAGGGTGCCATTGGTCGTCGGAGATCGAATGTACCATTTCTCCTGTGACGACAAAGTTTTGACGCACGAGCCGTATCCACCAGAATAGTGCTTATTCTAAAGTGAACCCTTCGTTCCAAATACGAGATGCCAATGATGACCTACAATACCATAACTTTCGAACATAATGACCGCATTGCGCTGGTCACGATCAACCGCCCGGACAGCCTGAATGCGCTGAACCAGGAAGTCATGGGCGAAGTCGCGCATGTGTTTGCCGAGATTGATCGCAACAAGGACATCGCCGTCAGTGTGCTGACGGGTGAGGGCCGGGCCTTTGCGGCGGGCGCCGACATCAAGGAGATGCAGCCGCAGAGCTTCTCCGACATGTATGTCGACGATTTCTTCGGCCTGTGGGACCGGTTCGCGGCCTGCCGCAAGCCGGTGATCGCGGCGGTGAACGGCTTCGCGCTCGGTGGCGGCTGTGAGCTGGCCATGATGTGCGACCTGATCATCGCGTCCGAGAAGGCAAAGTTCGGCCAGCCGGAAATCAAGCTCGGCGTGACGCCGGGAATGGGCGGCTCCATCCGCCTGACGAAAGCCGTCGGCAAGGCGAAAGCCATGGACATGGTTCTGACGGGCCGCATGATCGATGGCGCTGAGGCGGACCGGATCGGCCTCGTTTCCCGCGTCGTGCCGCACGAGCAGCTGATGGAAACGGCCATGGCCGCGGCGAAGGAAATCGCCTGTTACTCCATCCCGTCGCTGATGGCGGCGAAAGAGATGGTGGGCCGGGCGCTGGAAGTCTCCACCGCCGAGGGCGTGAAGTTCGAACGCCGCCTGTTCCAGGGCCTGTTCGGCACCGCAGACCAGAAGGAAGGCATGAGCGCATTCGTCGAGAAGCGCGCGCCGGACTTCAAGGACAAATAAGAAAACAAGGGAGGCCATCATGGCCAAGATCGCATTCATCGGGCTCGGCAATATGGGCTCTGGCATGTGTGCCAATCTCTGCAAGGCGGGGCACGAGGTGCACGCGTTTGACCTGAACCACGAGGCTGTGAAGGCCGCCGTGGAGAAGGGCGCCGTGGCGGCGGCATCTGTGATGCACGCGGTGACGGGCGCCGAAGTGGTCGTCTCCATGCTGCCCGCAGGCAAGCACGTGCTGACGGTCTATTTCGGCGACGAAGGCGTGGCTGCCTATGCCGAGCCGGGCACGCTGTTTCTCGATTGCTCGACCATCGCGGTGGAAGACGCGCGCGAAGCGGCGAAGCTGGCGGAGGCCGCAGGCTTCCTGATGGCGGACGCCCCGGTCTCGGGCGGTACGGCGGCGGCGAATGCCGGCACGCTGACCTTCATGTGCGGCGGTCCGGACGCGGCCTTCGCCAAGGCCAGGCCGGTCCTCGAAGCCATGGGCAAGAACATCTTCCATGCAGGCGCCAGCGGCAACGGGCAGGCGGCGAAGATCGCCAACAACATGCTGCTCGGCATTTCCATGATCGGCACGTGCGAGGCATTCAACCTCGCTGAAAAGCTGGGCCTTGATGCGCAGACCTTCTTTGACATCTCGTCGGTCTCGTCCGGCCAGTGCTGGAGCATGACGAGCTATTGCCCGGCGCCGGGGCCTGTGCCGACGTCTCCGGCGAACCGGGACTATACGCCCGGCTTTGCTGTCGCGATGATGCTGAAGGATCTGCGTCTGGCAGCCGGGGCTGCGCAGTCTGCCGGGGCGAAGATCACGCTGGGCGAGATGGCGGAGAAGATCTATGACGATCTCGACGCGCGCGGCTTTGCCGGGCTCGATTTCTCCGGCGTGATGAAAGACCTGAAGGGCGACCTTTAGTGCGCTTTGAGTGACCGCGTGTCGCTGATCCGGGCTTCGGCCATGACCAGCGCGCCGGTCAGGCCCGCCTCATCGCCCAGCGCTGGCGGCACGATATAGTCGGTGAGATCACCGGATGCCGGGCCGTTGGAGATGTATTCCGCCAGCAGGGCCCGCGTCGCCACCCGCACCCGTTCGTGCAGGCCGGGCGCTTTCATGACGCTGCCGCCGAGCACGATCCGGTCTGGCATGTGCGTGAAGGTGATCGTCGCGGCGAGGTGGGCCAGGTAGTCGGCTTGCAGCGCGTAGGCGGGATGCCCGGATGGCAGATCTGACAGATGCGCGCCCCAGCGATCCTCGATCGACGGGCCGCTGGCGAGCCCTTCAAGACAATCCTTGTGGAACGGGCACCGGCCGGGGAAGGGGTCTATTTCATAATCATGCGGCGGGTAGATGTGGCCCATCTCGAAATGGCCGGTCCCGAACAGGGATCGCCCGTCCCGCAGAATACCGGCGCCGATGCCTGTGCCCACGGTGACATAAGCCAGCGTGCGATGCCCCCGGCCCGCGCCATGGCGCCACTCACCGAGCGCCGCGCCGTTGACGTCCGTATCGACCGCGACCGGGCATTTGAAGCGCTGCAGGGCGTCAAGCCAGTTCGCGCCTGTCCAGCCCGGCTTTGGCGTACGCAATATGGTGCCATAGCTGGGTGATCCAGGCTCGACATCCGCCGGACCGAAGGTCGCGACGCCCAGGGCCGAGATCCGTCCGTACTTGGCCTGGGCCGAGTCCAGGAAGTCCCGAACCTGCTGAAAACTTGATGCAGGATCGCGCGTTGGTATGCACTGGCTGTCCAAAATCTGACCAGGACTGTTTCCGACTGCACACCTGATTTTCGTCCCGCCCGCTTCGATGGCCCCCAGCATTTTTGTCTCCGATTTTGTGCCCCGGCGAGGTATCCTACGTGTGCAAGCAAGCCGTAGATTCTCTTACAACTATAGGGAGAAATATGCGACTTGAATATTGGCACCTCGCGAAAAATTGTGCGGTCGCGAAAACTCGTTTGTGGACATGCCGCATATTGCGCTGTCTTAACAATGGCGGCGATTGGTGGTCAGCTGCGTCCTGGACGCTTGACCGGTATAAGGTACAGGCGGCTTCGGCTGCCGGACAGGATAGAGTTGAAATGAATTTCCGTGTTTTCGGACATTGGCGTGCGGTTGCATCGAGCGCGCTTGCTGCAATGGTCATTGCAGGCGCGCTGCCGGCTGAAGCACAGCGCGGCGCGGCCAGCGTGTTCACGGCGCCCGTGCAGGAAACCGAATTCTCCATGCGGATCGAGGCGCTGGGAACGCTGGAAGCGCGCGAAAGCGTGGACCTGACACTTAATGTCGCAGACCGGGTGACGGCCATCTATTTCGATGATGGCGACCGGGTGAACAAGGGCAAGACTCTGCTGTCTCTGGCCCAGGGCGAGCAGGCCGCACTGGTCGATGCCGCCGAGGCCACCGCCAATGAAGCCCGCCAACGCTATGAGCGCACCCAGCAGCTGGCCAAGGAACGCACCGTCTCCCAGTCCGCACTGGACGAAGCTGCCCGTGATCTGAGCGCGGCGAATGCGCAGCTGCGCGCTGTCCAGTCCCGCCAGAAGGACCGCGTTCTGGTGGCGCCGTTCGATGGCGTGCTCGGCTTCCGGCTTGTCAGCGTCGGCTCCTACGTGCGCGCGGGCGACGTTGTGGCCGAGCTGATCGACGACAGCGAGATGAAGCTCGACTTCTCCGTGCCGTCGATCTTCCTGCGCTCTGTGCGCAAGGGGACGGACGTGCGCGTCGAGACGGATGACCTGCCGGGCATGTCGTTCGACGGCATCGTGGACACGGTGGGCGCCAGTATCGATCCGGTTACGCGCTCGATCCGCGTGCGGGCCATCCTGCCCAATCCGGAGCGCGTGCTGAAGCCCGGCATGTTCATGAAGGTCACCATGCTGGCCGAACCCCGGACATCGCTGTCCATTCCGGAAGAAGCGATCGAGCCGGTCGGCCCGAACAGTTTTGTCTATGTTGCCGTCGACAAGAACGGTCAGCTGATCGCCGAACGCCGGCAGATCCAGATCGGTCTGCGTCAGAGTGGCCGTGTGGAAGTGATTTCCGGCCTGACGGCAGGCGACACGATTGTCACCGATGGCCTGATCCGGGTGCGCGATGGCGCGCCGATCACGGTGCAGGAACGGACTGTTTTGCAGACGGGCGGGGGCGTTGCCTCGCCCGGCGCTTCGAACAGCCGGTAACGCCAGATGCTTTTGTCCGACGTCTCCATCAAGCGCCCGGTCTTCGCCTCGGTGCTTTCGCTGGTCCTCGTGATCTTCGGCATCGTGTCCTTCATGCGGCTGCCGCTGCGCGAGTATCCCGACATCGACGCGCCCATCGTCAACATCCAGACCAATTATCCGGGGGCTTCAGCGGACGTCGTCGAGACGCGGATCACGCGGATTATCGAGGATCAGATTGCCGGCGTCTCCGGCATTCGCTTTGTCGATTCCAACTCCACCGATGCCCGCTCCAGCATCAGTGTCGAGTTCTCTGTGAACGTGGACATCGACGCGGCGGCCAATGACATTCGCGACCGGGTGTCGACTGTCCTGAACAATCTGCCGACCGAGGCCGATCCGCCGGAGATCCAGAAAGCCGACAATAACGAAGACGTCGTGATGTGGCTGAACCTGGCCAGCGACAACATGACGACGCCGGAACTGTCGGATTATGCCGACCGCTACCTTGTCGACCGTTTCTCGGCCCTCGACGGTGTGGCGCGCGTGCGCGTCGGCGGCGACCGGTCTTATGCGCTGCGCGTCTGGATCGACCGTCGCGCGCTGGCGGCCCGCAATCTGGCCGTCTCCGATATCGAGAATGCCCTGCGGCGTGAGAACGTCGAGGCGCCGGCCGGCAGTGTGGAATCCGGTGCGCGCAACTATACGGTCCGTATCGACCGGGCGTTCCGGACGCCGGAACAATTCGCCAATCTGGTCATCGGGCGCGGCGACAATGGCTATCTCATCCGCCTGGGCGATGTGGCGCGGGTTGAGCGTGGCACCGAGGAAGACCGCAATCTGTTCCGGGGCAATGGTATCCCTCAGGTCGGTCTGGGCGTGGTGAAACAGTCAACGGCCAATACGGTGTCTGTTGCCGAAGAAGCCCGTGCACTTGCCACGGAATTGAACAAGACCCTGCCGGACGGCATGCAGATTGTCGTCAATTTCGACAGCTCCATCTTTATCAGTTCCTCGATCCGCGAAGTCTGGGTCACGCTTGGCATCGCGGTTGCGCTGGTGACGCTGGTCATCTTCCTGTTCCTGGGCAGCTTCCGGTCGACCATCATTCCGGCGGTCACCGTTCCGGTTTCGATCACCGCGACCTTTATCGTCCTGTTCGCGCTCGGCTTCTCTGTGAACCTGCTGACCCTGCTGGCGCTGGTGCTCGCCATCGGTCTGGTCGTGGACGATGCCATCGTCGTTCTGGAAAACATTCACCGCCGTATGGAAGAATATGGCGAAACGCCTCTGGTGGCCGCCTATCGCGGTACGCGCCAGGTGGGCTTTGCCGTGGTCGCGACGACGCTTGTGCTGATCGCCGTGTTCGTGCCGATCACTTTCCTGGAGGGTGACCTTGGCCGTCTGTTCACAGAGTTTGCGCTGGCCATCGCGGCGGCGGTCGCTTTCTCGGCGCTGCTCGCGCTGACCCTGACGCCGATGATGGCGTCCAAGCTTCTGACCTCCAAGCCACCCAGCGGGCCGTTCGCCTTCCTGCCCAAGGTCATTGATGCCGGGTTCAAGCGCTTGCGGAGCGGTTATTCCGTGTTGCTCGATCTGCTGCTCGGCCGTCCCATCGTGGTTGGCATCCTGCTTCTGTCGCTGTTTGGCGGTGCCTACGTCCTGTTCCAAAAGGTGCCGCAGGAATACGTGCCGCGGGAAGATCGCGGCAGCTTCTTCATCATGGTGAGGGGACCGGAAGGCGCTTCGTTCGACTATATGAAGCAATATGTCGACGAGATTGAGCGCCGCGTCCTGCCCTATACCGAACAGGGCGAAGTGAACCGCGTTCTGGTGCGCGCGCCCGGCTTTGGCAGCAATGCCTTCAATCAGGCTTTCGTGGTTGTCTCGCTTGCAGACTGGGGTGAGCGCCGGCCTGCGGATGAGATCATCGCCGAGATCAATGGCAAGCTGAATGACCTGCCGGGCATCCGGGCCTTCGCGATCATGCGGCAGGGCCTCGGCGGCGGGAACCAGAAGCCGGTCCAGTTCGTGCTGGGCGGTCCGTCCTACGAACAGTTGACCGAATGGCGCGACACGTTTGTGGACGCGCTGCAGAAGAACAATCCCGGTATCACGGACATTGACTGGAACTATAAGGAAACCCAGCCGCAATACCGTGTGCGGATTGACTATAATCGCGCGGCAGACCTCGGCGTGACCGTGGCGGACATTGGCAGCACCTTGCAGACCATGCTCGGCTCGCGCCGGGTGACCACTTATGTCGACAATGGCGAAGAATATGATGTCATTCTTGAAGGCGTCCGCTCGGAGCAGAATTCGCCGAACGATGTCCAGAACATCTATGTGCGCTCGTCGGCGTCCGGCGAACTGATCCCGCTGTCGAGCCTTGTGACTATTGCCAGCATCGCCGACAGCCCGACGCTGAACCGCTACAACCGCGTCCGCTCGATCACGATCGAGGCGGGGCTCGCGCCGGGAGCGTCGCTCGGGAACGTGCTGAACGACATGGAGCGCATCGCGCGCGACGTGCTGCCGCCGGAAGCGCAGATCGACTTCAAGGGCCAGTCGCTGGACTTCCGCAGTTCGGGAAGCTCGATCCTCTTCGTTTTCGCCATCGGCATGATCATCGTGTTCCTGGTTCTGGCGGCGCAGTTCGAAAGCTATCGCCACCCGGTCATTATCATGCTGACCGTGCCGGCGACGCTGGCGGGTGGCTTGCTGGGCATCTGGCTGACCGGGAACTCGCTGAATATCTACACGCAGATCGGGTTGATCATGCTGATCGGCCTGTCGGCGAAGAACGGCATTCTGATTGTGGAGTTTGCCAACCAGCTGCGCGATGAGGGGCTGGAATTCCTGGATGCGATCAAGGAAGCGTCGCTGACGCGCCTGCGTCCCATCGTGATGACCAGTCTTACCACGGCGGCCGGGTCTGTGCCGCTGATCCTGACGAGTGGCGCAGGCGCCGAGACGCGGCAGGCCATTGGCGTGGTGATTCTCTCAGGCGTGCTGACCGGCATGCTGGTGACGGTGCTGTTCGTGCCGACGGCCTATGCGCTGATCGCGCGCGGCTCTGGCTCGCCGAACGATGTGGCGAAGAAGCTGAAGGCGGAAGAGGACGAACTCGACGGCGTGCTGGTTCTGGACGATCCGGCGCCAACACCGGCGGAATAGACGCGAAGAAAACTGGCGACCCCGGCAGGATTCGAACCTGCGACCGTCCGCTTAGAAGGCGGGTGCTCTATCCAGCTGAGCTACGGGGCCAAAA
The DNA here is from genome assembly GCA_000961695.1 of Hyphomonadaceae bacterium BRH_c29. Classification (GTDB taxonomy): domain Bacteria; phylum Pseudomonadota; class Alphaproteobacteria; order Caulobacterales; family Hyphomonadaceae; genus Hyphomonas. Next base: position 13,705 of record LADW01000028.1, read on the forward strand.
CCGGTCCCGGATGCGCGACTAGTGCGTCCAGGGCTGTTTGCGGTTGGCGTCAAAGTTAGCACTGTACGACTTTACAAGCCGTTTGCGCGCGTGCGTCGGCTCAACGCGGAACGTGATGCCTTCGCGTTTGGCGAATTCGACGGCCTGATCCTGGGTGTCGAATTCCATACGGACCTGGCCCGACGTGTCGTCGATACTGGTCCAGCCCATCAGCGGGTCTGCCGTGCGGTGGACGTTTTCCCTAACGAATTCAAGCACCCACGCTTTGGTCTTGCCGCGGCCAGATGTCATTGCGCTTTTGGAGGGCTTGTAGATTCTCGCCTGCATATGCCTGATCCCGTGGGCCGCTGAGAAAATGGTCGGAGCGATAGGATTCGAACCTACGACCCTCTGGTCCCAAACCAGAAAGTTGGTGGAACGAGTCTTTCGCAAGACCCCTATAAAAACAATGCGTTAAGTGGGTTTGGACCCCGCCTGCCGCAACACCTCCAAACGCCAAGCCACCAATAAGCCACCGTCTGAGTTACAATGCAGCCGGAATAGCGAGGCTTGGCCCCGTGCGCAACCATTATGGTGTTTTAGGCTATTGAATTGCCCCCTCCAGGAATTCCACCGCGTGAGGCGAAATTTTCGACAGAGCAAGTCAGTTAGCCTGCTTCCAGGAGTGATTGAACGATTTCCCGAGATTCATTCCCAAGACGTGCAGCGCCCTGGCTGAGCCTTTCCTGCCAGGCCGGTCCTCGCGCGGCGGCCTCGTTGAGGGCGGCGATCAGATTGTCTTGTCGGCGTTTGGCAACGAGCGCTTCGACGAGAAGGCCGGCCTGAATAATATCCTTGTCGGACTTCACGGCACTCTCGCCAGTGTCCTTCCGCATGGTTGAAACAATCAGTTTGTGGACAGCAAACCGCTCCGGGGATGGAACGTTTACGAGTGCCCCGAAGCGCGTGAGGATCGCTGCTTCGACCGTGTCTCTCAGCAGGAAGTCTAGAAAGCGCAAGGGCAGCGCATCGGATCTGAGGCTGGGAAGGTTCACCGGCGCGTCCCGGTCGGCCCCACGATTTGTTGTAAGGACGTCTACCCGGTATCCTCCGGGGCGTGCATATGTTGTTGCTATGTTGGGTCCTGCCAAGGAAGGGATCGGCGCAAAA
>LADW01000068.1 GCA_000961695.1 Hyphomonadaceae bacterium BRH_c29
TGGAGGAAAGGCGTTGGCGGATCTGACGCCTGAGGAGTGGAGAGGTCAGGTTTTTCTCGCGATTCTTTGCCGCCGTCCGATCCTTGATGAGGGCTGTGCGAGCCACATGCAGGTCCTTGAGATCACTGATGATCTTCGAAGGCGCCGGGCGCACATCCGGTTCGAGCAGGGCCCCGAAGTGGGCGAGCATCCCTGCGTCCATGCGGTCTGTCTTCGCCAGCTGACCGAGCGCCTCGCCAAAACGCTTGGCCTGGCGCGGATTGACCTTGCACAGTGGCAGGCCTGCCTCGCCCATCGCGCGTTCGAAGGCGCGGTGATAAGGACCCGTCGCCTCGAAGACGAGGCGAGCGACGGGCCGGGCTGCAATCCATCTCACGATGGACCTGAAGCCCCTGGGATCGTTTGAAAACTGGCGGTGGTCGCCGGCCGGGTGAAGGTGGACGTCGAGTGTGTCTTTCGAAACGTCAACACCGATGGTAAGCTTAATCATCTTTCCTGCCTCTGCTTGTCATGCGGGCCTCAAAGCCCCTGTATCCGTTCAGGCCGATGGGAAGGACGAGGGCGATCAAACTCCAGTGCGGAGCGTAAAACCTCCTGCGTCACGACGATCCGACCCTCGCCGCCGTCCGGGAGCTCGTACTCTCGGCGGCGGTGCCAATATCTCCCAAACGGCACGAAAAGTCATAAGACAAGCATCACGCCGTGCGGACGGGTGTTCATCACGTCGATTGACTGGATACCATCGCAGAAGGTCGAACGTGAATGGCTGAAGGCGCCCGCGCATTTGAGCGAGCGGCTTGCGGCTGCGCTGGATGGATCAGCTTTTACGCCCGCATATTGCGGCATGAATCCCCTCTCCTTCGGGCTTGCGAGGAATCGCGAACGCACTGCGTTCGCCCGAGCAAGGGTCGGGGTGAGAGGCAACGGAATTTCTGCAGGCACTGTACACACGGAAAAGCCTTGGCCCCTCATCCCCAACCCCTTCTCCCAAGGGAGAAGGGGCTTAGAAATGCCCCTGCCGGAAATCTAACCCGCAATGACAACCTAAAACTCAGCCCCACCCCCAAGCGCCCTCACAGGCGCCGCATCTGCTGGCGAGAGTGTTCGCCCCCCTAGACCCGCTTGGGCGCCTTTGGTCCGAGCTTCGAAACAGTGGCCGGATCGGGTGTCTTCGGGGTGAACTTGCACCAGTCCGATATCACACAGCGCCAGCATTCCGGCGTCCGCGCCTTGCAGACATAACGGCCATGAAGGATCAGCCAATGGTGCGCGCCCTTCTTCCACACGTCCGGCGTCACGCGTTCGAGCCCGGCCTCTACCTCGTCCGGCGTCTTTCCGGGGGCGAGCCCAGTCCGGTTCGACACCCGGAAGATATGTGTATCGACCGCGATGGTCGGCTCGCCGAAGACCTCGTTCATCACCACGTTCGCCGTCTTGCGGCCGACTCCCGGCAGCCGGGTCAGCTCTTCACGGGTCCGGGGCACGACGCCATCGAACTCGTCGATCAGGATCTGGCTGAGCGCGACGACATTCTTCGCCTTGTTGCGCCACAGGCCGATCGTCTTGACGTACTCGGCCACGCCCGCCTCGCCCAGCGCCAGCATCTTTTCAGGCGTGTCGGCAACAGCGAACAGTTTCCGCGTCGCCTTGTTGACCCCGACATCCGTCGCCTGGGCCGACAGCGCCACCGCAACCAGCAGAGTGAACGGGCTGGTATATTCCAGCTCGGTCTTCGGATCCGGCCGGTCATGAGCCAGCGCCGCGAAGATCGCCTGCGTCTTCTCGGGTCCGAGGGTTCTGGCGACCCGCTTCTTGCGGGGCTTTTTCTGCGTCGATTCGGTCATACAAATTGTCTGTCAGCCCGCTTCCTGCGGGGCAAGTCCATGCTAAGATTTGCTCTCCATGCCCGACACCGACGAAATCATCTATTTCGACGCCGTCCTGACGCCGAACCGCTCCTTGTCAGAGCGTGGCTTCGCTATCGTGATGGGCATTGTCGGCCTTGTAAGCTTCGTGACCGGCATGGCTTTCCTGTCGATGGGCGCGGTGCCCGTGATCGGCTTCTTCGGCCTCGACGCGCTGGCCATCTGGCTGGCGTTCCGCTGGTCGTTCCGGAAGCAGAGCGAGCGGACCTTCATCCGCGTCACCGCGAGCCATCTGGACATGCTGCACCGCAAGGCCAACGGCGAGGAAAAGCGCGTCAGCGTGCCCGCTGGCTTTGCCCGGGTGGAACTGGAAGAGCCGCTGCGGCCCGATTCGTGGCTACGCATCGAACATGGCCGCACCGCCTGGATCATCGGCCGCTTCCTGACTGTGCCGGAGCGCAAATCCCTCGCCGAAGCCCTGAAAAGCGCCCTCTACCGGGCGAAGCTCGAGCGTCACACCTCATAAAAAAGTGACGCAAGCGTCATGGTTTTTTAAAATCGGTCGTGATATACACGTGAAAAGCGAGCAGACCGGGACCCAGGGAGACCGGCACAAGGAGAAAAACATGGCTGCTGATACTGTACATCAAATTGACCATCCGGCCGTTCAGCGGCCGAAGATCACCCCGACAGAGCCCCTGCATCCGGGCTACCTGCGTCTGGGTGAAGAAGTGCCTCCGGCCAGCAGTCTCAACCTCGAAACCCTCGACCTGGTCGACGGCGAGGTCTGGCGCCAGAACAAGATGTGGGACCGTTTCGAACGCCTGCGCAAGGAAGATCCGGTCCACTTCACGCCAGACTCCTTTGTCGGCCCCTACTGGTCTGTGACCACGTATGAAGACATCATGGCCGTCGATACGGACCATAAGCGCTTCTCCTCCAGCTGGGAGCATGGCGGTATTACACTCGGCGAACCGCTCGAAGATTTCGAAATGCCGATGTTCATCGCAATGGATGAACCGCGTCACTCCGAACAGCGGATCACGGTGCAGCCTGCTGTCGCGCCCAACATGCTCAAAATCTATGAGCCACTGATCCGCTCGCGGACGCAGGGCCTGCTGGATTCCCTTCCGGTCAACGAGCCCTTCGACTGGGTCGACAAGGTCTCGGTCGAGCTGACCACGATGATGCTCGCGACCCTGTTCGACTTCCCGTTCGAAAATCGCCGTCAGCTGACCCGGTGGTCCGATGTTGTGACCAATATGAACAATCCGGACATCTGCCCGGGCGGGGAAGAGCAATGGAAGAAGGAGATGCTGGAATGTCTGACGACATTCATGGGCATCTACCAGGAACGCCAGGCCATCCCCCAGCAAAATGACCTGATCAGCCTGCTCGCGCATGGCGAAAAGACCAGGAACATGGCGCCGATGGAACTGCTCGGCAACGTCATCCTGCTGATCGTTGGCGGCAACGACACGACCCGCAACACGATGACAGCGTCGGTCTATGCCCTCAACAAATTCCCGGACCAGTACAAAAAACTGAAGGCTGACCAGTCGCTGATCCCGAACATGGTGTCGGAGACGATCCGCTGGCAGACGCCGCTGGCCTTCATGCGCCGTACCGCGCTGGAAGACGTGCAGCTGCGCGACAAGCTCATCAAGAAAGGCCAACAGATTGCCATGTGGTACATCTCTGGCAACCGCGATGAGAAGTTCTGGGACAAGCCCAACGACTACATCATCGACCGCGAGAATGCCCGCCGTCACCTGTCGTTCGGCTTCGGCATCCACCGCTGCGTCGGCAATCGCCTGGGCGAGCTGCAGCTGCAGATCCTGTGGCAGGAACTGATGGAGCGTTTCGAGCATATCGAAGTGCTGGACGAGCCGTCGTTCACCTCGGGCGCCTTCGTTCACGGCTACACCTGGATGCCGGTGATCCTGCACCCGAAGAAATAGGTCCGGGCAAGAAGCCTGTTGGCTGACCCGGCGAAAAGCCATTAGACCTCCCGTCATATCCTGACGGGAGGTTTTTTTCATGGACGTGACCAAGGCTGTCGACCAGCGCATCTCAACCCGCGCTTTCCTGCCCGATGCCCTGAGCGAGGCCGAAGTCCGCGAATGGCTGACGCAGGCCCAGCGCGCCCCTTCCGGCGGCAATGTCCAGCCCTGGCGCACAATTGCCGTCACGGGCCAGGCCAAGGACGACGTGATCAGCATGGCCGCGCCGATCCTCGCCGCTGACCCGCGCGGACAGAAAACCGACCGCCCCATCTACCCGAGAGACCTGTGGGAACCCTACGAAGCCCGCCGCCGCCGCGTTGGCGAAATGATGTACGAAGCCCTCGACATTCCGCGCGAAGACCGCGCTGCGCGCCTCGCCTGGTTCGCAAACAATTTCCGCTTCTTCGGCGCCCCGCTCGCCCTGTTCATCGTGATCGATGAGCGCATGGGCCACGGCCAGTGGGGCCATACCGGCATGTACCTGCAGACGCTGGCCCTGCTGGCGGAAGAGCGCGGCTGGGGCACTTGCTTCCAGGAATGCTGGGGCGTCCTGCGGCCTGCCCTGAAAGAGCATTTCAAGCTCGCTCCGACGGAAATGATCTGGTGCGGCGTCGCGGTTGGCAAGCCGGACCCGGCCCACCCGGTCAACACGCTCCGCGCCGAACGCGCAGACCTGGACGAAATCGCCGAATTCCACGGTTTCTAGATTCCGCCGTATTCCTGCCGGAAGTGCGTGGTGTGCTGACGGCATGTTCACGCGACGGTCCATGCTCACGGCCACGCTGGCCTTGCCGCTCTTGCCGAATACGTTCGGCGAGACATCCCTGCCCTTTGCGACGCGGCTCGCCAAAGCAGCACGCCAGCAGATTGGCGTGACGCGGTCTTACGATGCCGCCTATGTCCGCCTCGACTATCCGATGGGCGACATAGACCGCGCCTCAGGCGTCTGCACCGATGTCGTGATCCGCGCCTATCGTGACGCGTTCGATGTGGACCTGCAAAAGCTGGTGCACGAAGACATGAAGGCGGCGTTCTCATCCTATCCGACGATCTGGGGCCTCACCCGGCCGGACAAGAACATCGACCATCGCCGCGTGCCAAACCTCGAGCGTTACTTCGAACGCCACAGCGGCGCGCTAATGCTGCCGCCGTCTCTGGACGGCTGGCAACCGGGTGATCTGTACACGATGCGCCTCGGAGGACGCCTGCCGCATATTGGCATCGTCTCAGACCGGCTGACCGATGCCGGCCACCCTTACGTCATTCACAATATTGGTGGCGGCACGCAGGAAGAGGACATTCTCGGCCTCTATGATGACGAGCGGCGATACCGGTTCGAAGTGGCTTAGGCCTATTCGTCCTCGCCCCATTCGGACATCGGTTGCTCGGGCTTACGCTCTTCGCCGCGCAGGCGCATGACGGCCGCTTTGATATTGTCGCGGTCGAACTCGTCTTCTTCCTCAGCCGGACGGACCGGCGCGCGCGTATAGGCAAACACGCTGATGCCTTCATCGTCCTCGTCAACTTCGTCAGAGACGACCGCTTCATCCTCTTCCGGAACATCTTCCGCATAGGTTTCAGCTTCCGGCTCGGCATCCTCTTCCGGCGCCTCATCCATGAAGTCCGTCACGAAGGATTCGATCTCTTCCGTGTCACCGCCGGCATCAGTGAGAAGGTCTTCCTCGCTCAACGCTTCTTCGTCCGGCATCTGGAAGCCAGCCGGGATCACGTCAGACAGCAGACCTTCAGCTTCAAGGTCCACTTTGCCCGGCAGTGTATCCAGGCTTTCGAGGCCGAAATGTTCGAGGAATTTCTCGGTCGTGCCATAGGTCAGCGGCAGGCCGGGAGTCTTGCGGCGTCCCCGGATCTTGGTCCAGCCGGTTTCCATCAGCGTGTCGAGCACGGCCTTGGACACAGCCACGCCGCGCACCGCTTCAATCTCTGCCCGTGTCACAGGCTGGCCGTAAGCGATGATCGCCAGCGTTTCCAGCGCCGCCTGGCTCAGCTTCTTCTGAACCTGGCGCTCTTCCACAAAAAGATAGGACAGGTCCTGCGCCGTCTGGAAGCGCCATTTGCCCGCCACTTCGACGAGGTTCACGCCGCGGTTCACGTACAGCGCACGCAGTGTCATCAGAACTTCCGCGGCTTCGACGCCATGCGGCAGGATTTCGGCAATCTGTGTCGCCGACATCGGCTCCCCGGCAGCGAACAGAACGGCCTCGGCCCGGCGCACCCCTTCGGCCAGCGCTTCGTTCATATCGTCGTGCAATGTCTCTTCAGACCGGCGGAAGGCCAGCGCGAGCTGCGTCACCGCGCTCGGCTTCTTTTCGGCTGGCATGTCATCATCGGTCATAAGCGTCTCAAGCATCTGCATGGCTGCCCCCGTTCGGGTGGGTTTGCGCATTACGCAAGTAAAGTGGCGCAAAATGGGCGTCCTGGCGTACATCGACTTCGCCATCGCGGACGAGTTCGAGTGCAGCGGAAAACACGCTCGCGGTCACCGACCGGGTGGGCAACTCCGGGTCCACATCCGTCATCGTCTGGCTGATTGCGTCAAGTGAAGACCACTGCGCCAGCTGCCCCCTGAGCTGTCGCAGCGTGGTCCGCGCGAGTTCCAGCGGCAGAACAAGCTGCTGCTGGATCACGTGCGGACGCTCTCTCTCACGCCGGTCCCTGATCGCGCCGAAGGCCTGCGTCAGCTCATAGAGGCTGGCATTCCAGTCCGTATGGCGGATCACCTTGGGCTGCTCGGGCGTGCCGCGCAGATAGACAACATTGTTGAGGATCGGGCCGGCTTCGAGCTCTTTTACAGCATCGCGCATCGCATCAAGGCGTTTCAGGCGGAACGCCAGCCTTTCGGCCATCTCTTCGCCCGTCGGTTCGTCTTCTTCAGGCTTTTCGGGCTTCGGCAGCAGCAGGCGCGACTTCATGAAGGCCAGCCAGGACGCCATCAGCAGATAGTCTGCCGCCAGGTCCATCCGGCGCTTCTTCGCGTCCTCGATGAAGACGAGATACTGCTCGGCAAGGTCCAGAATGGAGAGGTGCAGCAGGTCCACCTTCTGGCGGCGAGCCAGTTCCAGCAGCAGATGCAGCGGGCCTTCATAGCCCCCGACATCGACGCGGAAGATGTCCTGAAGGTCGGCCTCATCCATGTCGGACGAGAGCGTCTCCATGGTGACAGACTCAGCGCTCATATGCCTGCCCCCACTTGAGGGAGAAGCTCACGGAAGCGCTGCCAGGCCTTTGCAGGCTCCAGCGGCTCTGCCTGTTTGGCAATCGCATCGGCGACAGCAGCGCGTTCGGCAGCCCTGCCGGCCAGAACAGGTGCCGCTTCAGCGACTTCGGTCATCTCGGCGAGGATCCCATCCGAGGTTTTCACAAAGCCCGAGCAGTGCAACAGAACATCACAGCCCGCCTCGATCGACGCATTCGCGCGATCAGTCAGGCTCCCGCCCAGTGCTTTCATACCCAAATCATCAGTCATCAGGAGCCCATCAAACCCGATTCGGTGCCTGATTATCTCTTGAATCATGTAGGGTGAGACCGTCGCGGCCCGGCCGGGATCGTAGGCTTCGTAAGCAATATGCGCGGTCATCGCCATGGGCGCAGAGGCGACACGCGCAAACGCATCGAAGTCTTTCGACAGTTCATTGTCACCCGCCGTCACCCTAGGCAGCTCCAGATGGCTGTCAGACATCGAGCGGCCGTGACCCGGGATATGCTTTATGACGCCAGCCACACCACCCGCGCGCAGGCCGTCCAGTGCGGCTTGGGCAAGGTCGGCCACCTGCGCGGGCCCCGTCCCGAAAGCGCGGTCACCGATGATGTCATGCGCACCTGCGACAGGCAAATCGACCACAGGAGCACAATCGGCATGGATAGACAGGCTTGCCAGTTCTGCCGCCATCAGGCGGTGTCCCAGCCAGCAGGCCTCGCGGCCGAGTTCAGGGTCCTGCGCATACAACGCAGCGTAATCGGCACCACGCGGAAAAAGCGGCCATTCCGGCGCTTTCAGGCGCGCCACGCGCCCACCTTCCTGGTCAATGAAGATCAGTGTTTCGCGACCTGTCGCGGTCCAGATGTCCGCCACGAGGCGGCGAACCTGGTCCCTTGAGACACAGGAACGACCCATGAGAATCACGCCCCAAGGGTTCTGCGCCTTGAAGAGCGCAGCCTCACCGGACGTCAGGACCGGTCCGGATACGCTGAGAATACAGGCCTTCGCCACTATCCAGTCACCACAATACAGTTGTCTCCGGTCGCCTTCAGGGCATCACAGAAAGCGGTCGCTTCCGATTTTTCGGCAAAGCCACCAACGCGCAAGCGGTAGAATACACCTTTGGCGCCCAGATCGGCCCGCTGGATGTGTTTTCCGGCCCCCCGGAACAGTTGTGGATGCTCGGCAGCAGACTTGCGCCATTCCGTCTCGGCGGCGTCCTGAGAGCGGAAAGCGGCCATCTGGACCAGGAATTGCCCGCCTTCACTGAAGGCGAATTGCGGGCTCACATCACGCGGCGCAGGCGCCGGTGCGCGCGGCGCAGGAATCGGCTCAAGCGCTGCCGAATCGAAGCCCCGGTCCGGTTTGCTGAGGTCAGCCAGTTCGGCCACTTCATCCGCCACCGAATTCGGCATGCCATTTTCAGGATCGCTACCCTCGTCATCGTCCGCCAAGCCCGGACGCAGCTCAATCGGTGGCCCGCCCTGCAGCATATCGGCCGGGTCCGCCTCGGCGACGGCAAGTTCACGCTCGGAGGCGTCCATCTGGTCATAGAACCGCTTGTCGGTATCACGCACTTCCAGCCCGCCCCGGTCTTCCGGCGTACGTTTGTAGGGCTGCGAATCGGCGATCACGCTGGGTAGACCGGCCCCATTGGACCGGACGCCCTGACGATACGTGTTCCAGACAACCGCGCCGAACACGAGCAAGACCCCAACGGCGAGTGCCAGAATCAGCGGTCCACGCGCGGTTTCGTCATCGCGGACATCAAAGCCGCGGTAGTCATCCTCGAATGGCGAAGCCTCATCGGCGCTGTAACGATAGCGACTCATGAAACACCCCTTCAGCACTGTTTCCTGAGGTTAATTTTTAGGCGCGTTTCGTTAACGGCGATTGAACAGAGCCGCTTCCAGGCCCGTTGAGCGCAGTGAATTCTTCAATCTTTCAGCAGATTGCCCGTGTTTCAGCCAAGAGAGCTGAGATCGCAAAGGCGGCGGTGCTCTTCGATAGCGTAGCCGTCGGTCATGCCGGCAATGTAGTCACAGACAATACGGGCCCGGCGGAACGGTTCGGCCTGGGTCGCGTCCTGCCGCCACGGCGACGGCAAAGTCTGTGGCTCTGCGGTAAAGCCGTCGAACAGCTCGGCCAGGATCTTCTTGGCCTTCGAGCGCATCCGGTTGACCTTGTAATGCTTGTACATCCGCTCGAACAGGAAGGCCCTCAGGGCGCGCTGCTTGTCCGCCAGCTCCGGGCTGAACCCGACCAGCGGTTCGCCCAGCGCGCGCACTTCTGCCGCACTCGCAGGCCGCAGGCGCTTCACCCGGCTTTGCGTTTCATCGACCAGATCGTTGATCCAGATGCCAATCAGCCGGCGAACGGCTTCATAGGTCACCATCCGGTCGGTCAGATGCGGGTATTCGATCTTCACGCCCCGGAACACATCGCCGACAATCGGCAGCTCCATCAGCTCCTGAATCGTGAACAGGCCCGCCGCGATACCGTCGTCGATGTCGTGATTGTTGTAAGCAATATCATCCGCCAGAGCAGCAACCTGGGCTTCAGGACCGGCGAACTGGTCCAGTTCCAGATCTTCGATGTGGCGGAATTCCCGGAAAGCCGCAGGCAGGTCTGCGACGGACGTATCGGCGCCGATCAGCGGTCCATTGTGCTTCACCAGCCCTTCCAGCATCTCCCAGGTCAGGTTCAGCCCATCGAAATTCGGGTAGCGCACCTCCAGCCGCGTCACGACGCGCAGGGTCTGGGCATTGTGGTCGAAGCCATCGAACGGCTCCATACAGGCGTCGAGTTGGTCCTCGCCAGCATGACCGAAGGGCGGGTGGCCCATATCGTGCGCCAGCGCGAGGGCCTCGGCGAGGTCTTCATCCAGCTTGAGCGTCCGCGCGATGCTGCGGGCAATCTGGGCCACTTCCAGCGAATGCGTCAGGCGCGTGCGGAAATGGTCGCCCTCGTGGGCCACAAAAACCTGCGTTTTCTGCTTCAGGCGCCGGAAAGCTGTGGAGTGGATGATGCGGTCGCGGTCCCGCTGGAACGGGGTCCGTGACGCCGAGGGAGCCTCGTCATGATACCTGCCGCGGCTGTCTTCATGACGCGTCGCGTACACGACTCTCTTTTCCATTGGCACAAACGTCCCTATCTAGTGGTCATGAGCACGATAACCGCCCCTGATGTGACCCTTACCGCTTCGGCTGCCAAGCGCATTAATGCGATTCTGGCCAAACAGGACGGCGCAGACTTCCTGCGTGTGTCTGTCGAGGGCGGCGGCTGTTCCGGCTTCTCATACAAGTTCGATTTCGCCACAGAGGTGAATTCTGATGATCTTCTTGTCGAGCGCGATGGCGCCCGCGTGCTGATCGACGAGATGAGCCTCGAATTCCTGCGCGGGTCCGAAATCGACTTTTCGACCGAACTGATCGGCGCGGCCTTCAAGATCAGCAATCCGAACGCCACGGCGGCCTGCGGCTGCGGAACCAGTTTCTCGGTCTGACGCCGCGTCACCGCTCGCGCCTGCCCGGCCTTCACGATAGAGTCCGCCGTACAGGAGGATCGTCATGAGACAGGTACGTCCGTTCACCGTTTCCATTTCCGACGCGAAGATCTCCACCATCCACGAGCGCGTCGCCGCCTATCGCTGGTTCCCCGCCCCGGAAAACGAGCAGGGCTTTGCCTATGGCATGTCGACACCTGTGCTGCAGGACCTCTGCAAGTATTGGCAGAATGATTTCGACTGGCGCGCGCAGGAAGAGGTCCTCAACAAGTTCCCGAACTTCAAGGCTGATGTCGGTGGCATGGAGATCCACTTCATCCATGTCGTGGGAGAGGCAGAAGGCAAACGTCCGCTGTTGCTGACGCATGGCTGGCCCGGATCATATTTCGAATTCTGGGATGCGATTGAGCCGTTGGCTTTCCCCTCGCGCCATGGCGGCGATCCGGCAGATGCGTTTGACCTCGTGATCCCCAGCCTGCCCGGTTACGCATTCTCGCAGAAACCCGCCTCACCGATTGGACAGCGTGCAACGGCAGCACTTTGGGACGAACTGATGCGCGAAGTTCTCGGCTACGAGACTTATCTGGCGCAGGGCGGCGACTGGGGCGGCCTCGTCACATCCTGGATCGGCTTCAATCATGGCCTGCACGACAAGAAAGGCGGTTGCCGCGGCATCCACCTCAACATGATTGGCCTGCGCCCAACACCGCCTACTCCGACCACGGAGGAAGAGGGCAAATGGCTAACCCATATGGCTGGCGCGATGCAAGCCGAAGGCGCCTATTTCATGGAACAAGCGACCAAGCCGCAGACGCTGGCCATGGCGCTGATGGACTCGCCCGTTGGCACAGCGGCCTGGATTCTGGAGAAGTTCCACGGCTGGTCAGACCTGCGCGATGGCGATCTCTACAGCGTTTACACGCGCGACCAGCTGCTGACCAATGTGATGCTCTACCTCGTCAACGACGCCATCGCGACGAGCGTCTGGTACTATAACGCACTCTTCCAGGAAGGCGGCGTCCAGCTGCCGGAGGGCGAAAAATGCGAGACGCCGACAGGCTTCGCGAATTTCCCCGGCGAGAAAGTCTACACAGCCCCTCCGCGAAGCTGGGTCGAGCGCGCCTACAATCTCGTGCACTGGCGGGACATGCCCAAAGGCGGTCACTTCGCAGCCATGGAGAAGCCGTCGCTCTTCGTTGACGATGTCAGAAACTGGGCGCGCGCGCTGGACTAGGCGCGCAAGTCGCGGCCGACATTGTCCAGAACGGCATTGGCGAATTTCGCTTCGTTCTCGTCGAAGAAGTCGTGTGCCAGTGAAACATATTCGTCCATGATCACGGCATGCGAAAGATGCTGGTGGACGACGAACTCGCCTGCACCAGCCCGCAGAAGCGCGCGCATCGTCGCGTCGAGGCGGGTCAGTTTCCAGCCCGTTGCGAGGCGCTTCAGGATCGCTTTGTCGACGGTTGACTGATTGTCCACCACGCCATTGACGATGGACTTGAACAGGTCCGGATCGGCCTCTTCGACCGGCTCCTCGTCCGGGCCAATGCCCAGCTTGTCTTCCATAAAGGCGCGGATCGTCTCGCGGGCAGACTTGCCGGTCTGCTCCATGGCGTAAAGCGCCTGGACAGCGGCAAGGCGCGCACCGGCACGGCGGGCACGCGTCACTTCAAACGGGAAGTTCTGATCGCTCAACGAATGAGTTCCTTGCGGAATTTAATCATGGCGAGGCAGGCATTTGCCGCGTCCGCACCCTTGTTACCACGGGTACGTTCCGCGCGGGCCAGCGCCTGCGCTTCGTTCTCGACGGTGAGGATGCCAAAGCCGATGGCCTGACGGCGATGGACGATAAGGTCCATGAGGCCACGGGCACTCTCGCCGCAGACATAATCGTAATGGGTGGTTTCGCCGCGAATGACGCAGCCAAGTGCCACGGCGCCGTCGAAACGTCCGGAATCCGCTGCCATGGCGATGACGCCTGGCAGCTCGAACGCGCCCGGTACTTCCATCACGGTGATTTTCGCGCCGGCAGCTTCCAGCACTTCCGTCGCGCCAGCCAGCAGCTCCGCCGAGATATGCTTATAGTAGTGAGAAACCGCGATCAGAACCCGGTCAGCCATTATTCCGTCTCCTCGTTGAGGCGGCGCCACCCCTCTATTGTCATACCGTATCCGTCAAGCCCTGCGACGCGGGTGGGCTGCGTATTGGACAGGAACAGCATCTTGCGCACGCCCAGTTCACGCAAGATCTGCGCCCCGATGCCGTACTCGCGCAGCGGTGCAGTCGTGTCCTTTGGGACGGTCGTCTTCAACCCGAGCCGTTCGGCAATCGAGTTGGGCTGCATCGTATTCACAAACACGACCACGCCCGGCTCCTCGGCCTCAGCGATCATGCGCATGGCGCGCTCAACCAACCCTTGGCGCGGCCCTCGTTCACCCAGAATGTCGGCCAGGACATCGGTCCGGTGAACGCGCACCAACGTCGTCGAGTCCGGCTTGATCGTGCCGTGGACGATGGCGATATGCTCGGAATTGTCGAGAACATTGCGGAAGCAGACCGTCTTGAAGCCCTCGCCATAAGCAGACTCTAGCGGCGCCTCGACGCGGCGCTCAAGAAAGCGGTCATTCTGGCGGCGCCACGCGATCAGGTCTGCAATCGTGCCGATCTTCAGATTGTGCAGCTGTGCGAAAGCCACAAGATCCGGCAGGCGGGCCATCGAGCCGTCTTCGTTCATGATCTCGCAGATCACGCCAGCCGGATACAGCCCGGCCATACGCGAAATATCGACAGCCGCTTCCGTGTGGCCCGCGCGGACCAGCGTGCCGCCGTCTCTGGCGACCAGCGGGAAGACGTGTCCCGGCGAGACGATGTCGTCATGGTCCTTGGTCGGGTCGATGGCGACGGCAATCGTCTTCGCGCGGTCATGCGCTGAAATACCGGTCGTGACACCTTCCTTGGCCTCGATGGAAACCGTGAACGCCGTGCCCATGCTTTCCCGGTTGTTCCGGGTCATCATGTCGAGGTTCAGCGTGTGGGCACGCTCCTGCGACATGGCGAGGCAGATGAGGCCCCGGCCATGGCGGGCCATGAAGTTCACCTGTTCCGGTGTGGCGAAATTCGCCGGAATGATGAGGTCGCCCTCATTCTCCCGGTCTTCCGCGTCCACCAGAATGAACATCCGCCCGTTGCGGGCATCCTCGATGATCTCGTCTATCGAGGAGATCGCGTACTTGAAGTCGTCTGACATTGTTTCATTGCCCTTCCGGCGCGTCGGCGCCGATCATGCGGGCGACGTAACGTGCCAGCATGTCTATCTCAAGGTTCACGCGGCTGCCCGGCTGTAGTTCGGACAGGGTTGTGACCTCCCATGTGTGAGGAATCACGGCGACCTGGAAGTCGCCATTCGGCAAGGCATCAGCAACAGTGAGCGATACGCCATTGATCGCGGCTGAGCCCTTCGTGGCGAAGTATTTGGCGATTGCGGCCGGCGGACGGATCGTGATCCGGTAGCTCTGGCCTTCCGGCGTGATGGAGACGATCTCGCCGACGCCGTCGACATGACCGAACACGAAATGCCCGCCCAGTTCGTCGCCGAGCTTCAGGCTCTGCTCCAGATTGACCTTCGTGCCCTCGTTCCAGGCGCCGAGGACCGTCTTGTCGAGCGTCTCCGGAACAGCTTCGACGGCGAACCACGCGCCGCGTTCTCCCTGCCCCTTATCGACCACCGTCAGGCACACGCCGTTATGCAGGATAGAGGCACCCAAGGCGACCTGATCCAGCAGGAAGCCGCTCTCGACCTCGAACAGAGTCAGGCCGTTGCGGTGCTCTGCCTTGCGGACAGTGCCGACATCGGTGACGAGACCAGTGAACATGAGATGCCCTTCGAACGACTTTTGCTAAGAACGAACATAAGTGTTCAGAACGTCATCCCCAATCCGTTCCGTCGCGACAGGCTTCCAGCGTGTCGCATCCCCCAGGTTCTGAAGTCCGAGACCACCCAGCGCCGGCAGGCCGTCGCCCCCGATCAGGATGGGCGCGACGAACCAGGCAATCTCGTCCACAAGGCCTGCCCGGATGAAGCTCGCAGCGACTGTTCCGCCGCCTTCGATCAGCAGCGATCCGATGCCCTCAGCTGCGGCCCTGCGCAACAGTCCCTGCACATCCATCCGCACGCCATTGCCACAGCGCCAGACTTCGATGCCATTGCGCGACAGGAAATCCTGAGGCTGGCCATTCGTCGCCACCACGACCCGGCCACTGGAAACAGACTGAACGAGGCGCGAACTGATCGGCGTGCGACCGCTCGAGTCCGCGACGATCCGTATCGGCTGTTTCTTCGGCATCGGAACAGTGCGGGCCGTCAGAAGCGGGTCGTCCGCGAGAACAGTGCCGATGCCGACAAGAATCGCATCATGGGCTGCGCGCAGCTCGTGTCCGCGTGCCCGGGAGTCACTGGACGTGATCCACTGGCTCGTGCCGTCGGCAAGAGCGATGCGCGCATCCAGCGATGTGGCGAGCTTCAGCGTGACGCGCACGCCGCTCATTCGTCTTCCAGATCTTCTTCTTCGAGAGCTGCTTTCTCGATGAACTGGGCGAAGTCACTGGGATCCCTGAAGTCGCGATATACGCTGGCAAAGCGCACATAGCCGACCGGGTCGACCATGCGGAGGGCCTCCATGGCCAGTTCACCGACATCGTTGGAGCTGACTTCCGGCTCGCCGGCGCTCTCGAGCTTCCGCGCGATACCCGATACCATCTGGTCGATCTGCTCGCGGTCGACGGGCCGCTTTCGCAGCGCAATCGTAATCGAACGTGCAAGGCGCTCACGGTCAAACGGAACGCGCTTACCGTCGCGTTTGACCACAGTGATTTCGCGCAACTGAACGCGTTCGAATGTGGTGAAACGGGCGCCGCAGCTCTCGCAGACCCTGCGGCGGCGCACGGCCGTATCGTCTTCAGCCGAACGGCTGTCCTTTACCGATGTGTTCTCGGAACCACAGAATGGACAGCGCAAACCGGATCAGCCTCCAAGACCACCATAGATCGGGAACTGAGCCGTCAGCGCCTTCACGTCCGCGCGGATACGATCTTCCGTAGACGCACTGTCGCCGCTGGCGACTGCGTCGACGATTTCGCCGATCCAGGAACCGATCTGCGTGAACTCTTCTTCGCCGAAACCACGGGTCGTACCGGCCGGTGAACCGACGCGGATACCCGACGTAATGGTCGGCTTCTGCGGATCGAACGGCACGCCGTTCTTGTTGCAGGTGATGTAGGCACGGCCGAGCGCGGCTTCCGCATCCTTGCCGGTCACCTGTTTCGGACGCAGGTCGATCAGCGCGAGGTGCGTGTCGGTGCCACCAGACACGACGTCCAGACCGCTTGCCTTGGCAGCGGCGGCCATGGCGCGGGCGTTGATGACGATCTGCGCTGCGTATTGCTTGAAGGAAGGCCGAAGGGCCTCACCAAACGCCACGGCTTTCGCCGCGATGACATGCATCAGCGGGCCGCCCTGGATGCCAGGGAAAATGGCCGAATTGATCTTCTTGGCCAGCGCCTCGTCATTGGTGAGGATCATGCCGCCGCGCGGGCCGCGCAGCGTCTTGTGCGTCGTCGTGGTCGCGACATGCGCATGGTCGAGCGGGTTCGGGTGCGCCCCACCGGCCACGAGGCCAGCGAAGTGCGCCATGTCGACCATGAAGACGGCGCCAACTTCATCCGCAATCGCGCGGAAACGGGCAAAGTCGATCTCACGCGGATAGGCAGAGCCACCGGCAATGATCATCTGCGGCCGGTGCGCCTTGGCGAGACGCTCAACCTGTTCGAAGTCAATCCGCTCGTCTTCACGGCGCACCCCGTACTGGACCGCATTGAACCATTTTCCAGACTGGTTGGGTGGTGCGCCGTGGGTCAGGTGGCCACCAGCATCGAGGCTCATGCCGAGGATGGTGTCGCCTGGCTTCAGGACCGCTTGAAAGACGCCCTGGTTGGCCTGGCTGCCGGAGTTCGGCTGGACGTTGGCAAATCCGCAATTGAACAGCTGCTTGGCGCGCTCGATCGCGAGGTTCTCGGCGATGTCCACAAATTCGCAGCCGCCATAGTAACGCCGGCCCGGATAGCCTTCAGCATACTTGTTCGTCAGAACCGATCCTTGCGCTTCCAGCACAGCTTTGGAGACGATGTTCTCCGAAGCAATCAGTTCAATCTCGTGCTGCTGGCGCCCCTGCTCCTTGGAGATCGCGGCAAAGATTTCCGGATCTGCAGCGGCCAGGTCGGTACCGAAGAAGCCGCTGGTATCGAACTGTTGCGACGGGGCGGTATCTGCCATGGGAATCTCCTGCTTTCGAGCGCTGTTTACGCCGACTGGCCCGCCCTCGCAACCGCCCAATCCTGCGTATGACGCAGCAGATTTGACCTCACTTATTAGATGTTATCCTGCCACATCGGAGGGAATACTTCAGATTTTCTGGTTTTCCTCTACGCAACATGAGAATATAGATCCCAATACCGTAACAATATAAAAATAACGGTGGGGTGAGATGGGTGAATCTAATCAAGTAGATGTACTTGGGATGACGACAGGAATCGTCTCGTCCTTTGTTTCAAACAATACAGTTCCCGCGTCAGACCTCCCCGACCTTATCCGCTCGGTGCATGATGCTATTTCTCACCTTTCGGCGGGCAGTGATCATGAGGCCGAATCCCTGTCGCCAGCTGTGCCTGTGGCGAAGTCGATCACGCCGGATTTCCTGATCTGCCTTGAAGATGGCCGCAAGCTGAAGATGCTTCGCCGTTACTTGCGGTCGCGCTATTCCATGACGCCTGAAGAATATCGGGACCGCTGGAACCTGCCGGCAGATTATCCGATGGTCGCGCCGAACTACGCCAAGCTGCGCTCCAAACACGCCAAAAACATTGGCCTGGGCAAGAAAAAGAAATAGGCGCCGAAGCGCCTATTCCGACAAATACTCAAAAACCCCGAAGACCTCAGGCCGCCTTGTCGAGGCCCAGCTGTTTCCAGACAGCCAAGATCGCCGCGACCAGTTCGTCCATCATCACCGCATCGTGCACAGGGCTCGGCGTGAAGCGCAGGCGCTCGGTTCCGCGCGGCACGGTCGGATAGTTGATCGGTTGGACGTAGATCCCGAAGTCGAACAGCAGCGTATCGGAGAGCGCCTTGCAGCGTTCCGGATCGCCCACCAGAAGCGGCACGATGTGCGATGGCGAATCCATAACCGGCAGGCCAGCATCACGGAACTTCTGCTTCAATTCAGCGGCCTTCGCTTGATGGATCGCCCGCAGCTTGCGGCCTTCATCGGTACGAAGCTTCTGGATGGAAGCCAGCGCGCCGGCTGCCATCACCGGGCAAGTCGAGGTGCTGAAGATGAAACCGGAGGCCATCGAGCGGATCGCATCGACCACCGTCGCCTTGGAGGCGATATAGCCGCCCATCACGCCGAACGCTTTGGCCAGTGTGCCTTCGATAATGTCGATACGGTCAGCCAAGCCCAGCATCTGCGCAACACCAGCACCTTCGTGGCCGTACATGCCGACGGCGTGCACTTCGTCCAGATAGGTGATGGCATTGAACTCGTCAGCCAGATCGCAGATCTCTTCCATGCGGCCAAAGTCGCCATCCATGGAATAGACGCTTTCAAAGGCAATGACCTTCGCGCGGGCCGGGTCGTCATTTTCCAGCAGCGAGCGGAGATGATCAACGTCGTTGTGGCGGAAAACACGGTAGTCGGCGCCGGAGCGGCGAATGCCTTCGATCATTGAAGCGTGGTTCAGCGCATCGGAATAGATGATCAGGTCCGGCATGATCTTGCCGAGCGTCGACAGGGTCGCATCGTTCGACACATAGCCGGACGTGAACAGCAGCGCGGCTTCTTTCTGGTGATTGTCGGCGAGTTCGCGCTCAAGATCGACGTGATAGCGCGTCGTGCCGGAAATGTTGCGCGTCCCGCCGGAACCGGCGCCAAAACTGTCAATTGCCTCGTGCATGGCGTTGATGACGTCGTCATCCTGACCCATGCCGAGATAGTCGTTGGAACACCAGATCGTCACCTCCCGCTCGCCATCTTCGAAGCGCGCGGAGGCCTTCGGAAAACGGCCTTTATGGCGATGAAGGTCAATAAAGACCCGATAACGTCCCTCGCTGTGAATGGCGCCGAGGGCGTCTTCAAAGGCCTTAAGGTGTTTCATTTGCTTATCCTTAGTACGCTTTGCGTGCGCCTACTTAGTTCGTTCCGGCGCGACATTTAATGGGCTGATAGCCCTTTCGCTGATTATGTCGCATCCGGGACAATACTTAGGAGTCGTAGCCCGGATATTCACGGTCCAGTTTGCGCAGCAGGGCTGGCCAGACCAGTTTCTGCGTCAGCATGGACATGCCAGAGCTGTGCTCGGTCATGCCGCCCTGCCCGGCCACCTTGTCCTGAAGCGGTTCATCGCACTCCAGAACGCCATCGCGGCCAGCCGTCAGAGCCATGATCTGCATCTTGCAGGCGCGCTCCAGGAAGAACATGCGCGTAAAGGTCAGTGCGGCGCTTTCGCCGCAGGTCAGCGTACCGTGATTGCGGAGCAGCATGGAGTGTTTCTTGGGGCCAAGGTCAGCCACGAGGCGCTCACGCTCGTCCAGATCGAGGGCGATGCCTTCGTAATCATGGTAAGCAATATCCTCACGGATCGCCATCGCCGTCTGGCTGATCGGCAGCAGGCCTTCCTTCTGAGCAGACACGGCAACTCCCTGATCGGTATGCACATGCATCACGACCAGCGCATCCTCACGTGCGGCATGAATGGCAGAGTGAATGGTAAACCCCGCCGGATTGATCATGGACTCGGTTTCCTGGACGACATTGCCCTCCAGATCGACCTTCACAAGGGAAGAGGCCGTGATCTCTTCGAAGAAATAGCCATACGGGTTGATCAGGAAGTGGTGTTCCGGCCCCGGGACGCGGTGCGAGATGTGGGTGAAGATCATGTCATCCCAGCCATACATGGCCGTCAGACGGTAAAGCGCCGCCAGATCGACGCGAGCCTGCCACTCCTCCGCACTCACGGAATTGCGGATATCGATCTGCTGGTTACCGTCGGCCATGTCTTATTCTCCCTGTGTTTTGCGGCTGAACCTAACCGAAAACCTGATGCTTCGCCACTCCAAAGCTGACGGCGGCGTCACGCTTGGCAATTCCCTTGCAAGTCTACGCCTTGACGCCGCAACGTAACCTCAACCACATGGGCCCCATGAGCACGCTTCGTTTTGCCTTTTTCGCGTCCAAACGCCCTGAAGCCCAAGCTGCATTGCCCCTGCTTGCGCAACGCTATGGACAGGTGAGCGAGGAAGAGGCCGACGTTGTCGTGGCGCTGGGCGGCGATGGGGCCATGCTGGATTCCCTGCGGCGCCGCTTTGGCGATTCCAAGCCGGTCTATGGCATGAACCGTGGCACGGTCGGCTTCCTGATGAACGAATATCGCGAGGATGGCCTGATCGAGCGCGTGAACGCGGCCGAGCGCGCCACAATCGTACCGCTCAGCATGATCGCCACCGACATTCACGGCACCGAGCACCGGGCTCTCGCCATCAACGAAGTGTCCCTTTTCCGTCAAACGGCACAGACGGCCCGTTTGCGCATCACTGTCGACGGCAAGGTGCGGATGGAAGAGCTGTCCTGCGACGGCGTCATGGTGGCAACGCCAGCTGGCTCGACGGCCTACAACCTCTCAACCCATGGCCCGATCCTGCCGATTGGCGCCAATTTGCTGGCCCTGACACCTGTCAGCGCCTTCCGCCCGCGCCGGTGGCGCGGCGCCCTGCTCCGCCACGACGCAAAAGTGCTGGTGGAAGTCATTTCGCCCACGCTCCGCCCCGTCGCTGCTGCGGCAGACAACCAGGAAGTGCGCGACATTGCGACGGTGCGGGTCGAGGCCGACCGGAAGCAGCCGCTGACCATGCTGTTCGATCCCGGCCACGCCCTGGACGAACGCATCCTGCGTGAACAGTTCGGCTTCTGATTTCCTAGTATTTTTTTAAGGCTTCGGCGGTCAATTGGGCTCTCTGGAGAGACCCATGTTCAAGAATCTTCTGTCTGCCCTGCCGACGCTCCGAAAATCTGCACATACCGACACGACCGAAGTCACCATCGACATCAGCCGTGTGATCAAGCCAGCGCGGCATGCAATGCCGGATTCAGACGTCACGACCGGACAGGATTCCTTTATCGGCTGGGACTCGCCGGAAACGCTCGGAAGCCTCGCTGAAGACGCCGTCGATTCCCTTTCCGGCCAGTTCGAAGCCTGGATGCAATCTGATCTCACAGCGCTGTACAGCGCCTGGAAGATCGCCCAGCAGCCAGATGCAACCGCTGAAGACTATCGCGCGGTCTTTACCGTCGCCCATAACATCAAAGGCGCCGCCAATTCCTACGGCTATCCGGCGATCGCACGTCTCAGCGGATCCCTCAGCCGCCTGTTGACGGAAACACGACCGGGCGAGAATTCCGCCCTGATCAATCTTCATGTCGAAGCCTGCCGCGCGGCGTTCAAATCCATCGGCCAGGGCAGTGACGGACAGTCGATTGCAGAAGCCGTCTGCGAAGCCCTCGAAGATCGTGTAGAAATGAAAGTCGCTCAGGCCTGACGCGGGTCAGGCAGCAGCAGCGGCCTCTTCATCCTCATCCAGGAACCCCCGGATAACCAAAGCTGTTTCCTGAGCACGCGTCACCAGGAACAGGTGCCCGCCCCCTTCAACCACATGCATGCGCGCATTCGGCAGGCCCATCCGCAAGATGTGGCCGTTCGCTAAGGGGACAATCGTGTCCGCATCTCCCATGATGACCAGGGACGGCATCTTCAGGAAGCGGATGAAGGGCAAGCTCGACCACCCGATGAAGGCCAGAAGCTGGTAGAAATATCCGCGCGGGTCCGGAGGCAACAGATTGTCGATATGACGTCCGACTTCTCCGTCGACGGCATCACCGTACAGCGTGCTGAAGCTCTCGCGCATAAAGTCCGGGTCTGTGTAGCGGCGCGCATCGACCATCTTGGACAGCGACTTCGGCCGCCCCGGAATCATCGTCATACCAGCCGTGGTTGCGCACAGGATCAGACGACCAACGCGGTTGCGGTACTGGAAGGCATATTGCTGCGCCAAAGCCCCGCCCCAGGACACGCCCATCACATCAACGGACTCAATGCCGAACTTGTCCAGCAGCTTGCGTGCCCAACGTGCTACCATCCAGGGCCGGTAAGGCAATTGCGTCACCGGGCTCTTGCCGACGCCGGGTACGTCGAACGTGATGATATCCCGATCCGGAAACATCTCTCCAAGACCAGCCGTTAATTCGAGATTCGCCCCGATGCCATTGAAGAACAGGAGCGGCAGGTTGTCATTGGCCTCCTGCGCGCGCCAGTAGGCCGTGCGCAGGACGACGCCATCGACATCTTCCATGGTGATTTGCGGGCGTTGCTCGGCCATGCCTGAACCTTCCAGATTTCTTCTGCCGGATGCTATTCGTCGAACACGTAGCGACCGGGCGCAGCATAAAGAGGCTGGAAAGCCTCACTCCCGCAAGCCTTTGGTGCAGTTTTGAGTGTTCCGGCACGCGCTTTCAGCCACTCGGCCCAGACCGGCCACCAGCTGCCCACCTCTTCCGTGGCACCCGCCGCCCACTCATCTGCTGTTGGAGCAATCGTCGGATTGCGGAACATTTTCGCCTTGGGGTTTCCAGGTGGGTTCAACAGTGACTGAATATGCCCGCTGGAGGACAGAACAAACTCGACATTCTTTGAGCCCAGCAAGCCTGTGGTGCGATAGCAGGCCTTCCATGGCGTAATGTGATCCGTGAGTCCGGCCACGACAAAGGCGTCCGCCTTCACTTTCGACATGTCCAGCATATGCCCGGCGACTTCGTATTCGCCGGGATTATCGAACGGCTGGTTCAGACCGAGGTCGAGATAATCCGAGTGCAACTGCGCCGGAAGGTTCGTGGAGTCGTTATTCCAGAACAGCACGTCGAACGGCGCCGGATCTTCGCCCATCAGATAATTGTTGACGACATAGTTCCAGATCAGATCGTTCGGACGCATCCAGGCGAACATGCGCGCCAGATCATCGCCTTTCAGGATGCCCTTCTTTTTCGAATACTTGCGCGCAAGTTCGAGACTGCCATCCGAAACCATCTGGCCAAGCTCGCTGTCTTCCTTCTGCGGATTGAGGACGCAGACCATGAACGTGATCGCATTGATGCGGTCATCATCTGCAGCAGCCAGAAGGCTCGCCAGCGTCGCGGTCGTGATCCCGCCAGAGCAGGCACCGGAAACGTTGATCTTCTTGGACTTCGTTACCTGCCGGATCACTTCGCTCGCCTGAATCAGGCTGTCGATGTAATCGTCCAGCCCCCAGTCACGATGTTCCTTGGTCGGATTACGCCACGACACAACGAAGGTCTGCTGTTCCATCGCCAGAAGGAACTGGACCATAGAGGTCATCGGCGACAGATCCATCGCATAATATTTGTTGATCTGAGGCGGAATGATCATCAGCGGTGTGCGGTACACCTTGTCCGTCTTCGGCGCATACTGGATCAGCTCCATCATCTCGTTCTTCCAGATGACTTGCCCCTCGCTCGTCGCGAGGTTTCCGCCAACCTTGAACGGGCGCTTGTCCACCTGGCTTGGCAGACCGCCATTCTTGGTCATGTCCGTATAGGCGTTCTTCAAACCCTTGAGCAGAGACAAGCCGCCGGAGTCCAGCACTCGCTTGGTTGCAGCCGGATTGCCGACCAGCGTGTTGGTCGGCGCCAGCGCATCGGTGATCATGCCCATCACGAATTTTGCGCGCGCATGCTCAAGCTCGGTCATCTTGAGGTCAGCGACCCATTCGTTGAGATGCTCCTGCGTCGCCAGATAGGTCTGCATGCCGCGCCGGTAGAACGGATTGTGTTCCCAGGCAGCATCCTTGAAACGCCGGTCTTTCGGATTGGCTTTGCGGTCAGACTTGCCGAGCAGGATCTTGGTATTCTCTGCGGCGATCTTTGATGCGGCCTTGGCCGATGTGACCGGGTTTGTCACGGTGGACCGCAGCATCATGGCCACGGCGCCCAGCAATTCTTCCCGGTTAATTCCCCCCATCAGCGGATTGAGCGCCAACGTGGTCTCGGCCGCATTCCTGGCAATCTCGTCTTTCGGCGTCGTCATTGTTCCCTCCCTGGGACCGCCGAATACCTGAAAAACAGGGCCCAACGGCTGTTTTATCTTGTTTCTCTTTCATTCGAGGAAAGAGTTACTTGTAAACTTTGAAAGAAAATTCGTTTCATAGTCAGAATTGCGTGTCAAACTCCGTCTTGAAGCCAATGAAGACACGCGACCGCATCCTTCACGTCAGCCTGCTCCTCTTCAACGAAGAAGGGGAAGCGCAGCAAACGGCTGTCGACATCTCGAACGCGCTGGGCATCAGCCCGGGCAATCTTTACTACCATTTCAAGGGCAAGGACGCGATTATCCGGGCTCTTTTCGACAGTTTCGAAGAAGAGATGCGGGTCATCCTCAGAGGCTCCCGCGGCAAGGTGACCTCAATTGAGGACAACTGGGTCTATCTCTATATCATCCTTGAGGAAGTCTACGATTTCCGGTTCTTCTACCGGAACCTCGGCGTTCTGTTGGATCGCTACCCCGACCTTGCCAGCCGCTTCCGTTCACTTGTGGCCGAACAGCGGACCACGATCCGGAACGTGCTGGCTGATCTCAGCAAAGTCGATGTCCTGACCATTGACCCGCGCCTCACCGAAGCCCTGACCGATCAGATCATGATGTCCCTGACATTCTGGCTCGAAGCCGACGCCATGAACCGGACAAACCTCGACGGGGCGGCCCTGATCCACAAGACTGTGTTCCAGGTCATGTGCCTGATCGTGCCCTATATGGGCGATACGGGCTTCGATGCGCTCTCCCATATGATCGAGCACTATGAAGCCCACAAGCCGTAGCGGCGGGCAGCTCACCAGCCACCCGCCTGCCCCGTTTGCCCTTACTTCTTGGCCAGGGCCTTGGCTTGCTTGACCCAGCCATCGCGGACCATGCGGCCACGCGTACCGATCTTCGCATCCAGGGCTTCAGCCTCGGATTTCTTCAGAGCAGCGATCTGGGCAAAACGTGTGATGCCTTCGGCATGCAGCTTCTTCACCATGGCCGGGCCGACGCCGGTGATCTGCGAAAGATCATCGGTGGCGGCTTCAGGCATGGCAACAGCAGCTTTCATCGCCTTCGAGGTTTTGCCAGCCGCCTTCTTGGCGGTTTTAGCAATATCTGCACCAGCTTCACCGGCAACCGTTTCAATCTCGGTCGACAGGCGCGCGATGCGGGCCTTCAGGTCGACCTTGCTGACGCGGTCTTTCGCCTTGGCGACGGTCTCAGCGACTTCGTCTTCCAGCTTGTCCAGCTTTGCTGCGAGGCCAGCGCCTTTCGCCGTAAACTGTTTCACGCCAAGCACGTCGCGCATGCGCTCCATACGGGCTTCGAAACGGTCATAGGCTTCAGCCTGAAACTCGCGTGCAGCCGTGTTGGCTTTCGCAACAGCGCCAGCCGCCTTGGTCACGCGGGTATCGGCCGCAAAACGTGCCTTCACGTCAGTTTCGATTTCTTCGCCGCGCTTCACCAGCTCGTCGAACAGTTCGGTCGACTGCTTGTTGAAGGTCGCAGCATTGGCGAGGGCCTTGTCGTAGGCTTTGCCATAGGCGCCGACGCCAGCAAGCCATATCTTGTGGGCCATTTCAGCAGATTGGGCTTCGATTGCCTTGCCGACTTTTTCCGCTTTCACGCGGGCATCCGACTTCTTGGCTTTTTTGGCTTTTTTATCTTTTGCCATGGGAATTACTCCTTCGTGAGTTTGTCCATGGCACCAGAGATAAGGAAAAAGTCTAGAATCCGCATACTAATCACCAAAGGCCTTGCTTGCTGTGGCGCCGCTTCTCTATGAAAGCGCCACACAGCCAAGAGAGGATCCGAACATGAGCACCGTCGAATATACCGTGGATGGCCAGACCTATGAGGGCTACTTCCTGGCGCCGGAAGGCAAGACGAACGTTCCTGTCGTCGCCATCGCGCACGCCTGGGCTGGCCTCGCAGAGAACGAGATCCAGAAAGCCGGCCGCGTCGCAAATGAGCTCGGCTATGCCGCCTTCGCCATGGACGTCTATGGCAAGGGAAAGCGCGGCACGACCGTCGAGGAAAACCAGGCCCTGATGAACCCGCTGGTCGGCAACCGCGCCGAACTGCAAAAGCGCCTCGCAGGCGGTCTCGCCGCCGCCAAGGCTCAGCCAGGCGTCAATGCATCGAAGGCGGCTGCAATCGGCTTCTGCTTCGGCGGCCTCTGCGCGCTGGACATGGCCCGTGCAGGCATGGACCTTCTCGGTGTTGCGGCCTTCCATGGCCTCTTCAACCCGGCCGACAATATTCCGTCCCCGAAGATCAGCGCCAAGGTTTTGATCGAGCATGGCTGGCTCGACCCGATGGCCCCGCCTGCCGATGTGCTCGCAATCGCCAAGGAAATGGTTGATGCCGGCGCAGACTGGCAGATGCACGCGCATGGCCAATCCTATCATGCTTTCACGACGCTCGGCGCAAACAACATGGACATGGGCACGGTCTATAATGCCGATGCCGACCGGCGCAGCTTCGCCAGCCTGAAACTGTTCCTGGAAGAACTCTTCTAGTCGGCGCGCAACGCATACCCGGCAGAGCGGACGGTACGGATCGGGTCGTCACCACCGCTTTGCCGGAGCGCTTTGCGCAGGCGCCCGACATGTACGTCGACGGTACGCAGCTCGACATAGACATCAGACCCCCAGACCGTATCCAGCAACTGCTCGCGTGAGAAGACACGTCCTGGGTGCTGCATGAAATAGTCCAGCAGGCGGAACTCCGTCGGACCGAGATGGATGTCTTCGCCATTACGGTTTACGCGGTGCTCCACACGGTCAATCTCGATATCACCGACCGTCACCTTATCGTCCCGAAGACCCGGACGGATACGACGCAACACGGCGCGCACCCGCGCCATCAGCTCGGTCGTGGAAAACGGCTTGGTAACGTAATCATCCGCACCCGTATCAAGCCCGCGGATGCGGTCACTTTCCTCACCGCGCGCCGTCAGCATAATGATCGGCATGTTCGGGTTCGCCCCTCCACTGCGGATCCTGCGGCAAACCTCGATTCCGCTCACCTTTGGCAACATCCAGTCCAGCAAGAGCAGGTCCGGCGCGCGCTCATCGATCATGAGGAGCGCCTCCTCACCATCATGGGCAATCGCGACTTCATAATCCTCGCGCTTCAGATTGTATTGAAGCAGCTCCGAGACAGCGCTTTCGTCTTCTGCGATCAGCACGTAAGGTTTCATGTCATACTCCTGGAAAGTACCGTTCAGGCACTCAAAACTTCGGACGTTCTTGGGGGGTCAGGTTTTCACCGGTGATCTGGAAATAGACGAATTCGGCAATATTAGTGCAATGGTCGCCGATCCGTTCCAAATTCTTGGCCATGAAGAGCATATGCGCTCCATCGCTGATCGAACGCGGATCTTCGATCATGTAGGTCAGCATTTCGCGAAACAACGCATTGTAGTGCTGGTCGATTTCATCATCACTTTCCCAAACGGCTTTTGCTTCGGCCGCATTAGCTGAAGCGTACGCGTTTAGCACTTGGTGCAATTGTCGCGACACGGGCTGCGCCATCCGGGCAACACCGCTGCGCATGGCGGGGGACACAGCTGTATCCAGGCTCAGGGCGCGCTTGCCGATATTCTTGGAAAGATCACCGATCCGTTCCAGCTCGCCCACCACCTTCAGGGCGGCAAACACAGAGCGCAGATCGTGCGCCATGGGTTGACGACGGGCAATCAGGCTGACGATCTGCCGCTCAAGCTCAGCCTCCATCCGGTCGACCTCAGGGTCCCGGTCGATGACTTCGGCGGCAAGGTCGAGATCATTATGAAGCACGGCCTTACAGGAATCGACGATCATCATCTCAACGATCCCGCCCATGCGCAGAATATCTGCAGACAGACGGTCCAGTTCTTCAGTGAAGGCGGAAACAATATGGTCTGACATGATCTTTTACCCGAAACGTCCCGTGATATAGTCTTCCGTGCGGCGCTCACGCGGACTGGTGAAAATTTGATCCGTATCGCCCACTTCCACCAGGGCGCCCAGATGGAAGAAGGCTGTGCGCTGAGACACGCGGGCCGCCTGTTGCATGGAGTGGGTCACGATAATGATACAGTATCGCTTGCGCAGGTCATCGATCAGCTCCTCGATCCGCGCGGTCGCAATCGGGTCAAGCGCAGAGCACGGCTCGTCCATCAGGATGACTTCCGGGCGCACGGCGATGGCGCGCGCGATACAGAGGCGCTGTTGCTGCCCTCCGGACAGGCTGGTTCCGGCCGCAGTCAGGCGGTCCTTCACCTCTTCCCAGAGGCCCGCCCGCTTCAGGCTTTTCTCGACGATCTCGTCCATGTCTTCGCGCCCTTCGGCCAGGCCATGGATGCGCGGGCCGTAAGCGATGTTCTCGTAGATGGATTTCGGGAAAGGGTTCGGCTTCTGGAACACCATGCCGACGCGGGAGCGTAGCAGGACCGGATCGATGGAAGGCGAATTGATGTCCTTCCCTTCCATCAGGATCTCGCCTTCCACGCGGCAGCCTTCGATTGTGTCGTTCATCCGGTTCAGACAGCGCAGGAAAGTGGACTTGCCACACCCCGAAGGTCCGATCAGGGCGGTCACCGAACGGTCGGCAATATTCAGAGAGACGTCATAGATCGCCTGTTTGCCGCTGTAAAAGACATTGATGTGGCGGCAGGACATCCGCACGGACGCGTCCGGCGCATCTGGCAGGACACCCGTGCCCATAGCCGCATTCTCTGCGCGTGTACCGTCCATCATCATCTCCGCTCGAACTGGCGCCGCAGGAACACGACCACGATATTCATCGCTATCAGGAAGGTGAGCAGGATCAAAATGACCGCGCCCGTCATCGGCTCCCAGGCCCGCTCGGCCTGCGTCGCCCAGGAATAGATAAGGACGGGCAGCGCGGTGGCCTCATCAGTGGGGCTGCGCGGGACTTCCGCGACAAAGGCGACCATACCGATCAGCAGGAGCGGCGCCGTCTCGCCGAGCGCCCTCGCCATGCCGAGAATGGCCCCGGTCAGCATACCCGGCGCGGCCAGCGGCAGCACATGGTGGAAAACCGTCTGCATCCGCGATGCGCCGATGGCGAGCGCTGCGTCACGCACCGATTGCGGCACCGATTTCAACGCCGAGCGGGACGCAATGATCACCACAGGCAGGATCAGCAAAGCCAGGACCAGCCCGCCCACAACTGGCGCCGAACGCGGCAATCCGAACGCCCCAAGGAACACGGCTGCCCCCAACAGGCCGAACACAATCGAAGGCACAGCCGCGAGATTGTTGATGTTGACCTCGATCAGACCGGTCACCCGGTTCCGCGGCGCAAATTCTTCCAGATAGATCGACGCGAGTATCCCGACCGGGATCGCCAGTGCGGCCGTTACAAGAAGCGTCAGTAATGAACCGACAATCGCCGCCAGCGCGCCCGCAAGCTCGGGTTGAGTGCTGTCTGTATGGGTCAGCAGGCTCCAATGCGGCACCCGCGCGATGCGGCCATCTGCTTTCAACGCGAGCAGCCAGGCGATCTGCTGATCCGTGACGGGACGCTCAGACTCTGGTGCCAGGATCAGCTGAGCCCGAACCGGGTGCGTGCGGAAATCCTGCAGAGTTCCGGTCAGCAGCGTGCCGCTGGCACCAGAACTGTCGAGGCTGCTTGCCTTGAGGGTCGACAAACCCGCGCTCAACAGCACCGATCCCCCGCCCAGCATACCCGGCGACGGCACGCCCTCCAGAGATGTGGCGGTGAGCAAGCGAGTGAACGCGCCCTCTCCGGTCAGGCTGATCGTCCCGGTCTCGACATCCTGCACGGCATCCACCCGGCCGACAGGCACGGTCAGGTGCCGCGCAATGGCCCCTTTCAGATAGAGATCAAGATCGTCCGAAAGCGGCAGCCGGACATGGCGAACAGCCCCCACCGCTCGCCGATCGCGCACAATGGCCCGAGCCTCAGGCAGCACCGCCAGGCGGGTGATCAGGCCGTTCAGCGCATGCCGCTTCGCCGGGTCATCAATCGCTTCCGGGAACCGTGCCAGCAGGTCCTCGTGCACACGCCGGTAAACCTCGTCCACCGGCGGCAGCGCATCGGGCGTCACATTGCCAAAGGTTTCACGGTCGACATCCAGATCAAAGGCGACCACATGATAGCTCGCTGCCGACACGGCCTGTGTCGCAATCGACGCCAGCAACAATGCCAGCGCAGACAGCGCAAACCCAATGGCCAGGCGGCCATACCATTTGAAACGCCGGTCAGCCGCCCGCCGCCGGCGCAGCCGCTTCAGCGCCTTCTCACTGGCGAATGGAGGGGAGGACGACTCACTCATATTTTTCCCGGAACCGTTTTACCACAGTGATGGCGACAAGGTTGAACACGAGCGTGACGAGAAACAGCACAAGCCCCAGCGCGAAGGCCGACAGCGTTTTCGGACTGTCGAATTCGGATTCGCCGGTCAGCAGCGACACGATCTGAACCGTGATCGTGGTTAGGTCAGAGGTCGGATCCGGAGATATCCGCGCACGCTGGCCTGCCGCCATGACCACGATCATGGTCTCGCCGATGGCGCGGGAGACTGCCAGCAGAAGCGCCGCGATAATCCCCGGCAGCGCTGCCGGCACCACGACCTGACGGATCGCCTCGGACTTGGTCGCCCCCATCGCGAAGGCTCCGTCGCGCAAGGACTGCGGCACCGCACGGATCACATCGTCTGACAGCGAGGACACGAACGGGATCACCATGATCCCCATGACAATCCCCGCGGCGAGCGCACTTGTGGGCTGGGCCGCGAGGAGCGCGCCATCTGCCAGCCCCCAGGCGATCAGCTGAGCATTGATCCACAGCGCCACCGTTCGAACGGTCGGCGCAATCACAAGCAGGGCGAAGAAGCCGTACACAACGGTCGGGATGCCCGCCAGGATCTCCAGCAAGGGCTTGATGATCGCGCGCACCCGCCCACTCGCATATTCGGACAGGTAAATCGCGGCGAACAGGCCGACGGGCGCCGCCACCACCATCGCCAGGAACGATATCATGAACGTGCCGAAGAACAGCGGCAGCGCCCCGAACTCCGCGCTTGTCTGCGCATTCCAGCGCGTTCCGAACAGGAAGTCCCACACCGGCACTTCGGCAAAGAAGCGCATGCTCTCGAACACGAGCGAGGCGACGATGCCTACCGTCGTCGCGATGGCCAGTGCGGCGCACAGGAACAGGAACCATTCGATCCCGCTCTCGACATGCTGGCGCGCGCGGAAGGCTGGAGACAAGCTCCGCCTCGCCAGCACCATACCGCCGAAAGACAGGACGCAGGCAAGCAGCAGCGTCAAGAGGTTCAGCGTGCCACGAATCTCGCCATAGCGATCGGTCACCGTGTCGAACACACGCTCCCCACTCAGGAAGTCCGGCATCCGGGCCGCACGGGCCACCGTTTCGATATAGGTGGTCAGCTCGCCGGGCGAGAGGATCGAGAAGCCAGCCGGCAATTCGCTGCGCAGAATCGCTCGTGACGTGCCCTCCCCAAAAAATGTATACCCCAGCCCCACCAGCACAACCGGCACCAGGCTCCACATCAGAACGAAGTAGCCATGCGCGTTCGGGCGTGAGTTCGGGTGCTCGTCTCCATTGAACGAAAACTGCTCAGCCCGCAGGCGCCCTGCAATGAATCCAAGGGATGCAAGAGTCACCGCTGCCGCGAGGAGCAGGAAGTCCATTGGCAGGTGGCCCAATTCCGAGAGCATCCAGTCCCCGTTCAACCGTCAGCTGTGCACCCCTTACTGGAGTGCAGCGACACTTATGTGACAATTCGTGCCGACAAAGCGGCCCAGCCGACTCCTTGCACCTGAGCACCTGATCGTCCACATCTCTGGCATGACTGGCGCACCCGATCCCACTTCACCCGGCTGGCATGGAACCACCATCCTGGCCGTTCGCAAGAACAATAAACTTGTCATGCTCTCGGATGGGCAGGTCTCGATGGGCCAGACCATCATGAAGGGCAATGCGAGGAAGGTCCGGCGACTGGCCGATGGCAAGATCCTCGCCGGATTTGCTGGGGCGACGGCGGATGCCTTCACCCTGTTCGAGCGGCTTGAGGTCAAGCTGGAGCGCCATGCTGGCCAGCTCTCGCGCGCCGCTGTGGAACTCGCCAAAGACTGGCGGACCGAGAAATACCTCCAGAAACTGGAAGCCCTGCTGATCGTGGCCGACAAGGAGGTCACGCTGGTCCTGACAGGCGCGGGAGACGTGCTGGAGCCCGAACACCATGTCGTGGCCGTCGGCTCCGGCGGCAATTACGCCCTGTCTGCAGCCCGCGCCCTCTATGAATACGAGGAAGATGCCGAAGTGCTCGGTCGCAAGGCAATGCAGATCGCCGCCGACATCTGCGTTTATACCAACGGCCATTTCACGGTCGAAACCCTCGACATCTGATCAGGCGCTGCATTTTTCATGACTGAACTTACCCCCCGCGAAATTGTTGTTGAACTCGACCGCCACATCGTTGGCCAGACCGGTGCCAAGCGCGCAGTGGCCATTGCCCTGCGCAATCGCTGGCGCCGCAAGCAGACCCCGGAAAACCTTCAAGGCGAGATCACACCCAAGAACATCCTGATGATCGGGCCGACCGGCGTCGGCAAGACGGAAGTCTCGCGCCGCCTCGCCCGTCTCGCCAACGCCCCCTTCCTGAAGGTTGAGGCCACCAAGTTCACCGAGGTCGGCTATGTCGGGCGTGACGTGGAACAGATCATCCGCGACCTGGTCGAAACCGCCGTCGGCATGGTACGCGAGCAAAAGCGCGCTGGTGTGCAGCAAAAGGCCCAGGACGCCGCCGAGGAACGCCTGCTTGACGCCCTCGTCGGCGCAGAGGCCCAGTCCTCCACCCGCGAAGTCTTCCGCCGCAAGCTGCGAGACGGCGACCTCGACGACAAGGAAGTCGACATCGACATGCCCGAATCCGGCAGTCCGATGGAAATGTTCGACATACCCGGCCAGGGCGGCTCCATGGGCATGATCAATCTGTCCGACATGCTGGGCAAGGCCATGGGCGGCAATCGCACCAAGCGCGTCCGCACCACCGTGAAAGAGGCCTACAAGCCCCTCCTGGACGAAGAAGCCGACAAGATGATCGACGAGGAAGCGATCGTCCGCGAAGCCGTGAACGCGGTCGAACAGGACGGCATCGTCTTCCTAGACGAGATCGACAAGATCGCCGCCAAGTCAGAACGCGGCGGCGCCGATGTCAGCCGCGAGGGCGTGCAGCGTGACCTCCTGCCCCTGATCGAAGGCACGACCGTCTCCACCAAACGCGGCGCGATCAAGACGGACCACATCCTCTTCATCGCCTCTGGCGCATTCCATGTGTCCAAACCGTCAGACCTGCTGCCCGAACTTCAGGGCCGCCTGCCGATCCGTGTGGAGCTGGAAGCCCTCTCCCGCGATGACCTGCGCCGCATCCTGGTCGAACCGGAAGCCAGCCTGATCCGCCAGTACGAGGCCCTGATGGCCGCCGAGGGCGTCACGCTCGTCTTCGAGGACGCTGCCATCGAC
Source organism: Hyphomonadaceae bacterium BRH_c29 (assembly GCA_000961695.1). Lineage (GTDB taxonomy): Bacteria > Pseudomonadota > Alphaproteobacteria > Caulobacterales > Hyphomonadaceae > Hyphomonas. Next base: position 33,313 of record LADW01000068.1, read on the forward strand.
CGCCTGGCAGACCTCGCCGAAGCCGTGAATAACAGCGTCGAGAATATCGGCGCCCGCCGCCTGCAAACCGTTCTGGAACGCCTGCTGGACGAGATCAGCTTCGAAGCGCCCGAGCGAACGGGCGAGACAATCACGATCACGGCGGACTATGTGAACGAACGCGTCAGCGGCCTCGCCGCCGATGCGGACCTGTCGAAATTCATCCTGTAACGGAAGGTCTCAGACCTTGACGTTGGAGAGCAGCTCCACCGTCTGGCCATAGCCTTCCACGTCCGGAATGAAGAGACAGGGATTGCCGTTCTCATCCTTGCCGGCTTTGGGCAGCACGGTCGGTACGTCCATTGCTCCGAAGCGAGCCATAGCGTCGCTGACAGATGTTGCCAGCGTCAGGCGCTTCAGGTTCATCCGTGTCGGGAAGATAATCGTGGCGCGGCCATCGGCTTCCTGGGCCAACGCCTCTTCAGCTGACAGCCAGACTGCATCGGTCGTCTCACGGCCATCGTGTGCCGCAATCTGTTCCGGCGGGGCGGGCGCGAGATAGAAATGCGTGTCGAACCGTTTCGGCATCATGGTTGGCGTGATCCAGTGGCCAAACTGGATCAGGCTGTCGAGTGCCAGGACAAGGTCATGCGCGCGCAGCAGGTCCAGGAAGCTCATCTCGCCCCGGTCAACGGCATGACGGTGCGGGGCCAGCTTGTCCGCGATGTCCGCGCCAACCAGCGGCGCACCCGTGCCGCGGGCTGAGGCCGGACGGACCAGCAGCAAGCCACTCTCCTCAAACGCCTCCCTCAGGGCTGCGATGCGAGCATCCTGCTGCACCGGACCATAGTCACCATCGGTGTAAGCATCCCAGTCTGTCCGGGAGTCATCTCCACTGGCCTTGCCGCCCGGAAACACCAGCGCACCCGCCGCGAAATCAATCTCGTAGTGGCGCTTGACCATGAGCACTTCCGGCGGGCCTTCGGCCGCGTCGCGTAGCATCAAGATTGTGGCGGACAGGCGTGGCTCGGACGGCGTCTTTTCCATTTTACTCCCCCTATCGGGCAAATTTCATCGAAATGTGCCTCTGTTCTTACGCGTGATCTTCAGCCTCCACCCTTAGGGAAGGCAAGACCAACAAGGAAGATGAGCGGAACACAATGAAACAGACTTGGGCAGCCACCTCCGTCCAAACCCTTCCGGCACCGAACGTTCGCTTTGAGCCGGTTCTGGATCTTGCCACGGGCGACGCGCTCGGCATGGCGGCGGAACTGCCTTTCTGCTTCGAAGATGGCCCCTCTTTCGGCCCGGCACGCGCCCGCCAGAGCGAATCCAACTCAGCCAAATGGGTTGCAGACCGGATCGGCGAAGTCGCCTGCGTCGCGCATGAATTCCGCCAGGACCACCGCCCGATCATCCTGCCGGCCCCGGTTGCCGCCTTGGCAAACCCGGACACGGCTCTGGCCTGCGATGCCCGCGTGCGTCGCTCCACTTTCTGCCAGCAGGAATTCTGCCTCGAATTCACGGATACCGCGTTTGCCGGCGATCCTGCCGACTGCACCAGCCGCGTCGCGCACTTCCGCCGCCATGGCTTCCGCGTCTCTGTCGACATGCGCAAGTCCTGGTCGACGCCGCTCGCTGAAGGCATGCGCCTTCTGATCGACACGCTGCGGGTGGATGCCCGCAACCTGGACTGCGAAGACCTTATGGAAACCTGCGAAGTGGCTGCCACTGCGGGCATTCTGGTCATCGCCGAGAATGCTCACTGGCGTGATGCCGACGAACTCGGCCGCCTCGGCATTTCAGCCGGCACACGCCTGCGCGCGGACGCTTAAGCGGCGTCGCCGTCCGCGACGGCTTTTTCTTCGGCCGCCGCCATTTCGGAATAATAATCGAGCTTTTCGAGCAGGTATTCGAGGTCATCTTTCGGGATGGCCTGGAACTGCGTCAGCACACGCTCGATCATGCGGGCCCGGAAGCGGGCCCGGTCGTTCGTGCCGCCGTCATAGCTCGTCTCGTGGAACACGCCCACCGCCGCCTTGAAGGCCGGCAACATCTTGCGCGGCAGTCCGGCCCGGTCGAACACGGCCTGCAGGCCCAGAGGGCCAGCATCGTGGATCATGAGCCAGACACGCTGGTGTGCGACGCCTGACAGTTCCGCCAGTGCGTGCTCCACAAACGGCATCTGACCACAGCAGAGCGCACGCATGATCAGGGAATGGCTGAGCCGCCCATTCAGGTTCAGCTGGCCGACAAAGCGCGGCAGGTCATTCGTGCGGCCCGCCTGCTCAACCAGGTCGACGGTCGCCCGCTCGCGCGCCCCGGCAGCCAGATCAATCGCCATCTGCGCTGGTAATTCATGACGGTTCACCAGCATGTCGAACAGCTGGCCCGAGACGAGCGCAACCATCTTCTCGGCGATATGCATCGGGATAAAGTCGCGCCGGATCAGGCCCGTCTGGACGATCTCATCGCTGCCAAAGCGGCGCAACGTCTCATCATAGGCCCGGTCAGTGTAATCGGCATTCGTATTGGCGGCGAGCGCGCGGACAGCTTCGACTGCGCCATGCTCTGAAATCACTTCGGTCAGCGTCACGGTGATACTGTCGCGCGCCGCAATCGCGGCCTGCTTCGCCGCTGTCACAGACAGGACCAGCTCGATCAGGTCTTCCTCAGTGAAAACGGGCGAATCCTGCAGCACCGGAATGGCCACGGCCTCGATGTCCTGCGCCAGTTTCAGCGCAATGGCACGCGGCAGGATCGGCGAATTGCGCAGCGTGACCGACAGCGTGCGCCGCACGAGGTCCGCCGCGTCATCCGCGAGAATCGCCATGATCTCTTCGGCGTATTTCCGCTCGTCATCGCTCAGTACGTCCAGCGCGATACGGCGGCACAGTCTGTGCGCCACCGAAGCGCGCTGCTCCGGCGTTTCGCCCTTCATCAGGCGGTGGATGTCCTGCTCGGTCAGTTGCGGCCGGATGGCTTGTACGCTCATAGGAACCGAAACCCCTCATTAACGATTCGAGGCACCATCGCCTGCGACGGTTAATAGGCGGTTTACCAACTGGCTCACACCCGGACTGAACAGCAAAACGCCGGACCCTGGGGCCCGGCGTCATGAAATTTCTGTCAGGAAAGAAAGACTATTCGTCGTCTTCCTTCAGCAGCTCCTCGCGGGAGACCGTCGTGTCGGTCACTTGGGCCTCGCCGAGGATGTAATCGACGACCTTGTCCTCATAGATCGGGGCGCGCAGCTGGGCCATCGCACCGGCGTTCTTCTGGAAGAACTCGATCACTTCGCGTTCCTGGCCCGGATACTGACGAGCTTCGCGGATCAGGGCCTGCTGGACCTCCTGCTCGGTGATGCGCACGTCATTAACGCGGCCGATCTCTGCCAGGACGAGGCCGAGGCGCACGCGGCGCTCAGCGATGTCGTGATATTCTTTTTTCAGGTCTTCTTCCGGCTTGTCCTTGTCGTCATCCGTGAGGCGGCCGGCATCCATTTCCTGCTGCAGCTGGCCCCAGATCTGCTGGAACTCTGCTTCCACCATATTCGGCGGCAGGTCGAAGCTGTGCGCTTCGTCCAGACGGTCGAGCAGGTCACGCTTCGCTTTGTTGCGTGATGCCTGGCTGAGTTCGCCCTTAAGCTGCTCGCTGATCAGACCCTTGAGCTGTTCGAGAGATTCGAGGCCAAGGCCCTTGGCGAACTCGTCGTCGATCTCGGCAACCTTCGGCGCGCGCACTTCGTGCACCTTGGTTTCGAACACGGCAGCTTTGCCGGCGAGGTCAGCGGACGGGTAATCTTCCGGGAAGCTGACTTCCAGGTTCTTCTCTTCACCGGTTTTCACGCCGACGAGCTGTTCTTCAAAGCCCGGGATGAAACGGTTGGAGCCCAGCACGATGGTCTGCTGTTCAGCCGAACCGCCGTCAAAGGCCTCGCCGTCAATCTTGCCGACAAAGTCGATCACGACTGCGTCGCCGTCTTTTGCCTTCGCAGTTTTCGCGCGCGGCTCGTACTGTTTGTTCTGCTCGGCGAGGTTCTTGAGCGCCTCGTCGACCTGCTCGTCAGCCACTTCGGCGACCGGGCGGGTGACTTTCAGCGTCTTCACGTCAACCGGGGTGAACTCCGGCATCACGTCGACATGCATGTGATAAGCAAGGTCAGCCTCGCCTTTCACGACGTCTTCCATATCCCCGTCCACGTGGACATTGGGCTGGCCCGCCGGGCGCAGTTCTGCGTCTTCCAAGGCCTTCTGGTTGGTCTCGTTGACCAGTTTGTCGATGATCTCGCCCATCAGGTCGCGGCCGAACATCTTGCGGACGTGCGCGGCAGGCACTTTGCCGGGGCGGAAGCCCTTGAGGTTCATATTCGGGCGGATTTCCTCGATGCGGGCGTCGAGTTTCGACTGCAGCTCGCTCGCAGGCACCTTCACTTCGAAGGTACGGCTGAGCCCTTCTGCCTTCGTCTGGGTCACTTCCATCGGTTCATTCATCCGTTCTGGCGATCACGGCCGGCATTGCCCTTCAGGCAGCCTGCTGATCTGTGTCTGAAGGGGCGGCTTATGTCATACGGCAAACGCCCTGTCCACGCGGGTTCTGCGGGATTTTCAGTGGGGCCGGAGGGGCCATTGTGACGGGCCGCGCAGGGTCTGTTGGACAAAGCGATCCTAACTCTCCCGGCTGGCATACCAGACGTCGTTCAGGCTGGAAGAACCAAGACGCCCCTTCCGCGGCAATCACTTCGCTCCGGACATCAGATGCATCTTGCAGGAAAGGCCTCCGAATTCCCGTCTAACGTATGGCTTGTAAGGCGCAAACTCCTGGAAAGACTTGAACGACTTGAATGGTTCGAATTTCGTTGATTGCATCGCGTCGGCCGTCGCGCAGGCCACATAGCCGTCGTTGTTCACGATAACGTCCTGATCGAACCAGCCCAGATGCGTACCGGAGCGGGACATAATAAGTTCATTCGATCGCGAGGCGGCTGGCTCTCGCTTGCACTTCGAGCATTCGGCCGTTCAAATCGATCCACTGTATCGATTTGTGCCGCGCAGCGGCACCTCGGTCGAATGGTGCGGATGACGCACCCCAATTTTAACTTAATCCTTTAATTACAAGCTTCTATGAAATTTCAACAACCGTTTTGTAGCACATTTTGTGCGCAATTTGTAGCACAAATGGTGCGGCCAAAGATCAATCGGATATGCACTATTTATAGAAGGAAACCCGCTCAACTGTTCCCCGTCAGCGACCATGAGACAGATCGGGCAAATTGCTTAAGGAGGATTTCTGGCACATCGTAGCCCATCAAGGGGACGAAGATGAGACAGAAATCCGGGCCGGACGGATCGGCCGAACGACATGTAAAAGAAATCCGCCGGAAGACCCGGCGCAAGTTCTCGGCTGAAGAGAAGATCCGGATTGTCCTTGAAGGCCTTCGCGGCGAGTACTCGATCGCCGAGCTGTGCCGGCGCGAGGGGATCGCGCAGGGCCTGTACTACACCTGGTCGAAGGAGTTCCTGGAAGCCGGCAAGCGGCGGCTCTCCGGCGATACCGAGCGCCAGGCGGCGTCCGGCGAGGTGAGCGGCCTGAAGCGTGAGATGCGCGATCTGAAGGAGGTCGTGGCCGACCTGACGCTGGAAAACCGCATCCTCAAAAAAAGCGTGACCGGGGATGGGGAGTCCGAAGAATGAGATACCCCGCCTCCGAGAAACTGGAGATCATCCGGCTGGTCGAGAACTCGCACCAGCCCGTGAAGAAGACGCTCGATCAGATCGGCGTGTCGCGCCAGGCGCGAATGTCATTGCCTTGCTCGCCCCGAAGTCCCACCCAACCTTGGGGAGCGACGCATGTTAGACCAACACACGCTGGAAGATGCTATCAGGACCGGCACCAAGTTGAGTGGCGCCAAGTACCTTGTCCCGGGGATCGCGCCGCCGGCATGGTACCACGACCCGCACGATCCCGCGTCGCCTCCTGGGAACGGCGACAGTTCGCTACCGCCCTTCCTGCTCGCCTTCTTCCAGCAAGAAGGCAGCGACGATGCTGCGAGCGCCTTGCTCGGGTTCGAACTATTGAGCCTCGCTGTCCGGCACCATTTCTTGGTAGGGCATGGCGAACGGCAGGAGACGATGCTCCACCGGAAGACTTGGGGGACTTTCGACGGGAAGAACACCTGCAAGGCCAGTGACCTCGCCAACGCGCTGCGCAAGGTCGCGAACGAAATCGCTTCCTCCGGTTCCCTCACCGGGACGCCTTCAAGGATTCCAGGATTGAAGCTGGTCGGGATCCGCATCGAAGGCGACCTGGACCTCTCCAAGCTCGACCTGCCTTTCTCGGTCCGCCTTGTTGGGTGCTGGATCGACGGGGCCTTGCTCATGGACCGGACCAAGTTGGTTACCCTGGACCTGTCCGGGTCTGTCATATCGTTTGGTGCCAGCTGCAACTTCATGGAAGCAAAAGGCGCCCTACGCATCCGGCGCACCGTGCTCGGCGGGCCACTGGACCTCGGAGGCGCAACGATCCATGCAACCCTTGATGCCTCTGACTGTATTATCGTCCCAAAATTCCTGCCGCCATCAAGTGTCGCCTTCGTGGGGGACCGAAACGCCCTGAACCTTTCCCAAGCAAGGATTGACAAGGAGGCGAGGCTAAACAGGGTACGGATTTATGGCGGCTTGAATCTCCGCAGCACGAACATAGGCGGGGCATTTTTCCTTGATGATGCGATTGTGTATTCCCCGATCGCCCTCGTGGAACTCATCGTCTTTGAAGAAAAAGGGTTGCGCCCTCCATCCGGCCCCCAGGTTACAGGTAGCGCGCCGTCCCAAGCAACCGGCAAGCCAGGCCAGTCCGGGCCAGGCAACCAGGACCCCAGTAGCGAAGCCCTCGGGAAACAGCAACAATATGCAGCCGCGTGGAATGAATGGGAAGCCTGCAAGGACAAGGAGGCTTCCATCGTGTGGCTCTTGCGAGGCCGCGATCCCGCACCCTATGCGTTGGAAGGGCTTGAACTCGAGCGCCTAGATGGCCTTGCAGCGTGGAGGGCGTCGATCGCAACACCAACCCACGGCAATCATGCCTTGTTGAAATTGGTCAAGGAACATCCGGCATCGGCCTATTCAGCATTGAGAGGGTCAGGGTGCCACGTGAGCGGTGTTTGGTTCGCCCGCTCGTCGCTCTTTCTCGGGAGTGTCGTCTTGAAGAGCGCGACGATCGGTGACCGGGTCACGATGAATGGAAGCTGGTTCAGGCGCCATTCCATCGGCAAGCTGATTGAATTGTCGGGCATGAGCACGACAGACAAGGCGCTCGACCAATTCCTCCACAGCATGCAGCGCGCCCTCACCGAGGCTGGCCATGTGGATCCTGTGGACAGGCCAGGACTCGCCTTGGACCTGAGGGATTCCGAAATCAATGGAACCATAGACTTTCGCAAGGATTTCCGCGAGCTCCAGGACCCTCGACGCAAGGCCAACCCTTGGCGTGAGAAACTCATTGCCCCGCTCGTCAAGGTATTACTCGACGGCGACAGTGATGCCCTCAAGGCGGTAGCCCTGTTCAACCCCGTCCAAGAGGACATTTTCAAGTACTGGAGCCGGACCCGTATCGTTGACCCGGACGGCGCCCAGGCACAACACGGAGCCGATCCAGGCCAAAAAGAACTCCTCACGCGCGCAGCATCATTTTCCGAAAGCATGGATCCGGGGAATTTCAAGTACCTCAGGGATATCGGCTACCTAGAACTCAAGAAGCAATCGGAACTGAGGCAAAGCCCCGGAGGCCCTTGGACAACCTGGCGATTGCAAATAATGCAATCGCTCGACCGGCCGCCAGCACGGCCCGCCAGCTACATCGACTCCCCCGAGCAGGTTGCGCTCGTCGGACAACTCCTGCCCAAGCTAGGAAAAGACACAGCGAGCATTGGCCGTCTCGCCTCCACCATCATTTCAGGCGAGATGGACATGTCCGGCGCCAAGGTCGGGGGGGGAATCCGGGCGAGGTTCGCCATCATGAATGTTTCGGGCGGGCGCCAGCACGACCGGGAGTTCAAGTTGGTAAACGCCACGGTCGCCGGCAACCTGGACCTGAGGAACACTGTCGGCTTTTGCAACATCGACGCCAAGCAACTCACCCTCGGCGGAAGCGTCCGCCTCACCGAGGACGCCTCGGACGACCCCTTCATTGGCCGGACACGCCCCCAGCGAGAGCGAGCAAGCTTGGTGTTCTTGGCCCCGGGCAGCTTTGTCCCACGCCAAGCCACTAACAACCTCGAACACAAGTGGATCACACGCCACAGGTTCCAAGGAGCCACCATCGGGGGGGACGCCTATATGCTGTTTGACGACCAGCTCGGGCCATCCTTGGACTTCAGGTCCGCGACGATTGGAGGCCGCTTGTCTATCTTGCCAGCCCTTGGCGGCGTCGAACTGACAAGCCGTGAATATGCAGGCGAACGAACGGAAGACAGGAAACACCGTCATTTCACGCCCGATCCGGGAACGCTGCCCGCCTGGGCATCCTGGCTCGCACGCGTGGCATGGCCCTTCCCAGGACAGCTGCGGCGCCTCCCCCTTCGCTTGGCCTCGGCACTCGGACTGGCTATCTCGCCATCCGCGCAAGCAGGCCAGCACCCAGCCTCCAAGCCGGCCAGCAGGTCCATGCCCAGCCGCTACTGGTTGGAGCGGATGGAAGGAACACTTGCCCGGGCGTCCTTGGAACCTCCAGCGCCTTACGCCAAGCCTCGCCGGCGAGACCGCTCAGCCCCCGGACGTTTCCCGTCCGTCGATTTGAGGTCTGCCGCTTCGAGCAGTTTCGAACACCCCCCATCGGCCTGGCCGGTACAAGACCATCTTCGCGTCGAGGGCTTCACCTATAAGTCAACCGCGCAACTCGGCCCACTCGTGCCTGCCAGGAGGATACTGCTCGACATGGTCGCCGACCGGTCAAGAAACAGCTTTAACCTCAGCATTTGGGCCTTCTTGGCGGCCATCCTGTCTTTTGTCGCACTTCTCAACTTGGATTGGTTGGAGCAGCTCATGCAGGCTGCCGGGCCTGTGAACAGTTTCTTGGTTGTCGTGACGTTCCTGCCCTGGTTCGCGCTCCTGCTCGTGAGCAGCGTCACGCAACCACCGGCCAACAGGTCTGTGATCCGCGCAACCGATTGGCTCATGCTCCAGCGTAGGAGGCTTAACACTGGCCGGCAGAACGCCACGCTCTATCCGTTCCAACCCTTCATACACGCGGCCGAATCCCTTCGGGTGGCCGGTCGTATCCGCGCGGCCAATACTGTAGAATTGGAGCGCCTTCGCCTTCGCCGGAAAATGCTATCCCGGCGACGTGACTTGCCCTTGATCGCCGCGCTCAAGGCTGCCGACCTTGCCATGGAGTACGGCTACCGGCCGATGAGGTTGGTCATGCTGTTGTGGATCTTGGTCATTTTCGGCTCGCTGGTCGCGACAACGGCTGGAAAACGGGGAGGCGTCTCGAGGCAACTGCCCGCCTGTGTCAGCATGGGCCCAGCGCATGTGTTCAAGGCAGCCCCTCCTTGCGAGAATACGGATTTTGTTGTCGCAGCGCCGGAGTTCAGCCCCTTCTTGTATTCCATCGATGCATCGCTGCCCTTGGTTGACCTCGGGCAAGAAAAACACTGGACGGTTACGACGAACGGCTTGGCGCCCGTAAAGGGCGACATCTTGGAATGGATGGGCCAGGCGGCCCTTGGCCGTTGGCTCCTTGCAAGGCTCACCCCCATTTGGCAATGGTTCGGGCCTTGGTACTTTGGCCTTGCCCGCCTCGTCGGGTGGGCACTGACTGCCATTGTCTCTGTCGCGATCGTGGCGCGCCTCGAAGCCTTGATTGCCCGCAACGAAGCATAGGCCTTCCGGGACAGGCTGGTCCAAGAGGCTAGGGACACGAGGCAGGCCGCCCCTTGGCGCCGGGGCCAAGCAGGTCATAGGCATCCGCGAGGCCCAGCCCCGGCCAAGGTTTCGGCCATACGACCGGATAATCTGCAGAAAACAGGCGGTCTCCATCTTCCAAGTCCCGCGAAACACCGACTTGCTGGATTGCGCCTGCACGGTCGAGGTAGCGGACCTCGTCCCCGCAATAGCGGAATGAGACGGCCCGGCGCCATTGGTCGGACCGGTTTCCGCCGGCCCCATGGACGGTCTTTACATGATGGATGATGACATCGCCTGGCTGGACATCAAAAGAGACAATGTCGAAATTGCCTGGGTTCGCTTCGATGTCCGGGCAACGGTTTTCCGGCGAAGACCGGATCGGGGTCTGGGACACAAACACATTCGGCGCATAGGTCTCGCCCCATTTATGAGAGCCGCGGACATATTGCATCACACCGCTTTCCAGTGTGGCCGGGTCGAGCGGGATCCAGACGATGACACACTGATCGCCTTCGATCTGAAAATAGGCAAGATCCTGATGGAAGGCGGTCTTCTGGCGGGTATGCGGCGCCTTCACGAAGGTCGTGTCCTCCCAGAAATTGAGATACCGGGATCCAAGCAGGTTTGCGACGAGTCCGGGTAGCTGTGAATCGAAGGCGACTTCCCGCACGCCCCGATCGGATTTCCAGGCGGCCACGTCATAGAAGAACAGTCCGGTCTCGGACGATGCATCCTCCTCCAGCAGCGGGCGCGCAGCCTCGTCGCTGCGGACAATCTCCTTCATCATCTTCATGTCGAACCGCTCGGCTGCGCCGGTATCGACCGGGCGTTCCGGGTCCCAGACCTGACGGGCGAGTTCCTCAAAATCATAACCGGTCTTCGATGTCCTGAGGCCCTCCATCTGACGCGCAACAGCGTTCCTGAGATGGTCCAACTCCCTGCTCGTCAGGACATGTCTCAGGCAGACGACACCGTCGGTCTCGAACGCCTCGCGTGCCTCTGGCGTCAGGTGCTTCAGTCGATCCTGGATCATGCGATCCTCCCGGCTGAAGCTTTGTATTTTGGCGCCATGTATTGGGCGACAATCGCTTCGGCATCGCGATAGCGATCCATTTGGAGGTCGAGCGTTTCCTTGTCGATCTGGGAGACGGCCGGGATCCAGGCCCAATTATCGCCCTCGCGCTTTGGCAGGCCAAGCGGCTCGGTTTTCCAGACCCGCTGAACGAGGTTGTAGAACTTCTGATGTGTCAGCCAGCTGAGACGGGTAATGCCATTGTCGAGGCAGAAGACCGTCAGTCCGAGCCCCAACCGGCAACGTATCCGAAAATCCTCCACCGGATCGGACATGAGAGACCGGTCGGTCACGAACCGCGAGCATTCCCAGACATCCCCAGCGACCGGGTAGGGCTGCAGGTCGCAATAGTCTGCAAACAGCTCACTCAGCATATGGGGACCGGTCGTCGGGTTCATGCGTGAGCTTGCGACAACCTCGCCATTGTCAGCCAGCACGACGACGTAAATCGTCTCGTCGGTATCAAACTGATCCTTGTCATAGCCTTTCTGGATACCCGGGATGTCCCACCCCCATTCGTCCACGACAATGCGGTAGCGCATCCGGAACATCTCATCGAGCACGTCCCTATACGCCTCCCGGTTCCCGGCTGTGATGATCTTGAACATGCACCCTGCTCCTGCAATTCAGGCGCAAGTCTCGTTCTGATGGACCTTCGGGTAATGTCCCCTTTCGGGGACTTGATCAGGGAAATATCTGGCTTTTCGCGATCGCGGTCGCCACGAGGTGAGCCCGGTTTACGGTCTGCATCTTGTCGCTGGCCCGGCGCAGCGTTTTCTTGACCGTGTCTTCCTGGATGCCGAGGATCTGGGCGATTTCCCAATTGGACTTACCGGCCGCAGCGAACTGGACGCATTGGGTTTCCCGGTGGGTCAGTTCGGCAACCTTCTGGTACGGGAAAGGCCCGAGCATGTTTTCGAGATGGTAATAGACAGTCTGGCAGACGATCTCGAGTTCAGCGATTTGTGTCTGCGAGAGACTCAACTTGTTGCCGCCTCCGAGCGACACACCGCCAGACACGCTGTGCAGGGCATGCATCGGAAACATGATGCCATCCGTGATGCCGTAATCATGCACCATGTCGACAACCATCCTGCCGGCCCGGGAAGCGTGTTCACGCGCTTCAGCCCAGCTGAAGGGCCGCTTCGATCTCAGGGCACATATGGCGATCGGATCGTGCAGGATCGCCATCTGGCTACGCCGGTGCTCTTTCAGCTCTTCCGGCCAGTCCGAGACATAGAGGATATCCTTGATGGGAACATTTGCCGGGTTTACCAGCTGACCTAAAAAGATACGTTCGAGCCCGTATTGTTCGATGAAGCGGGACAGCTCGGAAATCGTCTCATTCGCAGTCTCAGTGACCTGAACCGCGCGGATTGCTTCAAGAACTTTGGAGCCATTATAGTCACGCATGAATAGGCTCCGCTGGAATGGCCAGAGACTAGATTCTTCATGACTAGCGCGCAATAATTTGTCTTGAATCCCGAGAATTTACCGCCTTTGGTTGAGCAAAAGGGGCCAATCAGGGGTAAATTCCGCTTTGCGCGCAATTTAAGGTTTTCAGGCAACTTCGCGGAGGGTCAACGACCAGGAGTGTCTTCGCTTACGAGCATCCCAGTCGGCCTGAAGATATGGGAGGAGAGCCACTGCACTGGCAAGCCTCCGGGCAGGCATATCCCCTGGGACCAGATGACCGGCCTTCTCATGGGGCCTGTGAAAGTCCCTGCGAAATTCGCATGTTCGCGAACCGGCCGATGTCAGGGCGCAGTCGACAAGGCTTTCAGGATCCTGGCCATGTCCTTCAGTGTCCTGGCAGACTGTGCCTTCTCCACCCAGAAACGGCATTCCCGGCGCAAGTCATCGCTGGCGGAGCCTTCGACTTTTTTCTTCGGCGCAGAGCCGTCCTGGAACAGGCTCTCTACCGGCACGCACAAGACTTCGTTCAAACTGAACAGCATGCCTGCGCTGACCCGATTGGTGCCGGTTTCATATTTCTGGAGTTGCTGGTGGGTAATCCCAAGGGAGCTTCCGAGGTCTGCCAGGGTCAGGCCTCTCTCCAGGCGGAAGTTTCGGACATTCTCTCCGACGGTCCGGTCGGCGTCATTGGGGGCGCGGGATGTGTGCTTGAATTTCCTCGCCGGTTTCGGTTTTGCCATCTTCGACGCGCCCTCCTGAATTATACGTTTCTTTGTAGGGTAGCATATCGACAGGCCGAATGGACGTCGAGTGAAATGCTCTGGGTGGTGATGGGCCCGGTCAGCGACCGTAGTGTTTATCCCGCATATTTCACATATCCCTCTACGTGGGATAATCTTTCCAAGATCAATGCGATAAGAGACTCCTCAACAAGAAGATTGAGGCAACCGGGACCGCCTTGTCGAAAGCCCGCACCCTTTGTTCATGGCGTATCCCAGTTCCGTCATCCTAGGCCTCCTGATCAACGGCCCGTTAAGGAAAAATCTGGCTTTTTGCGATCGCTGTGGCAACGAGATGTGCCCGGTTCACGGCATCGAGCTTGTCGCTGGCCCGGCGCAGGGTCTTCTTGACCGTGTCTTCCTTAATCCCGAGGATCTGGGCGATTTCCCAATTAGACTTGCCGGCCGCTGCGAACTGCACGCACTCAGTTTCCCGGCACGTGAGCTCAGCGACTATCTGGTAGGGGAATGGCCCGAGCATCGCTTCGAGGTGGTAATACACAGCCTGGCAGACGATCTCGAGCTCGGCGATATGTGTCGGTGTAAGGTCAAGTTTCTTGCTCGTGCCGAGTGAGACACCGCCACTGACACTGTGGAGAGCATGCATCGGGAACATCATGCCTTCGCGAAGGCCATAATCATGGACCATGTCCACGACCATCCTGCCGGCCCTTGAGGCATGTTCACGGGCCTCGGCCCAACTGAACGGGCGCTTGGACCGTAGGGCGCAGATGGCGACCGGGTCATGCAGGATCGCCATTTGGTTCTGCCGGTGCGCCTTGAGCTCGTGCGGCCAGTCGGAAACATAGAGGATGTCCTTCAAGGGCACGTTGGCGGGATTGACCAACTGGCCCAGGAAGATCCGCTCAAATCCGTACCGCCCTATAAACTCGGCCAGAATGCCGATTGCCTCCTCCACGGCTCGCGTCGCCTGGACCGAGCGGATCGCGGCAAGGACTGAAGATCCATCATAATCGCGCATGCGAGGACTCCACGGGTCCGCCAGACACTCTTTTTACCGAAGGGCGCGAGACCCACTCCACGTCGCCCCAAGATTGAATCTTAGGTTGTTTTCTAATTCTACCTATAATATTTTTTGGCGCAAGCTTTCTGGCAAGGCCCGTGACGCTCCGCCTCAGATGAGGCGGCCCCGGAGACGAGCGACCCGGGCTCCGGAAAGAGCGCTGTCGCGAGACAGGAAACAAGATTCACTGGAGCCCTCTATGTCCCGTCGCCCCCAAGGACCGCCTGCCGCCAACCCACCTGCAAGCCCGCCTGGTACAGTTGAGCCAGGCACGCGTTGGGAGCATTGTATGCGCGCCGGCTTGACCTTGATGAACAAGGGCACCCCTGCCGAAGGACTGGAGTTTCTTCGCCGGGCCGAAAGCTTGCGCCCGACGCACCTTTCCACGCTCCAGGCCGTGGCCACCGCTTTCCTGAGGACGGGCGATGCCGCCTCAGCGCTCGAACGTTTCGGCAAGGCATTGGCAGTCGAACCTGCATGTAGCGCCGCCCTGCATGGCAAGGGCCTGGCACTCCATGCGCTCGGGGACCGGTTTGGCGCCCTGACGGCTTTTCGCGCGATGGCCGCGCAAGACCCTGACGCGTGGAAGGCGTGGCAATCGATCGCCGACATTACCGACGACGAGGGGGAACGTTTGGTCGCAATCGACCAAGCTGCGGTCATCCTCGCAAGGCTGTGCGCAGGCCCGGCAGCACCGGCCCAGCTCTTGCCGGTTTGCGCCGACAGCCTCGTCCAAGCGCACCGACATGAAGATGCACGGGAATTCATTACATTGAATGCCGCCCGGTTCAGGACGCCCGCAGATGCCTGCAACAGGCTTGCGGATGCCCATTACCAAGCTGGTGCCTTCCGCGAGGCGTTCTTCCATAAGGCCCGGGCGCTCGACCTGCTGACACCGGAAGATATCCCGCCACCGCGCCCGGCGCAGCTATTCGATACCGTCGCCGCCATGCTCGCCCTGGAGGGTATCTCAGCCATCCTCCGCGCCCGAGGGATCCGCTTCTTCCTTGTGGCAGGCACCCTGCTCGGCTTGGTGCGTGATGGCGCGCTCCTCACCAGTGACCGGGATGTGGATATCGGGGTTTTCCGGTCCAGGGCGGGAACGCCAGACATTGCCGGATTGGTCCGGACACATCCGGACTTGTTCCTTCGCCGCGATGCCCGGCCCGGCGAGCGCTACTATGCCATCCTCTATAAGGGGACCGGCATCGATATCTTTCTGCATGATACCACGGATGATGGGCACGTAACGTGCGGGGTCGGCGACCATCCAGGCGACATCCAATGGAGGTATGACCGGTTTGGCCTGGCCGATGCCCACCTTGCCGGTAAGGCCTGGCAAGTACCGGAAGATCCGAGCTCTTACCTGCGCCAGACCTATGGCCAGGGCTGGCAAGACCCAGATCCCGGCTTTGCCTCCGCGATCAGCTCTCCCGCGCTCTACCAGGTCGATCCGTATGCCCGCGCTTACTATTCTGTTGCCCGGGCGCGCAAGGCGCTCCTGACCGGTGACAGGGACAAGGCAAGGGCGCTCCTCTCACAATCTCCCATCCCTATGGGTGAGCTTTCCCTATTCTCCGCTGCGCCGCCACATGGCAACAGCCAGGCCTAAGGGAAACCCTGCCGCACACGGACACCCCACTATTACGCGCTTTACTTTTCAATTTTTGGTTGACTCTCGAAAATGATGAGCGCATCCTCCCTAGGTCACCAACAAGGTGACGACAGGACCAAAAGGAGACTCTCAATGAAACAGGAAAAGCTGATCCCGGAAGAATTCGAGCCCGTTGAACTCGGTTCCGTCTCGGAAGAAACGCGCGGTTCGTTCGGACTCGCCCAGGAAAACGGCGAACTGCCGTTCACCCGGCAGATCGTCTGAACCCGGACCATCGGAAGGGCGCGGCAGGGTCCGCGTCCCTCCACCTCTCGAGGCAACTCATGCCTGCCGACACCCGACTTCATCCAAGCCTCTCGTATTGCTGCCATTCTGGCACGCTTGTCTTCCTGGATGCTGCCCGGGACCGCTATTTTTGCCTCAAGGACGATCAAGCAGGTTTGTTCCGTGAAATTGCCCGCACACAAGCGGGCGA
This sequence comes from Hyphomonadaceae bacterium BRH_c29, assembly GCA_000961695.1. Lineage (GTDB taxonomy): Bacteria > Pseudomonadota > Alphaproteobacteria > Caulobacterales > Hyphomonadaceae > Hyphomonas. The sequence goes on from LADW01000068.1 coordinate 49,575, forward strand.
GAGCCTGCCGCCCAAGGTTTCCGCCTTCCGGGACGAACTCATCCTGTCTGGGATCTTCACCAAGGCACAAGGGGCGGGCAACGTCATCGCCCCGTGCGCTCACCCAGCCCCCACCGCGTCGGTGTTTGACGCAACAACCAGGCCGCGGGCCACGCTTCGCGACACAGCGCGCTTTTTGTCAGCCTGGGCTGCCTGCGCGCCCTTCCAGCGCAACCGCAAGATCCAGTCGCTCCTCGACACGGCCCGCCAGTGGAGGGCGCCCCTTCCTCCCTGCGAAAGTCCCGATGAAGCCTGCCGCCTCGCCGGGACCTTCCATGCGCTCGCGCCCTATTTCATCACCTTGCACGATGCCTGCCTGTTCCGGAGTTACCTGCTGATCCGCTACCTTGCCAGCGCGGGCGTGGCCGCCGACTGGATTTTCGGGATCCGGCTTTCGCCCTTCGCCGCGCATTGCTGGGTTGAACAGGACGGCCACGTCCTCAACGAGCACCTCGACACGGTCCAGGAATTCCAACCCATCCTGTGTGCCTGAGGACAACGGCCATGCGATCCTTCTTCGCCATGCTCTGGAACTCAGATGATCCGGATGCGGCCGAAGCCGCCCGCAGGATCCGGTCGCGCCTTCTTGTCGAGCCAGGCCATGAGGCCAGCTGCCTCGACGCTCCGGGACTTTTTCTTGCGGACCTGTCAATCGACCAGGCGACGGCATCCATCGTGCCGGTTGAATGCCCCCAATCCCATTCTGGGTCGGCTGCAATCTTCGGGACATTCTTCAAGCCAGCGCTCTCCGGCGCGGGTATGGCACGCATCACGACGCTCGACGGGCTGGACGCCGCGCGCATGCTGGACTCAGGCGGCCGGTCGCTTCTCACCGATGGCTGGGGCAGCTATGTCGGCCTCGTCGCGTCCGGCGCCAACATGTCCATCACCTGCGATCCCACCTCCTCCCTGCCATGCTACTACACCCAGCAAGACGGGGTCACCCTTGCCTTCTCGCACCTCGAACGCTGCCCCTTTATCGACACGCGCCAGTTCACCCTAAACCTTGGCTTCCTGGCACGCTTGCTTGCCTATGACCGGCTCCAGACCGGGGAAACAGGCTTCAATGAGGTGCGCGAGCTCCTTGGCGGCGAGGGCCTCTTCCTAACCGCTGGCACCTGTGTCACCGAACAGGTCTGGGATCCCAGGACCATCGCAGAAAGGCCATTGCGGGCGCGCCCGGAAGAGGCTGCCGAAATGCTCAGGCAAACGGCACAAGGTGTGGTCGCGAGCTGGAGCCGGCTGTTCGACCCGGTCCATGTCGACCTGTCGGGCGGGTTTGATTCCTCTGCCCTGTGCGGCCTCCTTGCCCGCGTGAACGGATCGCAAGCCACGATTGCCGTTCATCAATGCCTCCAGTCGGGCGATCCGCCGGAGGCTGGCTACGCACGCGAGGCTGCGGCCCATGCCGACATGCCATACAAGGGAATCCAGCTTGACCCGGCGCGGCCTGTCCCGCCCGCTGGCAGCCATCCCCTTTCCGCGCGTCCCCATAGACAATTTATCGGCATGGACCTTTCCGGGCCGCGCGCTGCAGCCGACCTCCCGATTGCCGATGCGACCTTTACCGGCCAAGGCGGTGACCACCTCTTCCTCGCCGACAAGAGCCCGCTTGGCTTCTGCGATTTCCTGACACTGGAAGGCATCAATGCCCGCACCGGAGAGGAACTGCTCAATGCGGCAAGGCTCTCAGGCCGTTCGGCCTGGTCCGTTCTGGCAACCTGCTTGCCACGCCTGGTGGCGCGCAGCGGGCAAAGCGACCTAGCTCGCGCGATTGCCGCGCGCCGCGCCGGGAGCCCTGACCGTTCGATGACAGACTTACCATCCTGGATGCAGGATCCTGCAGGGCTCCCGCCGGCAAAGTTCAACCAGGCCTGCAACCTCATGCACATGGTCCAAGTGCGAGAACAGTTCGACCGTCCGTGGACACATAATGTTGTCCATCCGTTTATATCCCAGCCGCTGGTCAGCCTCTGCCTGCAAATCCCAGCCTACATGCTCACCCTGGGCGGCGAGAACCGGGGCCTCGCCCGAATGGCCTTCAAGGGCCTGCTTCCCGAAAGGATCCGGCGGCGCATGACCAAAGGGACATCGACGGGTTATTTCATGGACTACCTCTTAGCCAATCACGACACGGTCATCGGCGCCCTGCGGGGGGGCGCCTTGGAAAAGGCCGGGCTCATCCACCCGAGCGACCTTGATACCCTGGTTTCAAAGGACTTGTACAAGCTCGCCCATACGGGCCGACGGCTGTTGGTCTGGTACACGATCGAGGCGTGGTTGCGGGCCTGGAACCAGCATCTCGGGCCGTAATCCGGGAGCGGTTCGCCCGCTCCGCCGCCCCCTGTTTGCAGGAATGGTGGCATTCGCTGCGCCCAAGCATAGTCGAATATTCCAAAATGTTCTTATTCAACCCCGCAATCGACAGCCAAGATATATTCATATTTCCAATGAATACTGGTCGTTAGGATTATACGGGGCGGTATTTTTTTAAGTGAAGTGCATGAATTTTCAATAAGATATGTTGCAGAATGTGGAACATCATCCCTACATTGGCGGCGAAGGAAATCTCAGATGACCGCGCTCAACGCCCTGAAAAAAAGACTGCGTCCGGGACAGGTGTACCGGCGCAAGGAGCTTGCCCGCTGGTCGAATGCGGTCGACCGCCATCTGCGTCTGCTGCTCGAAGAAGGCCGCCTAGAGAAAGTCGGCCCCGGTCTTTACATGGCGCCACGGAAGACCCGCTTCGGTTCCGCGCCTGCGCGGCCGGAAAAACTGGTTGAGAGCTTTCTCGGGGACGACCGCTTCCTGCTGGTCTTGCCGAACGCTTATAACAGTCTCGGGCTCGGCACGACGCAACTCTATAACGAGCCGGTGGTCTACAACCGAAAACGCCATGGACGCTTCGAACTGGATGGACGTCCTTATGATTTCCGGATGCGGGGATCTGTGCCGTCCGGTCTCAGCGAGGAATTCCTGCTTGTGGACCTGCTGCACAATCTCGACCGGCTGCCGGAGGACAAAGCAGCCGTCCTGCCGAAGGCGCTAAAGCGCGCAGGAGGCATGGATCGGACGCGTCTTGTACGCGCGGTCCGGGATTACGGTTCAGCGCGGGCAAGACGGCTGCTTGAACCTGTCCTGGCCGAACCGCTTGCGGCTGCGTGATGCTGTTGCATGAGCTGCCCGACTTCAATGACCTCATCGCCGTCGCGGCGAGACGCGAAGGCATCGATCCAGGCCTTGTGGAAAAGGACGACTGGATCATGCACTGCCTTTTGGGGCCTGCAGCAGCAGTGTCGCAGCCGTGTGCCGGAGATGGACCTCCAAGGCGCCCAGCGCGGTCTGGCTTGTTTTTAGTCCGCTCCTGCAGCGGCCATGTCCTTCCAGCTATCCTTTCCCATCGTCCCGCAGGATACCGGACTCCAGGAGTAATCGGTCCATCCGGTTCCATATGTCCCGGATATTGGCCGGGCTGGAAGGACCATGTCCTTCGCCCCAATAGCGGACATAACGGGCTTCCTTGCCCGCCCGGCAGAGGGCCCCGAACATTTCGTCGAATTGAGTCATGCCGATATAGTCCATGTCCGAATGGACAAGCAGGACCGGGATCTCAATATCCGGGGCAAGGATGACGGGACTCGTCGCCGCATAGGCAGATGGGTCCTCGAATGGTGTTTCGCCGAACCCGAACGGGCACCGGTTCTGGGCGCCCTCGCCGACACAGTCATAACGCCAGCGATTGTCGCCGCCATTCTGGTCAAGATGCAGGTAGGTGGCGATGCCGCGCGCTCCAAAATAGTGGCTGATATAGTCCGCCCACCCATTTATGGCGATCACCGCCGCAAACCGGTCAGACTTTGCAGCGATGTATAATGCTGCCACCGCGCCCTGGCTGACGCCGAGCAGGACGATCCGGTCCGGGTCGGCATAGCCCTGCTCGACGAGTGCCTTTGCTGCCTGTTCGACGAGGTCCGGCATCCCGCCGATCGGTGCCTCGGCCGTCCGGGCAAAATCGAGCTGCATGGCCGGGCGAAAATAGATGGCCCCCCGGCTTGTCCAGAGATCGGAGGCGAACGCTTCCGGCCGTGGCATGTCCCGTACATGGGTGCAACGCCCCGGGAGCCCGATCGGATAGATGTCCAGGACGACCGGGTATCGCTGGCCGGGCCGGTAATCCGGCGGCAAGCTCAGGCAGCCTTCCACTGTCCTGTCGGGTTGGTCCCCCTTAGGATCCGAGAGCGTGTAGTGCAGGCTTGTTTCCGGGACCGACAGGGTCTGGTCCAGGCCGCCATTAATGCGCGCAAACAGCTGGGATTGACGGCCCTCCCGAAGCAGGACGAGCTCTGTCGCGCTTCCTGCTCGCCGCGTCACTAGCGCTGCGGAGGCGGATGCCGAGGCGGCGAGCAGGCGGGCATCTGTGAGATCGATATCGACCTTTCCGGTTTCCCGGCTCCCCCAACTGGGGCCAATGAACCGGACGGCGCGGTCGGCGCCATCCGCGCTGCGCACAAGGACCGAGCGCGCGGCTGGGTCTGTCGGTGTACGCCTTTCCTGTGAGCTGAACCGGAACTCCCCCGACCAGCTATGTGCCGGGACAATTTCGTAGGGCGGAGCGTAGGCCCCCTCCTCTAATGCGGGTGTCAGGCGCCGGGACTTCCCGTCAGATCCCGTGCGGAAAACCCCATCCGGGGAAAGCACTGTGAGGTGATTTTCATCCGCGCCGAGCAATTGCGGGGAGACCGCCTTGAGGCCGCTCGTGAGGCGTTTCGGTCCTTCTTCCAACAGCGCATACCAACCATAGGATCCGCCCGAAGCCGACCGGGCATAAACGACCGGACCGTCATCCAGAAGTGCCCCCGCAACCGGGCCAGAAAAGCCTGCCGGGTCCGGGGTCAGGTTCCGGTCGGCAAGCTGCAGGCCGTCATGCGCAGCGAGGACAGGCTTCAGCGTCGCGGCATCAAACACGTAATAGTCGCCATCCGCCACCGTCTTGCCTTTTGCCCAGCCGAAGACGGAAACCCGGTCTCTCCTTGCTGACCAAGTAATCGAACCGGGATCCACCGTATACGGCACCGCCGCGTCCCGCGCTTCGCCGCTGTCCCGGTCAATGACACGGAACGCATACCGGCGGTCGAACCTTGGATGCGTGAGCGCGGTTTCGAGCGGCACGTCGGCGGGAGGACGGACCCGCTCCCCAACGCGGGCGGCGGCAACATATTGACCGTCCGGGGAGGCTTTCGGGGCGGCATGGCGCCCAGCTGCGACGGGCCGCGCCGTGCCCGCCGCAAGATCAAACGCCATGAGCGTGCCCTCAGCCCAGTCCTCCGACCGGTCACGCCCCGTACTGGACATTTCAGAGGCGGTCGTCTCCTTCCCTCGCCAGGCTGCATTCCAGTCCTGCCAGAGCATCTGACCGATAAGACCGCGAGCATGACGCTCTGAACCTGGAAGGTCATCCGGCCGCACCGGCATCAGGAACGCATGCTCGGACACCCACTCGATCCGCTCATTCCAGCTGAACAGGGTGAAATAGCCATCCCGGAAATCCGGCTCTCCGTCGAACCGGACGCAGTCGTTCTTTCCAAGCTGGCACCCGACGAAGCGGAGACGCCCGGCCTTGTGCTCGAGCACCAGAACCCAGCGGCTGTCAGGGGAAATGCCCGCCAGGTAATTCGTTGCGTCGATATCAAGGCCGGGCTGGAGGCGCGGCGGCCCGTCCGCTGCGACCTCCTTGACCCAGAGCTGGTGACCGGAGAGGCCATAAGCATAGAGCCAGTAGGAATAGTCCCCAAGATGGTCATAAGGCGGGGTGACATTGTAGGCGAGCCATTTGCCATCCGGGCTGAACTGCGCTTGCCCATAGACGGCAAGGCCTAGCACGTCCTCGACGCTTATCTTGTGTTGCGCCAGCCCCTCGGGCGCTGCACCGGCCGACGCCAGGCCCACCAGGCCTAACGCCCCCGCAAGGACGGCCGCGATCATGACCCGCCAAGCTTGCACCAGGCACGATCCTGTTTCCCGGCCCATGGTCAGAACGCCTTGCGAAGCTCAACGGCGACGAACCGCCCGACCGGCGAAGCATTCGCCGGATCGTAGCCCGAGACCAGGTTGGCGCCGAGGGTCGGGGTCGCCGGTGGGGCCTTGTCGAACAGGTTTGTGACCGAGAGCGTGGTTTGCACGCCTTTCAGCCAGGAGTGCCCGGATGGATCGAACGCATAGGAAAAGGTTGCGTCCGCTGTCGTCCAGGATGAAATCGGCTCGGAGGCTGCGGTCGTATCCGTGCGGTAGCTGCCTGTATGGTTGACGAACAGGTTCCCGGTAAAGCCGCCCCGGGCAAAGCCGGCGCTGGCCCGCAATTTCAAGCTGGCCGGGTTCAGGAATGTGTCCAGCACACTGACTTCGGGCGTCGTGGACGATGCTTGACGGGTAAAGTCCAGGATCTTGTTGGCATTCACCCCTGCCGTCCAACGGCCTGCGTCTGTCTCGACGGAATAGTCGAGCTGGAAGTCGATCCCCCGCGTCTTGGTCGAGGCAAGATTGCGGACAAGGTTCACCTTGTTGATGATGCCGACATTTTCCAGCGACCCGCCAAGGTACAGGATCGGCGCCTGCGACAGCGAGGCGGCCGTCTCGGCGACCTCGTCCGCATCCGGAAAAAAGACGATTGTCCCGTCCGGGAAGGCGGATGAATCGGCCCAGGCTATATTTGGGGCGACATACCAGCTGGTGCCGCCCGGCACGGGTGACTGGCCAAGGCGCCCATCGAAGGAGATGTCGTAAAAGGTCGAATGCACAGCCCAGTCATGGGGTCCGCGCGACAGAGAGTAATCCAGCCCCGCTGTGAAGGTCCGCGATTCTTCTGGCTGCAGGTTCTCTCCCGTCCCCGACACAAACATCATATCGACATCAAGCGAAGGGTCCGGCAAGGCGACACCATAGGCGGCTGCCATGTAGGCATACGGCACCACGATCGCGCCGCGGTCGAGCGCACCAACATAGCCCAGAGCCGGCGGGGCGAACGAGGTACTGTAGGAACTCCGGAGATTGAGATCGGAAACAGGCGACCACAGCAAGCCCACCTTCGGATTGGAGGACGTTCCAAAATCGGAATAATCGTCCAATCGCCCCGACAGGCTGAGTTCGAACCGCTCGATCCCGGGCACGGCATTGCCCGCCCCCACAACCGGCACAAGGAGTTCGGCATAGGCCGACGCGACCCGCCGATTCCCGTCCCTCGTGGGCGCAGATCCTGCAACCCGGCTTTCGAGGCCCTCCTCGCGGTAATGAGCGCCAAAGGCAACACTCAGCTCGCCGCCCGGTAGGCGAGCCAGCGTCCCATTGGTGAGCAGGTCAAGGGACCAGACATCCGAATTTGTTCGGACCTCATAGGAAGTTCCAGACGCGCCGGTTAGAGGGGCCTGCAGGAAATCCTGATCATTGCGGATCTCGCTATAGGCGCCTTTCAAGCGCACTGACCAGTTTGTCGACAGATCATAGGCGAGATCGCCCGCAAGTGACAGAGTGTCCGATTTCGACCCGGACGTCTGAAGGAGGCTTGTCGCCCCAGCCAGAATCGCTGTGCTCTCGGCTTTACGGCTAGAATAGAGCCCGGAACCGGAGAGTTTCAGTCCGGGCGCGAGATCCTGACTGAAGGCAAGGAGTGCGCTATCGCGTCTCTGGCCCGGAAGCAGGTCGAACCTGTCCCGATCGGAGATCGCAACCCCGCTGTTGAGCGTCGGCGCGGCAATGTCCGGCCGGTCGGCGAGGGTCAGGTTCCCCCGGTCGAAATATTCATACGTAGCGAGAATGCTCCCACTGTCCCATGCCGTGCCAAGTGTCTGGCTCGCGCGCGTCTCTGCAAGGCCGCCATCCGTGACGCGGCCATAATGGAGCATGGTTTCGGCGCCGTCGAAATCTTCGCGCAGAACGAAGTTGATGACGCCTGCGACAGCATCGCCACCATAGATGGCCGATGCCCCGTCAGTCAGGACATCCACACGCTCAAGGGCCGAGACCGGGATCATGGAAAGGTCGACGAAATCGCCAACTGTGGACGTTGGCGCGACCCGGTTTCCATTCAGAAGCACGAGTGTCCCGCCGGATCCGAGCCCCCTCAGGTTTCCGCCCGTGCCAAGCGTATTGTTCTTCGCAGAACTGAAATCCTCAGGCAGCCCGCCCGGTGCGAATTCGGTCGACCCGCCCCCGAAATTTTGCGGCAGAGACCGGATGAATTGCTCGGTCGTCGACGCTCCGGAATTCAGAATGTCCTCGCGCCCATAGATGAACAGCGGTGAACTCTCAGGTGTAATTCCCCGCAGGCTGGTGCCCGTGACGGTTATCTTTTCAGCGCGCAAAGTGTCACTGTATGCGTCTGCCGGATCCGGCTCCGGCGTTACAGGTGTCTTTTCAATCCTTTCCGGTTCAGGCGCCGGAGGTGAAGGGGCCTCAGCTTGCGTGGCTTCCTCACGAATAAGGAAGGCCTGCCCCTCACCCCGGACGGCTTTGAACCCTGTGCCTTTCAACAATTGATCAAGCGCCGTCCCGGGATCGAAACGTCCGGATACACCCTTTGTCCCGTGACCGGAGACCCGTGCCTTGGAGAAGAGCAATGGCGCGCCCGACTGGGCCGAGAACTGCTGCAATGCGGCGTCGAGCGAAGTCGCCTCGATCTGGAATTCGACGACCTGCCCCTTTGTTGCTTCGTCTGCCTGAACCTCTGCAGCGCCTGCTGCGAAGACAACCGCCATAGCAGCCGCCCGCATCAGAATCTGGCGATCATATCTTGTCGAATTCATGCTTGTTCCCCCTGCCGAACAGATTGGTGAGGACACGCGAACGATTTCAGCGCGTCTGTTCCCACCAACGAGCGCTTTTGGATTACTGGCAGAGAAATATCTGGCCGCAGGAAATTGGATCATCCGGGCGACAAATTTTCCTGGCGCTCGCGGCCTGGCACTTCATCCCGGAACGGATGTTCTGGAAAGCCCGGCCGAACGCTTTGATCAGAAAAGGTGTGCCGGCTTAATGGCGGGGTTCCGGATCGGGCAGCAGCAGGATCTCCTGCCCGGACCGTTCGGTGCGAACCGGCAGGATGTATTGGAGATTGGCGGCAAACGCTTCCTGCGCACCGGCAGGAAACGCGCCGCTTAGTCGCTCATTCGCAAGCGCCGGGTCTGCCAGGATCAATCTTGTTTCAGAATACCGGTTCAGTTCGGCGACGACATCGCCCAGCAGCGCATCGTCGAACTGGAGAATACCCGACCGCCAGCTCGATGCTGCAACCGGATCGACGGCCCTGACCGAGACGTCAGTGCTTCCGCCCATCAGGAGCTGCTCGCCCGGAACCAGGACATGTGTCCCGATCGGCTTGCGCGGCGCCTGGAACAGGCCGCGTCGTTTCTCTTCAGAGGCAAAAGCGTCAACAGAAACCGAGCCTTCCAGCAGCGTCACACGAGTCACATCGCCTTCCGCGAAGACATCGAACTCGGTTCCAAGAGCTTCGGTCTGGCTGACACGCGTTTTCACGATAAAAGGCCGGCCATCCCGGGTCACCTCGAACAGGGCCTCGCCAGATTGCAGCATGACGATCCGGCGTGATTTCGAATAGCGAACCTCCGCGCTTGTGCGCGTATTGAGGGTCATGACCGTCCCATCGGGGAGATCAATGCTGCGCTGCTCGCCAAGGGCCGTCTGATAGGTGTCGACAGGCGCGTCAGCCCGGAAGAGCGGCAGGATGATGATCGCAGTCGGTAACGCGAGAATGGCTGCAAGGGCCGCGACCGCCCAGGTCACCAGGCGCTTTGCCTTACCTGGGCGGGGGCCTGTCGCCTGATTGGACAGGTTTGGTCTGCCGAAGGTTCTGGCGCCCTGCTGGAGGCTCCTGTCGACCAGGCTCAGAGCGGACTGGACGTCCTGGAACGCCGAAGCATTTACGGAATCTGATTCCCAGGCATCAAAGGCATCCCATGTCTCCAATGACACATCGGGATCCTGCAGGGCCGTATGCCAGCGCGCGGCCGCCTCCAGCCTGCGCTCATAGTCTTTCTTGTCACCCATGGTTCAAGCTCACCCGGTCCTGCCTGGCCGGCTGCGTTCAGCCCGGGCAAGGCCCTTCGTGATCGCCGCCAGCGCCTCGGCAATATCATTTCTGACAGTTCGGGGCGATACTTCAAGGCGCGCGGCGATCTCGTCATGGGTCAGGCGTTCCAGCCGGTGCAGGAGCAATGCCTGCTTTTGCCGAGGCTTCACGGCTTCCAGAATGGCAATGACAAGCTGGAGTGTTTCTGCGTCGATCAGTTTCTGTTCCGGGGGCACAGTGCGCATGCAGGCAAGCGTGTCGCCCTGGGAGCTGATCTCGGATGTGACCTGACGGCTACGGACACGGCTGGATTTCAGGTAATCGCGTGTCAGGTTGCGCAGGCTCGTAAAGAGCAGCGCCTGCACCTCATCGCCGTCCTTGTCCGGATAGGCCCGGCGAACAGACAGGAATGCCTCCTGGACGAGATCTTCGGCGTCGGCATCATTCAAAATCCGCATCCGGCAGAAGCGCAGCAGCCGGTCATAAGTCTGGCGGTAGATCTGGGCAAAACCAGCGGCGGTGGGATGTGGATTTATGGGGGATGCAGAACCTGCCGGCCCTGGCTTCCGGACCGGGTAACCGCGTTCTACGCCGGAAGGCTCAGCCCCCAGCCCTGGCCCGCCTTGCCCCGTGCTGGCATCAGACATGGCCGCACCTGGCAAACCTGCCTTTTATGCGTCCCGAGCGATCAAAGCCTGCCGGGGTCATCTGTCCTGCCATTTCCGTTCCTCGTCCTGGCGTCGGATGGAATCGGCAAGGCTCCGGCAGCGAGACACCAAAAGGCGCGCAACAGGCAGACATCATGCTTCAATCGGGGTTTCCGACGCCCCCTGGTCAAACCCGGATTGGCCCTGGATGCCGGACAGAATCCTTTAGCGAAGAGGTCGCGATGACGCCGCTTGCTCAGGACTTCTGATGTCATGCTCTGACAGGGTTTCCGACGCCCCGAGCATCCTTCGGGAAGGACACTAGGAGGAATCCTACCCCGCACGATCCGGATTGCAACCTTTTATTGAAAATTAGGTGGGCCGTCGGAAAACCGCGAAGCATGGGCAACGGGGCGCGGGTTTTGGAAAAACCTTATCGCCGCGCCGGCCCACCCGGATCCAACTATGCAGGCGCGTTCCTCAGAATTCAATTCCCGATGGGAAGTTGCGTTGCGCTGCTTCAAACCACTCATCCCGGCGGTGATCGTGCGCTCCCTTTTGGAGCAAGGATTTCGCACGTTTTACGAATGAATATTCAACGTCTTGTACGAACAAATATCGGAGGCGTTTTCTGAGGCTGACATGATCAGCCGAAACCCGTCCAGACAGTTTTCTGGCATTCCGATTGGCCTTAGCAACAACGTCTCGTCACCAGAATTAGGCATGCCCCCCCGAAAACGCCCGCCCACTCATGCCGGTTTTACCGCTTTCGGTAAAAATCATCGCTCTGAAGCGCCTCCAGCTCCATATTTACCGAATTCGATAAAATGCACAGCTCACCGAGACTGGCGGCCGGATTCGCAGGACCCGCGACAAACGCGGGCTTCACCTGCATAAACTCGCGCGCCTGTCCGGCATTAGCGCGCCAGCCCTGTCGCTGATCGAAACAGGCAAGCGCGATCTGCGTCTGACAACACTGATCCGGATTGCCACTGCCCTGCGTGTCGCGCCAGGCGAGCTCCTGCAGGACCGGCCGGACAAGACGGCGCCCACTGGGCGGGGGCCTGAGGGCTATGATCTCGGAGATTACCGGTGAACACGGACGTTCCGGTCTGATTCGACGCGCTCCATGTCGGCGACGTGTCTGCCCGCGTCAATGGCACCCTCGCCTGGGCCCGCGACGCGGCTTAGCCCCCCATCGCGCGTGCGGCCTCACCATGGACGAACGCATCCTGGTAAGCGCGCGCTTCGTTCGCGGACATGCCCTCATCAAGCAGGGCCTGTTTCCAGTTCAAGGAGACCGTCTCAGCCATGTCCTTCGCTTGACGCTGCGCATCCTCTCGCTTCAGCTCGAAGAATTCGCAAGCGTCCAGTGCAATCTCGAACGAAGCTTCGAACGATCCGCCCTCGGCGATCCCGGTTTCAAGCAAGCGCTGACGTGACGGAGACGGGTTGATGTCGAAAGCAGGCGACAAGCGCCATCGGTCGCCACCGGCATAGAGGAACCCATGATTCTGCAAATGGTCGTCCTTGTTAGACACAAGAATTGTGAAGACTATCCGGCGCCAGAGTTCATGGAGGTCATCGATCGGCTTTGCTGATATCTGCCGGATGACATCGCCGATATCGGTGTAGAATGCCCCCTCCTCGCTTTGCCAGTCGAGCGCCGTGCGGGCCGAAATATAGGGAATTCTTGTCGCACCGCGACGGTCGAACCGGCGAATGAGTGCTATGGGACTGTCGCTCGCCTTGAGTTCAAGCCTTGCTTCGGGAACGCGCAGGCCGCACCGCTGCGCAAGCCTGAGCGTTGCAATCTCGGCCCGCTCGACCGGCTTGGTGTCCTGGACAGACGTAAACTTCGCAATCCAGAGATGACCGTCACGCTCGGCGATGTTCGCTTTTGGCCGCGCGCCGCCAAGCGAACCGCCGGCGCCAGCGAGGGCGCGCGCTTCGGCTTCTGCGCCCTCCGGGTCGAGTTCGAAGCGATGTGCGAGGGCGCGCAGCTCTTCCAGTTCGACGAGCCGCGGAATGGGCGGGTTGAGCGCCGACAAAGGTTCCAGGTCTTCGCCGAGAAGGCGCAGGGCGCCCTGACGGGTCCTGTCGTCGGAAAGCACGAGATAGTCGAATTCGGTGAGGCCGCCGCTAAGGGCCCTGCGCATGAGGGCTCTGCCCCAGGAGTCTGGCGCGACGTCTGCGAAACACCCGGACAAAGCGGACGTCTTATCGTCCCGTCCGGAATTGAAGTAACCGCCGGTCCGCAAGGGAAGCGCAGGCGAGAGCGCGAAGCGGTCCGGTTCGGCCAGCCATTCGGGTGCGTATTCGAACTGCGAATGCTGGCGCCGACCGTCAGCTTCGAAGCGCAGGCGTCCGACAATACGTTTGCTTTCGCCCAGCGCGACGATGGCTTCGGGCATCAGAAGCCAACTCCACCGGCGTCGTCCTCGTCCGTCGCGATTGCAGGAACGGTGGATGGCCGGTCGCCACGCCTGCGATCGATCCGCTTGGGAAGCGCTTCCCTGTCCATAAGCAGGCCGGTGTCGTCCGATCCGGGGTCGAGCAAATCCGATATCCGGCTGAGTTCGCCGAGAACGAGACAGGCCATGGTCAGCGCGCCGATGCTGACCCCTTCATCGCCTTTTTCGAGCCGGATAAGGGTGCTTTCCGAAACGCCAATCCGTTCGGCGAAATCCTTGAGGGAAATCCGCCGTTTCAGCCGGGCGGTCTTGAGGTTCGCGCCGAGTGACTTGAGCGCCCGCCGAGCGCTGAGAGATGCTATTCTAGTCGTCATATTTGAAAGCCAATATGTCTTTAATTTTCATATATGACAGTTAGTGTTTCTGGAGGCTTAATGCAAGGCAGCTCTTCCGGGGGCGCCAGAAGCGATTGCCAATCCAACGCCCGCAGGGCCGGCGTCCGCTCCGTGAATGGATTGCGGAGGTTTTAGCAGCCAGCAGCAGATTGAGCTGTCCGCCCTGGGATAGACCTCTGATCCGGCTGATCAGGCTGCAGTTACAATGAGCAGTAAAAAAGCCGATGAAATTGCGGCGAATATCAGGGACCGGACTGGGCGAGCACGCTCAATTGCCCCCTGTCCGCTGTGATTTTATTGCGCAGACCCAAAACGATCAGGATCAGAGCCGTCATCACCCAGCCGATATTCACGGCGCCACCGGAGACTGTCATTGCATCGGAGTCGAAGCGGATAATATGCGCCACCGGAAGGACGAGAGTTGCCAAACCCGCAATCAGAGGTGCGATCCAATGGAGCCGCTGCTGCGGCACCCAGATGCCCCCAAGGCTGATGACGAGCAATCCGGTCCAGAAGACAGGCTCAGGAGGAATACGCCAGAGCATGTAAAGCGATGCTGCCATTGCGAGCATCGCAGGCGTGGCCCATACGAAACTTGTCCAGGCAGATTGTATTCCGGGATGGTCGCGCCCACGTGAAGCAGCCTTTGCAAGCCAGATGTCGACACCGGTTGTGCAAATGAAGCTCAACCCGAGCCCCAGGGCGAGATAGATACACTTCACCACAATGCCGCCAAACGCGCCGGCATGGACGCGGAACATGCTGGCAAGGACCTGTTTGCCTGCTTCGCCGTCGGCGTAGCCGTCCGTGCTCATCAGCCCACCCGCGCTGTCGAAGCGATAGGTTTCACCGTAGATGAGCCGGTCGGGATGACCCGCAGCGATGGACAGTATTTCGTCGTCCGTTCCAAATTGGTTGAGCCCCACGTAAATCGGTGGATTGCCGGGTCGTTCGATTGCCAGGTTTTTCAATGCGCTCACAATGCGGGCTTCCGGTTCTCTGCCCGGTGCCGGACCTGCCCTATGCGCTTGCGCGGCGAGTGCCGCCGGGTCGCCATAGAGCGTGGCCATCGCCCGTCCGCTGTCGCCCGAGAACATGACCGGACCGGCAACCGCGATCGCGACCATGCCAAGCCCCATTACTGCGCCCGATATGGCTACCGCCAGATAAAAGGGCAGTCCCCAGACAGCAAGGCGGTTGTGAATGTCTACGCGGGAGAGCCTGCGGCTGCCGCCAAGGCGCAACATGAAAGCATCCCGGAATATACGCGGCAAGGCGAGCGCACCTCCGACGATCAGCGCAACAAGCAGAACACCCAATATGCCGATGACAATGAAGCCGATCTGCCACGGCAGGTGCAGCGCGTAGTGAAGCTCGGTCAGGAAATGGGTGAGCTCATGTGCACCAGAGCCCGCATAGTCGCCGTTCTCATCGAACGCCAGAACATCCTCCTCATAGTCAACTATGAGACGCGGCATTTCCGGGCTGGGTGTTATGACGTACACATCGGTTGGCGAAGCACCTTCTGCGGAGATGTGTTCCCGCGCAAAGGCGACGGCGCGGCCGACCGCTTCAGGCGAGGCATGGGTCATTTCGGGGATGCCCGGCTGTTCCCAGCGCTCAAACTCCGCGTAGAACACCGCGACTGTCCCGGTCAGGCAGACCAGATACATGACGGCAGCGAGCGTCAACCCCAGAAGCTTGTGTGCGAGCAGCTGCCCCTTGACGAATCCCGAGGGCACGCGCGGCCAGATCGGCTTTCCTGAACTCGGCGCCATCAGGCCACTCCCGCAGAAGGCAGAATAAGGATGCCGCCACCTAGCGCGACAGCTCCAAAACATGTCATCAGCGCCACCCGCCAGGGCCTCGCACTGGCGAGCAGCCAAAGCAGGCCAAGCGTCCACGCAATAATCAGTGCAAAGATACTGAAGCTTGCGCGGTTGACCGCAGAGCCCGGCATGAAAGCCTGCCATGCCGCCATCACAGCAATGGCGAATGCGGGAGCCACAATCAGCGATCCGACCCAGCGGGCAATATTTCGGCTCAGCCGCCCCGGCGAGATGCCTTTGGTGTCAGAGCGCACGGCTTCCCGCGCCGCCTGATTTTTAGCAGTTCGTCCCTTGGTGGAGCCTTTGATGTCCGCCAGGCCATTCGGCAAGCACAAGAGCATTCCCGCGACCATTGGCGCGAGCATTGCGATGGCGAGACCGCGCTCCACCGAAACATTGAACAGCCACGGAAGGGCGCCAAGCAGCAAAAGCGCCCAGCCTGCAACCAGGCCTGTGGCGCCTGGCCCCGACCGTTTGCGCCAGTGCAGGTAGATGAGTGCGATCCCTGCAACCTGACCGACGACTCCCAATGTCTGAAGTGTATATTCCATAATCGGCATCTTCTGGCCTAATACCGATAGGTCAGCGACACTGTGTAGTTTCGTGGCGCACCGTAGCGATACTGGCTGAAATAGCTGATCTGGCTGTAATATGTCTCGTCAAACAGATTCTCGACATTGGCTTGCAGCGTTATGTGATCGTTGAAATCATAGCGCGCCATCAGGTTCGCGAGCGTATAGGCATCCTGCTCGATCCTCGTTGGCTCGGACGTAACCGGATTGGTGGCATTGGAATAAATGTCGTCCTGCCAATTGAAGCCACCGCCAACAGTCAGGCCATCCAATGCGCCCTCGAATCCGTAAGTTGTGAACAGAGTCAGGCTCTTGCGCGGCTGGTCCGTATTCACATCATTGCCGTCCGCATCTTCGATTTCGAACTGATTATAGCCGAGACTCAGATTCCAGTTTTCGGTAACGCGGCCAAGGACTTCAAATTCAAAGCCCTGACTGGTGGCACCCTCAGAGGCGCGATAGGCCTGTTCAGGTGGTGCACTGTTGGCGACAACCCCACCGGTTGGTTGGCCGAGTCCGTCCTGCTGTATGCTGAAAACGGCGAAAGAGGTTTGCAGTGCGTCCTGGAAGTAGGAACTCTTGAGACCGATTTCATAGGCATTGCCATAGATGGGATCCAACGTTGCGCCCGATTCCGTACGAAGGTTTTGAGGCTGGAATATTTCTGTGTAGCTCGCATATAAACGATGGTTGGACGTAAGATCATACAGCACACCCAGATATGGAATAACGACGTCGTCTGCACTGTATTCCTGAGTCACGCCATACTCTGTGCCTGTGCGCTCCCATGAGGAAACACGGGCACCCGCGACAATGTTCAGAGCATCTGTGGCGTTGATACGTGTCGCAGCAAAGAAGCCGTTTTGCTCGGTACTGATATCCTGGTCATGCGTGCCGACACTCGAAAATTCAGGACGCGGGAAATTGCCGTCCCAATCGTAGAGGCTGGTAGCCGGAAGGTAGGCATTCGGACCCGACGCAGCATAGGCGTAAGTGTCGGCATCCTGGACGCTGTGGAGCGCTCCCACTGTAAATTCATGATCGCGTCCGAACAGCGTGTAGTCGCCGCTCAGATGCAGGTCGAAGCTGTCCTGAATACTCTCGCCGTCACTCTTGTACGGCCATGTCGAAAGCCCGGCGCCGCTGGCTTCATTGATCGTGCCATAGAGATAAAGAAGTTCGGTATCGGCGCTGTTGATCAGGCGGTTGTAATTGAATTGCAGATCCCAGCCATTGGAGAATTCATGATCCACATTGACGAAATAGTTTGTGTTCACCGTATCCCAATAGGCCCAGTTCGCCGACGTGCTTTGCGAGCGCGACAGGTCGGTGAAGCTGCCGTCGTCGTAGAAGGTCGGCAAGGCGCCCCAGAGGGGCGCTGTCGGATTGTTCTTCTGCTGGCTGGCGCCGGCGCGGACGAGGGATGAGTCGCCCAGGTCGGCTTCAATAACGCCGTAAAAGACCTGTTTGTCGGAATCGAACAAGTCGATATAGGACTCGCCTTCTTCATATTTCGCGACGAAACGTCCGCGAATGGTGCCGCTTTCGTTCAGCGGCGACGCGATGTCTGCAGCAATCTGCCGGTTTTCCCAGCTCCCGAAAGAGCCGGTGACAGAGGCTTCCAGTTCGCGCGCATCAGCATGTTTTCTGACAAGGTTGATCGAGGCGGAAGGGTCACCAGCGCCGGTCAGCAGACCGGTTGCGCCGCGCACCAGTTCGACGCGCTCATAGATCGAAACGTCGGCCAGCGTTTCTGCAGAGTCCCCGGCGAGGCTCCAGGACAAAGGCACACCATCAATCTGATAATTGGTGACTTCAAAGCCCCGTGCATTGAATACATTGCGTACATCATCGACCTCGACGATCGACACGCCTGCTGTGTTGCGCACCACGTCAGCGATTGTTTCGAGATTCTGGTCTTCGATACGTTGTTGCGTGACAACAGTCACTGACTGCGGCGTTTCCCGCACGGTCAACCCAAGACCTGTGGCCGTATCGATCTCCTGATCAACCGTATAGCGGCCGATGACCACCACGGTGTCGAGCTCGGTCGTTTCTTCGTCCTGGACCTGCGCATACGCCGGCATCGACAGGCACACCACCGCGCCGCTCGCTATCAGCAAGCTCTTCAAACTCATATTACCCATATTAGCCAATCTCCTGAACCACCCCGCGATGGCATTTTGCGAATGAGAATAGCTCTCATTATCAGAACGAGGCGGCAGTGCAAGTATGCGCTTCAGGCAAACTGCGGAGATGGGGCTGTCAGACAGGTGGTGCCAGACCAATGCGGCCCCGCACCTACCGTATGTCCGGGGAAAGCGTGATCTCGAATACTGATCGCGCACGGTCGCGGCGGTATGTAACGTTGCCGCCATGGGCCCGGGATATCCCGCGAACGACAGACAGGCCGAGACCTGAGCCATCGGCGGATCGCCCGCCGCGGACGAACTGGCGGAAGGCGTCCTCTTCGAATCCGTGAGGAAGTCCGGATTGTACTGGAATACGCCGAGCCGACGCCCCTCACCCCTTCGGGCATATTGGGGGCGCCCGCCTGCTGCAGCTTCCGCCTCAGCTTGCTGACGTGGCTGTCCACCGTGCGGTCCAGTGCGTCCGACCCGGGCATACAGGCATCGACGAGTTCGCCGCGCGCGAACACCCGCGTCGGGCTGCGCGCCATGTGTGCCAGCAGGCGAAATTCGGTGAGCGTCAGCGCGATGTCCTGGTCGCCGACACGCACGATATGGCCGGCCGTGTCGATTTCGACTGGTCCGACGCGCAGCACGCCGCTGGATTTTAACGCCAGGGCCGGACCACCAGAGCCAAGCATTTCAGCCCAGGCTACGAGTGAACTCATGGTGTTCGATAGCGGTTTCCCGTTTCGCGCCTAAATCGCCGCTGGCTATCCCATATTTTATTCGGTCTTATCTTGCCGCTTATTTGCGAAATCTGCCGTCAATCAGCTATATATGGCCGATTAGACGTAAGTGCGTGTTGCGCATTCACTATCCGGACATATATTGCCGATAAAGTCCAATTTGTTGGAAAAACGGCCACATATGACCTATTCTATCGACTTCTCGGTTGCAACCAGCGAACAGATCGAGCGCGCCCTGTGCGAACGCCTTGAGGCCTTGCGGCTTACCCAGAACAGAACGCAAGCCGATCTCGCAGCTGAAGCCGGCATCGGCGTCCGGACCTTGCGTCGGCTCGAAAAGGGCGACGGTGTGGCCTTTGATACCCTGATACGCGTCATGATCGCTCTTGGGTTGCAGGATCAACTGTCGTCCTTCCTGCCCGATCCATCCGTCCGTCCAATGGAGCGGCTGGGCGCCAGCCGTCAGGAGCGCCAGCGCGCGCGCCCGGCAACGTCCCGCCCGTCCCCGGCGGGCGCCTGGACCTGGGGCGACGAGACAGACGATGGTTGATACTGCCAGAATCGAATTGTGGGGAACAATCATTGGCGCTGTCACCTGGGTGGCGGACCGCCGGCTCGGCGTATTCCAGTACAATCCGGACTTCCTCCAAAGCGGAATTGAAGTTTCGCCCCTGGTGATGCCATTGCGCGAAGCCCCCTACGAATTCCCAGGGCTTGCCTGGACAACCTTCAAAGGCCTGCCCGGGCTGCTTGCCGACGCCCTGCCTGACAAGTTCG
Organism: Hyphomonadaceae bacterium BRH_c29; assembly: GCA_000961695.1. Classification (GTDB taxonomy): domain Bacteria; phylum Pseudomonadota; class Alphaproteobacteria; order Caulobacterales; family Hyphomonadaceae; genus Hyphomonas. The sequence goes on from LADW01000068.1 coordinate 69,204, forward strand.
GCAATGCCATCATCGATGAATGGCTGGCTTCGGAAGGCCGGTCCCGGGACGACTTCCATCCCGTGGAGCGCCTTTGCTATATCGGCACACGCGGCATGGGCGCACTGGAATTCCAGCCTTCTCACAGCGCCCCCCCGACAGCATCGCAGGATGTCGACATTGAACGCCTCGTGGCGCTGTCAAGCCGTGTCCTGACCGAACGTGAAAACCTGGGTGGGGTCTTCCGTGGCAATGAGAATGACCGGAAGGTTATCGAGAATATCCTGCGGGTCGGAACGTCCGCTGGTGGCGCACGGGCCAAGGCGATCCTGGCCTGGAATCCCGCGACCGGCGCATTCCGGTCTGGACAAGTCGAGGCCGGAAGCGGTTTCGAGTACTGGCTGATGAAGTTCGACGGCGTTTCCAACAACAAGGATCGCGAACTCGCCGATCCCAAAGGGTTCGGCAAGATCGAATACGCCTATTACCTAATGGCCGGCGCTGCCGGAATTGAAATGGCGCCATGCCGGCTCCATCATGAAGGTGGCCGCAGCCATTTCATGACCAGGCGCTTTGACCGGACGCCCACAGGCGCCAAAATTCACATGCAATCGCTCGGTGCCCTGGCGCACTATGATTACAATCAGGCGGGCAGCTATTCATACGAGCAGGCCCTTCAGGCCATGAAACGCCTCAACCTGCCGCGTACCGAACTTGAGCAGCAGGTCCTTCGCACCTACTTCAACATCATCGCACGCAATCAGGATGATCATGTAAAGAACATCGCCTACCTGATGAACCGTCGGGGCGACTGGTCTCTCTCACCTGCCTTCGACGTGTCCTATGCCTGGACCGAAGATGGTGCCTGGACAAACCAGCACCAGATGAGCGTGAACCAAAAGCGGGACGAATTTGAACCAGAAGACCTTATCGCCTTTGCCGGCAAGGCGGGCATTAAACCCGCCAAGGCAAATGACCTTATCTCTCAGGTCTCTCAAGCTGTTCGAAACTGGCAGACATTCGCGAGCGAAGCCGGCGTAGATCCGATTGTTGCCACGGCCGTTGCAAGCAAACACCGGCTCTATCTGGACCGATAACTCAAGCTTGCGCCATGGTGACCAGGTCCAACTTGCCCCTGGATTTTAACGCCAGGGCCGGACCACCAGACCCAAGCACTTCATTAGAAAACGCGGGGCTATTCAACCAGCCTTACCGGCTCTGGCGTCAAAGAACTGATGCGTATGACGACAACTTTGCGCACCCGCCAGACTGGGTGGAAAGGGTCAACACAACTTTATTCCGAAGCTTTGACCAGCTGTATGATGAGTGGAGCCCTGTACGACACAAGGCTCACGCGTTAGAAAATTGGTTCTTCTATGGCCCATACGCAACCCATATGGGCCATAGAAGAACCAATTCTTGACATTCCGCTCAAAATCCGGATAATGGTTTATAGATAGCCCATATCATGGCGGTATGGGCGATAGATAGACCAAGTTGAGCCGATGGCCCGTATCAAGAACAGAACCTATTCCCGGCATACAAGCGAAGCGCTAATCCTGCTTGGCAAACTCATCCGGCTCGCCCGCGACGAACGCGGACTGACGGCGGAAGAACTGGCCGAGCGAACCGGCATATCGCGCGGCACGCTCCGGCGCATCGAAAACGGTGACCCCAAAGTCGAGGCCGGCATTATGTTCGAGGCCGCAACCCTTGTGGGAGTTAATCTCTTCGATGCCGACAACGGACGGCTCTCAGGCAAGATCGCCCGCATTGACGACAAGCTCGCGCTAATGCCCAAGGCCATCCACAAACCCTCCCGCAAAGGCGTGAAAGATGAGTTCTGAGCGCTACGACGAAGCTTATGTCTGGATATGGCTGCCTGGCGAGACCGAGCCAGTTGTGGCGGGACGCCTCTATGCAGAAGGTAGCCCGGCAACACTCGTCTTCAACTACGGTAAGTCCTATCTTGAGCGTGAAGGCGCCATCCCGATCTACCTGCCGGAGCTGCCGCTACAATCCGGCGCCCTGCCCTTGCTCGATGGCCTCACCATACCGGGGTGCTTGCGTGACGCCGCCCCAGATGCGTGGGGACGGCGCGTCATTCTCAACCGAAAATTCGGAGTGAAGGGCAAAAGCCTCGATAGCAAGGACCTTGCGGAACTCGCCTTCTTTCTGGAATCCGGTTCAGACCGCATCGGCGCGCTGGATTTCCAGACCTCGGCAACAAAATACGTTCCGCGTTCGGCGCAAAACGCCAGCTTGGAAGAATTGCTTCAATCGGCCGAGCGCGTAGAAAAGGGCATCCCCCTCACGCCCGAACTCGATCAGGCCCTGCACCATGGCAGCTCTATCGGCGGGGCGCGCCCTAAAGCGTTGATCGCGGACAGGGATAAGAAATTCGTCGCCAAATTCTCCGCCTCAAACGACCTCTACAGTGTCGTCAAAGCCGAATTCATTGCCATGCGCCTGGCGTCTCTTGCTGGATTGAATGTTGCGCCGGTCTCCCTGGCGCAGGCTTCAGGCAAGAATGTGCTGCTGGTCCAACGCTTTGACCGCGAGCCTGTCGAAACGGGCTGGCAGCGCAAGGCGATGGTCTCTGCCCTGACCATTCTCGGGCTTGATGAAATGATGGCACGCTATGCCAGCTATCAGGACCTCGCCGAAATCATCCGTCAGCGCTTCACCAATGCGCAGGACACGCTGCACGAACTTTTTGGCCGCCTGGTCTTCAACATCCTGTGTGGCAACACTGATGATCATGCCCGCAACCATGCCGCCTTCTGGGACGGGCAAATGTTGAGCCTGACCCCCGCCTACGACATCTGCCCGCAGGGGCGCGCCGGGCAAGAGGCAGGCCAAGCCATGCTCATCAATGAAGGTGACAATCTAAGCCGCCTGAGTACCTGCCTAAAGGCGGCACACCATTTCCATATCCCCGCCGAGAAGCAGGCGGTCGAAATCATCGAAGCGCAGATGCGCGTCATTGCGGAAAACTGGGATGCAGTATGCACCGAGGCGGGGTTTTCTGAAGTTGACCGCAACTTGTTCTGGGGGCGCCAGTTCCTCAACCCTTACGCCTTTGCCGATCTCGAAGGCGAAGCTGCATCCCTGCGAACGCTTGCAGATGAACTGCGTGGCTAGACAAAGAGCGTTGGTGTCATGTGTGGACGGCCCCGGTTCTGCAAGCACAAAGTTTGAGCGAGTGATAATCTGAGGGATGCGGTCATATATCCGGCCTGTTTGCGCGGCATGTGACCGCTGGCCCTGATGAAGTCCGCTGCCGGGTTCCTTTCTGACGATCGGGCTCTTGACACCCTGACACCACCGCGGAGTATCCCGGTAACGGCCCTACACTGATCATCATCACTTACATTCTGCCCTTACAGTCTGGAACGACAGCGCCCTGCTGTCGCTATTCGTGTTTCCTATGCCATGATCGGCGCCCGATAGATCTCGTCACGCACCATCACGGCCCAGGCAATGCGCGCCGTCTTGTTCGCCATGGCCACGGTCGTCAGTCGCTTTGACTTGCTTGCCAGGAGCGACCTGACCCAGGCGCCCGTCGCTGACGGATTTGTATCCGCTCTTCGGATGACAGATGTAGCCCCGATCACCAGAAGGCGCCGGAGGTAGCCATCCCCCATCTTCGAGATACGCCCGAGCTTGTCCTTGCCACCCGATGAGTTTTGCCTCGGCGTGAGACCGAGGAAGGCCGCGAACTGCCGGCCCGACCGGAACACTGACGGGTCCGGCACGCTGGCCGCGAGCGCCGTCGCCGTGAGGATCCCGACACCGGGGATGGTCTCCAGCCTGCGGCTGACCTCATCTTGCCGATGCCAGGCAAGACGCTGGCGCTCCAGATCATGTATCTGCCTGGCAAGTGCATCAAGTTGTGTACCGATCCCCGGAAGCGCCGTGCGAGCGACATCAGGAAGGTCTTCATGGGCGCCCTCCTGCAGCTGAGCGATCAGTTCAAGGGCCTTGCTCGGTCCCTGAGGCGCGATGATACCAAACTCGGCTAAATGGCCTCTGGCCGCATTGAGCAGCATGGTGCGCTGGCGCATCAGCAGATCCCGCGTGCGGTGAAGCACCAGAACCGCCTGACGATCAGCACTCTTGACCGGAACAAACCGCATCGTCGGGCGCGTCACTGCCTCGCTGATCGCCTCGGCATCCGCCTTACTCCCGCGTTTGACATAGGGCTTCACATAAGCTGGCGGTATCAGCTTCACTTCATGCCCGAGGGCAGAGATCTCCCGGGACCAATAGTGCGCCGTGGCGCAAGCCTCCATGCCGACAAAACCGTGCAGGCGTAGCAGGAGTGGCCCGTCGCCCATTTCGAGATAGCTGAACCGGATGCCATTGGCTCGGACTGAACCTGTCTTGATCTCACTCATGGTGCCGGTCTCCACTCCTGTGCTTTCAGGTCCCATATTCGAGTGCGACCATTACCTTGCCGTCGATGCCCGGCGTGGAGGCCAGACGAACAACACTCTTGATGCCGCCAATCCGAACGGGACCGATGTACGGACTCTTTCGAGCCCGGACATCGGGGCATGTTCCTGACTGGTCATTTCGCGCCGAGGAGATCCAGGACCGCTTCGGCCGCCCTGCGGGAGGACACAGGATTCTGGCCGGTCACCAAAAGCCCATCCGTGATGGTGTGCTCTGAAAATACGCCGCCCTCGGAAAACGATGCACCGCCCTCCTCCAGCCTGGTTTGCAGCAGAAAGGGTACCACGGCGGTCAGGCCCACAGCGGCCTCTTCCTGATTGGTGAATCCGGTGAGCTTCTTTTGGTCGACAAAAGGAAGTCGGCCATTCGTGCGGTAACTGAGCAGCCCGGCAACACCATGACAAACGGCCCCCACCGGTTTTGCTCCGCGATCCGCCTCCTCAAGCGCGCGGGCCAGCCCGGACCATTCCGGGAAGTCCCACATCGTTCCGTGGCCTCCGACCAGAAACACAGCTGCCGGATCTGCCGGAGCGTCCTTGAAAGGAACGGAGTTGCCGAGCGCCGATTGTGCCTCAGAATCTGCCGCAAAGCGTTCCACGCTCGCCGTTCGGAAATCGGCGCCCTCGCTGCCGGGGTCTATCGGTGGGCGTCCCCCTTTCGGAGTCACGATAACCGGATGGAAGCCTGCGTCCTTGAATACATAGTAGGGCGCAGCGAGTTCTTCATACCAGAAGCCAGTCTGGTGACCGGTGGTCCCGAGGTTGCCATGGGAGGTCACAAAAAGAAGTACGTTTTTCGAAGTCATGGCAGGTTATTTCCTTTGCCAGTTGGTTTCAGGATTGAGTTCAATCGAATGTGACGAGCGTCTTGCCGCGTCCCATGGTCTCTTCGGCGTGGTTCAGGGCCGCCTGAATGTTCGATACGTTGAAACGACCAGAAATCTCGGGTTTGAACGCTCCATCCAGCGCCAGATCGGACAGAGTTTCGTAGAGAGAGATGACTGTCTGACGCGGGGCTTCAGCCAGGAATTTCGTCAGCCAGAATCCACGGAGACGCAGGTCCTTGAAAACAAACTGGCCAGCGTCAGCCTGCATCGCCTGGCCGCTCATGGCGCCATAAACGACAAGCATTGCGGCGGGTCCGAGCGCCTGCGCGAGCCGACCCGTGGCGGCCCCGCCGACTGCGTCGATTCCGAGTTTTAGGCCGCTCTGTCCCGTTATCGCGGCCACGCGTTCGGCGAGATCGTCGCTTTCGACAATAACGTGATCGCCGCCAAGGGCACGGAGATCGTCGGCAAGGTTTTCCCGTCGGACGACGTTCAATGTTCGAATGCCTTGGCGCCCGGCGATTTCGATCACCGCGCGACCGACAGCGGAATTTGCCGCGTTCTGTATCACCCAGTCGCCCGGCGACAAGTCGGTGAAACTCTTTAGCATCAGCAAAGCTGTCGCTGGGTTCACCTTTAGAATCGCAGCTGTTTCCATTCCGATCTCGGGAGCAAGCTTTATGAGCTCGGTCTCTTTCAGCGAAAGGCGTTCTCGCCAATTGTTGGTACGAAGAGAAATGACGCGATCACCCGGAGCCACGCTTCTGACGTTCGCGCCAACCGCTTCGACGATACCGGTCGCCTCATTGCCCAGCGCGTCCCCATTCGCCGGATTGCGTGGGTACACACCACGGAAGAGCAACAGATCGGCTGGGTTAATCGGGAATGCGTCCACGCGCACAAGCACCTGATCAGCTGAAGAAATGACTGGATCCGGCACGTCGACGCAGATCGCCACATCTCCCGGACGCCCAGGCTTTTCGAATTGAACCTGTTTCATGCGCGAGCGCGCTCCTTTTTGTGTGTGGAACGCGCTGCCCGAAGCGCATCGGCGGCCCAGGTTGAGAGATATTCCGGATCATCGAGAATTTCGTCCGGCACCTCGTAATAGGCGGCGACCGTCACATCGCCGGACGCGCCGCGGTAACGAAACGGCGCGCAATCTCGCGCTTCGAACGTTCTGCGGCTGAATTCGTCTGCCTTGAAATAGAGAACACCTTTCATCACGAAGCCGAACTGCACACCGTTGGCGCGCAATCCGGCACCTGCGAAATAGCGGTGCACCGTGATGTCGCTGATCTCCTCGATCTGATCCGCGAAGCCCTCTGCGAGTGCTTGTTGGGATTGTGTCCGTGCGCTCATCACACGGTCTCTGATGCCGCCAGTGGGAAGAATCCGCTAATGGCTTTGAGCCGGCCTTGGGCATCGTGTGTGGCAAAACTGGCGCCGAGTTGCAGGGTCGCGCCTTCGCCGTTTACGAGCGCCCAGCGGGCCAAAGACCTGTCGTGGTGATCGATCACCTGAAGGATCTCGAACCGCCCGCCGGGCACCTGTTCCTGAAAGCTGCCCATATAGTCGGACAATGCTTCGCGCCCGGATAATTCACTGCCGGGATCGCAATAGGTCGCGTCATCCGCAAGGCACTCCCGCAGCTCGCTTTTGCGCCGAGCGGGCTCGGACGACCAGATTTTTCCGTAACGTTGCCAAAGGGCTTCAGCGCTCATGGTGCTTCTCCAGTGTGTCAAAAAAGTCAGCGATCATCTTGCTAAGCTCCTGCGTATCGTAGCCGGCGCGGACCAGGACCAGGACGCCCTGGTAAAGCGCCAGCAAGGAAACCGCTTCCGACTGGGCGCCGCCGAGACGGTCTGCGAACGTGTCGCGAAGATTTTCGAATCCGTCGTTCACGAAGCTCGGCAGGTCCGTGCCCCCGAACTCGATTGCCGCATTCGTGATCAAACAGCCTGCCGAGCCTCCGTCAGGCTCTTGCAGAAGCGACAGGAACAGTCGGCGGAGGCCCTCGATGCCGGACCCCTCCGGCGCATGATCACGGATACGGCGTGCGAGTACGGTGCGGTTATAGTGCTCGCTTGCTGCCTGAAAGAGACCCCGTTTATCGCCGTAGCTGTTGTAGAGGCTGCCGGATGTCACGCCGGCTGCCGCCTCAAGATCTCGAACGGACGTTTCGGCGAATCCGCGGCGGCGGAACGCGTGCATGACTGCTGTCAGGACAGTGGTCTGATCGTATGCGCGAGGGCGGGCCATTGATGCTTCCCTTTTTATAACGATTGTTATATAATGAGCGTTCTAAAACTGAGTCAAGTATGATGCATTTCTAAGCTGCGCTTGTGCGATTTGCGCAATCTTGAGGATCGCCTCCAATACACCCCAGAAGCGGCGCGGAACGGCACTAAGGAAAAATGCCGGCATTTGGCCCAGCTGCTTGCCGCGACGCCTGGTTCGGCCCAAGTTCAGTTCTGATCAGCCCGTCTAGCCTCGGCTCTTGTAACGAAACGGCAAGGAAAGGACGGACACCACTTGACGATAGTCTGGCAAAGCGGACCCCTCATCGGTTCCCAACATCTCTGGTACCTTGCCGGGTCGATATACGAATGTCCCGAAGATTTGGTCCCAGATCGTCAACGTCGCACCGTAGTTTCCTGCCTCGCTCATCTTCGCGGAATGGTGATAGCGATGCACCTCGGGCCCGATGAAGACATAATTGGCCCAGCCAAGGCGAAGATCGACGTTGAAATGGCTGATGATGCCGTGAAAGGCGTTGACCACAAGGAAGATCAGAACAGCCTCGGGTTCATAGCCCAGGGCCCAGATCGGCAGGATGATCGCGATCCCCTGGACAAACACCGCGTTGAACGGATGCAACACCGCGTGCATCAACAGATAGAGACGGTCTGGCAGATGATGAGCCGCATGGATGCGCCACAGGACCTGTCCAACTGAGCCGTGAAGCTCATGCATCGCGCGATGGATGTGGTAGTTGAGAAACTCGAAGACGAGGAACAGAACCGGCACCTGAATCCAGAGCGGCCAGTCAGCAGCAACCCCGTTTGATTGTCCCGAGAGCGTGATCGAAAGCATCGCGAGCCCCGCTGATACGAGCGCGACGGTGGCCCCGGAAAGGCCGATATACATGATGTCTGGCAGTAGGTTGCGCCAGGTCATGGACCAGCGCCTATCCATGGGAATGGTCATCTCAAGCACGAGATATGTCAGCAAGAGCGGCAGCGTGATCAGAACCCAAGCGGGCCGTTCGTCGCCTTCCATCTGCAGGAAATACCAGAGGCCGAATACAATCCATGCCCAGGAAGCAGGATATAGGCCCCAGCGTATAAGGCGGCGAGCGAGGCTGTTGCCGTTCATCAGAATGTTCCCTAAGATTCCGGACATGTGTCTGAGACTTTGGTAGACAAACAGATGGAACCGAGAAAGACAGGAAGGCCGTCTTCCGGACAGACCGGAGGCGATGTGTCTGAAGACCCGCGGGCGGCGCATACCAGATCGGTGCTACAGCAGGCCCTTATGGGATTGCTGGAACAAGGGGACTGGGGCCGGATTACAGTTGCCGGGATTTGCCGCCGCGCCGGGGTCGCGCGGTCTTCATTCTATGAACACTACCGCACCAAATCAGACCTGCTGGATCAGATCTTTTCCGATTTGATGGTCAGCATCCTTCCGACATTCCGACAGGATGAACCGTTGGGTACATTGAACTGGCTCGTCGATCACGTTGCGGAGGCCCCCGACTTTTTTGCCGAGGCCATGGCTGGCGGGCGCGGCGATGCATTGTTGCCGAGGTTTCGTGAGGCTTTGATTCTGCGACTGTCTGAGGAACTGAGTGCAAGGCACACGCCCGACGCAAGATTGAGAGCTTCCTATTTGGTCGGTGGATCGATGGCCTATCTAGCTTTGAATAATAAAGCCGACAGTCGCGAATTCGTGCATGAAATGGCCGCACGGTTGATCATATGAACCCGGGAAGAAGACGTTCCGCATGGGCCGTCCTTGGCGAGACAATCGACAATTGGCGGACGCGCGGAATACGACACTCTACGCACAATGTTCGAATTCGCCGCAACGTCATCGTTTGTGCTGGTGCCATGGCGCGACGCACTTGGCCGTCAAATCGGACGGGACCTGACGATTGAACGCACAGGCCGGGGTATTGGCTGGACGATGGATCCGGAGCGGCAACGCGGCCTATTCCGCTGAAAGGCGAAACTCTTCCTTCGCTTGCCGTGCGGATTCGGCGTGTTGCACTGTCCAAGTACTGCCGGATGCGCAGAACGATTTCCTCTTCGCTTGCCGAGAGCTCAAACAGATAGATGAAGTCGTCACTCCACTTGGCGCGATGAGCGCTCAATTCTTCGTCGCTGTCGAAATGGATCGGATAGTCATTATTGGCGGCGCGTCGATCAGATTGTGCCGGCATCTGTCGTCGGGAGCGATGGCGAATCAGGATTGCCTGATTCGCCTCGGGGGCGGCCGCATGTGCATAATGAGAATGAGCAAGCCGATTTGGACCTTTGAGCCGAATAATTACGATATTCGGCTCAAAATTTACGTGATGTTGAGCCGAATATGTGTTCTAATCGGCTCATGACCTATAATTGGCAGCAACCCGATTGGACGAAGTTCACCTACGACATCTCGGCAATTCTCGACGAATTGACGGCGTTCGAAGGGCGTATCGGACGTGTCAGCGGTGTCCTTGAGGCTTTGCCCGAGGGGACGCAAGTCGAGACACTCATCGATGTGATGGTCTCGGAAGCCATAAAGACATCCGAGATCGAAGGCGAGTATCTCAGCCGCGCTGATGTGATGTCATCCATCCGGCGGAATCTGGGCCTGACCGATGAGCCTCCCGCGCGCGATGCCCGAGCGGCCGGCATTGCCGACCTGATGGTCGCGGTGAGACGAGAATTTGCCTCACCCCTTACACAAGACATGCTCTTCGATTGGCACCGGATGCTGATGCGCGGAAACCGCAGGATCTCCGTAGGCGCCTGGCGAGCGCATGAAGAACCGATGCAGGTCGTTTCTGGCGCGATCGGGCGGGAGACCGTTCACTATGAAGCGCCGCCATCTGCGGACGTACCCAAAATGATGACGCAGTTCGTCGATTGGTTCAACGCAACGGCGCCGGACAGTGATAAGCCAATCAAACAGGCGCCGATACGGTCCGCCCTTGCGCACCTCTATTTTGAAAGCGTTCATCCGTTTGAAGACGGAAATGGACGCATTGGACGAACCATTTCAGAGAAAGCATTGTCTCAGGGACTCGGACGGCCAGTCCTGCTCAGCCTGTCCAAAGCCATCGAGTCGGATCGGAACGCCTACTATGATGCCCTGAAGGCGGCTCAGCGAACGAATGACGTGACAGACTGGATCAGGTACTTCCTGAGCGTCTGCCTCAAGGCACAGCAGGATGCTGAGGACCAGGTCGATTTCACGCTTCAAAAGGTGAGGTTCTTCGACACGTTCAAGGACAGGCTCAATGAGCGTCAGATGCGCGTCATCCGCCGCATGCTCGATGAAGGCCCCAGAGGGTTCGAGGGCGGCATGAGTGCAAACAAGTACGTCGCCATTGCGAAAACCTCTAAACCGTCCGCAACACGCGACCTTCAGGCATTGGCGGCAATGAAAGCCCTGGTTATCACCGGAGGCGGCAGAAGCACACGGTACTGGTTGCCCTTCGATACGCGCGCAAAAGCGTAAGCGCATTCCTAGAATGCAAACCAAATCCGAAGCGGGAAGCAAGCAGAAACCCAGAATCGCACCATCAAGCGGGGATGAATAGCGAACGCGAGGTGTCGCGCATTGCTGCGGCATTACCTGGCTTTGTACGCCGTGGTCGGAAATCACCTCCCGTTCAACTAGGCTCCGCCGCGTATCGACGCAACTTTCTGAAGCCTGCAACCAGACTTCAGGAGCGAACAATGACCGGAACGCGCATCCTCATCGGGCAGATTATTATCGTCTTCGCCACCATCATCGGCGCACTGTTGGCCTGCCCCTCAGAGGTGGTCCGCCAGATTTTTTATCCCGGCAGATTAGGGTCCGGACTCATTAAAGCCACCAGATGACAGCGGCTGCAAGGACTATTGCGGCCATGAAGTTGATGATGTTGCGTTCAAAGCGCGTTGCGATGCGCCGCCAATCTTTCAGCCTGCAGAACATGCGCTCGATGACGTTGCGCTCGCGATAAATGGTCTTGTCATAGGCGTATTGGACCTTGCGATTTGACCTGGGCGGAATGACGGGCGCGGTGCCACGATCTTCCAGCCACTCGCGTAGCTTCTGGCTGTCATATCCCTTATCGGCGACGAGATGGGAGGTCGGTGGAAGGGCGGTCAGGCACGCCTCTGCAACCTTGCAATCGTGGACGTTTCCGGGCGTCAGCATCAGAACGAGCGGGCGGCCTTTCTCATCGCAGACAGCGTGGAGCTTTGTGTTGCGGCCGCCTTTGGTGACGCCGATACCATGCGCCACAGCCCCCCTTTTCCGCCGCCCGCGCAGCGGTGGACCTTGATGCAGGTACTATCGATGAACACCTTGTCGGGCACATCCTCAGCGCCCGCCAGGGC
>LADW01000051.1 GCA_000961695.1 Hyphomonadaceae bacterium BRH_c29
ACCGGAAGCGCCTTGCGCTGCGCCTTTTGGCCCGACGAACGCTGCAGGAAGCTGGCGTCCACCAGACCCAGAAGCGCACCGTCCGATGCGTCCAGCGCCAGGACCGCGTGCAGATAATCCCCGCCACCGCCTTGCGAACGAACCACCGTCGTATCCTGGATCACCAGAACCTCATGGCCCTGGCAGCGCTCCGCCGTCCGGCGAGCCGCTTCGCTCACCATCTCCCCGGGCGTCACCGATGCGTTGCGCAGAAACCGCGTGATCCGGATCTCGCCGGCCCGGTCGCCTCCAAGCCGCCGGACCCGCAAGGCCCGGCCCCCAAGTTCCAGCAGCCGCCCAAGAAGAAAGACCCCCCTTTTTGCAGCCGCAGATCACCAAAGTGGCCCAACGTCCGATCCATGCCGTCCTCCCCGTTTGGCAATTACGAATCAGACTTCGTCAAACCATGCAACCACGATGTGTGAATGCTGTAGCCCAAGGGAGAGGGGGATAAGTGCGGCGCTTTCCCCGTCTGTGGAGCAGGGGTAGGGCTTCCCCCTAGTGGCGGAAGTGGCGCATGCCGGTGAAGACCATGGCGAGGCCGGCTTCGTCGGCAGCGGCGATCACTTCATCGTCGCGGATCGAGCCGCCCGGCTGGATCACGGCGCTGGCCCCGGCGGAGGCGGCTTGCAGCAGGCCGTCCGGGAAGGGGAAGAAGGCGTCAGAGGCGGCGACGCAGCCTTTGGTCTTTGGCTCGGCCCAGCCGGCGACTTCGGCGGCATCCTCGGCCTTGCGGGCAGCAATGCGGGCCGAGTCGATGCGGCTCATCTGGCCGGCGCCGACGCCGACGGTGGCGCCGTCTTTGGCGTAGACGATGGTGTTGGACTTCACATGTTTGGCGACGCGCCAGGCGAAGAGCAGGTCGTCGAGCTGTTGCTCGGTCGGGGCAATTTTCGTGACGACTTTCAGATCCGCCCTGGTGATGCGGCCGAAATCGCGGTCCTGCATCAGGAAGCCGCCTGCTACGGTCTTGATGAAGCGGCCGGGGGCGGCCGGGTCGGGCAGGCCTTCAGTGATCAGGAGGCGGAGGTTTTTCTTCTTGGCGAAGATCGCCTCGGCGGCGGCATTGGCGCCGGGGGCGATGACGACTTCGGTGAAGATCTGCGAAATCTCCGCGGCGGTTTCCTCGTCCAGCGGACGGTTCAGGGCGACGATGCCGCCGAAGGCTGAGGTCGAGTCGCAGGCGAGGGCTGCGCGATAGGCCTCGATGATGCTGGCGCCCTGTGCCACGCCGCAGGGGTTGGCGTGCTTGATGATGGCGACGGCGGGCGTCTCGGCGCCAAGCTCGCCGATCAGCTCATAGGCCGCGTCGGTGTCGTTGATATTGTTATAGGAAAGCTCTTTGCCCTGCAGCTGGCGCGCGGTGGCAACGCCGGGGCGTTTCTCGCCGGTGACATAGAAGGAGGCCTTCTGGTGCGGGTTCTCGCCATAGCGCAGGCTCTGCTGCAGCTTGCCGCCGAGGGCGGCCCAGTCCGGCGCGGTCTCATCCAGTTGTGCGGCATACCAGGCCGAGATCGCGGAATCATAGGCAGCGGTGCGGGCATAGGTTTTCGCGGCGAGCTTGCGGCAGAGTGCGACGGAAACTTCGCCGTCCTGCGCATCCATTTCGGCCAGCACGGCATCGACGTCCCCGCCATCGGTGCAGACCGCGACGAAAGCGCCGTTCTTGGCCGCCGCGCGCAGCATGGCCGGGCCGCCAATGTCGATATTCTCGATACAGGTTTCAAAGTCTGCACCGGAGGCAACGGTGGCCTCGAACGGGTAGAGATTGACGTAGATCAGGTCGATGGCGCCGATGCCGTGGGTCTCGGCGTCTTTCACGTGGGAGGGATTGTCGCGCAGGTAGAGCAGGCCGCCGTGAACGGCCGGGTGCAGCGTCTTGACGCGGCCATCCATCATTTCCGGGAAGCCCGTCAGGTCTGCGACGTCTTTCACATCGAGGCCGGCCTCTTTCAGCAGTTTGGACGTGCCGCCGGTGGAGACCAGCTCGACGCCGCGCGCGGCCAGCCGTTTCGCCTGTTCCACAAGGCCGGTCTTGTCGGAAACGGACAGGAGGGCACGGCGAATGCGGACGGGGGCGCCGCTGGTGGCATCGGACATCGGGGATTCTCCAGGGTTCAAGAAGTTGCCGCGCGGGGTAGCACGGCAGGGCAGCGCGTCAAGCGATGTCCTTGAAGGCTTTCTCAGCGCGTTCCACGCCATATTCGGGCACCATCACGCCCAGCATGCGCAGGGCTTCGGAGCGCTCGCGGCGGCTGGCGGCCTCGAGCAGTGCGGAGAGCTGTTTGTCGAACAGTTCCGAGGTCGGTGTCCGGCTGGCGACGCGCAGCACGCCGTCCACATCCGTGTGGGTGACGATTTCGTGCTCATAGGTCAGCGCTTCGTGCATTTTCTCACCGGCGCGCAGGCCCGTCGTGGTGATCTGGATGTCGACGCCGGGGATCAGGCCTTTCAGGCGGATCAGCGTTTCGGCCAGCTGCAGGATCGGCATCGGCTCGCCCATATCGAGCACGTAGATGTCGGACCCGCCGCCTTCATGCTGGAGGGAGCCTGCCTGAAGGACCAGGGCCGAGGCCTCTTCCACGGTCATGAAATAGCGGGTCACGCCCGGATCGGTCAGCGTGACGGGGCCGCCGGCGGCGATCTGTTTCTCGAACAGCGGCACGACCGAGCCCGACGAGCCAAGCACGTTGCCGAACCGGACCATGGCTGCGACCATGCTGGACTCTTCGGCAATGCGGGCGATGGCGATTTCGGCGAGGCGTTTGGTGGCGCCCATGACATTGTCCGGGTCGACGGCCTTGTCGGTGGAGATGAAGACGAAGCTTTTCGCGCCGACGGAAACGGCTGCGCGGGCGCAGTTCACCGCGCCGGAGACATTGGTGAGGATCGCCTCGCAGACATTGCGTTCCATCAGCGGTACATGCTTCAGCGCGGCGGCGTGGATGACAACCTGCGGCTGGGCGCTCTGGAAGACATCGCGCATGCGGTTGGGGTCGCGCACGTCGCCGAGACGGGAGGAAATTTTCAGGTCCGGGAACCGGGTCCGCAGGTCCATGTCGATGCTGTAGAGATTGAACTCGCAGGAATCGAGAATGGTCAGATGCTCCGGCTGCAGCGAGGCGACCTGGCGGGCAAGTTCCGATCCGATCGTGCCGCCGCCGCCCGTCACCAGGACGCGGGCGCCATTGATGGCGCTGCGCACCGGTGCCATGTCGAGCTGGCGTTCAGGCCGGGCGAGAAGGTCAGCCGGGCGGACGGCTTCGAGCAATTGCGCGGTCTCGTCCCCACTGAGCGCCATGATCTCGGCGCCGTGTGCGGAGGTCGTCTCCAGGATGCGCATCATCGTCTTGCGGTCGCGGGCGGCGCCGGTCACGGCCACCCAGGGCGCGCGGCCATAGCGGACCGTCAGCACTTCGATCACAGTGGAAAGGTCATCCAGCCCGCCCATGATCGGGACGCCGCGAATGGCGCGGCCAGGATCATTGCCTTCGGTATCGATCAGGCCCAGCAGGCGGAAGGCTTGTGTCTGGGCCGGTCCCTGCAGCCGGCGGATCACGCCGATGCAGCTCGATATGTCCCCGATCAGCAGGATCTGCGGAGCGTCCTTGGCGACCGGGCTGAAGATCTGCAGCGGCTTCCGGGTCGAGCGCGAGAGGGCGACCATCCGGCCGGAGAACAGGCCGACCGTCCAGATCAGCAGCGCTGTCAGCAGCACGGTCCAAGGCTGGGAGAGGGTGCCGTTCAGCAGGCCGGCAATCGGCAGGAAGATCAGGCCGGACAGGCAAACACCCTGAAGGATGCGCACAGCGTCCGGCCAGCCGATATGGCGCCAGACCTGGGTCTGGATGCGCAGGACCAGGAAGCCGATGGCAACTGCAACGGTGAACATGACCGTGCTGACCAGCGTGGACGCGAGCGGGAAGGTATCGCGGAAATCCGCCGACCACCAGATCAAGGCATTGGCCAGAACCATGGAGATCGCAGCCACGCTGAGGTCGAACCCCATTGTGAGGAGCATGGCTCTGCGGGCAGCATTCTGAGGCGTCATGCGTTCGGTTCCTTCACGAAGGCCCACCGGACGCAATTTGGCGGTTCGGTTCCGTCACTGTTCGGATCCGCAAAGCCTGCAATCACGATTTGCTCAGGGCGTTCAACTACGCCCCGGGCGAGGTAAGCCGTCCGTTCGAGTCTTGCGCCTTCATGACTCGTTTTAAACTTCCAGACAGCCCCATTTTCGCAGATCAGGCGAATTGCATCTTTTCCCATCATCGCCGTGACGGTTGGATGAAGATGGAAGCGGATTTCAAAATTTACGAACTTGCGGTCTTCCGAGGGCGCCTGCGAGATCGGACGGACGAGGGAGTCCTCCCCGGCGAGGCGCGCGCCGCTCCCGGCCATGAAGAGGCGGCGGCGGTGGAGCAATCCGTGCGAGGGCTTGTAGCCGCCATGCTGGGCGTCGAGCCAGATTTCGTCGGCTTCCTCAAGACGCTTGGCGGAAATGCCGTCCGGGCCGCTGGCCGACTGGAGACGGGTTTCCTCATTCAGCGTGAACACAGCCGAATCCCGGCCTGCCAGGATCAGGGTCGAATGCGCCCCGGTACGGCGCACGGCAGCCTGCCAGTCGATATTCACTTCGGCGCTGAACCCGCACGAGGTGACGATGCGGGACGTATTGTCCGACAATTCAAAGCCCAATGCCCCGGCATGGGCCTGGTCGCCAAAGGGTTGGCCGGGCGCCTCGCCGCAATCGAGCACAAGGCGCAGCCCGTGCTTTTCCAGCTTCTGGAAGCCGGACTTCGGGGCAAAGGTAAACCGGCGCGGCGGGGCTGGCAGGCGCGACAGCGCCGCGTCCACGACTTCGGCCCGCGATTCGTCGCCGTCATTGAACGGGTTGAGCGCGCCATCGCCGGTCTGGAAGAAGGCCAGCATCGCGCCCATGCGCGGGATCCATTTGGCGAAATAGTCCGGCACGTCGAGGTCAGCCCGGCGCAGCAGCTCTTCCAGCGTCTGCAATTGCAGCAAGCAGAACAGGAGGCGGGAAGGGGCGCGGCTGACATGGCCGCCGTCGGGCTGAATCTGCGCGGTGCATTCGGCGTCCAGCCGTTCCAGTGCGAGCCCCAGCGCCGAGCGATTGTTGAAACAGATTGCGCCCGCCACCAGCACGATGGCCGACAACCAGCGCGATTTCGGATCGGGCGCTGCGTCCGCCTGGTCTTCGAGGTAATGGAGCTGGCGAAGCAGGCAGTCCAGCCGGGCCTGGCGCGCAGGTTCGGAGCCTTCCTCGAACAGATCCTCGCCGCAGCGCAGCCAGTGCCAGAGGCGCGCCGCCGTCGGATCAATCCGCCAGGCAAACCCGTTGAAGCGGCCGTGTATTTCGATCCAGGAATCGACATGGGCGCGGGCGCGGGCTGCGCCGTCTTCGCCTTGAGAGAACAGGTCCGGCAGCCAGGCGAAACGGTGCAGGCGGTCGGCAACATGCTTCGAGGGCATCGGCACCGACCAGGGGCTTTGCGACGGCTCCAGCGTCATGCGCGTCATGCCGATCCGCCAGACGCCGCGCATCAGGGCTTCGCCGCGCAGCGTGTCAGGCGGAATGATATTGGCAAGGTGGAGGGTGAAGCTCTGCGGGACCGGGCCGGTCTGCTTCAGACGTTGGACAATGTTGATCTTGGCGTCTTCACCGGGCGCGCCCCGGAAGCGGCGCCAAAGCGCGGCATCGTCGGCTCCAGATCGTGGAACCCGCTCAGCAAAATATTGGCTGTCTCCACCTGACACGAACCGCGTCCAACCTGTTTATACTAAGCGTGCACACTGGGTCTCAGGGCACGGATGTTGTCAGCATAGGCGGTTGGACCGCCCTTGAATACCGCAGAGCCCGCCACGATCGCCGTGACGCCCGCAGCGATCGCGCGCGGCGAATTTTCGGCGTTCAGACCGCCATCGATTTCGAGAATGATGTCGCGGCCGGTCTGGTCGATCATGCGGCGCAGCTGTTCGACTTTGCGCAGCTGGCTTTCGATGAAGGCCTGCCCGCCAAAGCCGGGGTTCACCGACATGACGAGGACGAGGCCGATATCATCCAGCACAGGCTCGATCACACTGGCAGGGGTGGCCGGGTTCAGGGCTACGCCGGGCGTCATGCCGGCAGAGCGGATGGCCTGAAGCGTGCGGTGCAGGTGCGGACCGGCTTCCGGGTGCACGGTCAGGATATTGGCGCCAGCCTGGGCAAAGGCGTGGATGAACGGGTCAACCGGCGCAATCATCAGGTGGACGTCGAAAGGCTTCTTCGTGTGAGGACGGAGCTTTTCGATGATCGGCGGACCGAAGGTGAGATTCGGCACGAAATGGCCGTCCATGACGTCAATGTGGATCATGTCGGCGCCGGCCTGGTCAATGGCCCGGATTTCGTCGCCGAGGCGGGCAAAATCGGCGGAGAGAATCGAGGGAGAAATCAGTACGTTACGCATATCATTTCCCTAAATGGGAAACACCGGCCACACAAGGTGGCCGGTGTTCGGGTACAGCTTTAAGTAGCAGCGTTGCGCTTAGTATGCGCCAGCCGGGATCAGCTTCCAGCCATCGGCGCCTGCGATGATGTCCACCGGCGTACCGGGAGCAATATAGACGTCGGCGCCCTGCATGATTTCTTTGCTCTCGCCGCTGGAGAAGCGGACGATATAGGCGAAGCCTTTGGACGTGCCGACAGCCTTGCCAGCTGCGTTACCGGCGATGCCGCCGACCACTGCGCCGCCGATGGCGCCAGCAGTCTGGGCCTTGTCACCGCCGCCAAGTTCGGACCCTGCGAGGCCGCCGAGGACGGCGCCGGCAGCCGTGCCGATGATGGATTGCTTCGGCTGGATGGTGACTTCGCGAACCGAAACCACGGTGCCGTGATAGACACTGGACGCCTGTCCGACAGACCCCGGCGTTGCGGTGCCCACGCCAGAGGTGGAGGCGCAGCCTGCCAGGGACAGGCTGAGGGCGAGAAACGCGCCTGCGGCCAGCTTGCCGGTCGAGGTACGGGCGGAAGAAAATACAGTCATTTCAGTGCTCCCTGCACAATGTATAGCGTCTTTCTCGCATGGGCTCGCTGAATGACAGATGAACCTATGCGGGCAATTTCAAGACATTACGCCGATTTTCCCGCTACGGGGGAGAGTCTCGACATGAAGAATGCGTCATGTTCCGCCTGTGGGCCGGGAAGGGTGAGCAAATCACCGGTTCCGGTGAGGCAGGCTTCAAAGCCGGGCACTTCCTCTGCCGCGACTGGAACGCGCTGGACGAGGCCTTCAGCGACAGCCCGGTCGACGACATCCATGCCTTCGGACTTCAGCGGCGTGCAGACGCAATAGATCAGCGTGCCGCCCGGTTTGACCATTTCGGCCGCCGCTTTCAGTAGTCGGTACTGCACATCCGGGAAGCGGGCGACGTCTTCGGCGCGCTTGATGAAGGCGCCTTCGGGGTGGCGGCGCAGGGTGCCGAGGGCCGAGCAGGGCGCGTCCAGCAGCAGGCCGTCCACAAGCGCGTCCGGGCGCCAGGTTTCGGCGTCTGCGGCAATGACTGTTGCCGTCAGGCCCGTGCGTTCGAGGTTCTCCTCCAGCCGTTTCAGGCGGGGCTTGGACCGGTCGACGGCGATGACGTCGGCGCCGGACGCGCAGAGCTGCAGCGTCTTGCCGCCGGGCGCGGCGCAAAGGTCGATCAGCGTGATCGTGTGTGATCCTGCTGCCTGTTGCTGTGATCCGGATGCGTTCGACGGTGATCCTGAGAGCAGCAATCGGGCGGCCAAGGCGGCGCCGGGGTCCTGCACCCACCAGTCGCCGGTCTCATAGCCGGGCAGCGCTTCGACCTGGCCGCCGGGTGCGCGGATCGAGCCCGACACGTCCAGCGTGCCGGAGGTCAGCTCGGCCACGGCGGCGGGATCGGTTTTGGCGGTCAGGTAGATGGCGGGTTCGGTCAGCTGGGCGGTGG
>LADW01000011.1 GCA_000961695.1 Hyphomonadaceae bacterium BRH_c29
GATGAACACCTTGTCGGGCACATCCTCAGCGCCCGCCAGGGCAGCAAAGATGTCCTCCCACACCCCGCGCTCGGCCCAGCGGACGAAGCGATTGTAGAGCGTTTTCTTCGGACCGTAGACCTCGCGCGGACAATCGGCCCAGCGCCCACCGTTCTTCAGGGCGTGGATGATCCCCGACAGCACGCGGCGATCATCAACCCGTGCCATCCCGCGCGTATCCGTCGGCAGCAGAGGTTCGATCCGCGCCCACTGCTCATCAGAAAACCAAAAGAAATCAGACATAACAATTACCTCCTGAAACAGAGGCAGTGAATCATGATCCGAGCTGGCCGGGAATCCTGTTAATGGGTCCGGACCCTAGGTCCGCATCCGGAAACGAACGTCACAGCGCCAAATGCCTGCCGCTTTTTGCGGCTCTATGCTTCCTCGATGCAAAGGGGGACCGATCCAGTGATCACACGGCGCAAAGCATTGGTGGGAAGCGCTTTCGGGCTGATGGCGGCGCCATTCGGCCTGAGGGCGCTCGGCGAATTGCAGACAGACAGTCTTGAGGCGCTTGAACGCCGGTCGGGTGGACGCCTCGGCGTGTTCATGACCGATACCGGTTCCGGCAGGTCGTTCGGCCATCGCGCGGATGAGCGCTTCTCGATGTGCTCCACCTTCAAGATGCCGCTCGCCGCAGTGATCCTGCGGGAAGCCGATGCCGGGCGGCTCGATCTGGCAACCGCCGTGCCGTTTACCCGCGCGGATATCGTCGCCTATTCGCCGGTCACCGAACCAGCGCTTGCGCAGGGAAGCATGACCATCGCGGCGCTGGCCGAAGCCGCGCAGGTGCAGGGCGACAATACGGCGGCAAACCTGCTTCTGTCCCGGATCGGCGGGCCAGAAGGCTTCACGGCGATCCTGCGGTCACTTGACGACACGCAGACCCGGCTCGACCGCTTTGAGACCGAACTCAATCTCGGACCACCCGGAGAATTGCGCGATACGACAACCCCTGCCGCGATGGCCGGGCTGATGACGACGCTTCTGACAGGTGACGCGCTCTCCGAACCCTCGCGCCAGCGAATGATCGAATGGATGGTCGCCACAAGCACGGGCCAGGCGCGCATCCGCGCCGGGCTTCCGGCCGGCTGGCGCGCAGGCGACAAGACCGGCAGCGGGATCGCACCTGTCATGTCCAACAAGTACAATGATATCGCCATCGTCTGGCCACCCGGCGGGGCGCCGCTGATCGTGACCGCCTATTATGAAGGCCCCGGATACTTCGACGATCTGCGCGACGAAGATCAGGCCGTGCTGGCGGAGGTTGGCCGCATCGCTGCCGACTGGATCAGTCCTGCCTGACTAGCGGTCTGCCAGCTCCACCCGGAACGGTCCGGCGGGCAGGCCGTTGCTGTCGAACAGGTTGCAGATCGGCGAGTCGCCCTGGCAGTAGCGCAGCTCGTCTGCGGCGATGTCTGACGGCAGGCCGATCATCACATCGCCATTCACGACCATGCCGGAAACATAGCGGCAGGCGCCTTCGAAGCATGTTTCGAACCCGATCGCTGTGTCGCTGCTGATCGTCTGAAGGTCTCCCTCCACGCCCTCAAAGGCCACGCGGATGACATCGCCGGACCGCTCAGCGCGCGCGATCTCCGGTCCGGAGGGACCAACCGTCGGCTTGCCATAGGCGAGCGCGTCCATGACGCGCACGGTGCGGTCAGCGACATGCTGCTTCTCGGGCGGGTGGAGGTTCATCGGGTCGCCAAGGTCGATGGCCACGACAAGGCCGACTTTGTCATCGGCTGCTGCGGCCCGCCGCATGGCTTCGCGGATCGTCCCCCAGCCTTCAGTGCCCGCCGCCGACGGCAGCGCACCCCAACGGGGCAGCTGGATCACCGCTACGGACAGATCGCTGTCACGAAACGCACCGCGCCAGTCCTTCACGAGCACCGTCAGGAGGTCTTCATAGGCTTCAGCATCACCGGCATTCGACTCGCCCTGATACCAGAGCACGCCCTTCAGGCGCAGGCCCTCCAGCGGCGCGATCATGCCATTGTGGAGCATGGAAAAGCCCTGGATCGGATACCACGGCGCCGGCATCGGATTGCCCGCATCGCCCGGCACTTTCAGCCAGGTCCAGCCCTGCGCAATCGGCACCGAACTGCCATCAGCGAGATCGACATGCAGGTCTTCCTCCGGCCCTGTCAGGCCGCCGCCGCCATAGGAATTGTAGACATTGACCACGAGCGTGTTCTCGCCCGGCTTCAGCACACCAGCGGGCACGTCATAGACCCGCCCGAAGCCCCAGCCATGCGTCGCGCCGATGGCCGTGCCGTTCAGCCAGGTAACGTCGACATCATCGGCCTGCCCGATGCTGACGCTGGCCGCGCCTGTCGCCTGTTCCGGCGTCAGGGTGAAGGTCACGCGGTGCCAGACCTGGCCGAGGAAGCCCTCCAGTTCCGGCACGCCCCATGTGCTCCAGTCTGACAGGCGCCAGTCCGGCGTTGGCATCCAGTCCAGCGTCGCATCGCCGGTCCATGGATCGCGTCCGTCATACCAGTCATGGCTCTTCCACCAGCCGGTCCATTGCTCGGCGTAGAGGGCGAGCGCGGCGGGCGGGTCATCCCGGTAGAGACGCATCAGGTTGACCGCCGCATCGTGCTGGCCACTGGCAGCCAGCGCCGTCTCGCTGATCCAGGGCTCGATCCGCGACCCGCCCCAGGAGGCATCGATCAGGCCCACCGGCACGTCATGCTCTGCCTGCAGTGCCTTGCCCGTCAGGAAGCAGACGGCAGAGAAATCCGCCGCCGTTTCAGGCGCAGACACGTGCCAGGCATTGCCCTCCGGCAGCGCAGCTTCGGGGCTGATGGCGCTGGCCTTGCTCACCTTGAGCAGGCGGATCTGGTCGATCCCGGCAGCGGCGACTTCGCGGTCGCCATAGAGGGAGCTTTTCAGCGGCCATTCCATGTTCGACTGGCCCGAGCAGAGGAAGACGTCTCCGGACAGGACATCAGAGATCGCCTGCACCGTCGCGTCGCCAGCCTTGAGGGTGATGGTGTGAGGTCCACCCGCCGCCAATGGCTCGAAATCGACCCACCAGCGCCCATCCAGCCCGGCCCGCACAGACTGTGTCGCATCATCCAGCGAAACGCTCACCGCATCGCCGGGCTCTGCCGTGCCGAACAGCATCAGCGGCGCCTCGCGCTGCACCACCATGTGATCGGTAAAGACGCTTGCCAGTTGCGGCGGCTCTGCGGCTGCACTGCCCGCCAGCCCTACCAGAACGCCCAGCGTCCGGATCATCTTCGCCATTTCAGTCTCCGCCCGTTCCGATTGTCTCTTCGGTTTCAGGCAGTGTCCAAAACGATCCCGGCAATGTCCAGTGATAACGCTAACGTAAATTATTTCATCGCCACCCGAAACGCCTTCGCGAAGACGCTGGGAAGGCCTTCGACGTCTTTGGCGGGCACCCATTGGCCTTCGGCTTTGGCCGGACGGCGCGGCAAGTCTGCCCTGAGGACCCGGAGGCGAAGGTCAAAATGGGTGAAGACGTGGCGAACGTCTCCAATTTCGTCCCAGTTCCCCTTGAAGGGGGGCGGGGGATGATTGGGTTCGCCCTCAACCCAGTCGCTGGTTGGCAGGCCGAGCATGCCGCCAAGCAAGCCCTTGTCGGGGCGGCGCTGCAGCAGAACCTCGCCCTCATGGACGGCCACATAGGCAATGCCGTGGCGGATGGGCTTGGCCTTCTTGGCGGGTTTGATCGGATAGCGCTCCGGGCTGCCTTCCGCCTTGGCGCGGCAGAAGCCAGAGATCGGACAGATCAGGCAATTCGGACGGGTCGGCGTACAGACCGTCGCGCCGAGATCCATCAACGCCTCAGCGAAGTCACCGGGACGATCCTGCGGAACGAGGCGTTCCACTTCCGCATGGAGGCGTTTTTTCTCTACGGCCCACACCCCCTTCAGGGCCAGAAGCCGGGCGAAGACGCGGTCGACATTGCCGTCCACAGCGGCAGCGGGCTGGTTGAAGGCAATCGCGGCGATGGCGCCGGCGGTGTACGGCCCGATGCCGGGCAGCTTTTTCAGCTCTGCCGCCGTCTCGGGCCAGCTCCCCCGCGCTGCGATCTCCCGGGCACATTTCAACAGGTTGCGGGCGCGGGCATAATAGCCAAGACCAGCCCAGGCGGTCATGACGTCTTCGTCCTTCGCCGCCGCCAGCGCGTCGACCGTCGGCCAGCGCTTTGTAAAGGTGAGGAAATAGGGCGTGCCGTGCGGAATAGTCGTCTGCTGCAGCATGATCTCGGCCAGCCAGACCCGGTACGGATCGCGCCGCTCGCCCAGCGCCAGGCGCCAGGGCAGGTCTCGCCCATGCCGGTCGAACCAGTCGAGCAAAGCCGGGGCAAGGCCGTTCAAATCCGCGTGTTTCGGCACAGTCTGCCTTTCCGTCTTCACAATCCCGTGCAATCTCAGATGCATGGTGACGAGATCAAGCATCGATCCCATCGAGGAAGCGCGCGCAAGGGTTCGCCTGCGCTATATGCGCGGTCGCGCCGTGAAGCAGCCCATGGCGCAGATCGGCCTCGCGGCAGAGCGCCTGACTCGCAAGGTCGGCGGCAAGAAGATGCCCGCGATCCAGATGCTGAAAGCCCGCTGGCGCGAGATTGCCGGGGACCAGCTCTACAAGTTCTGCCGTCCCGAACGCCTCAGCGGCGGCAAGGATGGCCGCGTGCTGACCCTGCGCGTGCTGCCTCAGGCCGCGCCGATGGTACAGCACCAGTCCGAAACGATCCGCCAGCGCGTGTCGGTCGCCGCTGGCGGTGATGTGACGGCGATCAAGCTGGTCCAGGGCGCGCTGACCAGTGCGGAGGCCCCGAAGGCCCGCCGTGTGGTCCGCCAGCTGACGCCGAAAGAGCGCGCGGAGCTTGAAGCCAGCACCGTTGGCATTGAGGACAAGCGGCTGCGAGAGGCAATTGTTGCCCTTGGGGCTGCCATGCTAACGGCAGACAACCCGAACAAAGACAACGGATAGACCGAAAACGGACGCCGGAACCCTGACAGGGACAAGGGACAACCGAGAGGAAGACAGACCATGGCAGGATTGACCCGACGCCTCGCGATTGCCGCCGTCGCCTGTGTGAGCGCCTTCGCTGCCCCGGCCTTTGCCGAAGAGTGGAGCGAATGGGACGCTGCCGACGAGCTGGGCTGGGTCGAAGGCCAGGCCGATGCGCCGGTCACCGTGATCGAGTACTTTTCCCCCACCTGCAGCCACTGCAAGGAATTCGCCGAGACGGTCCTGCCTGTCATCGAGAAGGATTATGTCGCCACCGGCAAGGTGCGCATCGTGATGCGCGAATGGATGCGCAATGATGTCGACACCGCCATCATGACCCAGGCGCGCTGCCTGCCGGCCGATGATGGTCTCGCCTTCCTGAAGGACATTTTTGCCCGGCAGAACGAGATCTTCGTCGCCGCCCAGATCGGCACGCTGCCCGGCACGCTGATTTCTGTCGGCACGCCCTATGGCATCACCGACCGCGAAAAGTTCGACGCCTGCTTCAAGGACATGGATACGCGGTTCGACATGGTGGAAGTCGACAAGTCTGCGGAACATTACGACGTCCATGCCACACCCACTTTCGTCGTCGACGGGACGGTTCAGGCCGCCACCCCGGCCATGATGACGCCGGAAGGCTTTACCGCTTTCCTCGACGCCGAACTGGCAAAGACAGAGCCCCCAACCAACTGAACGCATGCCAAAAGTTAACAGCAGACCCCTCTTCCGTTAACCAGTTGGCAACCCAATCGACTCAATTCTTAACGCGAAAGCCATGACCATGAATCTTCTCTCGAGACGCTCCGCCCTGGCCGCCGTGTCGGCCCTCATGCTTGCTGCCTGTGGCGGCAGCGATAGCGGCTCGACGGCAACAGATGTTCCGGCCATCACCAAGGGTGATCACATCAAGGGCTCGGAAAACGCGCCTGTCACGATCATCGAATATGCCTCGCCGACCTGCCCGGCCTGTAAATATTTCCACGATGAGATCCTTCCGGTACTGACCGAGAAATACGTCGTCACCGGCAAGGTGAAGTTCGTGTTCCGAGAATACCCGATCCACGAGCCTGACCTGCCGTCTTATGTGCTGGCCAATTGCGCGGGCGAAGACCAGTTCTTCGACGTGCTGGACGACCTGTTCGCGAACCAGATGGGCGTTGTCACCGCCGCGCAGGCTGGTGCCCTGAAAGGCGCGCTGCAGACCATCGGCAAGCGTCACGGCATCGAGACCGAAGCCCAGTTCAATGCCTGCATGGAAAATCGCGACTATCGCACCGCGCTGGCCGACAAATACCAGGTGGCGACTGAAAAGTGGGCCGTCGACTCGACGCCGACCTTCATCGTGAACGGCAAGAAGCACCTGTTCGAGAACGAGACCCGCACGGCTGAGGGCTTCTCGAAATATATCGACGGCCTGCTCGGCGAAGACGCCCCTGCGGCCACCGAGGCTGCGGCCCCGGCTGAAGACGCTGCGCCTGCCACGGAAGATGCCGGCGCGAGCGAAACCACGGAATAATAAGACAAGGGAGCCGGAATGCAGATCACTGAACTTCGCATTGCCGGCTTCAAGTCGTTCGTCGATCCGCAGGATTTTCCGGTTGAACCGGGCCTGACCGGCATTGTCGGGCCGAACGGCTGTGGCAAGTCCAACCTCCTCGAAGCGCTTCGCTGGGCCATGGGTGCAAGCTCTGCCAAGGCGATGCGCGGCGGGGAGATGGACGATCTGATCTTCTCCGGTGCTCAGGGCCGTCCGGCCCGCGAGACGGCTGAAGTGACCCTGATCCTCGACAATTCGAAGCGCACCGCGCCGCCGGAATTCAATGGCTCCGACACGCTGGAAATCGTGCGCCGCATCCGGCGCGGGGCGGGCTCGTCCTACAAGCTGAACGGGCGCACCGTGCGCGGCAAGGACATCACGCTCCTGTTCGCCGATGCCTCGACAGGTGCGAATTCTCCGGCACTGGTGCGTCAGGGACAGATCTCGGAACTGATCGGTTCGAAGCCGCAGAACCGCCGCCGCATCCTTGAGGAAGCCGCCGGCATTGCAGGTCTCAACACCCGCCGTCATGAGGCCGAGTTGAAGCTCAACGGGGCTGAAGCAAACCTTGAGCGCCTCTCGGAAGTCTCCGCCGAAGTCGAACGCCAGTTGACCAGCCTGAAGCGTCAGGCCGCCAAGGCGCGGCGCTACAAGGCGCTGTCGGAAGAGATCTTCGCGCTGGACGCCCTGATCGCCCACCTGCGCTGGCACGAAGCGAAACTCGCCTGTGAAACCGCCCGTGAGCGGCTGGAAGAAACAAAGCGCCAGGTCGAAGACCTGTCCCGTCAGGACGCCGTCTGCGAAGCCGCGCGCATCGAGGCAGGCGAAGGCCTGCAGCCGCTGCGCGAAGCGGAAAGCATTGTCGCGGCCAAGCTCGGCCAGGCACGCATCGCGCTGGCGAAACTGGAAACCGAGCGCAAGATCGCCGCCGACGCCCATGCCCGGCTGGAAAGCGAAGCCACCCGCCTGATGGAAGACATCGAGCGCGAGCAGGCGGCCAAGGTTGAGGCCGATGACGCGCTGGCCCACGCAAAGTTCGAACTCTCCGCCCTGCCGGTGGAAGACGCCGCCGCCAATGCCGAGACCGAGGCGCAGATGCGCACGGCGCTTGAGCAGGCCCGCGCCAAGCTGGCCGCTGCAGAACAGATTGCCGACGACGCACAGGCCCGCCTGTCAG
The DNA here is from genome assembly GCA_000961695.1 of Hyphomonadaceae bacterium BRH_c29. GTDB lineage: Bacteria > Pseudomonadota > Alphaproteobacteria > Caulobacterales > Hyphomonadaceae > Hyphomonas. Next base: position 7,755 of record LADW01000011.1, read on the forward strand.
AGGCTCGCGCGCGCCGTCAGGCCACGGAAGACCAGGCCGCCGCGCAGACCCGCCGCAAGACGCACCTCTCCGCTGAAGTCGAGCGCCTGCGCGCTGACATGTCTGCGCTGGAAGATGCCGTCACACTGGTCAGCAAGCTGAAGGCCGCGAAAGA
>LADW01000087.1 GCA_000961695.1 Hyphomonadaceae bacterium BRH_c29
CGATGCCCGCCCCAGCTCCGCGCCCGGCGCCTGCGCCCCGCCCGGAACCACAGCGTGACACGCGCTCACCGGCACTGCGCAGCAAGGACCGGCCTACGCGGACTCAGGACTGACAGGGCAATATAAAAGACCGTATAAACACCGTGTAAGCACCATATAAAGCGGGCTCAGGTGGTCTCGTCATCGTTGCGTGGGTCATTCCATTCGGCGGCGACGCCCTGGCCGCCCCGGCGGACCAGCCAGAACATGCCGATCAGGTCAAAAACGCCTGCGCCGAGCCGTCCGAGGAAGCCGTATTTCGACTCCCCCGCGAGGCGCCGGCGGTCGTTCACCAATTCCTCGCGCACGTTCCAGCCGGCTCGCTTGATGAGGGCCGGGAGGAAACGGTGCATGGAGGCAAAATAGGGCAGTTCGCGAAAGGCCTCGGTGCGGATCAGCTTCCAGCCGCACCCGGTGTCTGTCGCATCATCCTGCAGAACGAAGCGGCGCACGCCGTTTGCAACGCGGGACTGGACCCATTTGAAGCCGGAATCGTTCCGGCTGTTGCGCTTGCCTGCGATGATGCCGAGCCGGGGCGGGGCGCCGGGGGCGATGATCGCCTTCCAGAGGCGCGCGGTATCACCCGGATCGTTCTGGCCATCTCCATCCAGAAGCTGGACCCAGTCTCCGCGCACGGCCTTGAGGCCGGTATAGAGCGCGGCGGATTTTCCCCGACGCTGGACATGGCTGAAGACGAAGACGGTGTCCGGGTGTTTCGCCTTGGCCTCGGCCAATTCGGCAGCGGTTGCGTCCGATGACTGGTCGTTGACACAGATGACTTCGAAATCGATGCCCGCCAATTGCTCATGCACTTCGTCGATCACCGGGTGCACGTTCCCGGCTTCATTGAAAAATGGGATGATGACAGAAAGTGCAGGGGTCGCGGGCATAGGGACTCACGTATAGAAGACGGCGCAAACGGGCAAACTGAATTGGGAGTCGCCAAGGCCATGGACATCTATCACATCTGGTTCGATCTGAAGCCCGGAACGGATGAGCGGGCTTTTGCCAGGGCGCTGCCAGCCTTTCTGGACCGGATGAAGGATGACGGGCGGATCGAGGCCTGGCGCATGATGCGCTGCAAGCTGGGCCTGCGCCCCGACACGATCCGCGAGTTCCACATCATGATCGAAACGCGCGACCTGGCCCAGCTCGACACCGCCTTCCGCGCCGCCGCAGCGCGGGAAGGGGAGGTCGACGAGCTGCACTTCACCGCAAACGCGATGGTGACGAACGTGAAGTTCGGGCTGTTCCGGGATTGGCCGGATTGGACGTGACGACACACCGGTAATAAAGTAACATAATTTCATGTTGGACCGGATGACCCAATGGGTACTGACCTTGTTCGCCGTGGCGATGTTGCCTGCTGCGGCAGCATTGGGCGCGGCCCTTCATGAAGGTCGGCTGCAACAGGAAACGCCCGATTTAACCTGCGAGGTGGTCGAGGCTCTTTTGCGTTCAACGCCCATGGAAAATAGCACGCTTGGGAGGCGTGTCAGCCGGTACAGCCAAGACCTGAATCCGGACGCGCCTAGAATCGCTTACCGCAATTATCCCGTCGTGGTGGTCGAAAGTCTGAAGTACCCTTCTAGAGGAATTGCGCGGCAAGCCGCGCAAGGGGGGTGGACGCCGGCAGCAGGGCACAGCTCGCCCAGCACAATGGATGAGCTTGTTTCGAGATGGCCATATCATTCGCGTGGTTACCTATGGCGTGCGGCTGGGGAGGCCCAGTTGGCCGACCTGTCAGGATGCGGATTGCCTTTGAAGACCGAATTCTACACGTCCGACCCGATAGCGGTTCGAGGCTCTGCCTTGAACTATGTCTCTGTCGAGCTGGACCGTGGAAAATACGCTCTAACTTGGACATCTGAGACGGAACAGTGCAGCTCATCAGCGACGCATTACTACATCGGTCGAATCGTAAGTGAGCCCGGCGGCAAATCAGCCATCATAGAGTACCGAAAATGTGGCGACCGAAAACGACTCTACGGAAGCGATAGGTCGTATAGAGAGGCCAGCGTGGACAGGGCAGTAAAGCGAAACGGGGAGTGGGAGTTCTACCCAGTAAAGTTCAACGACTGAAACACCAGTGACGCGGGGCTCTCGCATTCCATCAAACAGGCGCGTAATTGTTCCGGGCAGAAGCGGACAGGGTGGCCGGAACGTCCGTACCCGTATGCAATTGTTCGCGGCGGACTTGCGACAGTTCGAACGGGGCGTCTTCGCCATAGGTCTCGTTCCAGATCCGGTCGATCTCGGGCTTGGAGAGCTGCGCGGTGCGGGTCACCTTGATGACGTCCGAGGCGTCGGCGCGGCTGCGGGGCAGGTAGATCGTGTCATTCCCGAAATCGACCGCGAAGGCGATGATGCCGGGCACGAGGAACATCAGCAGGCCGATGCCGTCGAGGATCAGGATGCTGGGGTCCAGCCGTCCGCCGCTGCCCTGGCCCTTGCGTTCCGGGTAGAGAAGCGTGCCGCAGCCGGTGAGGCTGGTGGCGAGCAGGGCGGCTGAGCCACCGGCCAGGAGGTTGCGTCGGATCTTGTCCATGGAAGTACCCCGTCTGTCAGGCGGCTTTGCGCCAGTTGAAGCTTCGCCATCAACGCACGAAGTCCGGAAAGGTTCAGTCTTTTCGTATTTAGCCAGATTGCATGCCCGCAATTGCTTCAATCGCTTCCCATTCGGCGGCGATCTCATCGACATAGGCGACGAAGCTTTTGGCGTAGAAGGGCTTTGACTCCTTCCACCATTCCCGCACGCCAGCGGAATCGAGGCTGTCGCGCAGGCGCGCTTCGGTGCCACCCCAAAGCTCTTCCTCGAACACGCCAAAGCGGCGATGCGTGTGCAGAACTTCATAATGGCGGAAGCTGGCCGAGAGAAAGTTCGACACGCGCAGGCGCTCGGCCCGGCTCCAGCATTCCGGGGCGCCGTCCTTGGTGATCAGTTCGGCAAGATCCGGGCTTTCAATGATGCGGCCGAGATTGGACGACAGAAGCTGGGCCGAAGTCTGCGCGGCGGCCATGCGCGTCAGTTCGGCATTCTGCTTCAGCTGCATGCCGATAAAGACCAGCGTCAGCACCACGGCGGCGGACGCAAGAATATTAGCAATGGTGGCGATTGTTTCGAGCAAGCTCATGCGTTTCCTCCCCAGGAATCAGGGGAATGAAGCGCGAGCCGGCGCAAAAGGTCAATTCACGCTTATCCAGATCAGGAGGCGCTGCGCTCCAGTCGGTCGAAGGAAGAGATGGCCCCATAGCGCAGGCAGGCACGAATGGCGTTCAGCATCATGAGGCCGGTCCCGAAATAAGCTGCCATCCAGGCAAGGCCGAAGAGACCGCCCCGAGTGTGGGTCATCGTGGCGATCACAAACAGGGCCATCAGCAGGATGGCGCTGACAAAGCCTCGCCCGCTCCCGACCCGGTGGGCAAGGAACAGAATCACAGCGATTTCAAAGACTGCGGCAAGGGCGCCGCCGAAGAGGTGCGCCTGCCGCACTGGTGAGACGATGAATAAAGTGCCGAGCAGGCGGTCCAGCAGGATGAGGGCGATGAAAATCAGGCCGGCAATTGCTCCGCCCTTCGCCAGACGCATCACATCCTCCATGGACGTGATTTCCGGGAATAACTTTTCCATCCCTATTTCCCCACAACAGAACTATACGCTTCTACTTTCGATTTCAGGCCGGACTCTGTCAACGTCTGTTTCGTCACACCCAGCCGGCCGTCTGCAGGGCGAGCAAGACGCCGATGACGACGAACAGGAGCGCCGCGATCATGCGGACAATGTTCAGCGGCACGCGTTCGATCAGTTCATGCCCGAGGAACACGGCCGGCACATTGGCGAGCATCATGCCCAGCGTCGTGCCCATGGTGACCATGACCAGATTGTCGAACCGGGCGCCAAGCGCGATGGTGGCCAGCTGCGTCTTGTCGCCCATCTCCACCAGGAAGAAGGCGATCAGCGTCGCGATGAAGGCGCCGAAACGCGTGGGCTTGTCGTCGAGATCGTCCAGCTGGTCAGGGATCAGGGTCCAGAAGCCCATGATCACGAAAGAGGCGGCGATGATGTAGCGGAACCATTCGCCGTCCAGCAAATTGGCAACGCTCGCGCCCACAAGCGCGGCGAGGAAATGGTTTGCTATCGTCGCAACCAGGATGCCGAGGATGATCGGCAGTGGCGTGCGGAAGCGGGTGGCCAGCAGGATGGCCAGAAGCTGCGTCTTGTCGCCGATTTCGGCAAACGCGACGACGGCGGTGGATGTGAAAAGGGCTTCCATTGAAACGGGTCTCCATGCCGGGCCTTGTTCGAGTCCAACGACATCGCTCCCCACGCCCGGCAAGGCAGGAGGCAATGTCATTGGTCTCGCCCGAACGGTGGTGACCGCTCCTTCCGCACCACGGCCTCTCAGCCGAGTATGTTGACACGGAAGCCCGCCTTTCGGCGGCTGGCTACTCCCCAGATGACGGGGCCCGATTAGACGGGATCGGCGCCGGGCGCAAGTCAGTATTGACTCTCTAGGACAAGTGACCTAATTTGAAATCTGGGACGTTTGTCCTACAGATTCGGAGGGCCTGCCATGGCAGCAGGGGAGACAAGAGCGCAGATCGTCGAAGTCGCAGACCGGCTGTTCTACGAGCGCGGCTATGAGCACACATCGTTCGCCGACATCGCGGCCGAAGTGCAGATTTCGCGCGGCAATTTCTACTATCACTTCCGCACCAAGGACGAGATTCTGGACGCGGTCATCCGCCGGCGGCTGGAGAACACGCAGGCCATGCTGGACGGCTGGGAGGACGAAAGGGCGGGGCCGGGCGATCGGATCACGAGCTTCATCCAGATCCTGATCGTAAACCAGGCGAAGATCATGGCGTTCGGTTGTCCGGTCGGTACGCTGACCAGCGAACTTGCCAAGTTGGGCCTTCCATCACAGGCCGGGGCGACGGGCATCTTCTCATTGTTCCGGCACTGGCTGGCCCGGCAGTTCGCGCTGCTTGGTCATGGGGCTGAGGCGGCCGACCGGCTCGCCATGCACCTGCTGGCGCGCAGCCAGGGCGTCGCGACGCTGGCCAGCGCCTTCCACGATAAGGCGTTTGTCGAGGCGGAAGTGCAGGACATGTGCGCCTGGCTCGACGCGCAGGCCCCCGATCCCATTCGTCTCCAATAGGAAGGACCTCAGACATGTATGTTGTCTTGCTGAAATTTGCGGAAAACAAAGCCAGAGCTGGCGAGCTGATGGATGGTCACAAAGCGTGGATCCGCGACGGCTTCGAGGACGGCATCTTCCTTGCCGTCGGATCCCTGCAGCCGAATGCCGGCGGCGGAATTCTGGCCCACAACACCACGCGAGAAGCGCTTGAGGCGCGTATCAAGGCCGATCCGTTCGTGGCCGAACGTGTCGTTGTGGCGGACGTGCTGGAAATTACGCCCGCCATGACTGACCCACGGCTCGATTTCCTGAAGGCCTGAGCGGGCATGGGCAGGCTGGCTTTCGACCGGCCCTGAGCACAGCGGCGGGAAGGTGACGCGGGGGTTCGCCTGCGCTAAAGCCTCGCTCCATGTTCAAGGCAAGCTTCATTACCCTGTTTCCCGAGGCCTTTCCCGGTCCGCTCGGCGTGTCCATTCTGGAGCGCGCGCGCAAGGAAGGCATCTGGGATCTGGAAACGGTGGACCTTCGCCCCTTCGGAATCGGGCGGCATCATAATGTCGACGCGACACCGGCGGGCGGCGGGGCCGGCATGGTGATCCGTCCGGATGTGGCGGCTGCGGCTATCGACAGCCTGCCGCGCGACGGACGTCCTCTTATATATCTGTCTCCGCGGGGCGTGCCGTTTAACCAACAGCTTGCCCGCACCTATGCGGAAACGCCTGGCCTGATCCTGTTCTGCGGCCGGTTTGAAGGGCTGGACGAACGGGTGATCGAAGCCCGCGAGATGATTGAGGTCTCGATGGGCGACTTCGTGCTGGCGGGCGGCGAGGTGGCGGCCATGGCGCTGACCGAGGCCGTGGTGCGCCTGCTGCCGGGTGTGGCCGGGAATGAAGACTCCCTCAGCGAGGAATCCTTCGAGACAGGCCTGCTGGAACACCCACAATATACTCTGCCGCGAGAGTGGGAGGGGCGGAGGACTCCGGACGTGCTTTTGTCCGGCGATCATAAACGCATTGCAGAATGGCGATTGAACAGCGCAAAGGCGTTGACAATTGACCGCCGCCCCGATTTATACGCCGCTTACTCCGAAACCCCCAATACCCAAGCGCCGGAGACAGGCGATGAACATTATTGAACAGCTCGACGCAGAAGAAGTTTCCCGCGTCCTGGACGGCAAAGACATCCCGGCATTTTCGCCTGGTGATACGCTGGCCGTGAACGTCAAGATCAAAGAAGGCGACCGTGAGCGCGTCCAGCGCTTTGAAGGCGTTTGCATTGCCCGCGCAGGCGGTGGCATCAACGAGAGCTTCACGGTCCGCAAGATCTCTTTCGGTGAAGGCGTCGAGCGCGTGTTCCCGCTGGTCTCGCCGATGATCGAGTCGATCGAAGTGAAACGCAAAGGCCGCGTCCGCCGCGCCAAGCTTTACTATCTGCGCGATCTGCGCGGCAAAGGCGCCCGTATCGCCGAGCGTACGAGCGGCCACGGCATCGAGCAGGTCGAGATCGCTGTCTCGAAAACCGAGCGCCGCCGCCAGAAGGATGCTGAAAAAGCTGCCCGCAAGACCGCTGCTGCCGCTGAGCGCGAAGCCGCTGCCAAGGCAAAAGCTGAAGCAGACGCCGCCGCAGCAGCAGAAGCTGCCGCCGCAGAGGCCGCCGCTGCTGCTGCCGCTGCAGAAGGTGGCGCTGAGGAATAGACCCCTCTGCCACTGGCAAGAAATTCAGGAACCCCTGTTCGCAAGAGCAGGGGTTTTTGTGTATCTGGGGAGCATGTCTGACCTGATCTGCGCCATTGGAGATATTCACGGAGAGGCCGACCGTCTCGCAGCGTTGCATGCGGCGATTTTCGATTTCAGGCAGGTCTGCCATCCGGACGCCGCGCTGACGCTGATCCACCTGGGCGACTATGTCGACCGGGGGCCAGACAGTTGCGGGGTGATCGAACAGCTTATGGCGCTGGATATTCGGGCCGATCTCACGTCGATCTGCCTGAAGGGCAATCACGAACAGATGATGCTGGAGGGGTGTGACGCCGAGGATGGTGGAATGTGGCGCCGCAGCGGGGGCGAGGATACGCTTGAAAGCTACCGTCTCCGCGGACTTGACGCTGTGCCCAAGACCCACCTGTCCTGGCTGCGAGCGTTGCCGGTACACCATGTGATGGAGGACCGGCAGCTCGTCTTCGTGCATGCCGGCATTGCGCCAGCGCGCTGGCCTGACCTTGATGACCAGATTGGTCTCTGGACCCGGTCGCCTGGCTTCTTTGATACCGCAACTTGGGACAATCCGGCGCTCGACGGCTGGACGGTGATCCATGGGCACACGCCCACCGACGATCATGTGGAAGAACTGCATGGCGATCCGCCGCGGCGGATCAATATTGACACGGGGGCTGTCTTTGGCGGCCAATTGACCGCAATCCTGCTGGCTCCGAACGCCTCGCCCGTCTTCCTGCATGCCTAAGCAGCCTCGCGCCCGCTCGTCGCCTGTTTTGGGAAATGACGGATGTGCTGGCCAAAATCGTCCGGCTGGAGAATGCCGGGGCATACCGGAGTCTGGGACATGAACCGTATACGCCACTGTAGATTGCGCGACATGAAACCTTCGCCAGGACGGAGTGTCCGGACGCGGAAAACCAGGCGCCGGATACCCGCTTACTTAAGGGAATATTGAGGGGTCTGTGATGTCCTGCGGCAGCTGGAGGACAGGGGACTATGAGCAGCGTCGGCAAGATCGAATTGCTGATGGGGGTGTTGAACCACCTGCCTAACCCTGTTTTCATCAAGGATTCCAATCACGTATGGGTGGAGGCCAATTCGGCCTTCTGTGCCATCGCCGGATATCCGCGCGAGAAAATGATTGGCGGCACTGACTATGATTTCTTCCCCAGGGAGGAGGCCGACCATTTCCGCCAGGTAGATAAAGCTGTCCTCGAAACGCATGTGACAAACGTCGAGATTGTACAGAGTACCAAGCCCAACGGCGAGACGATCTGGGTCGAAACCACCAAGTCCTATTTCAAGGATGCGGAAGGCAACGCCTATCTCATTTGTGTTCTGACAGATATGACGGAACTGAAGAGGCGGGAAGAGGCGCTGGAAGAGGCACGCGAAGTGGCCCAGCGTGCTTCGCGATCCAAGTCGGAATTCCTGGCAAATATGAGCCACGAGATCCGTACGCCCATGAACGGCGTGCTCGGCATGTCTCAGATCCTTCGCCGCACGGAGCTGACCGAAGATCAGTCTGAAATTGTCGGCATGATTGAGCGGTCCGGCGAGGCGCTGCTGACCATCATCAATGACATTCTCGACTTCTCGAAGATCGAGGCCGGCAAGTTCGAAATCGAAGCCGAGCCTTTTTCGCTGGCGGGCGTGATTGATGATGTGGCAGCCCTTCTGGGTAGTGGGGCGAACGAAAAAGGCATTGAACTGATCACGGACATTGCGCCGGACGTGCCGGACTATGTGATCGGGGATGCAGGCCGTGTCCGGCAGATCCTCACCAATCTTGTCGGCAACGCCATCAAGTTCACCTCTGACGGCCATGTTCTGATCAAGGCCAACGGAACGGTTGAGGATGGCAAGGCCTGGCTGTCAATTTCCGTGAAAGACACCGGCATCGGTATCCCTGGAAACAAGCTGGACACGGTGTTCCGTCAGTTCGAACAGGCCGACTCCTCAACCACGCGCCGCTTCGGCGGCACCGGCCTTGGCCTGTCCATCTGCCGCAGCCTGGTCGATGCGATGGGCGGTCATATCAGCGTGACGTCGAAGCCCGGCCTTGGCTCGACATTCCTTGTCGATCTTGTCCTTCCCGTCGCAGAGGACGAAGCATGGGATGAGCCTGAATCTGCCGCATTGCAGGATCTTTCCGGCGTCCGCGCGCTTGTGATCGACGACATTGCCCTGAATTGCCGGATCGCGATCGGCCAACTCGGCCAGTACGGCATTTTCGCAGACCATGAGACCAGCCCGAAAGAGGGGTTGCGCCGTCTGGCAGAAGCTCACAATCGCCATGAACCCTATCAGCTCCTGATACTGGACTATCAGATGCCCGACATGGATGGGCTGAAAGTGGCGCAGCTGATCCGGTCGAAACCGGCTTTCAAGCGGCTGAAGATCATTGTGCAGTCCTCGGTCGATACGGCGGAGGTGAAGACAGCCTTCCTGGAGGCCGGGATCAGCGCCTTCCTGGTCAAGCCGCTGCGCAGCGGGGCGCTTGGCGCGGCGGTCAACGCAGCGTTTTCCGGGGCGAAGCCGCAAGCCGTCGCGCGGGCAGCCATGGCGCGGCCAGAGCCAGCGCGGGTTGGCGGGCGGATCCTGATCGCTGAGGACAATGAAGTGAACCAGCGCGTGATGGCGGGTCTGCTGGCGAATACCGGCTATGAGCTGCACTTTGCGGGCAATGGCCAGGTGGCGGTGGACCTGTTCCGCCGCAATAACTACGCGCTCGTCCTGATGGATGTGTCGATGCCGGTCATGGACGGCATGGCGGCCACAAACGCGATCCGCGAGCTTGAAGCGGGGGCCGGGCAAAAGCGTACGCCGATCATTGCGGTCACAGCGCATGCCATGGCCGAAGAGGCCGCTTCCTTCCTGGAACGGGGGGTGGATCAGGTGTTGACCAAGCCAATCAACCAGGCCGAGCTGTTCAAAGCGCTTGAGCACTGGGGGCCAGCGAAATCCCGCCAGGCGGCCTGAGCACCGCACTGCAATGCATTGACGCGAAGACTTGTGTATTGCACGAGACGCCCTCACGTGTGCGATAGCGCGCAATAATTTACCGCAAACAGGGAAGATTCGGCCGATGGCAGGCAAGACACTCTACGACAAGATCTGGGATGCCCACATGGTGCACACCGATGAGGCGTCGGGGGAAAGCCTTCTTTATATCGACCTGCACCTGATCCATGAGGTGACGACACCGCAGGCTTTTGCGGGCCTGAAGGCCGCCGGCCGGGGCGTGCGCCGGACGGACCTGACACTTGCTGTGGCCGACCATAACACGCCGACCGAAAACCAGGCCGCCGGCCTTGCCGGTGTGACGGATCCTGAGGCGCGTAATCAGCTGGAAACGCTGTCGCGCAATGTCGCCGAATACGGCATCGAATTTTTCCCGATGGGCGACATCAATAACGGCATCGTCCATGTCGTCGGACCGGAGCAGGGCCGTACCCAGCCGGGTATGACGATTGTCTGCGGCGACAGCCATACGTCCACCCATGGCGCGTTTGGCGCGCTGGCGCATGGTATCGGTACGTCGGAAGTGGAGCATGTTCTGGCGACCCAGACGCTTCGTGCCCGGAAGATGCAGAACATGGCCATCGAAGTGAGCGGCGCGCTGAAGCCCGGTGTCACGGCGAAAGACCTGGCCCTGCACATCATTGCGCAGATCGGCACGGCAGGCGGCACGGGCTGTGTGATGGAATATCGGGGGCAGGCGATTCGCGACCTCTCCATGGAAGGCCGCATGACACTGTGCAATCTGGCCATTGAAGGCGGCGCGCGCGCTGGCCTCGTTGCGCCGGATGAGAAGACGTTTGCCTATATGAAGGGGCGCCCCTCTGCGCCGAAGGCTGGCGCCTGGGATGTGGCGGAGGGTTTCTGGAAGACACTGTACACAGACGAAGACGCCGTGTTCGATCACGTCATTGAAATCAAGGGCGAGGACATTGAGCCGACCGTGACCTGGGGCACGAGCCCGGAGCAGGGTATCCCGGTGTCCGGAATTATTCCGAAGCCGGAGGATTTTACCGATCCGGTCAGGGCAGCCGCCTGTGAGCGCGCGCTGGCCTATATGGGGCTTGAGGGCGGGGTTCCGATTGCCGGAACGCCGGTGCAGCGTGTCTTTATCGGTTCTTGCACGAATTCGCGCATCGAAGACCTGCGTGCAGCGGCAGACGTGGCCAAGGGCAATCATGTCGTCGACGGCGTGCGCGCCATGGTGGTTCCGGGCTCCGGCCTTGTCCGGGCGCAGGCGGAAGAAGAGGGTCTAGACCAGATCTTCCTCGAAGCCGGCTTCGAATGGCGTGAGCCCGGCTGTTCCATGTGCCTCGGCATGAACCCGGACATCCTCTCGCCGGGCGAACGCTGCGCCTCCACCTCGAACCGAAACTTCGAGGGCCGTCAGGGCCGCGGCGGACGCACCCACCTGATGAGCCCCGCGCTGGCCGCGAAGGCCGCGATTACGGGTGTGATTGGCTAGAGCTTCAGCCCGAAACGGGGGCCGAGCCAAGTCATCACAAGGTAGAGCGCAACGGTCAGGAGGCAGCCCGCCGTCAGGGCCAGCCAGAACGGCCAGCCCTGCTTGAGCAGGACCGGGATGAGCAGGAACATTGGCAGGCTGGGCAGGACGTACCAGAAAGTGGCTGACGAATGGGCGGCCATGTTCCCGGCGTCGGGCCTGTCGCGCCATAGCCAGATCATGCCGAGAACGGAGACCAGAGGCAGAGAGGCCACGAGGGCGCCCGCGCCGGGGTAGCGTTTGGAGATTTCCGAAACGATTGCGACAATCGCTCCAGAGATCAGGGCTTTTAGGAGCAGGTACGTCATCCACTTAGTTGGCATGGGCCTGCGGGCTCTGGCAATAAATGTTCAGTGGCGTGATCGGCTAAACCGAGCTTTCAGTTGCGTCTCCACCACCGCAGACGGATAGTTCGGTTCATAACCGGAACAGGAGAACATGATGGCTGGAACCGTGAAATTGCCCGGCAATGTGATGTTGGATGGCCCGCGTGGGCGGACCTATGCATCCATCCTTGAAACTGTCGGCTCGACGCCGCTTGTGGCCGCGCCGAAATTCGCCGCTGAAAAAGGCATCAAGGCGAACCTGCTGTTCAAATGCGAGTTCTTCAACCCGCTGGCCTCGGTGAAAGACCGGATCGGCCTGAACATGATCCTGGAGCTGGAAGCCTCCGGCAATCTGAAGCCCGGCGGCACGCTGGTTGAGCCGACCTCCGGCAATACCGGCATTGGCCTTGCGTTCGTGGCGGCGTCGCGCGGGTACAAGCTGATCCTGACCATGCCGGAATCCATGTCGATCGAGCGGCGCAAGATGCTGGCCTATCTGGGCGCGCAGCTGGAGTTGACGCCGAAAGAGAAGGGCATGGGCGGGGCCATCGCCAAGGCGCAGGAATTGCTGGCCTCGATCCCAGGTGCCGTGATGCCAAGCCAGTTCGACAATCCGTCCAACCCGGCCATTCATGAGAAGACCACGGCGGAAGAAATCTGGGTTGATACAGATGGCGCGGTCGATGCGGTGATTGCCGGCATCGGCACGGGCGGCACGTTCACCGGCTGTGGCCGGGTCCTGAAAGCGAAGAAGGCGAGCGTGAAGATGTTTGCGGTCGAGCCAAGCGGTAGCCCGATCCTTTCCGGTGGTGAGCCTGGCCCGCATATGATTCAGGGCATCGGCGCGGGTTTCGTTCCCGGCAATGCCGACACGAGCCTGATCGACGAAGTGGTGACGGTTACCAATGAGGAAGCCATGGAAACGGCGCGGCTGCTGGCAAAGCTGGAGGGTATTCCGGGTGGCATTTCCTCCGGCGCGGCGGCTGCGGCTGCGGTCAAGGTCGGCAGCCGGGACGATATGGCGGGCAAGACGCTGGTCGTGATCCTGCCAAGCTTTGCCGAGCGTTATGTCTCGACGGCGTTGTTCGAGGGGTTGTAGACAAGCCGCTCACACACCGGAGACCCGCATGACCCGATTCACGCTTCACGGCATTTTTGCCTCAGGCCCGACTTACAAGGTCGGCCTGATGCTGAACCTCACCGGCACGCCGTATGATTACGAGCATGTCGATTTGCGCTCTGGCGCGCACAAGGCGGACGCCTTCCTCGCCAAGAACCGCTATGGTCAGGTGCCGGTGCTGGAAGACCGTGAGAAAGACGAATGCCTCTGCCAATCCTCCGTCATCCTCGACTTTCTGGCCGATGAGACGGGCAAGTTCGGCGGCAAGGACCGGTCGACCCGCCTGCGGGCGCGGGAATGGCAGTTCTGGGGCGCGGGCGCACTGACCACGGGCATTTATCGCTCTCGCGCGGTGAAGCTCGGCTTCTTCAAATTCCCCGAACAGGTGGTGGAAGCAAACTTCCAGATGGGCCTCAACGCGGTGAAGGAACTGAACACACTGCTGGATGGCAGGGACTGGCTGGTCGGCGCAGGTCCGACGATTGCCGATGTGGATATTTACGGCATTGCCGCCTATGCGCCGCAGGCCGGAATGGACCTGTCAGTCTATCCGGCGGTGCGCAAATGGATGAAACGGATGGAGGCCCTGCCGGGCTTCAAGGACGTGGATACCTGCCTGCCGCAGAAGAGCGTGAAAGCCTGACGCCATGATGGCGTTGCACACGATTGCCCTGTTCGTTCTGGGTCTGGTCATGCTGGCCATGGCCGCCGGTCTGGACGCGATGATCGGGCTGGACGTGTCCGGCTGGGTGCAGCTTCTGGTGGCTGGGTTTGGTGTTTATCTGATCCTGATGGCCTGGTTCTCGTTGCGCTTTGACCGGCGCCGCGCGGAGGCGATTGAGACAGGCACGCCGCAGGCGGTGACGTTTGAAGTGAATCGGACAACGGACAAGAACACGGCGGCCTATCTGGCTGAGGTGAAGCTTGGCGAAGAGGTCTGGATCGTGCCGTTGCGTGTTTCCCGCCGGGTGCGCCGGCTGCACAAGGAAGGCGAACTGAGCGGTCAGGCCTGGCTGGACGCGGAAGGCCGCCTCGTCGCGCTGGCCCATGAAGACGAACAGCTGCGCGTGATGCCGTTCCCCCGGCGCAAGCGGTTCGGCAAGAAACACAAGAAGAAGAAAAGCAAATGACCCAGATTGTCACCGGCCTAGATCACTTTGTCCTCGTCGTGCCTGAGATCACGTCTGCTGAAGCAGTCTATGCGAGCCTTCTGGGGCGTCCGGCGGATTGGCGCGCCACAGGGGCGGGCGGGGCGGCGACCGCGATTTTCCGCGTTGCAAATACCAGTATCGAACTCATGGCCCCGGCAGGCGATGGCCCGGTCGGGGATCGTCTGCGCGACATTATCGAGGACGAAGGTCCGGGCCTGAAGTCGCTGGCTTTCGGCACGGCGGACATCGGCGCGGCGCACCACAGGTTAACGCGGCGCGGCCTGAAACCGAGCGACATCGTGACGGGTGAGAGCACGAACGAGATGGATGGCAAAGTCCGTACTTGGCAGCGCTTTCGCTGCGCGGACGCGGAAACATCTGGCATCAAGACGTTCCTGATCCAACCGGACGCGCCGCTGCCTGTGCAGAGCGCCGGGGAGGGGGCAGTGGTCTCGCTCGACCATATCGTCATCGACACATCGAACCCTGACAGGGCGCTTGGTCTCTATGGCGCGCGGCTCGGGCTGGATCTCGCGCTCGACCGGAATGCGCCGGAATGGAAGACGCGCTTCCTGTTCTTCCGTACGGGCGGGCTGACCTTCGAAGTGATCCACAGGCTCGGCGAGGCACATGAGCCGGACGCACCAGACCGGATCTGGGGCCTGACCTGGACGGTCGATGACCTTGCCGCTGCCCATGCGCGGCTGGAGGGGTCCGGATTCAATGTCTCGGATATGCGCAAGGGCCGCAAACCCGGCTCAAGCGTCTTCACGGTGCGCGACGGCACAATGGCGGTGCCAACGCTTTTCATCGCGCATCAGCCACAGTAAGAAGTCCGCCATGACCCCTTTTACTGAAATCACCGGAACCGCTGCGGCCCTGCTCGAAAAGGGCAAGCCCATGTCCAATGTCGACACGGACATGATCATCCCGAAACAGTTTCTGAAGACGACCACGCGGACGGGTCTGTCCAAGGGCCTGTTCTATGAGCTGAAGACGCTTGCCGATGGCTCGCCGAACCCGGACTTTGTGCTCAACAAGCCGGAATTCGCCAAGGCTGGCATCCTGATCACGGGGGAGAATTTCGGCTGCGGCTCCTCACGCGAGCATGCCCCTTGGGCGCTTGCGGATCAGGGTATTTCGGTCATCATCGCGCCGAGCTTTGCCGATATCTTCCACAATAACTGCTACAAGAACGGCATCCTGCCTGTGCGTCTGCCGGTGGAGGTGTGCGAGAAGCTCGCCGCGCAGGCCGGCGGGTCGAACCATGTGTTCTCGGTCGACCTCGCAAAGCAGACAGTTATCGCACCGGATGGCGAGACCTATGCGTTCGACGTGGACCCGGGCCGCAAGTCGAATCTGATGCAGGGCCTCGACGAGATCGGCGCCTCGCTACAGGCTGGCGGCGACATCGACGCCTATGAGGCGACCCGCAAGCTGTCCACGCCGTGGCTGGAACGCGCAGGCTGAAACGGGACCAACACACATCTGACGAGACGGTCAAATTGACATAAGCCATTGGAGCGAGCATTCTCTCGCCCGTGGGTGGAATAGGTGAGGTGTGCGACAATGCAAATGCGTGTTCCAATTCTGACCGGGCTGTTGATGTTGGCGGCCTGCGCTTCAGGTCCAACTGAGCCTAAACAAATCGATCCCAATGATGCGGTCGCGAGCATGGAAGGGCAGGCTTCGCCGGACGGCTCAGTGATCGTGTGCCGGAAGATCAAGAAACCCGAGTCACGCTTCATGTTCAAAGAGTGCAAGTCGGAGAAGGTCTGGGCCCAATTCGACGCCTGGACGGCAGAGAATGCCAAGACGGCGCTCGACAAGATTCAGCGCAATGGATGCGGTGGTTCGTTCGGTCGTTGCTAAAGGAGTCTTGGCTGGACCAAAAGACGGGCGATACCCATTCCCAAGGACGACAGACCGGATGATTGTGATTGAAGGGACCTTCCGCTTACCGGTCGGCAAGGTGGTGTCGGCCCGTCCAGCCATGGAAGTCATGATCCTTGCGTCTTTATGAGGCAACCCCTGAGGTGATCTGAAGCGAACGGACAGGTTGCAGCGAAAAGTGCTGTAGATGCCATTGCAGGAGGAGGGATCAACGGCTACCCGTATCGTTCACCAATAAGGAACTTTTTGAATGAAACGTTTTCTCTGCATCTCGGCAATCGGTCTAGCGGCGCTTGCTTCAGCCTGTGCCTCGCCAACCACCCAAACGGCTGCGGCCAATGTCGGCCCGAACGGTGAGCCGCTAATCTGTCGCAGCATCAAGGAAACGGGTACGCGTTTCGCCAAGAAGGAATGCAAGACGGCCGAGGCTTGGGTTCAGTTCGACGCCTATACCAATGGCAATGCCAAGGAATCCACGGACAAGTTTCAACGGCTTCAATCGGGCGCGGCCACGAACGCTGGCGGTTGATCGCAGGCACCGCCAGATCCTGAAAAGGGCGTACAAATGGGAATGAGCATTCGGAAACTTGCCGCCGTCAGCCTTGCAGGCTTTTTGGCAGCCTGTTCGTCGGCATCAACAGGCGCGCAGTCGGTCGCTCTAAATATCGGTCAGGATGGTGAGCCGATCGTCTGCCGAAAGATGTGGGTGACGGGCACGCGATTTCCGCTGAAGGAATGCAAGACAGAAGAAGCCTGGACGGCGTATGATGAATACACGAACGCCAATGCCAAGGAATCTACCGATAAATACCAGCGTCTGAATACAGGGTGTTCAACTCAGGCACAGGGCACGTGTTGACCCGTCTGACTGACGACTAGGGAAGGATATATCCATGTTGAAATCATGTCTCTATGGGGCTGTCGGCCTCGTTATGTTGAGCGCGGCTGCCGGTTGCGCAGGTGTACCTGTCGGTGAAGACGGTGAGCCTGAACTCGTTGTCGATGGCGTCGAATGGGAATGCCGCCGCGTTACGGAAATGGGCACAATGCTCGGCAAGAAGACATGCGCGTCTCCTGAACAATGGGCCGAGCATGACAAGGCGGTTGCGGAGCAAACCGAAGAGGCAAACTCTCGGCTGCGTGAGCGGGGCACATCCACCCGGCCTGATCCGGGCATGTAGTCAGACAGCGTCATGCACCAGACACTCCTCTTACTTCCCGGCGACGGGATCGGCCCTGAAGTTGTTGCGGAGGCTCGCCGCGTTGCGGAAACGCTCGCGCCTGACCTGAAGATTGAGGAAGGCCTCGTTGGTGGCGCCTCGATCGATGCGTACGGCGACCCGCTGACGGACGAAACTCTGGCCCATGCCCGCCATGCTGACGCCGTTCTTCTGGGTGCGGTTGGCGGTCCGAAATGGCTGAACGCACCCCGCGACAAGCGCCCGGAAGCGGGCCTGCTGGCCATCCGCAAAGGGCTCGATGTGTTCGCGAACCTGCGTCCGGCCTTTTGCTTCCCGGCGCTGGTGGATGCCTCCAGTCTGAAGAGAGAGGTCGTCGAAGGGCTCGATCTGATGATCGTCCGGGAGCTGACGGGCGGGGTCTATTTCGGTCAGCCGCGCGGCATTGATGAGCTGGGTGGACTGCGCCGCGGCTATGACACCGCGATCTACACCCATCCGGAAATCGAGCGCGTTGCCCGGGTCGCTTTCGAAATCGCGCGCGGGCGCAGCGGCAAGGTTTGTTCGGTCGAGAAATCGAACGTGATGGAATCCGGTCTGTTCTGGCGCCAGGAAGTCACGCTCGCCCATGCAGAGCTTGGCGCGGGTGTGGAGCTCAGCCACATGTACGCTGACGCCTGTGCGATGGAACTCGTCCGCGCCCCGAAGCAGTTTGATGTGATCCTGGCCGACAATCTTTTTGGTGACATCCTGTCGGACGCCGCCGCCATGCTGACGGGATCCATCGGCATGCTGCCATCTGCCTCGCTCGGTGCGCCGGGCACGCCTGGCCTTTATGAGCCCGTGCACGGCTCGGCGCCGGACATTGCCGGCAAGGGCATCGCCAATCCGTGTGCGGCGATCCTGTCGCTGGAAATGGCGCTGCGCTGGTCGCTCGGCCGGGAGAAGGTGGCCGACATGCTGTTCGCAGCAGTCGGAAAAGCTCTGGACCGCGGCGCCCGCACGAAAGATCTCGGCGGCTCGCTGACGACGCGTGAGATGGCGGACGCAATCATTGCCGCGCTTTAGGCGTTCGCGTCGCGGCAAGATTGCACCAATGCACCTGACATGAGAGCATTCCTCCCAAAAGAATAAGGGAGGAATGCCATGTCTTATGCCGATGGACGTCTGATCCACGATGCGGACAGCCATTTGATGGAGCCGGTCGATTGTCTCGACCCGTATTTCGAAAAGCGACTGCTGGACCGGTTTCGCTCGCTGCCTTTCATGGAGAAGCTTCGTTCCGAATGGGCCGTCACCATCGACGAACGCCTTTCCCTGCATCAGGACGCGGCCTTTCGGGCTGAAGCAGAGGCAAATCTTCTGCTCCGCAAGAATTACGAGGCGCATGGCGCCTGGGTCCGGGAAGATCGCCCTCAAGCGATGGATGTTCTCGGTTTCGCCAGTCAGTTGGTCTTCACCACGCGCTGCCTCGGCAATTTCGGACTCGATCAGAGCGATGACATGGAGCTCTGCTATGCCGCAGCCGATGCCCATAACCGGATGATGACGGATTTCTGCAGCATCGACCGGCGCCTTCTGCCGGTTGCGTATGTGCCGCTGGAAGACTTTGACCGCGCGCGCGCCACGACAAAGCTCGCCATAGACCTCGGCGCGAAAGCGCTGATGGTGCCCAGCCTTTGCCCGCAAAAACATTCTCCCAGCCATGTCGCACTCGACCCGGTCTGGGCGCTCGCGCAGGAGGCGGGTCTGCCTGTCGTCCTGCATGTTGGTGGAGAGGCCAAGCTCAATCCGGTGTACAAGGAGAATGGTTTCCCGCCGGTGCCGGACTTCCATGGTGGCGACGACAATTTCACGTCCGTCAGCTACATGCCGATCCCCGAAGCTGCGATGCAGACCCTCGCCACCCTGATCTTCGACGGCGTATTTGATCGGTTCCCGAACCTTAAATGGGGCGCCATCGAGCTTGGCGCGAACTGGGTTCCGGGGTGGATGCGGGCCATGGATTCGGCGGCGCATGCCTTTGTCCGCAATGAGGAACGCTTGCAGAAGCTATCGGCGAAACCATCAGAAATCGTCCGCCGTCAATTCCGCGCGGCGCCGTATCCGCACGAGGATGCGGGTTGGATCATCCGCAATGCCGGGGAAGAGGTTGCGATGTTCTCTTCCGACTTCCCGCATATCGAAGGTGGTCGTAATCCGTTGAAGCGGTTTGACGAAACCCTGGAGGGGCTGTCCGACAGCGCGATAAAAGCCTTCTATTCCGGGAACTTCATCGACATGATGGGTGAGGGCCTCGCTCCGGACCTGCGCGTACCGGAACTTCAGCGGTCGGCCTGACGTGCAGTTGACTCACGCATAACTGTCCGGTTATGAATTATTCATAGCCAGAGGGTTATGGATAGTGATACAAGAACTGAACGACCAGCTTTTCCGGAGCCTCTCCGATCCGACCCGCCGGGGCCTGTTCGAGCGACTATGCCGGGAAGGGGAACAGACTGTCTCGGTCCTGACCGAGGGTGCCGGTATTTCCCAGCCGGCCGTGTCGAAGCATCTCGGTGTGCTGAAGCAGGCTGGCCTGGTGCGGGACCGGCATGCGGGCCGGCAAACCCACTATAGCGCTGACCCGACCGCACTCGCTCCGCTGGTCGACTGGACCCGCGACATGACGCGCTTCTGGGAAGGGCGCCTCGATGCCCTTGAAGATCTCCTAAAACGGACGGACCAATGACTGATCCCAAAGCCATAGACCGCAAGATCCTGCTCGAGCGGAACCTGCCCTATCCTCCGGAGAAAATCTGGCGGGCGCTGACCCAGCCGCACCTTCTGGAGGAATGGCTGATGAAGACGGATTTCCGGCCCGCTGTCGGTGCGGCCTTCAGCTTTTCGGCAGAGTGGGGCGCGGTCCAGGGCCAGGTGCTGGATGCCGAGCCGCATCGTTCACTCTCCTACACATGGGGCGACGACCACCTGAAAAGCGTGGTGACCTGGACGCTCACGGAAACTGAAACCGGCACGCATCTGCGCCTTGAGCAGACCGGCTTCCCGTCAGACCAGCCACGTTATTTCATGGGTGCGAAGGCCGGCTGGCCGCGTTTCCTCGACAAGCTCGAACAGGTTCTGGCACGCGGGGAGGCCGCCCAATGAACTGGAACCATTTCATCCGTCAGTTTCACCGCTGGATTTCGATCCTCTTCACGCTCGCCGTGATCGCGAATTTCGTGCTGATGGGACTCGGCCTGCCGCCCGGATGGGTGACCTATGCACCGTTGCCGCCATTGTTCCTGTTGCTGTTCAGCGGGCTCTACATGTTCGTGTTGCCCTATGTTTCCCGCGCGAAGCGGCAGGGCGCCTAACTATAGTCCGCGATCCGGCAGAGCAGGTTGCCGCGGAATTCGAAGAAGCTCGCGCCGCGTACTTTCACGGTCTCGCCAGCCTTCACGCCATTCGGCAGGTCGACGGCGGCTTTGCCTTCGAATTCGATCTCTGCGGCAGCCTTGCCGCCGCCGGTGACGACATTGATCAGGCGCTGGCGCCGGTAGGAGAAGGCGTTGCCGGATAGCTCGGCCACCTGGCGCATCATGTCCTTGCCGTCGAGGCGCATGGAACCACCGGTATTGGAGATGTTTTCGAAAACGACATCATCGGTCACGCAATCGAGCATGCCGTCTATGTCACGAGCGTTATAGCTTTGAATATAGCGGGCAATTACGTCATCGAGCATGGAGCTTAGGCCTCCTTTTGGGTCGCCAGGAGCCCGTTCGTGTTGCCCCACAGAGGGGGGGATGGCAACAGGCTTTGCGCATTGTCCAAAAATGCTTCATAAGCCCGCCTCGATTTGCGAGGAGTTTGAAGGCCATGGGCACACGGATTGCGGTTGTCGGAGCGACAGGGAATGTTGGGCGTGAATTGTTCACCATTCTCGACGAGCGCCTGTTCCCCGCGGATGAAGTTTACGCCGTTGCGACGCGCCGCTCATTGGGCAAGGAAGTCTCCTATGGCGACCGCACCCTGAAATGCCAGGACATTGAAAGCTTTGACTTCTCGAAGGTCGATCTTGTCCTGATGTCGGCGGGCGGCAAGGCCTCGCTGGAATGGTGCCCGAAGATCGCAAAGGCGGGCGCCATCACCATCGACAACTCCTCCGCCTGGCGGATGGATCCGGACGTGCCGCTGGTTGTGCCAGAGTGCAATGGCGAAGCCGTGATGGGCTACAAGAAGAAGATGATCATCGCGAACCCGAACTGCTCGACCGCGCAGCTCGTGGTGGCGCTGAAGCCGCTGCATGATGCCGTCGGCGTCAAGCGTGTCGTCGTCGCGACCTACCAGTCCGTCTCCGGCGCCGGCAAGGAGGCCATGGACGAGCTGTGGAACCAGACGCGCGGCGTGTTTGTGAATGATGAGCCGACCCCGGAAATCTTCCCCAAGGAAATCGCTTTCAACGTGATCCCGCAGATCGACGTCTTCATGGATGACGGGTTCACCAAGGAAGAGTGGAAGATGCGCGTCGAGACCAAGAAGATCCTCGACGACAGCATTGAACTGGTCGCAACTTGCGTGCGCGTGCCGGTCTTTGTCGGCCACTCCGAAGCCGTCAGCGTGGAGCTTGGTGCCCCTATGACCGCGAAAGCGGCTCAGGCCCTGCTGCGCGAAAGCCCCGGCATCATGCTGATCGATGATCCGGAAGAAGACCTCTACATGACGCCAAAAGAGTGCGTCGGTGACTGGGCGACCTTCATCAGCCGCGTCCGCAAGGACCCGACTGTCGAGAATGGTCTTCTGTTCTGGTGTGTCTCCGACAACCTCCGCAAGGGCGCAGCCCTCAACGCCGTGCAGATCGCCGAGGAACTGCTGAACCGCGGCGTGCTGAAGCCGGAGAAAAAGCCGGTCGCGGCTCGCTAGTCCGCACCGGATTCGAATTTTGCCTGACGGGTCTCGACGGTGACGTTGAGGCCCGTTGCGCTTTTGAGGTGCAGGTCGCGTTGCGGGAAGGGGATCTCCAGCCCGTACTTTTCAAGCACCGTATGCAGCGCCCAGTTATAGTCTGCGATCACGCGGGCGGGGCGGCTGACGGCGGCATCGGTGAGCCAGACGACGAGTTCGAATTCCAAAGCGCTGTCGCCGAACTTGGTGAGCCAGACCTGCGGCGTCCGACCGGGCATGCCTTTCAGAGTCCATTCGACGTCCTCTGCCGCTTCCAGGCCCGCCTTGCGGACGATTTCCTTGTCGGAGCCATAGGCGACCCCGAACGGCACGCGCACGCGCCGGCGCACCTCGCGATGGGTCCAGTTGATGACCTGCGACTTGATGAACTCCTCATTGGGCACCAGGATATCGACGTTGTCGTTGGTGGTGACGAGCGTGGAACGGATATTGATCTCGCGCACGAGGCCGGTCACGCCGGACTGAAGCTCGATGAAGTCGCCCACTTTAACCGATTTCTCGATCAGGATGATCAGGCCCGACACGAAGTTCGAGAAGATCGCCTGAAGGCCGAAGCCGATACCAATGCCCAGTGTCCCGGAGAGGATCGTCAGAGCCGTCAAGTTGACGCCGACAACCTGCAACGCGATCAGGATGGCGACGATAATGAAGGCGATCTTCAGCACCTGTCCAAGCAGGCCCGCCATGGAGGGCGTCAGTTTCTTGGAACTGCGCAGCTGAGCCTGTGCCGCGTCGCCTGCGATCCGGCCGAGCCAGAGCGCGATGGCGGCCACGAACATGCTGGTCATCAGGCGCAGCAGCGAGAATTTCACGCCGGCAAAGCCGATAATGGTCGAGTCCAGTGACTCCGTTACCGGCTGCAACAGTCGCAGGATGTAGAGCGCGGCAATCGACCAGGCGAGCAGAGTGAGTGTATTGGCGACCAGCCCATCGCGGATATTTGCCGTGATCAGGCGAACGATGATCCAGGCATTCAGAAGGCTGGCTGCGACCCGGAGGATCTCGTTCTTCAGCCCGAACTGTTCGAAGGCCGGTGTGATGATCCAGAGCAGGACGACCGATAGGAGCGGCCAGACGATCCGTGCCGCCGAAACCGCGGCATGGAACAGGATGTCGGCTCGTTCCCGGCTGGCGGCGACCTTTTTCAGACGGGCAAGAGGCAGACGCGAGAGCAGGAAGCCGACGATCCCGGCCGCAACGATCGCGATGAACTGCCAGAGCGAGTCGTAGGACACGACTTCGCCGGCGAGCTGGGTCAGAACGTCGCGCACGGAATGGATGGCGCCCTGGAAATTCAGGGAGTCCAGCAGGGCTGGCGGTGTTTCTTCCATAGAGGTTTCGCGATTCCTTTCCGGGCGCAGGCTCGAAGCCGGAATCTTAGACGATGATCAGGCCAAGGCAACTGATGGCTCTCCTGGTTGCGGACCGGGGCCGTCTTCCCGGATCTCGACCGTCAGGTTCGACAACCGTTTCAGGATGTCGATCTCCTTGCGGATCGGGCGCCATTCATACAGCAGAATCGATACCGGCCGCCAGTTGGCGACCCAGCCGATGATCAGGAGGCCCTCGCTGATCGTGGCGGCGATCGCGCTGGACGTCATGGTGCGGACAAGCTGAGCGGCGGTGATGCAGATGGTCAGAAAGACAATGCCGACAAGCGCCGAGCGCCGACCTTCCCCGAGTAATTTCCGCATCTGCCTGTGCTTGTGAGCTTCTGCCAGCCGGAAATAGGCCTGAATGGCCGCCTGCAACGTTTCTTCCTCCGCCGTGCGCGGCGCTCCGGCGGGCAGGTGAATGACAAGATGCAAGTCTGTATCCCCGGGGGCCTCTTCCGCCCATTCGGTGATGAATGCCTCCACCCGCGTATCGAGGTCACGCTCCAGCAGCGGGGAGGGGTCCAGCGAGTTGAACAATTCCCGCGCCGATCTCAGTCGGACCTCAATGACGAAGGCGTTTGCCGGGAGTTCGCGGGGCGCCATGTGTTCTGCCTCTTCCTGACGCTTGCCGGCCGGATTGGCCCGGTGAACGATACCAGTTCACATGCCGATGCAGGTCGCAACAAGAATTGGGTGGCAGGCCCGTGCGCGACAAGCTAGAGCGCGCCGCATGTCATCCAGTCAACGGTTCGGATTCTTCGCTGGCCTCTGTGCCTATTTCATCTGGGGCAGCCTTCCGCTGTACATCCGGGCGATGCGCCATGTGCAGCCGCAGGAATTGCTGGCGCACCGGGTCGTCTGGTCGGTGCCGACGGCGCTGCTTCTGATCGCGCTGGCAGGTAACTGGAAGGATGTCCGGGCGGCCCTGCGCTGGAACACAGCGAAATGGCTGATCCTGTCCGGTCTCGTGATCGCGGCGAACTGGGGCGTCTATATCTGGGCCGTGAATGCGGGCCGGACCATCGAGGCCTCGCTCGGCTATTTCATCAACCCGCTCGTCAGTGTCCTGTTCGGCATGCTGTTCTTCGCCGAAAAGCTGCGCCCGGCTCAATGGATAGCGGTGGCAATTGCGACCATTGGCGTGGGCATCGTGACGCTTGCCTATGGACATGTGCCCTGGATTTCTCTGGTCCTCTGCATGACCTTTGCGTTCTATGGCGTGATCCGGAAGAAAGTTGCGGTCGATAGCCGGGCAGGCTTCCTCATGGAGGTGCTCGTCCTGGTGCCGCTGGCGCTGGCCTGGCTCGCCTGGTTCGTGCAACAGCCGGACGGTCGTCCCATGGGGGAGGGCGGATGGGACATTCCGCTTCTGATCGCAGCCGGGCCGATCACGGCCTTCCCGCTGATCCTGTTCGGCTTGGCCGCCAAGCGGCTGAAACTGTCGACCGTCGGGATGATGCAATATATCGGCCCGACGATTCAGTTCCTGATCGCACTGCTTGTCTTCCGTGAACCGTTCGGTTCTACCCATGCGATTGCGTTCGGCCTGATCTGGCTGGCGCTCGCCGTGTTCACGATCGACTCCATGGTGGGCGAAGCAAAGGCCCGGCGGCTGGCCCGGTCGGCGCGGCCGATCTGAGATCTTGCTAGGAAACAAAAAAAGCCCCGGACCGAGGGATCGGCACCGGGGCGTATCAAGTTTCTGACAGATGGAGATGGGATCCCGATCTGAGACTGGTCCTGCAACAAACAGGCCAGATCGCGCGATGCGGCAGACGTCAGGCGCGCGCGGTTGTCATCGCGAGCCAGAGGGCGATCACGGCAAGGGTCAGGCCGAAGCCGAGGCGGACGGAAAATGACGTGCGCCATTTCTCCAGCAGGGTTCCCAACCCGTCGGCCACCAGAACGATGGAGACATGAACGATGAGCGCCACAAGGATGTGCAGGCTGCCGAGCACGATGATCTGGAGCCAGAGATGTCCGAGTTCCGGATTGGCGAACTGTCCGACCACAAGCAGATAGAAGATCAGTGCTTTGGGATTGAGGATGTTCGCGATCAGGCCCCGGCGGAAGCCTGCCAGCTTGTTGGCCTGCGCCGGCGGGGCCGAGCCGTCATCGCTGAAGGCTTCCCAGGCGAGGTAGAGCATGAAGGCCACGCCGGCCCAGCGCAGCGCTTCGTAGAGAAAGTATGAGCTTGCCAGCAGGGCGGAGAGGCCCGTCGCCGCCGCGACAAGCTGAACGGCGAGGCCCAGCGTAATGCCGGCAACGGCTTTCATCCCATGCTTGCGTCCGGCCCGGGCCGATAATGTGGCCAGCCAGCCCATATTGGGGCCGGGCGTTAGCTCAACGGCCAGCATGGCGATCAGGAAGGCGGGCCAGTCGAGCGCGGCGAACATGTCAGAGGGCGGCGTAGACGGCTTCGACCAGACGCACTGCGCGCGGATCGCCGACAAGCACGTTCGATTGCCGGTTCATGACATAGGCGCAGGTGAGTTCGGCATCCGGATCAGAGATGGCCATGGAGCCGCCCCATCCGGAATGGCCGAGCGTTGCTGGGTTCGGTCCGAACAGGCCGTGCGTGTTCAGCATGATGCCAGCGCCAAAGCTCGTGTCCATCGGCAGGACGAGATCCGGCCCGCTGGTGCGGGGTTGGATCAGTGCCTCGAAGATGCCGGGGCGCAGCTTGCCTCCGCCATTGCGGGCATAGTGATGGTAAATGGCGCCGACGCTTTCGGCCGTGCCGTGACCATTTGCGGAGGGGATTTCAATCTCGCGCCAGATTGCGCCGCCCCGGTTGGGCGCCGACCATTTGTAGACGAAAGCGGCCTTGCGGTAATCGTTCAGCTCTCCGAGCGCGGCGAGGGCCTTCGGGCGCTGGATATCGGCGCAGCGCGCATGCTGGCTGGCGGGCAGGCCGATATGGAAATCGACCCCCTCGAACAGGGCGGAGAGCGTCGTGCCGAGCGTTTCGCCGCTGATCCGGCGGGCGATTTCTCCGGCGATATAGCCCCAGGTGAGGGGGTGGTAGCCGTGCGCGGTGCCGGGTGGCCACATCGGAGCGAGCGCGGCGATAGCTGCGGCGCAGGCAGGCGGGTCCAGCCAGAGCTCTGGGTCGATCTCCTGGGAAAAGCCCGGCAGGCCGGCCTGATGGCTGAGTGCCTGACCAATGGTGACCTCGGCTTTGCCATTGGCGGCAAATTCCGGCCAGACGGCGGCGACGGGTGTCTCATAGCCATCCGGCAGCGTGTCGACGAGCGAAGCAACGATCAGCGCGGCGATGCCCTTGGTGGTCGAATAGACCGGCACGAGCGTGTTGGCGGCCCAGGGCGTCGTCTTCTGCCGGTCAGACCAGCCGCCCAGCAGCGAAGCAATCAGTTCGCCCCGGTGATAGACGGCAAAGCCGGCACCCAGTTCGTCCATTTCGTTGAAATTCGCCTCGAAGATGTCGCGAACGCTGTCGAGGCCTGCGGCGGTGAAGCCGGAAATCGGGAAGTCTGTCATGCCCCCCGCATAAGGCCTAATCCGCGCCGCTGTCGAGAACGTTTGCCGCGAGTTTGTCGGTTTGCGCTTCGTCCATGTCCTGCAGGAAGTCTTCCAGCTCGATCTGCCACTCGAATATTTGGCGCATGCCATAGCGCTCGACACCCCGGAATTCCTGCTGCAGCCGGATGCAGACGACTTGTCCGAACCATTTCTCCTCGGCATAGGCCGCCGCGTTCTTGAAACCGGCATTATAAGTGTTCGCGACTTCGAGCGCTTCGATGCGGGAAAAGCCCTGCATTTCATGACAGGTCACGTAGCGGATCGCTTCGCATGCTTTTTCTGGCCCTTCACAATCACGCAGGATGGCATCAAAGCTCTGACCCTGCATTTCCCCTGTCATCACCGGGAACCCGTCCAGATAGGCGACGCGAAGGGCAACCGTGCCGCGCTTGGTGAACTCGTCGCGCAATTGCGTAATCGTGATGGGCTCTGCCAGTGCGGGCATTGCAACCAGACAGGAGAGAAAAAGTGCCAAAATACGGCTCATGTAAACTTTCCGTATTATTTCAATAGGTTATCAGAGCTAACCGGCTTTCTGCGTGCGAAGCAATTGCCGCAGTTGAACCGTTAGCAGTGCAGGGCGATAGTCCGCCCGCTTGAAAAGGGAACGAACAAAATGGCTTCACCGACGCACCGCCCGCGCCGCTCTTGTCTTTATATGCCCGGCGCCAATGAGCGCGCCCTGGAAAAAGCGCGTGGCCTCAGCGCTGATACGCTGCTGCTCGACCTGGAAGACGCTGTCGCGCCGGAGGCAAAGCTGACCGCGCGCGAGGCTATTGTCAGCGCCGTGAAGCAGGGCGGATATGGCCATCGCGAGATCGTCATCCGCATGAACGGGCTGAACACGGAGTGGGGCGCCGATGACCTGAAAGCCGCCGTCGCGTGCGGCGCAAAGGCCGTGCTGGCCCCGAAAGTGGAATCTGCGGCAGACATCATGATCCTCGACGCGGCGCTGACCGAAGCCGGCGCACCAAATGATTTCGGCCTCTGGGTCATGATCGAAATGCCGAAGGCCATTCTCCGGATCGAAGAGATTGCTGCCGCCGCCGAGGACACACGCCTGACCACGTTCGTGATGGGCACCAATGATCTTGCCAAGGAATACCGCGCCCGGATGACGCCGGACCGGATCGCCTTCCAGACCGCACTGCAACTCTCCATCGCGGCGGCGCGTGCCTATGGCCTCTATGCGATTGATGGCGTGTTCAATGACATCAAGGACACGGACGGTCTGATCTATGAGTGCGAACAGGGCCGTGACCTCGGCTTTGACGGTAAGACGCTGATCCACCCGTCACAGCTCGACACCGCCAACCGCGTCTTCGCGCCGAGCCAGCATGACGTGGAACACGCCAAGGCCGTGATCGAGGCTTTCGCCCAGCCTGAGAACGCCGGAAAAGGCGTGCTGAAAGTGAACGACAAGATGACCGAGCTTTTGCACCTCGAAGAGGCGCACCGCACTGTTGCCATGGATGAAGCCATCCGCGCCTTCGAAACTGTCTGATCGGAAGGGGAGCGCCTGATGAGCTATACCCTGATTCACAATCCGAACTGCTCCACTTCCCGCAAGGGGCTGGACCTGCTGACGGAAGCCGGCATCACGCCCGATGTGCGCAAATACATGAACGCATCTGATCGCCTGTCAGTCGAGGAACTGAAAGACATCGCGAAAAAGATGGGCGGGGTGTCTCCGCGCGCTTTTCTGCGGGCCAAGGATGCGCCAGCCGCCGGGATCGACGCTGCGTCCAGCGATGAGGCGATCTTCGAGGCGATGGCGGAAAACCCGAAGCTGATCCAGCGCCCGATCGGCATCAAGGGCAGGAAGGCGGTGTTGGGGCGTCCGCCGGAAGACTTGCTGAAACTCGTCTGATCTCTGCGAATTCGGCTCAAAATGGGCCGATTCGATCAAATTTCATCGATTTTCGTTGCTGGATATAAGCCACTCCGCGCGAGACTGGCGTCATGATGATGACTGTCCTTCTCTTGTCCGCTGCTGTGTGTCTGGCCTTCGCAGGTTTTTGCTTCTTCGGCCTGCCCTACATGATTGTGGGCCCGCGCATGTTCGACCAGCTGCGCGAGCGCACGACCGACAAAGCAATGCTGGGCGGTCTCGTGGCTGCGGCGATTTCGCTTGTTTGGGTGCTTCAGGCGTCTCCGGCCTTGATTTCCCATGGGGCGGACGTGCAGGTAGTCGCCGATCAGATGACGGGCGGTAGCTGGCAGATCTAGGCCAGTAGCAGCCCCGGAAACGAGGCTGCCATGACTTCACAGACAAAATCCAATCCGGGCAATTATTTCGAGGATTTCTCGATCGGCATGGAACTCGTCCATGCAACGCCCCAGACGGTGACTGAAGGCGACATCGCGCTCTACCGGGCGATGACCGGGAACCGCTACGCGCAGTACTCCTCCGCTGAATTTGCCAAAGCCGCCGGCCTGCCGGGCCTGGCGCTGGACCCGATCCACGCGTTCCATGTCGTGTTCGGCAAGTCCGTGCCGGACATTTCGCTGAACGCGGTGGCAAACCTTGGCTATGCCGACGGCCGTATCCGGCGTCCGATCATACCCGGTGACACGCTGAACACGGTCTCCGAAGTCATCGGCATGAAGGAAAACTCCAACAAGCGCACGGGCGTCGTCTGGGTCCGCACGCGTGGCTTCAACCAGAATGGTATCGAGGTCATGTCCTTCGTGCGCTGGGTGATGGTGAACAAGTGGGAGCAGGACAATGCCGTACCGCCCGCTCACGTGCCCGAGCTGCCAGATGCCGTGCCAGGCGCTGAGCTGGAAGGTTTCCCGGCTATGGAAGACTGGGACTTCGCACTGGCGGGCTCGCCATACGGCTTTGAAGACTATGAGATCGGCGAGAAGATCAATCACGTCGATGGCATGACCGTGGAAGAGGCTGAGCACCAGATTGCGACGCGTCTCTATCAGAACACCGCCAAAGTGCACTTCGACGCCCATGGTCAAAAGGAAAGCCGCTTCGGCAAGCGCCTGATCTATGGCGGCGTGGTGATCTCCATCGCGCGCTCGCTGGCCTTCAATGGCCTGGCCAATGCGGGGCAGGTGTTGGCCATTAATGCCGGCACGCACGCGAGCCCTCTCTTTGCTGGCGACACGATCTATGCCTGGAGCGAAGTGCTGGACAAAGCAGACCTGTCAGAGAAGTGCGGCGCCCTGCGCCTGCGCCTCGTGGCGGTGAAGGACCAGGACCCTGCTGCCTTCGCCTACAAGACCAGCGACGGCAAATACGCCGACGGCGTGCTGCTCGACTTCGACTATTGGGCCGCGATTCCGAAGCTCGCCGGACGGTAGGTCAGGCCTCGGCCGGCGGCCTCTGTTCTGCCCAAAGCAGCAAGGCATCCAGCGCGGGGCAGAGCTTCTCGCCCCATTCCGTGAGGCCGTACTCCACTTTCGGGGGCACCTGATGGTGGACGATGCGGTGCACGATTCCATCTGACTCCAGCTTCCTGAGCTGCTGGATCAGCATCTTCTGCGAAATTGCCGGAATCGCGCGTTCCAGATCAGAGAAGCGCATGAGTTTCTGGCCGAACAGATGGAACAGGATGATCATCTTCCACCGTCCCTCCAGCATCTGCAGGGCGGCTTCGACGTCATGCGCCTCGGTCTGGGGCGTATAATCCGGGCGCTTACTTTCTGGTAAGTACCCAACTTTATTGTCCGTACTTGTCATTTCTTCTGACTAAATCGATATCTGCCCTCCCGCAAGACAGTTCATTCCGGATTGCAAAAGGAGAAATGCTGATGTCGCCCGATCTTCCCGCACCTGTTCGCCGCTATTTCGAGGCCGAACAGTCAAATGACACGAGCCGGATGGCGGACTTCTTCGCCGCCGATGCCATGGTGATCGATGAGAAAAAGACCCATTCAGGCCTTGAGGCCATCCGTGCCTGGAAAGAGGAGGCCAAGGCTACAACGTCCTACCAGGTGACACCCCTGAGGGCGCAGCCGGAGGGGGATCGTCTTGTTGTGACAGGCGATGTCGAAGGTGATTTTCCCGGCAGTCCTCTAGAGCTGCGCTATTTTTTCACCCTGGCGGGAGACCGCATTTCCGCCCTCGAGATCCGGCTATGAGTTTCGATCTGGGCCTTAAGGACCGGCGCGTGCTGGTCACTGGCGGGTCGAAAGGCGTGGGCCGTGCCGTTGTCGCTGCGCTGTCCGAACTGGGCGCCGATGTGCTGACCACGGCGCGGAGCGAACCTGAAACGCTTCCGGAAGGCGTTCGCTTCCTGGCAGCTGACCTGACCACAGCGGAGGGCTGCGGGACGGTGGCCGATGAGGTGCTTGCCCGGATGGGCGGCGTGGATGTGATCGTGCACGTGATCGGCGGATCTCGTGCCCCGGCTGGCGGGTTTGCCGCGCTGGGGGAGGCCGAGTGGCAGGACGAGCTGAATCTCAACCTTCTGCCGGCCGTCCGGCTGGACCGGGCGCTTCTGCCGGGCATGATCGGGCAGGGGAGCGGTGTGATCATCCACATCAGCTCCATCCAGCGTCTGATGCCGCTGCCGGAAGCGACAACGGCCTACGCCGCCGCAAAAGCGGCCCTGTCCGCCTACAGCAAGAGCCTGTCGAAGGAAGTTGGGCCAAAGGGTATTCGTGTCATGCGGGTCTCGCCGGGCTGGATCGAGACAGAGGCTGCTGTCGCATTGGTCGAGCGGCTCGCCGCCGATTCGGGCGGCGACTATGCGTCCGCTCAGAAGACGCTCATGGACTCGCTTGGGGGGATCCCGTTGGGGCGGCCCTCGAAGCCCGAGGAAGTTGCCGATCTCGTCGTATTCCTTGCCTCTGCGCGTGCGGCGTCGATTACGGGTGCCGAATATCTGATCGATGGCGGGACCGTTCCGACGGTCTGATGCGAATTCCAGGGCAGGAGCTACCGGCGGGACCTGCAAGCGCCTATATGAACGCGCATGAGCGGGTATGGTCCTTTTGACGGGTTTACGCTGGTGGCCATCGCGCTTGCGGTGGGCCTGTCGGCATTGGTGAGCCTGATCGGCACGTCGGGCCGCAAGCGCAACATTGCGCTCGGCGAGGCGCAGATCGGGGATCTGGCCGAAATGACCGGCATCCGTGATCCCAAACGCCTGCAGGAAGTCTTCGGTCCGCCGGATATGGGCCGGGTGTGGCGTAGCGTGACCCTGCTGGAAGTACGCCGCGCCCGCACGCCGGAAGGCTGGCTGATGTCGTCGGACGTTGTCGACTATGCCTGTATGGCTGCAGCGGTGATCGCGATGTTCGTTTCGCACAAGTTTGTACCGGCGCTTCTGTTGCTGGCATTGGGAATCCAGATCGCGGGCTGGGTTGTCTCGACGCGGCTGCCCCGATAGGGCATCACGGCCCGCTTCTGCGAAACCGGAAAACCGGATATGGACCCCTTATGAAGATCTGGAAGATGAATGGTGCCGGCAACGCGTTTGCCATTTTCGATGCCCGTTCGGCGCCGTTCACGCCGACGACCGAACAGGTGTGCCAGATCGCCGAAGATCTGAATGCCGACCAGGTGATCGCGCTGGAGCGCGACGCCACCAAGGATGTGTTCATGCGCATCTGGAACCGGGATGGCGGTGAAGTCTCTGCCTGCGGCAATGCCAGCCGCTGCGTCGGGCGCCTTCTTCTGGACGAAACCGGCAAGGACCGGATCACGATCCAGACCGAGGCTGACATGCTGCGCGCTTTCCGGGCTGAAGACGGCCTGATTACGGTGGACATGGGCTCGCCCCTGATGGGCTGGGAAGACATTCCGCTGTCTGAAAAGATGGATGTGCGCGGCGTCGACGTGAAGATCGGGCCGATCGACAATCCGGTGCTGTCGCGACCTGCGGTCGTTTCCATGGGTAACCCGCACGCGGTGTTCTTTGTCTCCGATGTGGACGCCTATGACATCCCGGCGCTGGGGCCCTTGGTCGAATGGCACCCGCTGTTCCCGGAAGGCACGAATGTCGGCTTCGCGCAGGTGATTGACCGCAACACGATCCGTCTGCGGGTGTGGGAACGCGGGGCAGGGCTGACCAAAGCCTGCGGCACGGGGGCCTGCGCAGCGCTGGTCTGCGCAGCGCGTGCAAAGCTCACCGAACGGACCGCGAAACTGATCCTCGACGGCGGAGAACTTCTGATCGAGTGGCGCGAAAGCGACGACCGCGTCTACATGACGGGGCCGGTCGAGCTGGAATTCGAAACCGAAATCTGAGGCCTGCGCTTGATTCATGCGCTGCGCGGCGCGATGTGCGCTGGACGATATTGCCATGACCAAGCCCGAAAGCCCTTCCAGCCCGACGCTGATTACGCTCGGATGCCGCCTGAACTCTTACGAGTCCGAGGTGATGCGCAGCCATGCGGAGGCGGCGGGCCTGTCGGCAGCGGTGATCGTGAACACGTGTGCGGTGACCGGTGAGGCTGTCAGGTCTGCACGTCAGGCCATCCGTAGGGCCGCGAAAGAGCATCCCGGTGCGCCGATCCTCGTAACCGGTTGCGCGGCGCAGATCGATCCGGACATGTTCGCCAAGATGCCGGAAGTGACCCGGGTCATCGGCAACCATGAAAAGATGAAAGCCGAGACCTGGCTTCCGGTGGACCTGCTGGGCGGGCATGAGAAGGTGCGCGTCAACGATATCATGTCGGTGAAAGAGACGGCGGCGCATCTGATCGATGGCATGGATGGGCGCGCACGGGCCTATGTGCAGGTCCAGAATGGCTGTGACCATCGCTGCACGTTCTGCATCATCCCGTTCGGGAGGGGGAATTCCCGCTCTGTACCGGCCGGCGAAGTGGTTGAGCAGGTCAGGCGCCTGGTTGAGACCGGGCATTATGAAGTCGTGCTGACCGGCGTCGATCTGACCAGCTGGGGCGCAGACCTGCCGGGCACGCCGCAGCTCGGCAATCTGGTGCAGCGCATCCTGAAACTGGTGCCGGGCCTGCAACAGCTGCGGATTTCGTCGATTGATGCCATCGAGATCGATGACGCCTTGTTCGAGGCGATGGGCGAACCGCGCCTTGCGCCGTTCATGCACCTGTCGCTGCAGCATGGTGACAATCTGATCCTGAAGCGGATGAAGCGGCGCCATTCACGCGATGACGCGATTATTCTGGCGGACAAGCTGCGGAGTTTGCGTCCGGATATTGCACTTGGTGCGGATATCATTGCTGGGTTTCCAACCGAGACCGAGGCGCATTTCGAGAACTCAGTTCGTCTTGTGGATGATTGTGGCCTCGCCTTCCTGCACGTCTTTCCCTACAGCCCGCGCCCCGGCACACCGGCAGCGCGTATGCCGCAACTGGAGAAGGCCGTGATCAAGGAACGGGCCGCGCG
Organism: Hyphomonadaceae bacterium BRH_c29; assembly: GCA_000961695.1. GTDB lineage: Bacteria > Pseudomonadota > Alphaproteobacteria > Caulobacterales > Hyphomonadaceae > Hyphomonas. The sequence continues at coordinate 34,285 of LADW01000087.1, forward strand.
TCTGCGTGAGACAGGCGAAAACGCACTCAAGACGCACTTTTCGCGCCATATTGGCGAAATTCGCGAGGCTTTGGTGGAGCGGGAAACGGCGGCGCGCCTGCCGGACTTCACGCCGGTGAAACTGTCGCGCGATCCCGGCCAAGCTGGACGCCCGGTGCGTGCCCATATAACCGGGCATGACGGCAAACAGCTGATCGGAGAAATACAAGAATGATCCTCTGGTTCGGGAAGAAGAAAAAGGCGGACGAGTTGAAGGCCGCCGGCGCTGCCATGCAGGCGCCCGAACTCTCGGCTGAGGAGCTCGCCGCAAAGGAAGCGGCTGAGGCAGAGGCCGCAAAGGCGGCTGCCGAAAAGGAAGAGATCGAACGGATCGTCGCCGAGGCCAACAAGGCCTGGGAAGAGCGTCAGGCGCGCGAGGCCCAGGAAGCCGCCGCTGAAGCCGCGCGCCTCGATGAGGCAGCGCGCCGGGCCGAAGAGGCCGCCGCAGCCGCTACGGCCGAGGAGGCGGCCCGTCTC
>LADW01000014.1 GCA_000961695.1 Hyphomonadaceae bacterium BRH_c29
GCGCGGCAGGCGGGCGGCGGCGAGCTTGTCCTTCGCCTGACCGGTGCGGCGGACAAGGGCGCGCTTCAGGCGCTCGCCCGCTTCGCCGGTTTGCAGCAAGAGTTCCGAGCGGACCGGCACGGCAATCTCTGCGGCGCCGGTCGGCGTCGGCGCGCGGGCGTCGGAGACATAGTCGATCAGCGTCGTGTCGGTCTCGTGGCCAACGGCGGAGATCAGCGGGATCTCGCTGTCGAAGGCGGCGCGGACGACGATCTCCTCGTTGAAGGGCCAGAGGTCTTCGATCGAGCCGCCGCCGCGCGCGACGATCAGCACGTCCGGCCGGTCCTCGCCCGTCATGGCGTTGAAGCCCTTGATGCCGGCGGTGATCTGGCCCGCTGCGCTGTCGCCCTGCACAAGGGCCGGCCACACGATGACGCGGACCGGGAAGCGGTCGCGGATACGGTGGAGGATGTCGCGGATGACGGCGCCGGTGGGGCTGGTCACGACGCCGATGGTGCGGGGCAGGTAGGGCAGCGGCTTCTTGTGCTCGGGGTCAAACAGGCCCTCGGCGGCGAGCTTTTTCTTGCGCTCTTCCAGCAGCGCCATCAGCGCACCCGCCCCGGCAGGGCGCATGGACGAGGCGATCATCTGATAGTTCGAGCGGCCTTCATAGATCGACAGGCGCCCGGTCGCGATGACTTCCAGGCCCTCTTCCGGGCGGAAGGGCAACCGGTCGACCTGGCCTTTCCACATCACTGTGTTCAGCACGGCTTTCTCGTCTTTCAGGTCGCAATACATGTGGCCTGAGCGCGCAAGGGTGACCCGGCCCAGCTCGCCGCGCACGACGACATGGTCGTAATTCGTCTCCACCGTCCGCTTCAGGCTGGCGGCGAGTTCGGAGACGCTAAGGGCGGCATCATTGGAGGGCGGGGGTGTATCAGTCATGCCCCCGTTTTGGACGCGGTTGCGGGTGGGGGCAAGGGCTTGGCGGCCTGCGGCCGACCCTCACCTCCCACGCCCTTCGGGCGCGGGTCCCTCCTCTCCCGCAAGCGGGAGAGGGGTGGCGACCCGGAGCAGCGGTAAACCCCTCTCCCTCTGGGAGAGGAGGGACCCATTGCGCAGCAATGGGAGGTGAGGGTTTTTCCAGCACCGATGCCTCCCGTCGCCGGGGCGAGGGAGCGGGAGGTCCGGTTTTCGGGGCATGTCAGGACGAGTTATAGGCCTGCGCGGACAGGGATACCTGGTGGATGTTGCGCAGGTCTGCGGCCTGGCTTTCGGGCAGGGATGCGGCGGTGAAGGGGGCCGGCAGTTCTGCCCGCAATGGCTTCAGATGGGCGCAGAGGCGGGCGCACATGGCGTCCAGATAGAGCTGGCCATTGTCGAAGACGTGCGCGAGGGCGGCGAGGCGCTTCAGCAGGCGCGCGGAGGAGACGAGCCCGTCTGACGGCGAATCGGTGTGCAGGGCGCGTTCCGGTGGGGCCTTCAGGCAATAGTCCGGATCGACCTCGCGCGGCTGGCGGATGACCGGGGCAGACGGGGCTTCCTCAATACAGAACAGGAGCGGCGCCAGCGGGCCAGGTGCCGGGGTGGGGCCAAGCTCTGCACACATGACCACCAGAATGCGCCGGATCACGGCCTCGAACATGTCGAGCGCCGCGTTGACGGAACGGGCCTCGCTGCGCGGGATGCGCAAGGGGGCTTCCCCGTCGGCGGGCGTATAGATGGCCAGGAACTGATCCACGGCATCGCACACACCATCCCACCAGCGGCGGATCAGATCGGTGGCAAATTGGGGGACCGGGAAGTTCATCCGGCAAGCATGACAGGGCACTGGGCCGGGCGGATGAGCGGGGGTGTATCCTGTTGCCATTATTGGCGGAAACCGGGGGATAGGCGCGGATTTCTCCCCCCTGATGATCGACGCTTCAGGCGCCGGCGGCCAGCATGGCGGCGAGGGAAAATCGGGTGCGGGTGGCCACGCGGGTCAGCGTGAATGTTCCGGATTGCTGCACCTGCTCCGAGACCGCCCAGCGCCCGGTGAAGCGGGTGAAAGAGGCATCGACGGCGCCGACAAAGAACACTTCCGGCTGGAGAATGCCGGTGGAGGGCACAAAGCGCTTGGTCAGCAGGATGTGCTGGCCACAGCGGTCGCCGCGCACGGTGGCCTCGTATTCGAAGTCGCAGCCGAGCAGCGGGCCGAATGTGGCCGGTTCCAGGGTCGTGCCGCACAGTTGTCCGTTGGCCTCGGTGAACATGGCGGAGAAGCTCACGCACGTGCCATCGCGGTCGTTGCGGTAGGTTCCGCTCCACAGGCCACACATGTCTTTATGTTCACTCATACGACTTGATCTCAGACGCGGCGCCGCGCATCAAGCCCGCCATGAACATTCTTCTTATCGGATCGGGCGGGCGGGAACACGCTCTGGCCTGGAAAATGGCCGCTTCGGCGCTGGTCGACGTGGTCCATTCGACGCCGGGCAATCCCGGTATGGACGAGGTTGGCCCGTGCTTTGACGTCGCGGCGACCGACATTGACCGGCTGGAACAGCTGGCGCTGCAGATCGAGCCGGATCTGATTGTGATCGGGCCGGAAGCCCCGCTGGCATTGGGCCTGTCAGACCTGCTGCGGGCGCGCGGGTTCGATGTGTTCGGGCCGAGCCAGGCGGCGGCGCAGCTGGAAAGCTCCAAGGCCTTCTCCAAGGGCCGGATGGTCGCCTATGGCGTGCCGACGGCGGCCTATGGAGAATTTACAGAGCCCGGCCTCGCCAAGGCATTCCTGCGCAAAATGGAAGCACCCTATGTGCTGAAGGCCGACGGCCTGGCGGGCGGCAAGGGCGTCGTGATCGCCGCGACGCTGACGGAAGCCGATGCGGCCGTCGACGAAATGCTGGCTGGCCAGTTCGGGGAAGCCTCCGCGACGCTGGTGATCGAGGAATTCATGCATGGCGAGGAAGCCAGCATATTCGTGATCACCGATGGCAAGGGCGCGATCTATCTGCCCGCCGCGCAAGACCACAAGCGCGTCGGCGATGGCGACACGGGGCCGAACACGGGCGGCATGGGCGCGTACGCTCCGGCCCCGGTGGTGACCGATGAGATCATGGCCCGCGTGAAGGCCGAGATTGCCGAGCCAATGCTGAAGGGCATGGCCAAAGACGGGATGCCGTATAAGGGCGTGCTTTATATCGGCATCATGGTGACGGCTGAGGGCCCGAAAGTTGTCGAGTTCAATGTCCGCTTCGGAGATCCGGAATGCCAGGTTCTGATGAAGGGCCTGAAGGGCGACATCGTTCCGGCGCTGCTCGCCTCGGCGACGGGCGGCCTGAAGGGCAATGAGGCGGCGTTCGAGGCGCTGCTGGAGCTGGACCAGTTCGAGCCGACCGCGACGGTTGTGCTGGCGGCGAAGGGTTATCCTGGCAAGGTCGAGAAGGGCTCGGTCATCAAGCATGTCGGCAAGGCGAACGACATTGACGGCGTGCACGTCTTCCATGCCGGCACCGACATGAACGCGCTGGGCCTGCTGACGGCGACAGGCGGACGTGTGCTGAACGTCACCGCCAGCGGCGCGACCCTGCGTGAAGCGGTGGACCGGGCCTATGCCGGCGTCGACGCCATCGACTGGCCGGAAGGCTTCTGCCGCCGGGATATTGGCTGGCGAGCGCTGAAGCGGGGCTAGGCAATTCTGCCCCGCGGCGATCTGGAGACAATGATGAGACAGACCTTGAAAGGATTTGGTGCCGTATTGGGTGTAGGAGTCCTTGCTGCCTGCGCCTCTGCGCTCGGGCCGGAACCGCTCACCGGAGATTTGTTGATCCGCGATGTGCGGACGATTGGCTTCGAGGGGGAGGCGCCTGCGATCCGTGAGAACGCCTATGTGCTGGTGAAGGATGGGAAAATCCTGGCCGTGCGGGAGACGCCGGAGGGCCTCTCCGCGCCGGAAACGGTGGACGGTGCCGGGCGAACAATGGTGCCGGGCCTCACCGATATGCACGTCCACATCTGGGACGAGGCGGAGCTTGGCGCTTACCTGTCCTGGGGCGTGACGCGGGTGCGCAACATGTCCGGTCTCTCTTTCCACCTGCCGCTGGCGAAGCGGATCGAGGCGGGGGAGCTGATGGGGCCGCACCTCATCACCACCGGGCCGATTCTCAACAGCCCCGGCCCGAATGCGCAGATCAATCACCAGATGGTCGAAACCGCGGATGAGGCGCGGGCCGCCGTCGCATGGCAGGCAGAGGCGGGGTTTGACCGGATCAAGGTCTATTCCAACCTCATGCGCCCGGCCTATAAGGCGATCATCGAGGAAGCGGCCGCGCGCGGCATGCCCGTCGTCGGCCATACACCGGAAGGTGTGCGCGAAGAGGGCATGCCGAAGGACAAGCCTTTCAATATCAGTTTCGAGGAAGTGCTGGCCGATCATTTCGAGACGATCGAGCATATTGAATCCGTCGTCTGGCACGGCCTGCGCAACCGCCACGATGAAGCGGCAGCGCGTGCGCTTGGCCACAAGATCGCGGCGGAAGGCGTGCCGGTGACGGCGACCCTGCTGGCGCACCGCAACCTCCTGCTTGTCGCCGAGACCGGCGGCGCGGCGACAAGCCGTCCGGGGACGGAACTGCTGAATCTGGTGGAACAGCAGACCGAGGGCGGTAATTTCGAATTCTGGGCCGGGCAGGATCCGGCGCCTGTCGCGGACGATGCGGCCTTCTATGCGCGGGTGGCAAAGATCTTCCAGGAAGAGGGCGTCACGTTGCTGGCCGGTACGGATGCGGGCATCTTCACCAATATTCCCGGCAAGTCGCTGGGCGAGGAACTGGCCTTGCTGACCGGCGCGGGCCTGTCACCCTATGACGTGCTGCGGTCGGCGACTTACACGCCGTCGGTTGTGCTGGGCACGGTGGGGCAGGATGGCTGCGTTGAGGCAGGTTGCGCGGCAGACCTCGTCCTGCTGCCCTGCGATCCGCTGGCGGACATTTCCTGCGCGGCAGAGCCTGCAGGGCTGGTCTATCGCGGCCAGTGGCTCGACAGGGCGGCGCTGGACGGCCTGCGGCAGGCATCCGCGCAACAGGATGCCGAGCGCACCATGGCCAATGTTTTCGGTGGAATGGCCGAATATGGCGTCGATCTCAGCGCGTTGACCGGGGAATAGCTGTCCGCCCGCACGTCAGGCGTTGGGATTGATCAGGATCTTTATCTCGTGCGCGTTGCCCGCGAGGCTGTCGAAGGCGGCTTCGGTGTTGGCGAGGGGCTGACGGCTGGTGATCAGGCGCGCGGCTTCATCGGGGTGGGCTTCGATCAGGGCGAGGGCGCTGGCGAATTCTTCCGGGCGATAGGCGAAGCTGAATTCCAGTGTCAGTTCCCGGACGATGCCCTCTGTCGGGGTGAACTTTTCTTCGTGGGGGCAGACACCGACCACGATGATGTGCGCGTGGGCCGGGGCGGATTTGACGATCTGGTCGATGACGCCCGGTGCGCCGGTGCATTCGAAAATGTTGAGGCCCGGCGGCAGACCCCGGAAGTCCCGCTCCAGCAAAGGTGACATGGGCAACGGGGTGTGACCGAGATCGGCCCAGCGCGCATACGGGCTGTCAGTTGCCGGATCGAGCACGATGTCTGCGCCGAGTGTGGCGGCAACGGCGCGGCGCTCTGCCGAAAAGTCTGCCGCCAGGATCGGTCCGCGCCCGGCGAGCTTCAGTGACAGGATAACCGCGAGCCCGACCGGGCCACAGCCGATCACCATGTTCGGGCCGGAATTGCGGCTGGCGAGGTTCGTTGCGTGAAGGCCGACGGAGAGCGGCTCCGTCAGGGCGGAGAGATCGTCAGCTACAGAATCCGGCACGCGGAAGCTGCGTACCGCATCAATGCAGGAGAGACTGGCGAGCCCGCCGCTGTGAATGGGTGAGAGGCCGATACAGGCCGGGCCGTCATGGCTGTGCGTGAAGGGCAGGCCGGTGACCCGGTCGCCCACTTTCAGCGCGGTGTCTGTATCCGGACCAATGCCGATCACTTCGGCAGAAAATTCGTGGCCGGGAATGATGACGGGCAGCTGGTCGCGTGCCTCTTCCGGCGTGGCGGCTTCCAGCGCGGCCATTTGCTTGCGCAGGCTGAGATCGCTGCCGCAGATGCCGGTGAACAGCGGGCGGACCAGAAGCTGGCCGGTGATGGGCGACGGGTCAGGCAGGTCTGCGAGGCGGAACTGGCTGCCCTGTAGGGTGATGGCGCGCATCTAGCTGTCCGCCATGCCGGCAAAGCGGGCGACTTCCGGCTGGCCGGTATGGGCGGTCGTGCCGCCATCGGCCACCATGATCGTGCCGGTGACGTAGGAGGCCGCATCCGAAGCAAGGAAGGCGACGACATTTGCCATCTCTTCCGGTTGGGCCGCGCGGCCGAGCGGAATACGGGCGGTCCAGTCCTCATGCAGGCCGGGCATCTGATTCAGCCCCGCTGTGATAGGCGTTTCGACCAGGCCGGGGCAGAGCGCGTTGACGCGGATACCGTCGCGCGCATGGTCGATGGCGAGGGCGCGTGTATAGTTGATCACGGCGCCTTTGGCGGCGTTATAGGCGGCAAAGCGATAGTCTCCGCCAAGGCCTGAAATGGATGCCGTGTTCACAATCGCGCTGCCGCGCGGCATATGCGGAATTGCATGGTGACAGGCGTAATAGACGCTGTGCAGGTCCACCGCGATGACCTGTTCCCACTGGTCGGGTGGCAACTCGACCGAGTTGCCGAAACTTCCGATGCCGGCATTGTTGAACAGGATGTCTATTCGTCCGTGTGCGTCAATGGCGGCGCGGATCAGGGCGGCGACGTCGGCCTCTTTCGAGACATCGCAGGCAACCGCCATGGACGTGGAGCCAAGATCTGCGGCCAGCGTGCGTCCGCCCTCGTCACTGATGTCGGCCAGCACGACATGGGCGCCTTCGCGGGCGAGGAGGCGGGCTGTGGCCGCGCCGATGCCGGAAGCCGCGCCGGTGATCACGGCGACCTTGTTCTCAAACCGTTGCGTGGTCATGTTTTTCCGCCGCCCCCTCAGGCCAGCTTCGAGCTGGGAGGAGACTCTGCGGCCCATGCGGGGCGGCGGTCCGCGATAGTACCGGCGATTTTTTGCCACGCCGGCAGCGTTTTCGCGAGAAACTTGATGTCGAAATCTTCCTCGGTGCGGAATTCCAGCACCTCTACGCCCTCGGGGCCAGGTGTGTAACGGTAGGCCTTGCCGGCACCGAGGAAGAAGCCATCGCCTGGACCAAGGGTGTCCGCGCCGAGCTGGAGGCTACCGGCGACGATGTAGTAAAGACAGTCGACATTGTGTGTATGAAGGGGAAGCGGAAAGCCGCTCTTGAACCAGGCGTGGGTGAGGCTGAAGCCCGGTTGCGAGAACAGGGTCTTGACCACATTGCCCTCGGCGAAGCCCGCTTCGAGCGCCACGCCGATGCCGGCTTCAAGGTCTGGCGTCATGTCCGCCACTTCCATGTGCGCCGTCTCGTCGAGCGAGGGCGCGGTGGATGTGCGGAAAATCTGGTAACCGGCATTGGCAGCCGGAGTCGGGGTGACACTTGTGTCGCTCATTCCTCATTCCTCCCAAACGGCCCGTTCTGATGTGTTTTATCGGGCCTTGCCGACGGCTGGTCTTGTGCCGGTCTCGTCTGCGGGTAGAAATCTACCGCTGTTTTTCGAATAGTCAACATTGACCATTTTTGACCCTGCAGTTGACGCGCGTGAGCTGGTCGCCATTATCTGTTGTGTATAGGGCGGGAAATCACACGCAGAATGGCCGATATAAAAGACACCGAAGTCCGCCGGCGGACTCGCCGGGGCGAAGAGACGCGTAAGGCATTGATCGAGGCCTGTATCGACTGCCTCAATGCGCGCGGCTATGCGGGCACATCGATCGAGGCGGTGATGTCGAAATCAGGTATCAGCCGCGGCTCAGTGCTGAACCAGTTCCCGACGCGGCTGGACCTGATGACGGTGACCATCGAGGCGGCCATGCGCGCCATGATGGCCGACACGAAGGCGCGCTTCGAGCAGATTGCCGATCCTGTCGAGCGTCTGCGCCGGTTGTGCGATCTCTACTGGGAGAGCCAGGGCCTGCCAGCCTCGGTGGCGGTCACTGAAGTGCTTCTGGCCGCGCGGTGGGACACGGAGCTGGCGGGTGCGCTGGCGCGTGTCGCGGGTGAGATCGAAGTGGAGCTTGATCGCGAAACCCGACGCCGCGCGCGGGAAGCGGGCGTGCGGGATGTCGAAGCGGTCGTGGTGCACACGCGCATGCTGATCCTGTCGCTGCGCGGAATCACGCTGGAACTGATGTTCGATCCGGACCGCCAGATCATCCATCACGCTCTGGACGAAATCCGCACGTCGCACGACGCCTTCTGCGACCGCGTGCTGGCGGGCTAGGCTGGCAGCTTGTCCGGGTTGCGCATGGCGTAGAGCCAGGCGATGCGGCCGTCCGTACCCGGTGCGAGGGTGAGGACGAGATCCACTTTGCCGCCCATCCGGCGGACGAGAGCCGGTGCGCCATTGGCGAGGCCGGGCTCCATCGACCAGTGCGCGCCATCTTTCAGGGATTTGGCGATGATCGCCATCACGACCTGAACGATCTCTGCCGGACCTTTCAGCGGACGCAGGGCCGCGCGGGCTTTCTTTCCGCCGTCGGAATATGCCACTGCGCCGGGCGTGAACAGCGACAGCGCGGCCTCGTGGTCCTGTGCTCCGGCAGCCGCCATGAAGCGTTGCAGCAGGCCGGCGACTTCCTCGGGCGGGGCATCGAAGCGCGGGCCGCTTTCCTGCAAGCGCCGGTGCGCGCGGCTGACCAGTTGGCGGCAGGCGGCTTCGGACTTCCCCGTGCTCGCGGCGATCTCGTCATAACCGGCATCGAAGGCTTCGCGCAGGATGAAGGCGGCGCGTTCCGTCGGCGTCAGGCGTTCCATGGCCCAGAGCAGGGCTAGTTCGCATTCCTGCGCGAGAGCGAAACTGTCCTCCACGCTGAGGCTGTCGCTTTCGACCAGCGGTTCGGGCAGCCAGGGACCGGGATAGGTCTCGCGCCTTGCTCGGGCTGAGCGCAGGGCATCGATGGCGATGCGCGTTGCCGTGCGACGTAGCCACGCGCCGGGGTTTTCGATGGCTGTATGATCGGCCCGCGCCCAGCGGAGCCACGTGTCCTGCACCGCGTCTTCGGCGCTCGCACGCTCTCCCAGCATGCGGTAGCAGAGGGCGGTCAGGCCGGGGCGTTCGGCTTCGAAGATCGCGGCGTCAGTCGTCATGCGGCGAGCTTCACCTGCTTTCCGGCAAAGTCCAGTCTCGTGCACGCCTGCCCGTGGCCGATGCCGCGTTTGAGGACGGGATAGATGCGCCCGGACGCAGCAGCGAAGGCGCAGGAGAGGGCGGCTTTCTTGCCGAATTCGGCTTCGATTTCACGGCGCAGATTGTCGGCGGCGAGGTCTCCGGAAATGGCGGCGTTGGCAAACCGGTAGCCGAGGCCCATGGCGCCGGCATCTTCCGGGCGGCCTTCGGCGCAGGCTTGCAGGGCTTCAGCGTCCGCGCCACCGGCGAGCGCCATGTCGATCACAAGCTGGGCGCACGGGCCACAATCGCCCTCCAGTGTGGAGGCGAGCAGGGCGCCGGTCCAGACCGGTTGCCCCGCCTTCGGGCCGCGATACTTGTAGAAGTTCGGCAAGCGCGAAAGCGTGTAGGCGGCGCCGGGCGAGATGTCCGCTATGTCGTGCATATAGGTCACGTCATAGCGGAAGGCCTGGCCGAACTTGTTGATCTGAGTGTGGAGGAATTTGCGGATCATCTCGTGATCTCCTTGCGTAGGAATAAGAGGGCGGCGGCGAAGGCCAGCCAGGCGGGCAGCTGGATGCCGATCAGGTTGACGAGGGCGATCTGGTCGAAGGGCATGCCGCGTTCGATCCAGATCGAAATGTGAAAGAGCGCGTGCAGGCAGGGCCATGCCGCGCCGCAGAGGGCGGCGGTGCGGTCAAGCCTCAGCGCACCATAGGCCAGTGCCCCGGCGCTCATCCCGAAGGCGAGCGCGATATCGCGGATGAAGTGCAGATTGAACGGCCCCATCATCGCAACGCCCGGCACGGTCTCGTACCAGTGATGCGGCGTGAACCACATGCTCAGCGCCGCGCAGATGTGCAGCGCAGCGATCAGAAAGAGAGCGGGTCTCCACATGTCTTGTCTCCTGTTTCAGAGGCAAGACGAGACAGCGGCGGAATTTGTGACAGGCGGGGCTGTTTAGGCCTCGGTTTCCAGCGCTTCGGCCGCTTCGAGCCAGATGTGCTCGGCATCGGCGGCGGTTTCGGCGTGGGCGGCGCGGTCTTTGAGGAGTTTGGCAAGTTCGTCAGGCGACTGACCGCCCTTGGCGAGCGCGGCGTCGATCTTCGCGACAGCGGCGTTGGCCTTTTCCATCCGCTCTTCTGCTTCGCGCGCCTTTTTCTTGAGGGCAGAGAGGCGCTTCTTGTCTTCCGGGGAGGCGGCGGGCTTCGGCTCTGATTTCTTCACGGGCTTGGCGTCTTTGGCTTCGGCGCGGTCGGCCTTCATGACGAGGGCGCGATAGTCGGCGAGGTCGCCGTCATAGGTCGTCGCGCGGCCATCCTTGACCAGCCAGAGCCGGTCAGCGGTTGCCTCTGCCAGATAGATATCGTGCGTGATCAGGAGAACGGCGCCGGGGAAGTCGTTCAGCGCGTAGATCAGCGCTTCGCGGCTGTCGATGTCGAGGTGAGAGGTCGGCTCGTCGAGGATCAGGATGTGCGGCGCGCTGTGGGACATGAGGCCGAGGAGGAGGCGCACTTTCTCACCGCCGGAAAGCTTCTCGACTTTCGTTTCCACTTTTTCCGCATTGAAGCCCATCGCGGCGGCGGCGGCACGCACCTTTGCAGGTGTCGTGTCATTCGGCAGCAGGCGGCGCACGTGATCCAGCACCGTGTCGCCCTCGGTCAGTTCGTCCAGCTGGTCCTGCGAGAAATAGCCGATGCGGACGGCTTTGGGCGTGACGCGCTTGCCAGCCATCAGGGGCAGGCGTTCGGCGATGGATTTCACCAGCGTCGTCTTGCCTTGTCCGTTGGCGCCGACAATCGCGATCCGATCATCCGGGTCCAGACGAAGGTTCACCTTAGACAGGATCACCGCGTCTTCGCCATAGCCAAGGTCTGCGCCCTGCAGTTCCAGCATGGGCGGGGCGAGCTTGTCGGCGGGCGGCGGGAAGTGGAAGGGCGTCGTGCGATCCGCGACCGGGATCGAGATGTCCTGCATCTTCTCCAGCATCTTGATGCGCGACTGGGCCTGACGGGCCTTGGAGGCCTTGGCGCGGAAGCGGTCGACGAAGCTCTGCAGGTGGGCGCGGTCTTTCTCCTGCTTCACCTTCTGGCTTTCCAGCTGGGCGAGCTTGGCGGCGCGCAGTTTCAGCCAGTCGTCATAGCCGCCCGGCGTGATGGAGAGCTTGCGGTGTTCCAGCGCCATCGTGTGGGTGACGCAGCGGTTCAGCATCTCGCGGTCGTGGCTGACGATCAGGACCGTGTACGGATAGCGCTTGATATAGCCTTCCAGCCAGGCGGCGCCTTCAAGGTCCAGATAGTTGGTCGGCTCGTCCAGCAGGAGGAAGTCCGGCTGCGAGAACAAGACGCCGGCGATCGCGGCGCGCATGCGCCAGCCGCCGGAGAATTCCTTCGTGGCGCGCATCAGGTCTGCGTCAGTGAAGCCGAGCCCGTGCAGCACTTCGGCGGCGCGCGCCTCGGCTGACCAGGCGTCGATGTCCATCAGGCGTTCGTGGATCTCGCCGATCCGGTTCGGGTCGGTCGCCGTCTCCGATTCCTGCATCAGGGCGTGGCGTTCCTTGTCGGCGGCGAGCACCACGTCGAGGATTGTCTCATCACTGGGGGCGACTTCCTGCGCGACCCAGCCGAGCCGGGCGCCGGTGTTCAGGCGGATCGAGGCGTCGCTGGTCGGCCGCTCCACATCTTCGCGGATCAGGCGCAGCAGGGTGGACTTGCCGGTGCCGTTGCGGCCGACAAGACCAACTTTCCAGCCGGAAGAGATCTGTGCCGAGGCAGATTCAAACAAGGGCCGGGCTTCGACCTGAAAATCGAGGTTCGTTATGGTGAGCATGGGCGGGGGTGTAACGTCGCCGGGCACGAAAGCAAGGGCGCTTAGGCGCTATCGCGGAAAGGGGGCCCGCCATGCCGTTCTCCTGTGGGGGGGCAGGGGGAGGGTGCGGCATGACGGGCAGATCGCTTTGTCCCCGAGGTGCAGTGGGAAAAGGGGAAGTATCCAAAGCGAACGGGATCCGGTTGCCCGGGTTCCAGGGATATGACGTGGCGGCGGGCCGCTTTATCCAGATTTTTTGCGTGGGGGCTGGCCTGAGGCATTCAGGCGGTGAGAAAGCCCGCCATGCTATCTGTAGGGGGGAGGACGGATAAGCATGGCGGGCGGCTCGCCGTTCGGTTTCCAGGGGGAAGAAACGGGGTGAACGGGGCCTCTCTCGTCTTGTCCATATGGGTAAATCGAGGGTGGTTTCCATGCCCCTCACGCGTTTGTGAGACATGTAAAATCGGTAAGGAAATCCGGCAGTCGTCAGGCGCTATTTGATGTCCTGCAGCTTGTCCCAGTAATCGATGGTTGGCATGTCTGCCATCATCTCGGTGACCATCTTCGTGAAGCCCGAATTGAAATAGGCTGAGGTGAGGTCCCAAAACGCCCGGCCGCGTTCCGTGCCGAGGACGAAATAGATCACGCCGCGATAGGATTCCCAGGGTTCCTTGTCCATCGCGCCGGCCTTGTATTGCAGCCACTCATATTCGCGGGCGCGCATCTGGCCGATCATCCAGAAGATCGCCTTGGTCTTCTCCTCGAAGCTCGGCGTTTCGACCTGCGACAGGATGCGGCCGAGTTCCGGGAACTCCACAAATTTGTAGACGCCGGTCTGGTCATTCGCGAGCTGGGTCTGCCGCGCTTCCGACCGCAGGAGATTGGTCCCTTGTCTCACCTGCAGGGCGAGGAAGATCAGGGTCGCGGCGACGACGAGCACACCGGCGATCTGGGCGATATAGGCGATTTGCTCAAGGGTCATTGCGTGTCTCCCACCACTGCGCGCAGGCTGTCCCTGATATCCTTGTTGTTATTGGCGAGAGTGGTAAACGAAGACTTGGCATTCATGGCCTGCAACCGAAGCAGCGGAATGAGTTGAGGGTCCGTACGCAAGGCCTCTGCCCCCTGTTTAACAAGTTCAGGTGACAGGCCGGTTTCGCAATCATAGTTGAGCTGGCTTCCAATGCCCTCATAGTCGCCGATAGCCATAAATTTGTCGCCACAGGTTTCCCCCAGAGCCACCTGCACCTCGACCGGAACGCTTTTCCGGAATGCGTCGCGATAGGGCGAGTCCATGCCTTCTCCGCTGGCCGGTGCAATAATGGGCGTCGTGTAAACGAGAATGGCTGCATCCCGCAGCACCGGGTCCCTGATCAGCGACATGGATCCGGTTGAGGTCAACTCATCGAAGGTCGCACGCTGACGCACCCCGCCCTGATATTGTGTCGCGCGGTAGGCGTAGATCAGGAGGTCTTCATCCGACGCGCCGGCTTTGCCTTCAAGAATGGCGAGCGCGCTATCGGCATAGTCACGGACGGCGCCAAGATAGTCGATGAGGCCTTCGTAATTCCAGGCCTCGACCAGGAGATCGGCTCTGAGCTGCTCGGCAAACGCGTTGCCCCGCTCCCTATCGTTACGCGCGGCGTTCCAGTTGTTGACCTGGAGGCAAAGGAACACGCCGAGCACAACGATCAGCGTCTCCACCGCGACAGTGAACCAGTCCTGCTTGCGGAAAGCGTCAGTGATGCGGCGCAGGATCATGGCGTGATGTCCTCTTCGAACAGCTTTTTCAGCCCGAATGTCCTTATCGTCGCTTCAAGGTCATACGTTCTGCCTGACACCTGGGCGTTACGCAGTTTCAGTGCTCTTGCGACCTCGGGGTCACTCCGAAGCGCCAGAACGCCTTCTGCCATCTCGTCCGGACTGACGGTGAGTGTGCAGGGATAGTCCATCGTGAGCAGCCCGACAGCGGCGCCACCGCTGTCATACTCCTTGTCGCCACAATTCTTGCTGAGGTCATCGTGCAATGACGACTCAATCGACATTCGGAAGAGGTCACGATACCGGGACGACTGACCCTCTGAGAGGGTGATGGAAAAGATCGGTGTGTTGTAAATGCCGATCGCGGTTTCGCGCAGGCCGACATCGGAAATCAGCGCCAGCGACCCTGATGCCACGATCTCGTCAAAGGCCGCCCGTCGGCGTTCATACCAGTTGTACTGGCTCGCGCGGTAAGCGTTGATCAGAATGGTTTCATCATCCATGCCCACCTTTCCCGACAGCCCCAGATAGGCCGCATTGCCGGCTCTGGACGCAACAGAATTGTACTCCAGAAGGGCGGTTGCGTATTCCAGTTCAGCGTGAAGTTCTGCCCTCAACCTTTCGGTATAGACTGCGGCGCGGGCGCGATCCTGACGCGCGGCGTTCCAGTTGTTCGCCTGAAAACCGGCAAAGACACCGAACACAACGATCAGGAAGTCGATCGCGATAGCGGTCCATTCCTGGTTCTTTACGTGAGAAATGACACGGCGCAGTATCATGGCGTTTGCTCCGCGTTGGATTGGCTTACAGGTCGTCCGTCTCCGGCATATGTGACGAGGCTTGCTGCATAGGTGTCGAGCTTTGCCGAGACCTGCCCGACATAGATCGTATAGAGGTGCTGGGTGAGCGCCGCATTGCTGACCAGCGCGATGACTTCGGAATTCCCGCAGATGCGGTCCGGCGAGGTCATCTCGTACTGGTCCAGCCCGGCGATGACGTTGGTTCCGGGGCGGGCTTCCAGGTCACTCTCGGTCATCAGGCGCAGGCCCGCCGCAGTGAAAGTGGCCTTTTCGGTGTCCTGCTTGACGCGGACATAGCGCTGCCACTGGTTGTCCATGAACGCCATCTGGTCCGCCATTTCGCGGACACTTTCACGAATCTCTGGTGACCCGATCAGCGACAGCCGACCCGTCTCAAGCGCCTCGTTTGCCGATGACAGCGAAAAGCGGGGCGGAGCAAAGTCTCCGATGCCCAAGATCAGTCCCTTCATCTCTTCATCCATGGCAAGACAGGTTTCACTGTTGCCCAGCCGGACGGCGAGACGCTTTGCGTCGGTCAGGATCAATTCGTTCAGTGCGATATAGTCCGCAATGTCTGCGCGCGTGCCTTGGGCCTCAATACGCAGCCGCGACAACAGGTCAGCCGCATCGCTGCCTGCGACCCGCGCCCCATTCCAGTTGTTGACCTGCAAACCGATGAACACGCCGAACACGACGATCAGCGTTTCCACCGCGACGGTGAACCAGTCCTGCTTACGGAACGCGTTGGTCAGGCGGCGGAGGATCATTCGGTGGCCTCTGGATTTGAGGGCACGATTTCAGCTGGCGGGCCTTTGGGAGGCAGTTTCAGTTTATCGAGATAGGTAACGAGGAAGTTTTCATCGAGCCCTTCGACAATCGGGCCGGCCACTTCCATCATGGGCGTGCCTTCCCAGCCGGGCGCCTGAAGCGACCACCAGTGCTTGGCAAAGCGACTGCCGAAATAGTAGGGGGCCGAGTTGAGCACGTGCTGACGTGCATCGGCCCGGCTTGCCAGTCCTGCTGACTCCATCTGGAAGCGATGGTCCCATTGCAGCATCAGCGCGACCAGGATGCCATCCATTGTCCGCAGCTCCGGTTCGGTCAGGTCTTCCGGATGGCGGATGGACTTGATCCAGACCTCCGAAATTTCCGGCTTTGCGATATAGAATTCGATCTCGGCGAGGACATCGTTCTTCTGCTGCTCCATCGCGGCACGGGACAGGGCTGCGTTCTGGCGCACTTCGACGATCAGCATGATCAGGCCGAGCAGCACACCGAGATTGGCGGCAAGGGTGAGCCAGCGGTTGAGGCGGTCCAGCCGCCCTGGTGCGGTCGTGTCTTGCTGGCTCGGGATTGGGGCGGGGGCCTGTTCAACAGGAGGTGCGGCATCCGCTGCGGGCTTCCTCCGGAATCCGGACAGGAGATCTGGCAACTTCAAAGGCATATCTATTGTCCCCCAGCCTGTTGGCTGAGGTCATTCTAGGGTGTTCCGGGGGCCTGACAACATGATGTCAGGGGCGCTGTCACTTTCCGACGAAGATGAGCGTGCGCTGGGGCACGTCCGTCAGGAATGTGGACAGATCGGCCTTTGAGAAGACGATGCAGCCGTTCGAGCGACCGAGCTTGCCCCATTTCTGGAGGAAGGTGGGTTCGGCATAGTCGGCGGCATGGATGACGATGGCCCGGTCGCGGGCATTGGCATTTGTCGGGTCGAGGCCATCGAGGCGGAGCGACTTGCCATGCTTGCCGACATAGGGTTCGGCCACGAGATAGGCGCCTTCCGGGCTGGCGGAGGAGCCGGGCACATCCGAGAATTTGTCGAGGAAGCCGTCATGGTCCGGATCTGAGCCGGAGCCGTGCGCGGCACGGAAGGACTCTTCGACATGGCCGGTATTGAGGTTCAGCACATAGGTGCGCGGCTCGCTGGAGCGGCGGGCATAGTCCACGATCACGAGATGGACCGGGTTGACCTCGTTCCGATGCGCTTCGAGGGCGGCAAGGGCGCGGCCCAGCAGGTCTGGCCGGATCAGGCCCTCGGGGTCGACCGGAACAGCCTGCGCCGGCAGGGCAGCGAAGCAAAGCGCAGCAAGGATGGGCAGGAAACGCTTCATATCACTTGACCTGTTCTTTCTGTTTTGTGACCCACAGTGCCAGTCGTTCCGGATCGGATCGCAGCGCGGGCGCGCGGGCCACCGCAGCCAAGGCGAACGCCTCATCCTCGGTCAGATCCACAGGATCCTTCCCGAACATCGACCGGGACGCCACGTCCAGACCGTATTCACCTTTACCATAATATGTGTGCTCGAAATACGCGTGCACAAGTTCATCTTCTGAGAATTCCAGTTCAAGCTGTTCGGCCGCCATCCGCCGCTTGATCTGGGTTCGTAGCGCCAATGGTTGATGCGCTTCCAGGAAGGCCTGTGTCGCGAGGTTCTGTGCGGCAAAGGCTTCGGGGCCACCCGCAGCTTGTCGAAACAAGGCGCGCGCCATGGTGGTTTCAGCCGGGGACAGCTTTGCGATGGGGCTGGTCGACCGCATCTTGTCGCGAATATGCCTCTGGTCGAGGACACGCCCCGCCTCTCGCCACAGCATGAACGTGACAAGTCCCGCGAGGCACACGCTGGCAATGCAGATGACGGTGAGGGCCGTGATCAGGGTCTTGATCTGCAACATGGCGCGTGCCTTTCCTGCTTGGGCGAGAGCACGCGGACGTCGCGGTAGGCCTTGGCGCAGCGTTGCCCTTGAGTATGGTATCGTTTGAAAAGTTGCAGAAATGAGGGCAGGAACATGGCCGACGCGCCAACAGCAAACGAACTGTTCACCGGCACGAAGGAAGTGGCCGAATCCCACCGATTCGATGAGGCGAAGCTGCTTCGCTGGATGGAAGCGAATGTCGAGGGGTTTGAAGGCCCTCTGGAAGTGCGCCAGTTCAAAGGCGGTCAGTCCAACCCGACCTATCAGCTGGTCACCCCGAACAAGAAATACGTGATGCGTCGCAAGCCGCCGGGCAAGCTTTTGCCCAGTGCCCACGCGGTTGACCGGGAGTTCCGGGTGATCTCGGCGCTCTGGCCGCTCGGCTATCCCGTCGCCCGTCCCTATGGCCTGTGCGAGGACGAGTCGGTGATCGGCACGATGTTCTACGTGATGGACATGATGGAAGGCCGCATCCTGTGGGATGGCACGCTGCCCCAGTGCGAACCGGCTGAGCGCATGGCGATCTACAAGGCGAAGGTGAAGACCTTTGCGGACCTACACAATGTCGACTGGAAGAAAGCCGGCCTCGAAGGCTTCGGCAAGGAGGGCGACTATGTGGCCCGCCAGATCCACCGCTGGACCAAGCAATACAAGGCCTCCGAGACGATCCACATTCCGGAGATGGAGCAGCTGATCGAATGGCTGCCGAAGAACATCCCGGCAGGCGACAAGACCACCATCGTGCATGGCGACTATCGCCTCGACAACATGGTGCTGCACCCGACCGAGCCGCGCGTGATCGCGGTGCTGGACTGGGAGCTTTCCACGCTGGGTGATCCGCTGGCCGACTTCTCCTACCACCTGATGAACTGGGTGATGCCGCCGGGAGATTCGACGCGCGGTTCGATCATGGCGATTGATGACCTCAAAGCCTGGGGCATCCCGACCATGGACGAGTACGTGGCGATGTATTGCGAGCATACCGGCCGCGATGGCCTGCCGGAGCTGGACTATTATTTCGCCTATAACGGCTTCCGTCTTGCCGGCATTCTGCAGGGCATCATCGGGCGTGTGCGCGATGGCACGGCCAACAGTGCCAATGCCGAATCCAACGCGGCCCGCGTCGTGCCGTTGGCCAAGTTCGCGGCGGACTATGCCCGCCGTGCCGGGATGCCGGGGTGACACCAGACGCCTCCGGCGACGCGGAAGACTCGCCACAGCCAAAACGCCTTGGGCGGCGGGACCTGATCCTGCTGACCCTGGCGGCTGCGGTAGTGACAGCGAACGCCTACTATATTCATCCGATCATCTCCCTTGTGGCGAAGGACTTTGACGTCTCGCCCTCAGAGATCGGGCTTGTGCCGGCGCTGAACCAGATTGCGCTGGCACTCGGCATTTTCCTGCTGCTGCCGCTGGGCGACCGGTTTTCGAACCGGCGGCTGGCGACCGTGTTTGCCGCGGGACAGCTTGTTGGCCTGATCGTGATGGCGGTTGCCTCGCAGTTCTGGCTGTTCGTGGCCGGGTCCACCTTTCTCGGCTTCTCGACCATCACGCCCTACCTCTTGCCGGCCTATGCCTCCAAGCGGGTAGAGCCGGGACGGCTGGGCCAGGTAACGGCCACGCTGACGACGGGCGTGATCGGTGGCATCCTTCTGGCGCGGGTCGGCGCAGGCTGGGTCGGCGAGCATCTCGGCTGGCGGACTGTCTACTTCATCGCGGCTTCTGTGATGGCGGTGGTCACATTCATGCTGCCGCGTATCATGGACGAGCGGGAGAGGGCGGAGCGCGACGCGCCGGCCCATAACTATTTCCGGCTGGTCCTGTCAGTGTTCCCCATCGTGCGACAGCATCCGGAAGTACTACTCTCGGGCACAATTCAGGGGCTGGGCTTTGGAATTTTCCTGTCGGTCTGGCTGGGCCTTGGCCTATATCTGACGAGCCCTGAAATGGGCTATGGCGCCGACACGGTCGGCTATCTTGCGGCGGTCTCCCTGTTGAACCTGCTGACGACGCCGTTCATGGGCGCGTGGGCAGACCGGACGGGGCCGCGCAAGGCGCGGGCGTTCATCTCGCTGGTCCAGTTCTCGGGTGTGTGCCTGCTGGGCCTGTTCGGGCACAGCCTTTGGCTGTTGCTGGTGCCGATCATGATCATGAACGTGGTCGGTCCGCTGGTGGATATTACCGGCCGGATGACCTTTCTCAGCCTGCCGCCCAACGTGCGGACGCGGCTGATGACAGCGTACATCGTGCTGATGTTTATTGGCGGCGGGCTCGCCAGCTGGGGCGCGACTTATGCCTATGAACATGCGGGATGGCGCGGCACGACAACATTGACGCTCAGCCTGTCAGCCATTCTTGTTGTGCTGAGTTTTCTTGGCTGGTGGTTGGGGCCGGAACGGCGGAAAAGCAAAATAGACAAGGGGAGTGCGACGTGAAGATTCTGAAGCGAGTGGGTATTGGTCTGGCGGTCCTGTTTGTGGCGGTCGGGATTGGCTGGATCCTGATCGGGCCGGAATGGCGCGCCCTGCTGACGCACCAGCCTTATGGGCGCGACGTCCTGTTCTGGAACCAGGCCCAGCGCGATGCGGGCTTCCGGATGATCGACCGTATTCCGTTCGTGATCGAGTCGCATGACATCAAAGCGGGCGGCGACGTGCGTGACCTGCCGCCGGGCGAGCCGCTGACATTGGACCTCGACCTCGATGCCTACCTCGCCGCGAACCGGACCGCTGGCATTGTCATCCTGCAGGACGGCAAAGTGCGGCTGGAACGCTACGAGATGGACTTCCGCCCCGATGGCCGCTGGACCAGCTTCTCGGTCGCCAAGTCTCTCACCTCGACGCTGGTCGGCGCCGCTGTGAAGGATGGCGCCATCAGGAGCCTGAATGATCCGGTGTCGGACTATGTCGATGAGCTGAAAGGTTCTGCCTATGATGGCGTGACGGTCGAGCAGGTGTTGACCATGACGTCGGGCGTGGACTGGAACGAAGACTATGACGACCCGAATTCCGATGTCGCGCAGTTTGACCTGCAGGCGCCGGTAGAAGGCAAAAGCTCGCTCGCGACCTATATGGCCACACTTGGCAGGGCGCATCCGGCGGGCGAAGTGTGGAACTATTCGACTGGCGAGACCAATCTGATCGGCGTGCTGGTGAGCCGTGCGACGGGGCGGGAACTTGCGGGCTATCTCTCCGAAAAAGTCTGGGCGCCGTTTGGCATGGAGCAGGATGCGACCTGGCTGCTCGGCAAGGACGGGCACGAGATCAGCGGCTGCTGTATCCAGGCATCGGTGCGGGATTTCGCACGCTTCGGTCAGTTCATCCTCGAAGGCGGCAAGGCTGGCGGGCAGGACGTGTTGCCGGAAGGCTGGCTGGCTGCGGCAACGGTGAAGCAGGCCGACATTGGCTCGCCGGGCGAGGGCTATGGCTATCAGTGGTGGACCTGGGATGACGGCGCGTTCCAGGCAGACGGCATTTTCGGGCAGGGCATTTTCATCGACCCGAACCGCAATCTCGTCATCGCCTCGAATGCCAGCTGGACTTCGGCGTTGGGCGATAAAGGCGGCGAATGGGAAGCCCGCAAGGAATTCTACAAGGCCGTGCAGCGCGCAGTGGACGCAGAGGGTGACGGCCCGGAATGAAACTGGCAAAGTTCCTGAAAAGGGAGGCAATATGACCGAGATCATCAAGGGCCCATTGAGGGCGCCTGCGCAGATGCTGCAGGAGCAATCGTATGACGGGCACAAGAGCCTGCACGATGATGCCGAAGCTGAGCGGCTGGGCATCAAGGCCGGCCCCATCGAAGGCCCGACGCATTTCTCGCAATTCGTGCCGTATCTGGTCGAGATCTGGGGCAATGCCTGGCATGAGCGGGGCTGTTTCTCCAGCCACTTCCTGAACATGGTGTTCGAGGGTGAGAAAGTGCGGGTCGAAGTCGACCGGCCAGCGCCCGGCGCAACGCGCACGCTGTGCCGTGCTTTCAAGGAAGACGGCACGCCTGTGCTGGAGGCAAGCGCCTCCATCGGGCCGGACCATGGCGAAACGCTGCTCGAAGGCCGCATGAAAAAGCTGCGCCCGGCGGAAAACCTTGTCATTCTGACGGACATGAAAGTCGGCCTGAAAGGCGTGGCAGACGAGACGGTCACGATGGGGCCGGACCAGCATATGGGCGGCCTTTATCCTTTCACGCTGAATGACAAGCTGAAAGTCATCACAGAGCCGATGGATGTTTACACGGATGCCGCTGCAGGGGCCTGGGGCAAGACCATCGTGCCGCTGGAAATGGTCAGCGTGCTGGGAAACTATTCCAGCCGTACGGCGAAGTTCCCTGTGAAGCAGCCGGCCATCGGCCTGTTCGCTGATCTTGAAGTGCGCATGGTCAATGGGCCTCTGCTGGTGGGCGAGACTTATATCCTGCGCCGCGAAGTGGTGGCGCTGTCAGAAAGCCGCCGGGTCGAGAATTACTGGATACGGACGAAGTTCTTCGACAAGACCGGAACAACGCAAATTGCGGAAATGCTCCTCAATCACGGTGTGATGAAGGCGAGTTATCCGCACTATCCCGCCGACAGACTGCCAGCCTAGGAGACGCACATGGCACTTACCCCGGACCTTCAAGTGGTGGCCGACAATCTGGAGCGCGATGGCTGGACGAAAGTTTTTGTCCAGAAAGATCCGAGCGATCCGGACTCTCGCGTCCTGTTCACAACAACAGTGGGTATGCAGGAAAAGTTCGGCCTGCCCGAACTGGTCGTCTTTGGCCTGAACCGCGAGACGGTGGATGGCATGATCCACATCATCGCGGCTGAGTTGGCCGAGAACAAAAAATGGACTGGCGCGCCGCTACGTATGGATGGCGTCTTGAACGAGGCCGACGTGGAGCTGCGCCTGGTGCATGCCGAGCATCTGGACGAGCTCGGCGCGATCAATACTGCAGTACGCCAGGAGACGGGGCGTCCGCCGCTGGACGCCATGATACAGGTGTTCTGGCCCGGCGATGATGGCCGTTTTCCCTGGGACCCGGAAACGACCGACAAGTTCCGCGACCAGCCGCGCCTCGATATTTCCTGGAGAAAGACGAACGCCTGAGCGGGGTTGAGATAAAAATGGCCGGCTGACCGGCCCGGAGGAAATGGAATGAAGGGTTTGCTGTACCGGGGCGCGCGCGACATTGCCTATGGCGATGCGCCGGAACCGATGCCGGAAGACACGCGCAGCGCCATTGTGAAAGTGACCGCCTGTGGCATTTGCGGGTCTGACCTGCATATCTATCAGGGGCATGGCTTCAGTGAGCAGACGGGATATTGCGTCGGGCATGAAGCGGTCGGCGAGATTGTCGAAACAGGTTCTGGCGTGTCGCGCTTCAGGACCGGCGACAAGGTGATGATCTCTGCCGCCGTCGGATGCGGCAGCTGCCCGTCCTGCATGGCAGGCAACATGAACGCCTGCGAGATTCGGGGCGGGCGCTGCTATGGCCTCGGCCCCGGCTTGCAAGGCGTCCAGTCTGACTATGCCATGGTGCCGGTCGCTGATTTTGGTCTCGCGAAAATTCCGGATGGGGTGAGCGAGGATCAGGCGGTTCTGCTGACGGACAATCTGCCAACGGCCTGGCACGGTCTTAAGGGCGCGGACATCAAGCCGGGCAGTACGGTCGCCGTCGTGGGGTGCGGCCCAATAGGTCTGATGGCTGTTGAGGGCGCTTACCTGATGGGCGCCGCGCGCGTCTATGCGGTGGACCTCGTGCCCGAACGGCGTGCCATGGCGGAAACGCTGGGTGCCATCGGGCTCGATTCCAGCGAAGCGAAAGCCGTGATCGAAGAGCAGACCAAAGGCCGGATGTGCGACAGTGTCGTGGAATGCGTCGGGGCAGACCCGGCGATCCATCTGGCGCTGAAACTCGCGAAGGCCTCGGGTACGGTGTCGTGCATCGGCGTGAACCAGAGCATGGACTTCAAGTTCCCGATGGCGCTGGCCTTCATCAAGAACCTGACCTTCCGGACCGGCACATGCTCTGTGCCCGAACACTGGCATGAGCTGATCCCGCTTGTGCAGGCCGGAAAGCTGAAGCCGGAACGTACGATTTCCCACCACATGCCGCTGTCCGAAGGTGCAGAAGCCTACCGGATGTTTGACGCCCGCGAGAACGGCGCCATGAAAATGATCCTTAAACCCTGAACGAAGGTGACCCCAATGCACAAGACGCTGATGAAACTCGCTGCCGGCGTGGCGCTGACCGCCATGATCGCTGGCACCGCCGCGGCGCAGGAAGCCGTCATCCACGCTGGCTACCTGTTGGCCAAGCCCGGTGAAGGCTATCTGCAGAAGCAGACGGTCATCGTAAAGGACGGCCGTATCGTGTCGGTTGAGGCAGGCTACAAGCCCGGCCCGAAGGGCGTGCCGGTGATTGATCTGCGTAACGCCTATGTGTTGCCGGGCCTGATCGACAGCCATGTCCATATCACCAGCGAGAGCGGTCCGGACCAGCGGATCAAGGAATTCGAGGAAACGACTGTCGACCAGGCGTTTGACGGCGCGGGCTATGCCTACAAGACGCTGCTGGCGGGCTTCACCACCGTGCAGGATGTTGGTGGGTCCAACGACGCCGTGTTCGGTCTGCGTGATGCCATCGACAAGGGGGTTGTGCCGGGGCCGCGTATGCGGGCGGCGGGGCAGGCGATCTCTGTCACCGGCGGGCATGGTGACGTCAACGGCTACGCGCCGGACGTGATGGCGCTTTTCACGGGCACGAACATCTGCAACGGCGCGGACGATTGCCGCCGGGCTGTACGCCAGCAGGTGAAAGAAGGCGCCGATGTCATCAAGATCACTGCGACAGGCGGTGTTCTGTCTAACACGAAAGCCGGACTGGAGCAGCAATTCACCGATGAGGAACTGGTCGCCATTGTCGAAGCGGCGCACTCCATGGGGCGTCAGGTGACCGCGCACGCGCACGGCAAGGCCGGCATCGAGTCCGCCTTGCGCGCGGGCATCGATTCCATCGAACACGGCACCTATACGGACGACGAGACCATCGCCCTGTTCAAGGAACACAACGCCACGCTGGTGCCGACCATTCTGGCGGGGGCCACCGTGACGGGCTGGGTGAATGAGCCCTGGCTGCCGGCGCCGAGCCGCGCAAAGGCCGCCATTGTCGGTCCTCTGATGCAGGACATGCTGCGCCGGGCACGTGAGGGCGGCGTGAATGTCGCTTTCGGCACCGATACCGGCGTTTCGAAGCATGGCGACAATGCGCAGGAATTCGCCCTCATGGTCGGCGCAGGCTTCACCCCGGAAGAGGCGATCCGCTCGGCCACCGTGACGGCGTCCGAACATGTCGAAATGGGTGCCGACATCGGCACGATTGAAGCCGGTAAATATGCCGACATCATCGCGGTGAACGGCAATCCGCTGAAGGATGTGACGGAACTGGAAGACGTCGACTTCGTGATGAAGGGCGGCGTGGTCTACAAGGGCGGCAAGTAGGCCAAACCCTCCGGCAAGCCCCGCCTGGCGCAAAACAGCGTTTTGACAAGGCGGGGCGTTCGCCGGATGCTAAGCAGTGGTTCGGGCCAAATCGGCCCGGATCATGCAAGGGACGGTCAGAAAGATACGTCCTGAAGGCACAAGGAAAGACTCATGGCTCTGGCAACGCGTATGGTTACCGGCGCTGCGGCCGCGCTCACATTGGCCGCCTGTTCGGCGCAGGATAGCGCGTCCGGCGTGCAGACAGCGCAGACGACGGCGGGCGTCGAGGATGCGGATTGCATCCCGATTGCTGACGGCACGTATCAGATCCGCAATGGCAAAATCCTCGTGATGAAGGCGGGTGCGTCCCAGCCTGAAGCGGTTCCGGCGACGGATGTGCCCGGTCAGCCTGTTGGCTGGGCGGCCATGCTGGAGCAGGGCTTTGCCAGCTCCGGCTATACCTGGATGGGCTTGCAGGTGCGCGACGGCGTGGCGGCTGTGACCGGCACTGCGCCGGGGTTCGCAGCTCGCGATGTCAGCTTCCTGGCTGCCAAAGCCGCCATCAACGGCGATGCTGAAGGCGCGGAAAAAGTCGACCTGATCGTCAATGCGATGGCTGTTGAGGGACGTGAAGAGACACTCGGCGGCCAGGGCCTGGCGCGCCTGATGAACGGAAACCTTACCGCTTCGGCTTGTCAGGATGCCTTCAATCAGACTCTCAGCGTCGATGATATTGATTTCCCGGTGAACACGGCTGTGCTGAGCGCGGCGGAACTGCCGGTGGCGGATACGCTGACGGGCATTGCGCGGCTTTGCGGCGCCTACAAGATCGAGATTGGCGAGCATACGGACACGCGCGGTTCTGACAGCTACAATCTCCAGCTCTCGCGTCAGCGCGCGGATGCGATCCGCGACTACATGATCGAACGCGGTGTGTCCGAAGATGTGCTGAAAGCGGTCGGCTATGGCGAGGCCCAACCGATCGACAACGGTACGTCCGCCGAGGCTCGGGCCCGTAATGAACGTACGGAAATCAAGGTTTCCACGCGCTAGTCAGAAGAACGGCGCGAAAGTATTTCGCATTCGGTTCATTGACTGTTCATGGAAACAAGGCCATGTGCGCCCTGTCGCAGTGCCAAATCAGGCGCATGGGCTAGGCAGCGTGAAACGTGCAGCGGATTTTTCCGCCGCGACCGGCCAACCCCTTTAGGCATAATCAATGCCGTTGCTCCAGTTCGCGCGGGGCTCCACACAACAAAACCCCCAAGGCGGGCAGCGCGCAGGCATGCCGCGCGCCCGTTTGAACGAAAGTAACTACATGACCAAGTTTTCTGACCTGAACCTGAATCCGCTCCTTATGCGAGCCATTGCTGAGGAAGGCTATGACACGCCGACCCCGATTCAGGCACAGGCCATCCCCCTGCTGATGGAAGACAAAGATCTCCTCGGCATCGCCCAGACAGGCACCGGCAAGACGGCCGCGTTCGCCCTGCCGACCCTCGATTTCCTTCTGGAATTCCCACAGAAGCGCCGCGCACGGAGCGCCCGCGTTCTGGTTCTGGCGCCGACGCGTGAGCTGGCCGGCCAAATCGCCGACAGCTTCCGCACCTATTCCCGCTACATGGATTGCAACGTGCAGACCGTGTTTGGCGGCGTGAACATCAACGCTCAGCGTCGCTCGCTGCAGGGCGGCGCCGACATCCTCGTGGCCACGCCTGGCCGCCTGCTGGACCTTGTGGGCCAGAAGGCTGTCACCCTCGGTGACGTGGAAGTCCTGATCCTCGACGAAGCCGACCAGATGCTGGACATGGGCTTCATCCATGACCTGAAGAAGATTGTCGTGCAGGTGCCGAAAGATCGCCAGACGCTGCTCTTCTCGGCCACGATGCCGAAGCTGATCTCTGATCTGGCCCAGCAATTCCTGGACAAGCCGGTGCGCGTGTCGGTGACGCCGCCATCGACCACTGCCGAGCGCGTGGACCAGGGGCTGTATCACGTCTCCAACAATGACAAGCTGGAACTGCTGTTCGATGTCCTGAACAATCCGGAAATCGACCGCGCGCTTGTCTTTACCCGGACTAAGCACGGGGCCGACAAGGTTGTGCGCAAGCTGCTGGCCAAAGGCCTCAGCGCCGGCGCAATCCATGGCAACAAGTCCCAGCCGCAGCGCCAGAAGGCGCTCGACGCCTTCAAGAACGGCAATTGCAAAGTGCTGGTCGCAACCGACATCGCTGCACGCGGTATCGATATTGACGGCATCAGCCATGTCGTGAACTTCGAAGTGCCGAACGTTCCGGAACAATATGTCCACCGCATCGGCCGTACGGCTCGCGCTGGCCGGACCGGCCTTGCCGTGTCGTTCGTCGCGGAAGATGAGCGCTACTATCTGCGCGACATCGAGAAGACGATCGGTATGGAAATCGACGTTCTGCCGAAGCCAGCAAACACGACGGTTGACCTTCTGCCGTTGCCTGACCCGAACGAGCGCCTGTTCAAGCCGAAAGGCCCGGCACGTGGCACCGGCGGTGGCGGTCGCAGTGGCGGCGGCAATGGTGGCGGTCAGCGTCGTCCGCAGCAAGGCGCTTCATCCTCGCGTCCGCAAGGCAAGAAGCCCCATGCCGCAGGCAAGAGCACCGGCAGCGATGGCGGCGGCAAAAGCGGCGGGAAATCCCGTGGCGGTCGCGGCAATGGCGGCAACAAGCAACGCAGCCTGCAAGGTGCGCGCGGCTAAAGGCTGGCGCGCAGCTTCGCCCAGTCATTGGCGAGCTGATCCCGAAATTCCGGCGCGGCGACGGCAATAAGCCGTTCGGCGCGCTGGTCGAGATCGGCCTCGCCAAGGTCTGCCACGCCATATTCGGTGACGACATAGCCGGCTTCCGAGCGGGCGAGCGTCACCGATGGCACGGCGAGTTGAACCACAATACGCGAGACGGTGCCCCGGCGCGCTGTGGCGGGCAGGGCAATGATGCTTCGTCCGCCTGCAGAGAGCTGGGCACCCCGCACGAAATTGCCAAGGCCGCCCGATGAGGCGACCTGACGCCCGTTCACCCATTCCGAATTCACTTGTCCGAACAGGTCGACCTCCACGCCGCCATTGATGGCCGCAAGACGTGGGATGGCCGCAAGGACGGGCACGGAATGCGTGACGCTGACGGGCTGGAAATTGAACCGGGCATCCTTGCCGGTGGCTTCGTACAGCGCAGGCGTGCCGATGGCGGTGCCGGTCAGGATCGCGCCGGGCGCGTCGCTGATTGCACCGGACTCCATCACTGTCAGTAGCGCATCCGTCACCATGCCGGTGTGGATCCGCATATTGCGATGGTGCGCGGCGGCCGCCATCGCGATCTGCTGCACGCTGCCAATCCCGGACTGGATCGTGAAACCGTCGCCCAGAAGGTTGGCGGCATTTACAGCGATTGCTGTTGCCTCATCCGACAGAGGTGGATCCGTCAGAGTGATCAAAGGCGAAGTGTCTTCAAGGATATCCGTAAACGCCGACAGCGGCAGGCGCGGGGCACTGGCCGGCGCTGGCATGTCTGGCCGGATGATCGCGACGAGGCGCATGCCTTTCCGGCTGGTCAGAGCGGGCGACATATCCGTACCAAGACTGAGGGAAACCTCACCTTTCTTATCGGGCGCAGAGACGGGCACGAAGGCTGCATCGAGCGGCACGGTCTTCAGCCACTCATACGCCGCCGAATAGTGCAGGGGCCTGAGGCTGAACCGGCCTGCCTCGAAGCTCGCGCGATGATCGCCATAGAGGAACGTGCACTCGGCGCGCGCATTCGGGTGAAGGTCCGCCCAGGCCGTGCAATTGATGCCGGGCAGCCAGTTGCCGATGAAGGTTGCGCCGTCAGCCAGGTCTGGCGCCGCGCGGATGGCGTCAGCCAGGAAGACAGGCTCTGCCGGACCGCCCGGAATATAGTAGCGCGGCGTGCCGCCAGCGGCGTCGCGTAATTCGCGGAGAAGGTCTGCTGCCGCCTTCAAACTTTCCTCACGGCGTGAGGATCAGGCCCGTCGCGGGGCTGACATTCGCGTCCAGCGTTTCCTGCCAGGCGCGCGCGATGGCGTCCTGTCCCGCAGACGTCTCAGGCGTTACGAAGTTGGAGGAAGCGCGATAGAAGCTGGCGAGCGACTGGCCCAGCTTTGCATTCAGAACATCAGCGCCCAATTGCTTTGCACGCTCGGCGGCATATGTCGGGACGAAGAAGAATTCCGGTTGCGGTTCCGGCAGCTGGATCGGGGCGCGATTGCCTTCCCAGTCTGTCACGCCGATCACGAGGCTGCGCACGAGGCGGTCCTTGAGGGCGTTGTGCACATCGGCGGTCAGTGACGGGCGGCCGAGGAAATCAACGAAGGCCGTCAGGCCGCGTGCGTGCAGGCGGTCGACATCGGCATAGGTCCGCACCCGACCGTAAAGCCCGGTGGATTCCACAAAGGCCTTGTTGCCTTCGGAGGTAAGCCCCACCGTGTCGACGGTGCCGCGCTGTTTCAGGCAATGGGCGAGCGCCATGGCCGTTTTGGAGGAGGCCGACGAGATGACCACGGTTTCAGGGATCGGGTCGCCCGTCTCCATCAGCGTGTCATCGATCATCCAGCCGGTCGTGAACAGCGGACGGAACAGCATCTGCTGCGCTTCGAAGGCGGCATCATAAGACGGGTCAGCCGCCGTGAAGATATAGGTGTTGTAGATCGGTGCGAGGCCCTGGCGGTGGGCGGCGCCGTCCATGAAGCTCGCCTTGTTTGCCTTGACGGGCTGGACATCGAAATGGTCCGATATCGGAAGATATCCATAGACGCGTTGGCCGGCCTCGACGCCTTCGGCATTTGACTCCACCACGGTCGCGAAGCCCCAGACGGGGACGCGGCCAAAGGTTGGGTCTGCGGCGGGGAAGAAGTCCCAGTATTTCATCGCCACACCAAACGTCGCGTAGGTCACGTTATTGGCGGTCAGGGCGAAGGCCTCGACCTTCAGGCGGGCACAGCCATCGGCCAGCGGGGCGGCGGGTTGTTCAGCCCAGTGGACGTCACGCAGATCGTCGCGGCGGATGAGAAAATCGCTCATGTCTTCGCTTTCGGTGGTTTCCCCGTAAAAGCCGCGATTCGCGCCTGCATGTCAGGCCCCACGCCTTCATTATTGAGGACTTCCCATTGCAGGCCGCTGTCCATGTCGCGGGCATCGGTCGCCTCCAGCAGGCGCTTGTTGGCGGCATGGGAGAAGGCGGAGTTCTCCGTGATCTGTTTTGCCAGCTTCAGGATGGCGGCATCGAACTCAGCGTCCGGAACCACCATTTCCGTCAGGCCGATGCGGAGGGCCTCGTCGGCGCGGATCATTTCGGCGGTGAACATCAGGCGCTTCGCCGTTGCGATCCCGACCCGGCGGGGCAGGCGCTGGCTCATGCCCCAGATCGGGGTGAGTGCCCATTTGGCATGCGTGTCACCAAACCGTGCGCTTTCTGCTGCGATGATGAAGTCTGCGGCGAGCGCCACTTCCAGCGCGCCGGTATAGCAGTGGCCATGCACAGCAGCGATTACGGGCTTCGGCAGATGCTCCATCAGGCGCAGCGTTTCCGAGTGCCAGCCGCGTGACGGCACGGCTTCACCCTCGGCTATGTCGCCAAGGTCGTGTCCGGCAGAGAAGCATTTGCCCGCGCCGCGCAGGACGACACAGCCAATGCTGTCATCCTTGTAGAGGTCAGACACATGCGCCCGCAATTCGCGGAACATGGCCACCGTCAGCGAGTTCAGCTTGTCCGGCCGGTTCAGGGTGAGGATGGCGCAGCCATCATGGTCCTCACGAGTGACGAGCGGCTCACTCATTTGCCGAGATCCACCATCAGGCTGGAAATAGCATGCACGAAATTGTTCGGCGCAATGGTCTGCTCGCCCGTCCATTTCACGTCCGGAAAGCGGGACAGGATCTGGCGGTAGGCGGACTCGAGCTGCATGTTGGCGACACGCTGGCCGAGGCAGACGTGCGGACCGTGACCGAAGGAGAGGTGCTCCTTCGCATTCTCGCGCGTGATGTCGAACCGGTGCGGGTCCGGGAATTTGGACGGATCGCGGTTGGCGGCGGGATAGTACATCACCACCTTGTCACCTTCAGCCAGCGGTTGGTCACCTAGCTCGGTGTCTACGGTCACCGTGCGTCGCATATAGGTCACCGGTGTGACCATACGGATGGCCTCGTGAACGAAGTTCGGGAACAGGTCGTCACTGGCCTGCAGCTTCGCCTTCTGGTCCGGGAACTCGGCCAGCAGGCGCATCGTGCCGGACAGCGAATTGCGCGTCGTGTCATTGCCGGCGAACACGATCAGCAGCCAGGACCCGTCGAGGAATTCCGGACTGAGCGGCTTGCCGTCGATTTCGACATTCGCAATGGCCGACAGCAGGTCTTCCTTCGGTGCCTTGCGCCGCTCGGCCAGCAGATGGCGGCCATATTCAAACATGTTCTGGATTTCCTGCATGAACGCCATGATCTGTTCTGGCGTCACATTGCCGAGGCCTTCCTGCTGGGCCTGGTATTGCGAGGTTTCCAGGAAGTGCATCCAGTGCACCAGCTTCGGCCGGTCGGCGGCAGGCACGCCGAGGATTTCGCACAGGGTGAACAGGGGCAGTTCGGCGGAGAACATCTCCACCATGTCCACGACCGGGCCCTGCTTCTCCATCGCGTCCAGCAGTTCGGTGACATAAGCATCGACGCGCTTGCGCAGTTCCGCCACGAAGCCGGGACGGAAGAAGTGCATGTGCTCCATGCGCAGCGGCGTGTGATAGGGCCGGTCGAGATTGATCAGGCTGTTCAGGCTGGAGGAATGCAGCAGCGGATGGCGCGGCTGGTCCGGCAGGCCGTAGGTCATCAGGATGCCGCCGCGCTGGGACGAATACGTCGCCGGATCCAGCTCAACCTGCTTCACCAGGTCGTAGGAGGTCACGGCCCAGAAGCCGGCGCCTGCCTTTTCCGGATGCCACATGACCGGGGCCTTCTCGCGCATCAGGGCAAAGGCCTCGTGCGTGTAGCCTCCATGATTGGAGAAGACTTCCGGGTCTGTCAGGTCGACCGGCGGGGTAAGATCGAACACCGGCTTACGTGTTGGCGCCTGGGGTGGGGTTTCGACCTGGTAGGTGTCGGTAACATTCTGGAGGGGCATGGTGTGGCCTTACAAGATCTGTTCGATGGGGCGGATGACGATGTCGTTGAGAACCATGTTGCGGGGGCTGTCGATCGCGAAGTGAACCGCTTCGGCGATGTTCTCGGCGTCCAGGCCCTTGTAATTGAAGCGATCGCCGATGCCGGCTAGCACGTCCGGATCCTTGATCGACAGGCCGAGTTCGGTGTTGACCTTGCCGGGATAGATCGTCGTCACACGGATCACACCGGCCGTTTCCTTGCGCAGGCCTTCGGAGATTGCCTTCACGGCATGCTTGGTGCCGCTATAGACGGCGGAGGTCGGGTTGGTCATCAGGCCAGCGACGGACGAGATGTTGATCACGTGGCCTTCGCCGCGTTCCAGCATATGCGAAAGCACAGCATCAATGCCGTAGAGAACGCCCTTGATATTGACGTCGATCATCTGGTCCCACTCTGCCACGCGCCGGTTGGCGAGCGGGGAGAGCGGCATGATCCCGGCATTGTTGACGATGGCGTCCACTTTGCCGAAATGCTTCATCGCGGCCTGGCCGAGCGAGAGCATGTCATTGTGACTTGTCACGTCGGTGACACGCCAGGAGGCGTTCGGGCCGATTTCGGCGGCCAGCTCTTTCAGCCGGTCCTCACGCCGCGCGGCGAGCATGACGTGGGCGCCAGCGGCGGCCAATCGCTTTGCCGTGGCGGCGCCGATGCCGCTCGACGCGCCTGTAATGATAACCGATTTGCCTTCAGTGGACATGCGTGGCCTCCCTTTTGGCGATGGCCACGGGCAGCCTGTGTCCGGCTGTCTCAGCGTGGCTTGGTGCGTTTCCTGCTTGGGGGCACCTTACCGGAAGGGGACCTGCTGCCAAGGCGTGACTTAGGGGCAGGACGGTCCGGGCTCGTGGTCCATTCCTCTTCCTTTTTCGACCCTTTGTTTGCGCGGGATTTTGGCGCAGATCGTGACGCGGTTTTTGGTCCAGACTTGGGTCCGGACTTGGGGCCTGACCTCGGGTCCGGCTTGTTGAACGGTTTCGCGCCGGATTTCTGTGCGGGACCAGAACCTGGGCGGGGCGCGCGTTTCGGCCCAGCTTTGGCGCCGGGCCTGCTCGCTGGCATGGGGGCGCCTTCCGCAAGTTTGGCGCCGCCATAAACGTCACCGATCGCCTGGGAGAGCAGGTCTGGCGGAATTTCGTCCACCTGTCCGGGCTTCAGGTCGATCAGCTCGAACGGGCCATAGGAAATGCGGATCAGGCGGTTCACGATCAGGTTGACCGCTTCGAGGGCGCGGCGCACTTCGCGTTTCTTGCCCTCTGTCAGGGTCACGGTGAGCCAGGTATTGGCGCCCATCTCGCGATCCATCACGGCGGTGATCGGCTGGTAGTGAACGCCGTCCACGGTGATGCCGCTGGCGAGTTCCTCGATCTTCTGCGGCGTGACGGTGCCCTTGGCGCGGACCCGGTAGGTCCGCTGCAGCCCGGTGGACGGCAGTTCCAGCGCACGGGCCAGCGCGCCGTCATTGGTCAGCAGCAACAGGCCTTCGGTGGTCAGGTCGAGACGACCGACGGTCACAACGCGGGGCAGCGTCTTTGGCAGTTCGTCGAAAATCGTGCGGCGGCCTTCGGGGTCGGAATTGGTGGAGATCAGGCCGGCGGGCTTGTGATAACGCCAAACGCGGGTGGCATCGGGCGCCGTGATGGTACGCCGACCGACACGGATAAGCTCTTTACCGGTGACCTTGAAGGCCGGGGAGGTGAGCTTCTTGCCATCGACGGTGACTTTGCCGTCCTCAATAAGGCGTTCGACCTCACGGCGTGAGGCGACACCGGCCCGGGCGAGATACTTGGCGATCCGTTCGCCTTCGCTCCAATCGGGCTCTTCCATAGGTCCGCGCGATTTTGGGGATTTTTTGGGACCGGGGCTGGCGCTGGCAGGATTGCGGCGCGGGCGGCCCGTCTCTCGACGCTCCGTCATATTGGCTTCCTTCATGTATCAGAGGCCCGAATCGGTCATCCGGGCCCCCGATGCAAGCAGAATTGGCCGCTCGCCTATTTCGACAGTTCCGTCAGCAGCACATGCCAGTGCTCCAACGCACCGGGGATGGAGTCGACCGGCACGCGCTCGTTGAGGCCATGCGCGAATTCATCCGACGGCTTCATGAAGATGCCCGTAACGCCATAGGTGTCGATGCCTTCCTTGCGGAAGAACAGGCCATCCGTCGTGCCTGCGGACATGGACGGAATGATCGGCGTGCCGGGTGCCTGGGCGTCGACCGCCTTGCGCAGTGCGGTCATGATCTCCGGGTGCAGCGGCGAGGTTTCGGATTGCGGAAATTCTTCCGGGAAGCTCACGGTGCCGGCATCGCCGACCAGTTCCTGCAGTTTCGCCATCACCTCGCGCGGCGGGACGCCGGGGAAGATGCGGCAATTGACGTTCGCCGTCACGCTCTGGGGCAAGGCGTTCGGGGCGTGGCCACCATTGATTTCGGTCGGCACGCAGGTGGTGCGGGTGATGCCGACGAATTCGGATTCCTGCGCCAGCCGGTTAGCGGCCTCGGCATCTTCCGGATTTGCGGCGAAACGGGTCATCGCTTCGCCCAATTCGCCCTCAGTGCGTTTGGCCGTCTCGGCGAAGAAGGCGAGCGTCAGTTCGCTGGTCTGGACCGGGAAGTGATAGTTGCCGATCCGCTCCAATGCGCCTGACATGTCGACAATGGCGTTGTGCGCGGTCGGCCGGCTGGAATGGCCGCCGGGATTGGTGATGGTGATCTTGAAGTCGGCATAGGTCTTTTCGCCAGCCTGCAGGCTGTAGAAGGCAAAGCTGCCGTCTTCATTCAGCGTGCCGCCGCCGCCGTCGGCGTTCAGCACATAGCGGGCATTCCGGAAGCGCGGCGCGATGGCTTCGGCAGTCTTCTGCGCCGTTTCCTCATCACCGGTCAGTACGAGGATAATGTCATTCGCGGGCTCGAAGCCTTCACGCTTCAGGCGCATCAGCGTCGTCATCAGCATGGTGAGGCCATATTTGTCGTCCAGCACGCCGCGGCCGTAAAAATAGGTGCCGTCGGTTTCCATTGTGAACGGGTCGCGAATCCAGTCCGCCGGATTGGCTTCGACCACGTCCATATGGGCGTTCAGAAGGATCGGGGAGGCCGCGCTCTTGCCGCGATAGGTGGCGATCAGCGTCG
The DNA here is from genome assembly GCA_000961695.1 of Hyphomonadaceae bacterium BRH_c29. Lineage (GTDB taxonomy): Bacteria > Pseudomonadota > Alphaproteobacteria > Caulobacterales > Hyphomonadaceae > Hyphomonas. Next base: position 35,101 of record LADW01000014.1, read on the forward strand.
CGGTCTCGCCCAGCGGGACGATCTCGATATCGCCCTCAGCAAAGCCGCCCGCTTTCAACTCGCCCGCCAGATACTCCGCATAGGCTGGCACCTTGCCGCGTCCTGCAACCGTGTCGAAGGCGACAGAGTTGCCGAGGATCTCGACGGCCTTGTCGACATCGACCTGGTCCGGCGCTGGTTCGGCATTCGCCTGGGTTGGGGCAGAGACGCAGCCGACAAGCAGCAGCGCGGCGAGACTGGTGAGGATCTTGTGGGTCATTACAAAAAGGTCCGTATGATTTTGTATACAGTGAAGAAGTTACAGCCAATCGCCAGGCCGAGAATGAGTTCGAGCGGGATCCAGATCGGGATCAGGCCTTTGGCCCTGTTCTTGTCCCGGTCGGCCAGAAGGGAGACCAGCCGGCCAAGGCCTGCGCCGATCCAGCCAAGGGCGAGCGGCAGGGCGGCAAAGGCGGCGTAGACGACTGGCAGCTTCAGCGCGATCAGCAGGGCTGCCAGATGTGTCATCAGGAAGAGGCCGCCATAGGTGGCGCGGAACTCCGAATAGCCGCCAGGCCGGGCAGGGTCCGGATCCGCGACAAGGCGGACCACGCCGGAGGCCCAGCGCGGCGAGATCAGCGCCCCAAGCCCCATCGCCGCCCCGGCGGCCAGGGCCACGCAGGAAATGATCTGTCCGTAATGCATACAGCCTCCTCCCGGATGGAGGGAGATTAAGCCGGTTTGCGCCGCTGTCTAATCCCGTTCTCAGTCCCGCGCCGGGCCAGGCTGCGGCCGGAACGACTTTCCGAATTTTAATGTTAGTGGCACTAAAATAAAACTTGCGGGCCGTAAAATTAATGTTATGAGCACTAACATGAATAAAGCAGCCCCCTCCCGCCCGCGCAAACGCGCCTATAACCAGACCGCCCGTGCCGAAGCCGCAGAGGCAACGGCAGAGCGGATCGTCGGTGCGTTCCATGAATTCCTGCAGACAGACTGGTATGAAGATATCAGCCTGGAACGGATCGCAAAGGCTGCGGGGGTTACGGTGCCAACCGTGCTTCGCCGTTTCGGCAGCAAGGAAGGCATTCTCGGTGCCGTCAGAGACAAGATGGAGCGCGAGATCGACGCGCGTCGTATTGCACCCTCCGGCGACGTCGTCGCCATCGTTGACGGCATCGTGCACGACTATGAAGTTTCCGGCGACATGATCCTCCGTGTGCTTGCACTGGAGGATCGTTTCCCGGCACTGAAGGACCTTGCAGACTATGGCAGGGTCCAGCACCGGCAATGGCTGGAACAGTCCTTCGCTCCGCAGCTGGCCGGAAAGACGCCAGCCGAGGTCGAATGGATCCTGGACAGCCTGATGGCGGCGGTGGACCTGTATGTCTGGAAGGTGCTTCGAAAGGATAGGGGGCGGTCACCGCCTGAGACGGCACGGATCATGTGCAATCTCGTGAAAGGAATACTCGACGGGCAATAGGGCCCGCCAGCTATCGGAGAACTGAAATGACCGGCTCAAAGAATGGGTCGTACCTTCTCGCCACGTTCGAAGGAGGAGGCTCTGTTGCGCCTTTTGTTACCGTCGCCCGCAAGCTGATGGCAGAGGGCCATACCGTCCGCATCATGAGCGATGCGGCCAATCGCGACGAGGTCGTAGCCGCCGGCGCACACTTTGTGCCGTGGACCACGGCGCCCAGTAGGGCCGCCCGTGGCCGCGAGCATGAATTCGTGCGGGACTGGGAAATGCCTACGGCCTTTGACGGCTTCTGCCTGATGCTGGACCTTCAGCTGGTCGGCCGGGCTGCGGACTATGCCGCGGACGTCATTGCCGAACTGCAGCGCGAACCCGCTGACCTTGTCGTCGCCAACGACATGCTGCTGGGCGTGCAGCTTGGCTGCGAAGCTATCGGGCAGCCCTTCGTGGTGATGGCCTGCAACGTCATGCCTTATCCCATTGTGCCGGGCATTCCGCCGATGGGGCCGGGCCTCACGCCGGCGGTGACGGACGCCGATCATGCGCTGCATGCGGAAGTCCGCGCCGGCACCCTGGCCATCTTCGACAGCCGCCTGGACCTGTACAAAGCGGCCCGCGCCCGGCACGGCCTGGAACCGCTGGAACATCTGATGGACCAGGTGTTCGCGGCGGAGAAATTCCTGCTGGCCACGACGCGGGCCTTCGACTTCGCGCCGGACGAAATTCCCGATTTTGTGGAATATGTCGGCCCGCAACTCGACGATAACAGATGGTCGAAACCATGGACGAATCCGTTTGCGGAGAAAGACCGGCGGCCGTTGGTGCTGGTCGGCTTCTCGACGACATTCCAGAACCATGCAGGCATCCTGCAGCGGGTGGTGGACGCTCTCGGCCAGCTGCCCGTCCGGGCCGTGGTTACGTTGGGCGGAGCGATCCGTCCGGATGAGGTGGCCGGGACGGCGAACACGGTCGTCGTCCACAGCGCGCCGCATAACGAACTGATGTCGCAGGCGTCGCTGGTGGTCACCCATGGCGGGCATGGCACACTGACCAAGGCGTTGGTGCATGAACTGCCAATGTTGGTGATCCCGCACGGGCGCGACCAGATGGACAACGCCGTCCGGGTCACGCATCGCGGGGCCGGGCTTTCTCTCGCCACGGATGCGGACGTGGAGACGCTGCGGGCTGCCATCGCAAGGTTGCTCGAAGAGCCGGTCTTCGCGGCAAATGCCGCCGCGCTCGGTCGGCGTATCCGGCAGGAAGCCGCTACATGTCAGGTGGAGCATGTTCTGGCGGAACTGGCCCGCAGCCGGGCAGGCCGCCTGCCATCGGCACAGGCCTGCTGAGCCCTTCGGGGTCTCTTCTTTGAAAACTGTAGAATTCTCTCAAGATCCGTAAACGGAGTCACGGACATGAAACCCTGGATATTTGCCGCAGGCGCAGTCCTGCTCGCTGGCGGCTGCATGAAACCAAAATCGATCTTCAGCGAGGAGCCGCACGTTGTTGGCAAGTCGCAGGTGGAGATCGGCGCCTACCTGGCAGAGGTCGGCGGCTGTCACGACTGCCACACGCCCGGCTGGGCGCAGGCCCCCGGCAATGTGCCGGAAGATCAGTTGCTGGCGGGCTCCCCCGTCGGCTTTTCCGGGCCGTGGGGCACGTCTTACCCGGCAAACCTGCGCGTTTCCGTGCAGGCTTCCACCGCGGAAGAGTGGGCCGACATGATGAAGGATCGCAACGGCCTGCCGCCCATGCCGTGGTCCACGGTGAACCATATGAGCCGCGAAGACCTGATGGCGATCCACGCCTATATCAACTCGCTGGGCGAGGGCGGCAACGACATTCCGATGGCCGTTACCGACGGCTCCGGCCCGCATACGGCCTATATCTGGTTCATGCCCGAGCCGCCGGAAAACCATGCGGCCAATCGCTGATCCGTCCGGTATTCTCTCTCCCCCCGGATGACCTGGCGCATCTGCGCTTGACTGCGGGCGGTCCTGAACGGGCCGCCCGCCCATTTTGTCTGGCGTATCCGGATCAGGCCTGCTTGGCCTTGGCGGTGCCGAAGGCATTGATGGCGGGGCGACCGAGGAAGTAGCCCTGGCCGCGGCGGACGCCGAGCAGTTTCAGGGTGCGCAGTTCTGCTTCGGTCTCGATGCCCTCGGCAACGATCTGGGCACTCGTCTCGCGGGTATAGTGCAGGAGGGCCGAGATCAGCGCGCGGCGGGCAAGGTCGGCATCGACATTGCGCGTCAGGCTGATGTCGATCTTCACGAAGTCCGGGCTCAGCTGGATGATGTGGCGAAGCGACGAGTGGCCGGCACCGGCATCGTCCACAGCGATGCGCAGGCCACGCTTGCGTAGCGGGGCGAGGCATTTGGTGAACAGCTCGTAGTCTTCGATGATCGCATGCTCGGTAATCTCCAGCACGATGCGCGACAGCGGAAGGCCGGCAAAGGCCGGAGCGAAAGCGGCGTTGATCACCGTCTGGGGCGAGGCGTTGACCGACACATACTGGTCGGCCGGCAACACGTTCAGCGCCCGGATCGCATGGCGGATTGCGGCGAGTTCCAGTTCCGCCGCGAGGCCGACTTCAGCCGCTTCGGCGAACCAGACATCCGGCGTCCGGTAAGGTTCTGCCGAGAAGCGCGACAGGGCCTCGAAGCCCTTCGGCTGCATGTCGCCCAGGTCGACAATTGGCTGGTAGGCAATCTCGAACGCGCGCTCTTCCAGGACGGACTCGATCCGGATGCGCTTTTCCCTGAGGACACGTTCGGTGCGGTGGTTGGCATGAATCTGCTGCGTCGCGAGATTGGCGAACAGGCGCATGGTCTCAAGGTCGCGAGAGTTCAGGCTCTTGGTCGGCTTCGGGCTGAGGCAGGCGAACATGCCATACACCGTGCCGTCTTCCAGATGGATCGGAATGGCAATGTGCGAACCGATGGGCATGGTGCGCGTGATCGGCAGTGAGACGGCGAGCTGGTTCTCGGACGTGTCCGGGATCATCTGGGGCAGGCGCCCGGCAACGATCAGACCGCAATAACCTTCGTCAATGCTGCGGCTGGCGCCGGCGCGGATCAGGTGCTCATAGCCCGGCGCGTCGACATTGCGGTAGACGGCTCGTCCGTTCACGAACTGCGAAAGATACGCCACAGGCATGTCGAGATGCTGGCGGATAGCGCGCAGCGATGACTCGATGATTTGCGGCGACGTCTCCGACGGCCCCTGCAGCATGGATGGTTCTAGCTGGAATGCGGACATCATAGCCCTCCCAATGGGCGCGTTGCCAAAATAATGAATCCCCCTGCCGTCCTGGCAGCTCTCGCTCAAACTTAATTAGTTTTTTTTAAGCTTGTGGTTCCGGAAACGGGGGAATTGGGAGGGCAGAATTGCAGACTTGGAAACCATGATCTGCGGGGCAGAGGTGGGGTCAAACCACCCCGGAGTCTTTCCAGGCTTCCTTGGGCCAGCGGCGGTGTTGCCAGAACCATTGGCCAGGATGGGCGCGGACCTGGGCTTCGAGGAAATTGGTGATGCGCGTGACAGAGCGCAGGATGTCGGCATCCGCATCGCCGGTGTTTTCCGGCACAAAGGGCTCGTGAAACTCGATCCGGAAGCGGGCCGGCCCGGTGCGCGTGGTGGACACCGGCACGATGGGCACCTGGTATTTCAGCGCGAGGCGCGTCGGGCCGGGCGCAGTCATCGCGTCACGACCGAAGAAGGGCACGGCGATGCCTTCATTGAACTTCTGGTCATTCATCAACGCGATGGGCGAGCCCTTGCCCAGCGCCCGCATCAACTCGCGTGTGCCGATGCCTTTCGGCGCATTGATGGCGGTGCCGTAATCGTGGCGCAGCTTGGAGATCCGCCGATCGATGTGGGGATTGTTCAGGGCGCGATAGGTCATCACGGCATGCGGGATACGCTTGGTGATGGCGGCAGGCATGATTTCCCAATTGGCAAAATGGCCGGAGATGAAGACCGCGCCCTTGCCGCTATCGCGGATCCGGTCGAGCACGTCGAGGCCGACAATCTCCACCCGCCCGGACGTGTACGGATCGATGGCGGGCAGGTGCGGCAGCTCACCGGCGGTGCGGCCAGCCGATTCCCAGGCGGCGAGGGCGGTCTCTTCCACCTGCGCCTCACTCCAGTCCGGGAAAGCCATTTTCAGGTTGCGCCGCATGGTCTTGTGCTGCGACAGGCGTGGACCGATCTTGCGCAACAGCCAGGCACCGAAATTGGAGGCCCGGTCAGGTCCCATGGCCCGGACGGGCGCCCAATAGATCCAGTCCCACGCGAAAGTTTCCAGCCGCCACTGAACCCGCTGCCAAAAACTGGCGCGGTTATCGATGTCCTTCGGGCGGACATATCCAGGCTGCTGGTTCGGGTCGCTCATGCTGTCACAGGGCTGAGAACGGGAGTGAGGAGTGCGGCAAGCGCTGCCTCATCTTCAAAGCGGGCTTCGACGGGAAAGACAAGGATGCGTGCCTGCTCGTCAGTTGGCAAGCGCACATGGTCTTTCGATGTGGTGATCAGGCGCGCGCCATGGCTGGCGGCGAGATCGTGCAGGAATCTGAGGTCACCGGGCGTGAAGGCGTGATGGTCGCCATAGGGGACGCCCTCGCGCAGGTCTGCGCCTGCGTCTTTCAATGCGTCGAAGAATTTCACGGGCCGGCCAATACCGGCAAAAGCCACCAGCGGGCCTTCGGGCACCCTGCCTGACGGAGAAAGTCCGGCGCGAACGACCGGCAGGCGGGACTTCTGCACCGCCGACAGCTCCTTGCCTTCGCCCATCAGGATCACGCCATGGGCGCGCGCAAGACCGTCGGCAACGGGCTCTCGCAGCGGTCCTTTGGGAAGGACAAAGCCGTTGCCGAACGGAGCGGCGGCGTCGATCACGATGAGGGAAACGTCTTTGGCGATAGATGGGTTCTGGTGGCCGTCATCCATGACGATCAGCTGCACGCCGTCTGCGGTCATGGCGCGGGCGGCCTCGGCGCGGTCGCGTCCGATCCAGGCTTCGCCAGTCGCGGCCAGCATCAGCGGCTCATCACCGACATCGGCCGCTGTGTGCGTGGCTGGGTCGACCTTCAGCGGGCCTTCCAGCTTGCCGCCATATCCGCGCGACAGGCTGGCTGCGCGGAGGCCCGCC
>LADW01000018.1 GCA_000961695.1 Hyphomonadaceae bacterium BRH_c29
TCACATAGGCTGCAATGTCGGCCTCAATCGCAACCAGTTGCTTGTTCAGATGGCCTTGCGTCAGGATGCTGGACTTGCTCGCATTGCCGTCGAAAAATGCGCCATCAATTGCAATCAGGTCTCCGCCCGTGAGTTCAAGTGAGCGCAGCAGCAAGACAAAGTCGCGATTGGCCGCCTTCAGCGCCGCAGCGTTCTCCTGACGGAACTTGGCGATCGTCCGGTACCCCGGTCGCAATCCCTTCAATAGCCAGATCAGCTCCAGATTGCGCACCGCTTCACGTTCCAGCCGCCGGGATGAGCGCACCTGGTTGATGTAGCCATAGAGATAGAGCCTCAGAAGATCGCCCGGATCATACGGCGGCTGGCCGGCCCCCACTATCCGGTCACTATGCCGGAAACCAAGCCGGGCAAGGTCCAGCGCCTCGACGTAGGCATCGATCGCCCGAACCGGGTTATCCGCGCTCACGTAATCATCAACCCGCGGAGGAAGAAGGCTGAACTGTTGACGATCTGATCCAGACTTGAAAACGCGCTCTGTCATTACCCCAGACTCAAAGCGTTCGCCCAAAAAGAAAAGGTATTCTTGCCCAGCCTCTTTGCGTTTTCCGGGATGACAAGCCGGGCGGTTTTTCTTCCGTGTCATCCCGGAATTTGCGCAGCAAATATCCGGGACCAAGAACGTCACACGGCCACATCCAGGCGTTCGATGCCCCGGAAGAAGGGCAGGGCGCGCCAGGGGATGTCTTGTTCGGGCAGAGTCAGGTTGGGGTAGCGTTCGAACAGTTTCTGGTAGACGCGGCGCGCTTCCATACGTGCCAGCGGGGCGCCGATGCAGATGTGCGGGCCGCCGCCGAAGGCAATGTGGCTGGCGCGCTTCTTCGTGATGTCGAATTCGCCTGCGGCCTCGAAAATGTCTGCGTCGCGATTGGCGGAGGCGAGCGAGCAGAAGACGACCTGGTGTTCCTTCATCGGACAGCCGGCGACGGGCCTGTCCTTTTCCAGGATGCGGGAGGTGGCCGAGACCGGGGCCTCGTAGCGCAGCACTTCTTCAACGGCCTGGCTGGCGAGGCTGGGCTCGGCCTTCAGCGCGGCGAGCTGGTCTGCATGCGTCAGGAACAGCCAGACGCCATTGCCGATCAGGTCTGTCGTGGTGAGATTGCCGCCAACCAGAAGCGCGCCGAGATTGATCATGATCTCGTCATCCGTCAGGGGTGCGTCGCCGCTGGCTTGAAGCTGGACCATGTCGGAGATGAGGTCGTCCCCCGGTATGGCGCGGCGGGCTTCCATCAGTTCCCGGAAATAGGTGTCGAGCGCGATGCCGCCGCTTTCCATGCGGGCGGTCTCTTCCGGCGTGCGCACGGGATTCAGGCTGAGGATGACATCTTCCGACCACTGCCGGAATTCCGGCAGGCGGTGTTCGTCGACGCCAAGGATGCGCGCGATGACCAGAACCGGGATTGGCACGGCGATTTCGGCCATCAGGTCAAACACACCGCTCGTGGGGGCGGCATTGATCGTGTCGTCGACGATGGCTTCGATCTCGGCCTTCATCTTGTTGATGCGCGTGTAGAAGGCCTTGGCGAGCGGCGGGCGCACGCGCGAATGGTCCGGCTCGTCGAGGAAGAGGATGCTGGTGCGGCGCGGGTTTTCGCCGTCCTCAATCAGCTGGCGGGAGATGGAGCCTTCCTCGGAGTTCAGCGGATGGCGCACGAAGTTGCGGTCGTTCACAGTCTCGCGCACGTCGCCATAGCGAGTGAGGAACCAGGTCTTCGCCATCTCGTCGCGCATGACGGGGCAGGACTCGCGCAGAGCCTGAAGGGCCGGGTGCGGATCGCGGCGCGCCTCCGGCATGAAGGCGGTCACTTCGATAATGGATTGCGGTACATGGGGCGTGATGCCCTGATCGTCGGCCATGTTTTCCTCCCGGCATTCTTTTTCCGTAGGATAACACAGGAGGGAAGCGTTTGCGCGGCCTGTCCCTGCGTCAGGCTATTTCCAGTCCATCGCGCGGGGAATGCAGCTGGCCGTGGCCTGCGCGAGCAGCTTGCCGTCTTCGCTGCGCAGGAAGCCTTGCGTGAACAGGGCTGAGCGGCCGCGACGGACGAGTTCACCGCGCCCCAGGATGCGCTGGCCGATCGGCACCGGGCGGAGGAAGCTGACCGTCATCTGAAGGGTGGGCGACATGGCCGGGCCATCCTGAGCGATCGAGCCGGCAATGCTCATCACTTCGTCCAGCATTGCCGTGATGAAGCCGCCTTGGGCATCGCCGCCCGGATTGGTTGCTTCCTCTGGCAGACAGAAGGCGGCATCGACCCAGCCCTCATTCTCGTCAAACGCGATCAGCTCGAACCCGACAAAGGCCGTCGCGGGCGGCGGCGTGCCATGCCGCAGCTGGTGCTCCCAGAATGCACGCTTGTCGAAAGCCATCAGCCCAGCCGTTTGAACGGCATCGGGATGGCCGTGGCGGTGGCCTTGGCGACCAGCTTGCCGTCAGGCGTGGAGCACTCGGCTTCCATGAAGGCGGCGGATTTGCCGAGGCGCAGGATGCGGGCCTCAACGAAGGCCTGGCCCGGCATCAGGCGCGTCAGGAAACTGGTCTTCATTTCCAGCGTCGGCGCCGTCATTGTGACGTTCGAGGCAATAATCACGCAGGTACTCATTGCTTCGTCCAGCATAGCTGAGATGAAGCCGCCCTGCACGGCGCCGGTCGGGTTGGCGAAGGAGGGGCTGACGTCGAATTCCATCCGTATGCGCATGGCATCCTGTTCGACTTCGATGAGCTTCATGCCCAGCGTGTCGGAACAGGGGGGACGCTTTTTCGAACCCTGGAAGCGGGCCAGCATGTCAGCGTCGCTGATGCGGGGATTTTCAGTCTCAGACAACAGGCCGGCCTATTTACGGCGGAAGGCGTCGAGGTTGACCACGGTGCCGGCCTCGCTGGCCGGGGCGGCTGGCTCGGAGTCGGCATCATTGATCTCGGTGGCCGGAGCGATGACCGCCGCGTCCTTGTCCTTGGCTTCGAAGGTCAGGCCGAAATTGACCGACGGATCGACAAAGCGCGTGATCGCCGCATAGGGGATGAACAGGTGCTGCGGCACGCCGGAGAATTTCAGGATGATCTCGAAATGCCCGTCATGGACTTCGAGGTCCCAGAACTGGTGCTGGACGACGATGGTCATGTCGACCGGGAAACGCTCGACCAGATAGTCGGCCATGCGCACGCCCGGCGCACGGGAGCTGTAGGTGATGTAGAAATGGTGATCGCCCGGCAGGCCGCCATTGGTTTTCGCGCGCTTCAGCGCCTCGCGGACGACGCCGCGCATGGCTGCTTGTGTGAGCGCTTCATAACCGATGTAGTCCGTCATGGCTTGTTGCCGTCCCCGTGAGATTTCTGCTTGGACTTACCGTATTCCTGTGGGCGCGTGCGGGCAACGGGCTTCGCACAACGCGCGAGCAAAAAGCTGCACTTCGCGCGGGGCGCACACGGCGGGCGGAATGCCTCGGGATTGCAACGCTCTAGCGGCGGCAGAAGATCAGTAATTGGCGGGCGGATCGCTCGCCGGGAAGGATTCGTCGCTCTCTTCGTCAACCTTGTCCCAGTTTTCCGGCGGGTGTTTCATGTTTTCCGGCCCGGCCGGGCGAATCTCCTGATCGGTCGTTTCGGTGTCGTGATTCTTGCCGGACTGGGGTGTCTTTCCACCTTTTTGGATCGTCTTCTCGTCAGTCATGTGAGTCTCCTCCTTTCTTGGGGAGTTAAAAACTCAACGCGCGGCCCGGTGAAAAGTTGCACGGGGAAGGGTGGCAAGGGCTGCCTATGGCCAATCCGCGATGGCCCGCTTAGGTTCCACGCCAGAAAAGAGATCAAGGGAAGGAACAGCCATGCAGATGCCGGAGAAGGGACGCGACTGGGCCGATGTCCGCCAGGACATGATCTCGCGTGGGGGCGGCGACGCTCAATGGCGCGACGGACGTACGGCGGTCTATGTCTTCAATGCCGGCCACGATGTGGAGACGGTACAGCAGGAAGCCTATCAGCTTTACATGGCCGAGAACGGGCTCGGTCCGCTCGCCTTCCCTAGCCTTGCGCAGATGGAGAAGGAGGTCATCGGCATGGGCCTCGGCCTGTTGCACGGGCCGGAAGGCGCAACCGGGGCCATGACGTCGGGCGGCACCGATTCGATCACGATGGCGATGAAAACCGCGCGCGACTATGCCCGCAGCCGTGGCAAGCCGCGTGAGGGGCAGAATGTCGTCCTGCCGCAATCGGCTCACCTTGCCTTCGACAAGGCCGCACATCTGATGGACGTGGAGATCCGCCGCGTGCCGCTGAAGACGGATGGCTCTTATGAGGCCGACCCGGCGGCGATGGGCGATGCGGTGGATGCGGCGACGATCATGATGGTCGGCTCGGCGCCGAATTTTCCGCATGGAATCATCGACCCGATCGCGGCGCTGGGCGAGGTTGCAGAGAAGAAGGACGTCTGGCTGCATGTGGATGCCTGCGTCGGCGGATACTTCGCGCCGTTTGCCCGGATGAACGGCGTGCCGGTGCCGGACTTCGACTTTGACGTGCCCTCCGTCCACTCGATGAGCGCGGACCTGCACAAGTATGGCTATTGCGCCAAGGGCGCCTCGACCGTGCTGTTCCGCTCTGAGGAACTCTACAATTTCATGCCGTTCGATCTGGCAGGCTGGAGCGGGGCGCCAATGAAGACGCCGACGCTGGCGGGCACGAGGCCGGGCGGGGCGATCTCCGCCGCCTGGGGCGTGATGAACACGCTGGGTGTCGAGGGCTACAAGCGGCTGCAGGGGCAGGTGTGTGCGACGCGCGAGCGGCTTGAGGAAGGTGTGCGTCGCCTCGGGTTTGAAATTGTTGGCCATCCGATGCTGGGCCTGATGGCCTTTCACCATCCGGATGCCCATGCCTTCGCGGTGTATGGCGAGATTTTCCGGCGCGGCTGGTTCACTTCAGTCACCAAGGAACCGCCGAGCCTCCACCTGATGCTGTCGCCCAAACATGCCGAGGTGGCCCACGCCTATCTCGCCGACCTTGAGGCCAGCGTGGCGGCTGTGACAGGCGGCACGGCAGGGGCCAAAGTGGAAGCGCGCTACAGCTAAAGAAGTGGGCTGGCGAGGCGCAGGATGTTCTCGAGAAATTTGTGCCATTCCGGGCGCTTTTCCCAGTTTGCCAGATCCAGTGTCTCACTGCTGGCGAGATAGGCGCCGGATTCCTGCCAGAGCAGGGCGCTGGTGCCGGTGTCGTAGATCATCATGCTCAGTTCGAGATTCAGGAAGAAGCTGCGTATGTCGATGTTGACCGTCCCGAACAGGGCAACATCATCATCCACCAGCACGAGCTTGGTGTGCAGGAGGCCGTCGCGATACCGGATGAGGCGGACACCCGCCCGCAGCAGGTCGCGATAGGCGGACTGGCTGGCAAACTGGGCCAGGCGGGAATCGATCCGCTCCGGCACGATCACCTCGACCTGCACGCCGCGTTTGGCCGCCGAGACGAGGGCGAGCTGGACGGTGGGATCGGGAATAAAATAGGGTGAGACGATGCGAAGCCGCTTCTGCGCGGCGAAGATCGCGGCGACGAGCACTTCGTAGATCGCGGAATTGCGCATTTCCGGACCGGACGGCAGCACCTGCATGCGCACCGGAGTGCCTTCGCCGACTTCGGTGCGGGCCTCTATGGACAAGGCGTTCAGGTCGGCCCGGCCGATATTGTAGCCGACATGATCGAGCAGGAAATCCGACAGGCAGACCGACGCCAGGGCGTCGACGACGGGGCCTTCCACCCGCATCATCATGTCGACCCACTCGCCGACACCGCGACCGGCCTTGAACAGGATCGGGTCTGCCAGGTTGTAGCTGCCGACATAGGCGGCGCGCTGGTCGCACACCAGGATCTTGCGGTGGTTGCGCAGGTCAGACCGCCGGGAGAGTGAGGTCAACACATTGACCGGCAGGGAACGGACGATCTCTGCGCCTGCCTTTTTCAGCCGGTTCGGCCAGTGCGACCGGAAGAAGGCTTTCGAACCGAAATCGTCTGCCAGGATCTTACAGTTCACACCCCGGCTGGCCGCGCGCTCGATTGCGGCGAGCACTTCGCTGATGCGGCCTGCGGGGTCGAGAATATAGAATTCCAGCAGGACGCTGTCCTTAGCCGCATCGATGTCGGCCTGAATGGCGGCATAAAGCGCCCCCGCATCGGTAAAGAAGCGCGGGGAGAGACCGGTCAGGACCGGAAAGCCGGCGTCGATCTGGATCGAGCGGGAAAGCCCTTCGAAGCGGGGCGAGCCAGCGGCATTCAGAGGGACCGTCGCCTCCTCGATCCCGAACGTCTTCAGAAAGAAACTGCGCAGGCGCTCGCCCATCTTCATGCGCCGGTGGCCCAGCCGGTGGTCCCCGAACAGGAGGTAGAGCACGACACCGATCACGGGCAGGCCGAACAGAAGGAAGAGCCAGGCGAGGGTCGTATTCACTTCGCGTTTGCGATAAAGAAGGCGCACCGCTGCAAGCACGGAAAAGGAGAAGTGCACCAGGAAAGGTATGGAACTCAGAAGAGGGATCATATCTCCAACCGGATCGTTCGTGACACCTTGCACCTACCTTTATCTGTCCAAGCCGCTAACGGAAGCCCGCGCCCTTGAAACTGCTCACCTGGAATATTCAGGCCGCCATCGCGACGACCAATTTCTCCGACTATCTGACACGTGCGCACCGGCAGGTCATCCATACCGCCTCCAAGGCCAGCACGCTGGAAGCCGTCGCAGAGACCATCCGAGCCGCCGATCTGGTGTGTCTGCAGGAAGTGGATCTCGGCGGCCGGCGTGCCGGATACCGCTGTCAGGCGAAAGCCATCGCGGAATTGTCCGGTCATGATCATCTCGTGATCCAGGAAAACCGGGTGATCCGGGGCGTCTCGCGTCATGGCAACGCGATCCTCAGCCGATATCCTCTTTCCAATGTGAAAGACCTGAAATTGCCTGGAAGGGTGCCGGGGCGCGGCTGCCTGATTGCGACGGTGGACGTAGAGACGCGGTTCGATGTGGCCTGTGTTCACTTGAGCCTCGGGAAGAAGGATCAGGCGCTGCAGCTGGAATTCCTCGCCCGCCACCTGCCGCGTAACGGGCAGTGGGTGGTCATGGGCGACTTCAATTGCGGACTGATTGCAAGCCCGGTCGAAGACTTCCTTGAGCGCACTGAGGCACAGTTTGACCATCAGCCCGCGCCGACCTACCCATCCTGGCGGCCGAAGCGGGCTTATGATCACATCCTGGCCGGCCGGGCGATGGCGCTCAGCCACTACCGGCCGGGGGCGGAAATCTGTTCCGACCACCTGAATGTCTCAGCCGACCTCTTGAGCGGGTGAATGGCCTGCCGGGCAAGCGCCACATTCTTGCCGCGGGTTGGATTCTATGGTCGGCTGCTTCAACTCATAGAAGGGGACATGACATGAGAACTGGAATTCTGACCGCTGCGGGCCTTGCGGCTGCGCTGTTGCTTACCGGCTGCGGCAAGAAGGACGGCATCGAAGGCAAGACCGGCGGGGACATCACGTCCAAATCTTCCGCCAAGGATATCGGCGAGGCCTACATCAACGAGATGACCCGCGTGGCCGACGCGCTGGAAAGCGTGGACGATGAGGCGAGCGCCAAGGCGGCGGCCAAGAAGCTGAAAGTCGCCATCGATGGCTTGAACCAGATGCAGGAAGAACTCGACGGCGAGCTGTCCGGTGTGAAAGCCATGCAGGTCTTTGGCGGGCGCTATACCGAACTGGTCCAGGTGCAGACGCGCATGGCCACGGCGATCATGCAGATCCAGACCGAGCATCCGGAGCTGATGAACATTGTCGGCGACGAGCTGGAGAAGCTCGAGAACTAGTCTCCGGTTACGGGGCTGTCCGGCTGGCCGGGCAGCGCCCTGCCGTGACGCGTTCGACGACCGCCGGATCGCCATCGGTCTTCGCCGGTGTCAGGCCGAGCGCGCAGGCCGCCATCAGATAGACGTTCACATTCTCGAACGGCGCGGCTGTCTCTCCCTCAGGGAAGATTGGACCGGCGCCGATGAACGTGGCCCGCATCGACGGGTCGAGATTGTCATAGCCGTGCGTAGCTGCGACCAGCGGGCGCCAGCCACCCATATCTTTCGCCTGCAGCGACCAGCCCGGATCGGCCAGCACGAACAGGTCCGGCCCGCGTGTTGGGTGATCGAAATGATAGTTCGCCGGCATCTCGCCGCGCTTCCAGACATGGATGTGCGGGTTGAAGTCCTTCAGAGCCGCATAGGCCGCGTCCAGGGCGTCTCCTTCGCCATAGATCTGGAGGAAGGGCGAACCGGAGCCGGCCCAGGCGCCCGTGAATTGTGGAATGACCAGCTGATCGAGGTCGAGCAGGGCGCCGACGTCGAGGCTGCGGGCTTCATCGATATTGACCATGCCATGGTCGGACACGACGATGATGGTCGTATTGTCGAGCAGGCCGCGCGCCTTCAGGCCGTCGACCAGTTGGCCGACATAGCCGTCGACTTCCAGCACGGCGTCTTTGGCCTTGTCGGAATCCGGGCCGAAATAGTGGCCGGCTGTGTCGACCCGGTCAAAATAGACCGCCGCGAAGCGAGGCATCGTGTCTGCCGGGCCATCGAACCAGGACAGGACTTCGTCGACGCGGTCCTGATACGGCTTCTCGTGTTCGTAGGGTGTCCAGCGTGACGGGCGCAGGCCTTCGATCTCGACCTCGGAGCCGAGCCAGAACATGATCGAGGCGTTGAGGCCCTGTTTCTCGGCGGTGATCCAGATCGGCTCGCCGCCCCACCAGCGAGCGTCCTGGGGGCCGGTATCATTCTGGAACTGCTCATCGAGCGCGCGGTCATAGGGCGCGTTGTCGACCATGCCGTGATGTTCCGGGTAAAGCCCGGTGGCGAGGGAATAGAAATTCACGAACGTCTTGGTCGGCATCACCGGCACCATGGCCTCGGCCTGTACGCCGCGCGCCGCCAGCGCCTGCAGGTTCGGTGCGTTCCACTTGTCCACCATGTCGGTCTGCAACCCGTCGAGGCCGATCATCAGGACGCGCGGCAGACTGGCGGGATCGGGCGTTTCCGCCGCAACAGGCTGAGCTTCGGCAACCGCAACAGGGGCGTCTGTTTCAGCCGGTGTATGGCTGCAGGCCACGGCCAGAAGGCAGGCGGACAGGGCCGCGGCCCATACGGTGATACGCTTCATGATCTGGCTCCGGTTTTTTGCCGCGCTTAGCCTGCGTCTGCTTCAGTCTTATGACCTCCGCACAGAAATTTCAAAACGTCCGGGCCAAATGGCGGTGGTCTGATCGGGCGTATCGCGCGTACTGTAAGTCTGATCCCGTCCTGGCTGGCCGAAGAGGCAATCATGATCACGCTGCACCATCTGGAGAAATCCCAGTCCATTCGCATCCTCTGGCTGCTGGAGGAACTGGGCGTACCGTATGAAGTCAAACTGTATGACCGCGACCCACAGACCCGGCTCGCACCGGCGGCTTACAAGGCGGTCTCGCCGCTCGGCACCGCGCCGGTGATCACCGAGGGAGACGTCACGCTGGCTGAGACCAATGCCATCGTGGACTATATCCTCGACCGCCATGATGACGGCCGCCTGCGCCCCGCGCCGGGCACGCCGGAGCGGGCGCGCTACCTGTTCTGGTTCCATGCCTCACAGGGCAGCCTGCAGCCGCTGCTGACCAACAAGTTCGTCATGATGGCGATGACCACGCGGGCGCCGTTCCTGTTCCGGCCGATCGCGAAAGCGCTGGTCGGCGGGCTCGACAAGGCCTTCTTCGGCCCGCGCCTGACGGCGCTACTGACAGAGATCGAGACGCAGCTCGGCAAGACAAAATGGTTTGCAGGCGATCACCTGACCGCCGCCGACATCGTGATGGGTTATTCCATGGAACTCGCCGCCGCCCGCGCCGGCATGGATGAAGTGACCTACCCGAACGCGCACCGTTTCCTGAAACAGATGCGCGAAACGCCCTCCTACATCCGCGCCATGGAGAAAGACGGGAAGGGGACCGTGCTGCTCTAGCCGGGTCGCGCGTTTGCGGCCCGCACGGCTCCAACATTACGCATTTGTACTTTAGAGTACTCTAAACAAATCCCATCGGTTCCTTACGTGTCTGACACGAGGCGAGCAAATGGGAGCTGCAAATGACTGACCGGAAAATCCTGAAAACACAGTGTTGCATCGCCGGCGGCGGCCCGGCGGGCGTGATGTTGGGTTACCTGCTCGCGCGTCAGGGTGTGCAGGTTGTTGTGCTGGAAAAGCACGCCGATTTCTTCCGGGATTTCCGGGGCGATACGGTTCATCCCTCCACACTCCAGGCGATGAGCGAGATGAATTTGCTGGAAAGCTATCTGGAGAGACCGTTCCAGAAAACAGACCGGCTGAGTGTCGTCATTGATGAAAAGGAAATTCCGATTGCGGACTTTCGTCACCTGCCTGTCGTCGCGCCCTATATCGCGATGATGCCGCAATGGGAGTTCCTGAACCACCTTGCCGAACAAGGCCGGGACATGCCCGGCTTCACATTGCTGATGTCGACCCAGGCAGAGCGGTTTGTCGAAACGAACGGACGTGTCACGGCGCTGGAAGCGGAAGGCCCGGACGGGCCGGTGACCATAGAGGCCGATCTGGTTGTCGGGGCCGACGGGCGGGACTCTGTCCTGAGGGATCAAAGCAAACTCCCCATAAAAGACATCGGTGCGCCGGTGGATGTTTACTGGTTCCGGCTGCCCCGGCAGAGCGGCGGGACGGAGTCGCTCGGCCGCATCAATTCCGATGGCATGCTGGTGATGATCAATCGCGGCGACTACTGGCAGTGCGCCCTGCCGTTCCCGAAAGGGGCGGACGAACAGATCCGAGCCGCGGGCCTGCAGGCGTTCCGTGAGCGGATCGCGCGTCTGGCGCCCATACTGGCCGATGCTGTCGATGAGCTGAGCAGCTGGGACGATGTTAAACTGCTGACCGTTCAGGTGAACCGGCTGGAAACCTGGTGGAAGCCCGGCCTCCTGTTTATCGGAGATGCGGCACACGCCATGTCTCCGGTTGGCGGTGTGGGCGTCAATCTGGCGGTTCAGGATGCCATTGCGGCAGCGCGGATACTTGGCGCGCCATTACGGGATGGCCGGTTGTCGGATGAGGATCTCGCCGCCGTGCAGAAACGCCGGGAATGGCCGGCGCGGACGACACAGGCCGCGCAGGTCATGGCGCACCGCAGGGTTCTGATTCCGGCCCTGTCGCAGAAGAGCAAGGTCCACGTGCCGTTTGCGCTTCACCTGTTCCAGTGGGTGCCGCCCTTGCGCCGCCTGCCGGCACGTGCAGTCGGCATGGGGGTGCGGCCCGAACACTGGGATACGCGGCTCGACCGGCTGGCGGATGCGGCCTGAAATCGAGCCCTGACAATCGGGGCCTGAAAAACAGCTCGGCCAGACAAAATGGTTCGCGGGCGAGCATCTGACCGCCGCCGACATCGTGATGGGCTATTCCATGGAACTCGCCGCCGCCCGCGCCATGGAGAAAGACGGGAAGGGGACTGTGCTGCTATAGGGGGCAGATGTCACAGCCAGTTATCCTTCTCCTGAACGGTCCCGGAAGTGCGGGCAAAACCAGCCTTGGCCGGGCGTTGCAGCGCGCGACGGAGGCTCCTTTCCTGCATGTCCAGATGGACGATTTTCTCAGCATGCAGCCACCTCGGGATGACAATCATCCGGAGACGTTTTTCTGGGAAACGACGCATGAGGATGGCGTGCCTCTCACCCGCTTCCATACAGGGCTACGCGGAGCTGCGCTCATGCGCGGTTACCGGCGGAGCATCGCCGCTCTCGCCGGTGAAGGCTGGAATATCATCGCGGATGATGTGGCCGTTGCCGAAGACATCGCGGACTATCGCGACGTTCTTGCGCCCTTCCGGTTGTTGGTCGTCAAAGTCCACGCGCCGCTCGACGTGCTGGAAGCGCGTGAAGAGGCCCGGGGCGACCGGATGATCGGCCTGGCGCGTGGCCAGTGGCAACGGGTTCATGCCGGCGTGACCTACGATTTCACGCTCGATACGTCTGCGCTGACGCCGGAAGCGGGGGCGCAACTGATCTGCGAGCAGTTTGGGCTTTGAGTGGCAGGGCCGCTCACCGCGCTATGGAGAAGGACGGGAAGGGGCCGATCCTGCTATAGGGCTGGCCGCTTAGTATTCCAGCTTTCCGGAGAGGTTCAGCTCGAAACACTGTTCGCCATTCGTCGGACGCGGGTCGGCAATGTCCGGAACGATGCTGTTTGTGGCGACCGGGAAGGGCAGGAAAGCGGCCTGGTCCTCTGGCGCTGCGGTGGCAAAGTCCGCGCAGATATGGGTAACCTTGCCGTCCACGCGGATCAGGCGGAAGTCCTCGCCGGAGATGGGATCCTTCCGAATCTCCGCTGTCGTGCAGTAATCCTGCTGCCGGGTGCTGGAGGTCGCGTGCGACATCTCCTCTTCCACAACCGACAGGTCTTCCGGAATATCTCCATGAGCCTGATAGTAGCAGGCGAGCGCCAGGGCGGTTGCCGACACCGCGCTCAGGCGGGCGGTGTCTTCCCTCTGCTTGCGCGCTTCGCCGGGGCCGCCTGTAACGGCAATTCCGGCGATAGAGGCCGCGACGATCACCGCAACCAGCGCGCCGCCATAGATCGTGTGCTGGTTAAATGCCATTGGCTTCGTCCCGCTCTGCATTGGAGATGAAATAACCGAAGATGCCCCCGGCGATGCCCGCCACAACGAGCGATTTCAGCGTGAAGCGCCAGGTCAGCTCGCCATTCAGGAAGCTGTAGACGAGCGAGATCGCATCTCCGACCAGCACAATGCCCGCGATGACGAGGCTCACATAGATCAGCCATTTGCGGATGCGCGAACGCTGAAGCGCCGGATTGTCATGGCGCGCTTTGAGCAGGATGCGGGCAAGCCAGAGGAAGATCGGCGTGCCGACGATCAGCCCGGCGACCGCGCCGCGGATCTGGCGGTCGAGCGAGCTGCGCAGATATGATGCTTCCTCGATCTTGTCCTGAATGACGGTGTCGATCAGCGCAAACAGAAGCGAGCCGAGATTGAAGGCGACAACGCCGAGCAGGATGAAGAAGAGAAGATAGAAAAACGCCTCGCGCGCCGAGAGGTAAGCGGCAGGTTTCGGCACGGCGATGGGGAAGGCGACATCGGAATAGGCGCCCAGCGCCTCGTCCACCTCATCGGCCCGCCAGCCTGCCTCCAGAAGTGCCGAACGGATGCCGCCGCGCGCCTCTCCCTTTTCCAGGGCTTCCTTCACGAACTGGGTCAGCGTGCTGTTCGCCATGTGCGTCTCCTCCATCTCGACCTTGAGATACGCGTTCTTATACGCCGGGATTGTGGCGGCGTCTGGCAGGATGCAAGAAATTTGGGAGGATAAAAGTGGAGGCTTCTGTTGCCAGGCGCCTCCGGGCCCCGCCTAGGGAGCTGAATCCCTAGGAGTTAGAGCGGTAATCCGCGCACAGCTTACGCTGCGAGCAGTTCACCTTCAGCAAAGTTGTCGTTTGCAACTATGTTGATTTGGGCTTCTGAGGGGGCCCAATCCGGCGAAGGCCTCGTCTTTACACGTCCGTCGATCCTATTTCGGCCCCGTCAGAAACAGGCCCGGTGAAAAGGCCTGAACCTGCTTTTGGTGGAGCCGCCGGGTACCGCCCCCGGGTCCGAGCCGCTTATTACACGCGCGTTTATCGCCATAGTCCGAAGACATGATCAATATAGGGGCACCCGCCCCCCGATGGAAGGGGCAAAGGCGGTTGGTGCGGGGGGCTTGTGGTGGAAGTGGCCCCTATTTCTCCGGCAGGGGTGACTTGGCGTCGCTCAATGGCAGCTGCGGGATGGTCAGCTCCGGCTGATCGCCGGTCAGCGAGCCGAGGAAGGCTGTGAGCTGGTCGATCTCTTCCGGGGTCAGCGTCTGGCCGGTCTGGACGTCGGCCATCACTGCGACGGCTTTTTTCAGGTCAGGCTCGGAGCCGGAGTGGAAATAGGGCGCCGTCTCAACGATGTTGCGCAGGGTCGGCACCTTGAAGAAGTAATCGTCCGCCGCGTTCCCGGTTATGCCGCCGCGACCTTTGTCTTCTGGCGGGCGATATTTCGGATCCGGATCGGAGAAGACACCGAATTTCTGGTACATGGTTCCGCCGAGGTTCACGCCGGAGTGGCAGGCGATGCAGCCCGTGTCGATGAACAGGCCAAGCCCGGCTTTCTCGTCTGCTGTCAGCGCGTTGGCATCGCCGCGCAGGAACTGGTCGAACGGTGCGTTCGGCGTGATCAGGGTCGCTTCAAAGCCGGCAATGGCCATTTGCGCGTTTTCGAGCGTGACGGGGTCCATTTCCCCCGGAAAGGCGTCTGCGAACATGGGGGTGTAGCCGGGCAGGGCCAAAATCTGCTCCGTCACGTGCGCCTGGGGCGAGGCCATCTCGACGGGATTGACCAGAGGGCCACCGGCCTGTTCGACCAGATCCTTGGCCCGGCCGTCCCAGAACTGAACGAAGCTGAACACGGCATTGTAGACAGTCGGAGAGTTCCGACCGCCACGCGCGCCATGGAAGCCTGCGGAGAAGGGGGAGTTATCGGCGCCGCCAAGACCGGGATAGTGGCAGGAGGCACAGCTGATCGAGTGGCTGGCGGAAAGCCTCGGATCGAAGAAGAGCGACTGGCCCAGCTTGACCAGTTCCGGCGTGGATGTGACGCCTTCGATGGCCGGAACCTCTGTCGGGATGGGCTCCAGGAAGTCGCGCGCCTGAAGGATCAGCGGGTCAGTGGTTTCGGCCATTGTCGGCGCGGGCGGTTGCGCCGGTTCGGAGGCTTTAGCCGTCTCAGTTGTCGGCTGACCACCGGGCGAACACGCCGTTGCCGCCATCACTGCGGCGAGTGAAACCGTCAGGAATAGGGTCTTCGATTTGAGGCTTGCCATGCTGCAGAACTCCGATGTCACGTTCTCTAGAAAGTTATGCGGGAAGCGCCTTGGCTCCAACATTCTTGTCGTAAGCAGATGCTTACGGCCCGTGGCGTAAGTGGTATAAGCGCCCAGATTGAAGATTATACAAGCTGATGGCTCATGCTCATTGAGCTTGTCTCGGTTCCGTCACCAGCAGAAACATCAGGACGGGCACAATGCCGAAGACTGGAAAGACGAGGATCATGAAGCAGCAGGCCACACGTTCGTCCGGCAAGCATTGGCTGACGGTGATTGCGTTGATCGTCATCATTCAGGCGGTTGCGGCAGCCTTCTTCCTGATGGACGCGGTGCTGGATATCGCGGTTGGCGTTCAGGTGATGGACGCTTTCTACCATGGTTTCGAGCTGCTGGTGGCGATCGCGCTGGTTGCAGGCGTGGTGATGGGCATGCTGGTCCTGCGGCGCCTGATTGCCGAAGCGAAGCAGCGGGAGCGGACCATGGCGCTGGCGCGCGGTGCCCTGGCTGCAATCGTCGAACAGCGCTTCGCCGAATGGGGCCTCACTGAAGCTGAAAGCGAAGTGGCCCTCTTCGCCGTCAAGGGATACGGGATCGCCGAGATCGCGCGTTTGCGCGACGCCGCCACAGGCACTGTGCGCGCACAGCTCAGCAGGATCTACGTCAAGGCGGGCGTGACCAGTCAGGCCATGCTGATCGGCGGCCTTATCGACGAGTTCATCGATGTCGTGCCCGTACGGGAACCGAAGAGCAAGCCTGTGCAGATGTCCCGCAGCGCCTGACCGGACCGGATGTCCGCTGTCGCGGGGAGGGTGGCTACTCCCGCGCGGCGGCGCTTGCGTCTCTCAGGCCTTTGAATTCCGAGCTTGCCTTCAGCTCTGGCCAGGTTTCCGAATTGGCGAGGTCGCGGGTCATGTCGAGGAAGAGTTCGACATCCTGGGCCGCGCCGCGCAGGTCCCAGTTCGGGTCCCAGGCGTCATACTGATTGTGATAGCGGTTGCCGATATAGTCGGCGACCCATGCGTCGCCTGCTTCGCGTCCGCCGTCCACAAGGTCAGAGCCGCCCGCGATGCCCATGATCAGCAGGACCGGCACGCCGCGGCGGGCGAGCGAGAAATGGTCGGCGCGATAGAAGAGGCCGTTTTCCGGCAGGCCCTCGGGTGAAATCGTGCGGCCTTGCTTGGCGGCGGCTGCAGCCATCATCTCTTCCAACTCGCTCTGGCCTTCGCCCACCTGGATCACGTCATGCGCAGGGCCAGCAGTCTGCAGGATGTCGAGGGTGAAATTGGCGACGGTCTTGTCCAGCGGATAGACCGGGTTCTGGGCGTAGGCTTCAGAGCCGAGCAGGCCGCTTTCCTCGCCCGTCCAGGCGGCGAACACCACGGTGCGCTCCGGGGCAGGGCCGGCTTTCAGATTGCGGGCGATCTCCATGATGCCGGCGAGGCCGAGGGCATCATCATTGGCGCCGGGCCGGACCGTGCGGCCCTCTGCGTCGGGTTCGCCGACGCCATAAGCGTCCCAGTGGCCGGACAGCATGATCGTCTCGTCCGGGCGGGTTGTGCCGGTGATCTTGCCGAGCACGTTCTGGCTCTCGACCGTTTCGACCGAGAGACCCAGATCTGCGTTGAAGCGCAGGTCGCCCAGTGTGAAGGCCTGGAAGTCGCGCTTGCGGGCGGCGATGCGGAGCGCGTCCAGATCGTATCCAGCCTCAGCAATCCACTTTTTCGCCATGTCTTCGTGCAGCCAGCCCTGCAGGTCGACTGGGGCCTTTTTGGCGCCGGTTCCGGCCACGGCGTAATTCTCGCCCGGTGAGGAGGCGGCGACATTCCAGCCATAGCCGGCGGCTTTTGTCTCGTGGATCACAAGCGCGGCCACGGCGCCGCGGCGGGCGGCTTCTTCGAACTTGTAGGCCCAGCGGCCATAATAGGTCATCCGGCGGCCACCGAAGAGGCCGCTGATCGGGTCATCTTCTGCAACGCCGAAATCCGGATCGTTGACGAGGAAGAGGGCGACCTTTCCGGTGAGGTCGATATCGCCGAAATCATCCCAGTCGCGTTCCGGCGCGCTGGCGCCAAAGCCGACGAACACGACCGGCGCGTTTTCCACCTTGATGGTCGCGCTGGGGTTGGGGGAGCTGATTTCGATATCGCGCGCCTGTTCCATCGGAATGACAGCGCCGCTCTGGCTGACGTTCAGGGTGCGGACGTCTGTGATGAGGGAATGTTTGAGGGTGACCGGGTCTGTCCATTTCCCGTCGCGCCCGCCAGGTTCGAGGCCGAGATCCGTGAAGCGCTCGATCAGGTAGGCAACCGTCTTGGTCTCGCCTTCGGTGCCGGGCGCGCGGCCGAGGAACTCGTCAGAGGACAAGACCCTGGCGGTTTCGGACATGTTTTCGGTGTTGATGGGGGAAGCGTCATCCGGGGCCGTCACCGTGTGCGCGCAGGCCATAAGGCCGAGGCTGGCCGTTGCCGATACCAGGAGTGTTCTGATCATGTTTGCTTCCCGTAAGATGTTGCCGCCGGGGGCGGTGGATTAGTAAAGGACGTCGCTCTCGCCGCGTTCGCCGAAGCCGTCGGCGATGAGGCTGGCAATGGCGGTGACCGCCTCTGCAGCGTCAGGGCCGTTGGCGGCCAGTTCCACTTCGCAGCCATGCGCAGCGACCAGCATCAAAAGGTCCATGATTGAGCGCGCGTCGGCTTCCTGGCCTTCATGGCTGACGATCACCTGCGAGTCGAACTCGGCCGCCAGCTTGGACAGTTTGGCAGAGGCGCGCGCGTGCAGGCCTTTGCGGTTGACGATGGTCACGCTCTGTCGGGCTTCGGTCACTGCGTTGGGCTGTGTCTGTGTCACGAGGATTTCGCGAGAAGTTCGGAGGCGATGTTGATGTAGCGACGGCCGGCATCAGCGGCGACGCGGGCAGCCTCCGACAGCAACAGCTCGTCGCGGACTTCGGCTAGCTTGATCAGCATGGGCAGGTTTACGCCCGAGATGACCTCGATATTGCCGGCATTCATGATCGACATGGCGAGGTTGGAGGGCGTGCCGCCGAACATGTCGGTCAGGATGATGACGCCTTTGCCGACGTCGCAGGCCTTGGCCGTATCGCGGATCTGGTCGCGGCGGGCTTCGATATCGTCTTCTGCCTCGATGGAGATGGACTTGAATCGCATCTGCTCGCCCACGACATGTTCTGTCGCGGCGACGAGTTCCTTCGAGAGTTTGCCGTGGCTGACGACGACGATGCCGATCATGCCGGTCCCTTCAGGTTACGTGACCAATTTGTCATGCTGCCATGGCAAGATTGGCCGTCAACCCGGATTCAGCTGCCAGGCATGCGCGTTTCTCAGGCAGCGTTGCCTGAAAGCCCCAGCACATCGTCCATGCTGTAGAGGCCAGGGGGGTGTTTCAGGGCCCAATCTGCGGCTTTTAGGGCGCCTTTGGCGAACATGGCGCGGTCGAGGGCGGTGTGGCTGATTGTGACGATTTCGGTGTCGGAGCCGAAGCTGACCGAATGCTCGCCGATCACGCCGCCCATCCGTCGGACAGCGAAGCCGATCTTGCCGGGCTCGCGGGCGGCGTCCGGGCCATCGTAAGGACCAGCCTGCAGGGCCTCCAGCGAGCTGCCCCGGCCCTCGGCGGCGGCCTGGCCCAGCATCAGCGCGGTGCCGGAGGGCGCGTCCACTTTCCGGTTATGGTGGGTCTCCAGCACTTCAATGTCCCAGTCTTCGCCGAGGCTGGCGGCGGCGCGGCGGATCAGGGTTTCCAGCAGCTTGATGCCAAGGGCAAAGCTGCCGGATTTCACGATCACGAGCTCCTTGCCCGCGCGTTCCAGCTCTTTCTCCTCCGCCGGGGAAAAGCCCGTTGTCCCAATGATTGCAACACGAACCGGCGTATGCTTCAGCGCCTGAAGGGCGGCCAGCGTCGCGGCGGGGCGGGTGAAATCCAGCCAGACATCGGCCTTGGCAGCCGCCGCGACGGGGTCCGATTCCGGCTTCACGCCGAGATGCGGAATGCCCGCAAGGTCTCCGATATCCGTGCCCAGATGCGGCGAGCCGGCGATTTCGGTGCCGCCCGCGACGATCAGGCCCCGGCGATGGGCGACGGCGGCGAGCTGGCGGCCCATGCGGCCGGCGACACCGGCAATGGCGACAGAGAACGAATCGGAGGGGGAAGAAGAGGCGGTCATTTTGCCCTTATAGCGGCGTTTCGGGGTGGGGAAACAGGGGTGCTCAAATGAGGTTCCGGTGCCTTGCATCCGCCGGGCGAAACTGAAATGGTCCGCCGCACAGATTCCCCGGTCGCACCGTGTAGAACACCGTATAAACACCGTGTAAGCACCACATAAAGCACAAGAGGCCTCCCGCCATGAAAACCCGCGCCGCTGTCGCATTTGAAGCCAAGAAACCGCTCGAAATCGTCGAGCTTGACCTGGAAGGCCCGAAGGCTGGCGAAGTTCTGGTCGAGATCATGGCCACCGGCATTTGCCACACGGACGCCTACACGCTGGACGGGCTGGACAGTGAAGGCATCTTCCCGAGCATCTTGGGCCATGAAGGCGCCGGCATCGTGCGCGAAGTTGGCGCAGGCGTGACCAGCGTGAAGCCGGGCGACCACGTGATCCCGCTCTACACGCCGGAATGCCGCCAGTGCAAAAGCTGCCTCTCCGGCAAGACCAACCTCTGCACCGCGATCCGCGCGACGCAGGGCAAGGGCCTGATGCCGGACGGCACGAGCCGGTTCTCCTACAAGGGCCAGACGATCTATCACTATATGGGCTGCTCGACTTTCTCGAACTTCACCGTCCTGCCGGAGATCGCGGTCGCGAAAATCCGCACCGACGCGCCCTTCGACAAGGCCTGCTATGTCGGCTGCGGCGTCACCACGGGCGTCGGCGCCGTGACCAATACGGCCAAGGTTCAGGTGGGCGACAATGTCGTCGTGTTCGGCCTTGGCGGCATCGGCCTCAACGTGCTGCAGGGCGCGCGGATGGCGGGCGCCGACAAGATCATCGGCGTCGACATCAATGACAGCAAGGAAGAGTGGGGCCGCAAATTCGGCATGACGCATTTCGTCAATCCGAAGAAAACGAAGGACGTTGTGGCGCATCTTGTCGAGCTGACCGATGGCGGCGCCGACTATTCCTTCGACTGTACCGGCAATACGGATGTGATGCGCCAGGCGCTGGAATGCTGCCATCGCGGCTGGGGCACGTCGATCATCATCGGCGTGGCCGAGGCCGGCAAGGAAATCAGCACACGGCCTTTCCAGCTGGTGACAGGGCGCAACTGGCGCGGCACGGCCTTCGGCGGCGCCAAGGGCCGCACGGATGTGCCGAAGATTGTCGACTGGTACATGAACGGCAAGATCCAGATCGACCCGATGATCACGCACGTCATGAAGCTCGACAAGATCAACGACGCGTTCGACCTGATGCATTCCGGCGAGAGCATCCGGAGTGTGGTAGTTTATTGATGCCTGACTCGTTCGATCCTCAGATTGAGTTCGACATCCGAAGTGCAAAAGACTACCGGGATTTAGAAGCTAAAATCGGCGGGCGCGCTGAAGCTAATGGACCTCGGACAGGCGAAGGACGGCGAACCTCGAGATCGAACGAAGCATATTGTATGCGTAGGTGGTTGCTGTGGGCAGGTGCTGAAGAAAAGCTTCGCTATCCGGTCTCGGTTTTTCATCTAGACGCGCCAGATTTTGTCATCGTAGAAAATGGCGTTTCGTATGGTATCGAAGTTACGGAGGCAACTAAATCTGAAGATGGCCGAGAGCGGGCGAGATCTGAAAGGTCCAATGCGGACACAGAATTACTCGGTACCCATGGAGGCCGTGGATACGATGGCTTCGTAGGTGCGGAGCCACTCAAAATGGTTTTTGAAGATATACAAGATGCCATAATTAGAAAGTCAGGGAAGTATCCCGAAGAAGCCATTATCGACTTGTTGATCTACCCCAATTCAAATCCAGCTTTCGTCATGAATCCTGAGCGTGAATTGCCGATGCTTTTGAATATGCCCTTCGATAGAAGGGAGTTTAGACGAATCTTCCTTTTTTGGGACAGCGGAACGATCAACGAAATTTAGAGCCAAAACAGAATCCAAAGGGAGAAATAAAAATGTTCAGTCACGTCATGGTCGGCACCAACGACCTTGCAAAAGCCAAGGCGTTTTATGACGCCACGTTCAAGGCGCTGGGAGGACGTGAGGCAATCACGGACCCGAAAGGCCGTCTGATCTATCTGCACAATGGCGGCACCTTCCTGGTGACCCCGCCGATCGATGGCAAAGAAGCCACGCACGCCAATGGCGGCACGATCGGCTTTGCCGCCGAGAACCCGGAACAGGCCGATGCCTGGCACGCGGCCGGTGCAGCGGCTGGCGGCACGCCAATCGAAGACCCGCCGGGCTGGCGCGAAGGCGGCGCCATGCGGCTCTACCTCGCCTACCTGCGAGACCCCGATGGCAACAAAGTCTGCGCCATGTGCCGCGGCTAAAACCCGGTCTTCAAGCCGCCCCTTCGGAAACCGGAGGGGCGGTTTTTCATTGGCTTGACCCGTGCCGGACGCCCTTTTAGGAAAACGTTTCCAACAGGGGGTATGGGTATGATTGTTTGGTCGGGCTGGGGCATTCTCGTTCTCGTTTTCGTTGTCGCCGCGTTCTTCGGCGATGTCAGTCTGGTGTCTTTTGTTGCCGGGGCGATGGGCCACGGCACGCCGGACGCGCCGCCCCTGATCGCGAGGCTTGTCGGCTTCCTGCCATGGATTGGCGCCGCCGCAGCGGCCTGGTTCATGGGGCGGAAGGTCAACACCAAAACGGAAAAAGTCCTGATTGATCCGGAAACCAATGAGCCGGTCACGCTCCGCACGGGCGGGGGCCACTCCTTCTTCTTCATTCCGATGCAGTACTGGGCCTTCATCTTCCTGGTCATCGGCGTGTCCGTTTTTATCGCACTGGCCGAGCCTTCCGCACTCTAGGTCTGCGCCGCCGCTGACCCGGATGGCAACAAAGTGTGCGCCGTCTGCTGCGGCGAATGCCAGCTTTGCAAGCCGCCCCTCCGAAATCCGGAGGGGCGGTTTCGCATTCGGGCGAGGCCGTGTAGTCTGGCGCCAGACAGATACCGTAAAACAGCCCTGAAAGGGCGAATGCCCATGACGGATTTCACCCATTATACGATGCTCGCCGATGGCGAAGTGTTTGAACCGAATGCGGATTTCGATACCGAGTGCGGCCGCTACATCATGGCCATGAAGGTCTGGGCCAAGGATGCCGACCAGGCCGCTGACATGATTGTCGCGATTGGCCAGCGCCTCGGCTTCAAGCCGGATGGCGAGTTGCAGGTCTTCGTGACCGAGCCGGAAGAACCGGCCGACGAACAACCCTTCGGCTATGACATCAACTTTACGTCCTATTCCGAGGACGAAGAAGACGAAGCGGCGATGGAAGAAGACCGCCCCAAATGGCTCAACTGACAACAGGACATGACTATATGAATTCTCTGATCAAATCGGGCGGCCTGGCCGCTCTCGTGGCCGCATCCATGACGCTCTCCGGCTGTGTGCTTGTCGACGGGGAGAGTGTCCACATCACCGACATGTCGACCGTGGAGCACTTCACCGGCGTCGCCAAGGCGGGCATGGATCTGCCTTTCTCGAAGGCCGTGCTGGTGGGCAATACGATCTACCTGTCGGGCGAGCTGGGCATTGATCCGGCGACGAACGAACTGGCGGAAGGCGGCACCGGCCCGCAGACGACGCAGATCTTCAAGAACATTGAGCGCACGCTGGGTGAGTTCGATGCAGACCTGACGGACGTGGTCAAATGCTCGGTCTTCCTGGGTGACATGAGCAAATATGGCGAGATGAACGCGGCCTATGCCGCTGCGCTGCCGAACCCGAAACCGGCGCGCTCCACGTTCGGCGCGAACGGCCTTGGCCTTGATGCGGCGCTCGAAATCGAGTGCATCGCGATCAAGCCCTGATGCGATGACGGTATGGCCCGGCGGTGTCGCCGGGTCATCGCCTATCCGCGATACGGCATGATCGGCAGATTGGCCGCGCCCCAGGCCATCATGCCGCCTTTGACATTGCTGACATCGGTAAACCCGGCCGCCACCAGCTGTTTCGCGGCCTGGCCCGAGCGCATGCCGGAGCGGCAGATGACGACGACCGGGCGGGATGTGTCTTCCTCCGCAAGGCCAAGCACCATGGCGGCCATGCGCGGATCGCCGAGCGTGATCGTGTGGGCGCCTCTCGCCGTGCCGCTGCGCCATTCGCGCTCGGTGCGCACGTCGATCATGATGATCTCCTGCTTGCGCAGGCGCTCTGCCGCTGTGGCCGGATCGAGCAGGGTGACCGGGCCTTTGCCGCCGCCACCGAACAGTTTGCTGAAGAATGACATGCCGGAACCTTCCGTTGTGCGTTGCGTCTTGTCTAGCAGCGTGCGCCCTGCCGCCATAGGGGCGGTTGCTGCGGCAGATCAGGCCATCACGAGCTGATAGTCGGTGCGGGCGAGGCGGGCCGGCAGGCGGAATTCCTTCAGCGGCGCGCCGCCGATCTCGTCCAGCAGGGCATCGGCCCGCGCTTTGGCGGCCTCGTCCAGTGCCTCGTAGGCATCCAGCACCGCTTGCAGGCGCCAGAGCGGGAAGGTGCGTGCAGCGGCCGGGCCGGTAAAGCCCTGAATGTCCACATTGATCTGGCCGACAGCGCGGGGCAGACGGTCACCCGGCTTTGCGGTCTCGGCCCAGCCTGCGAACAGCGCGACGGTTTCCTCCAGCGCGGGGAATTGCTCGCGCATCTGCCGCTTCAGGATCGGCCACAGCGTCTCCGGGATCGCGTCATCGGCGACGAGATCGCCCGTGCCGTGCTCGCCGGCATGGGTGCGCTCCACCCAGTCGGCGACGCGCGGGGCGATGCGCTTCATCAGCTGGCCGGAGGTCGGATCGCGGTAGAGGTGAGCATAGAGCGGGCCAATGAAGGCGAAGTCTGCGAGGCACGGCCGCGCGCCCAGCAGGAAGGGGTGCGCGCCGAGGTGGCGGGAGAAGTCATCCAGGAAGGCCTCGTAAGAGATCTCGATGCCGGGGATGGTGCTCTCATGCACGCCGAGCACGGGCAGGGCGCCCTTGAAGCGCTGGCCGTTCTTCTTGCCGACTTCGTACTGTTCCGGGCGGCTCAGCTGCGGCGCCGAGAGCGCGCCGAACTCGGAATAGGCCCAGTCTTCATTATAGGTCCAGCGATAGTGCATGGCGGGGATGACCAGCCATTCGTCGGCATAGAGCTGCAACAGCTGGGCGACGAAGCGCTGCACCGGCGTGGCGGGCTCGACCGGGGGCTGGCGATGCTCGGCGGCCTCGACATGGGCGATGATCTCGGCGGTGTCCTGCACGATCTCGCCGTCCGGCATCTGCATGACCGGGATCACGGGCCAGCCGACTTTGGGCAGGATGATGTCGCGATAGACGGCCTGCGTGGCGATCTGCTCGTCAAACTCCACCCCCCGCCAGCGCAGGTAAGCCCGCGCCTTGCCGGTGAAATAGCTGACCTCGGCGCCGTAGAGCGTGTAGCCTGTCATTCTGAGTTCCCGTCCCTTTTGACAATTGTTGTGCCGCATTTCGCCCCGTGGCCACAAGCCCGGACGGAGGGGTAAGCGCAGTGCTTGACGGGGGGCCTCAATCGTGTTGCCCGTTGGGCCAGAGTTTCAATTCCAGCCGCAGGATCGCATAGTCTCCCATGACCCAGCTTACCCCCGTCTCCTCGTGGAAGTCCTTTGGCGGAAATCTTTCCGTGTACGATCATGAGTCTGCGCTGCTCGGCTGCAAGATGCGGTTTGGCGTCTACATGCCTCCGCAGGCGGCGCATGGGCCGGTGCCGGTCCTCTGGTATCTCTCAGGGCTGACCTGCAGCTGGGCGAACGTGATGGAGAAGTCCGGGCTTCAGCGCGCTGCGGCTGAACACGGCGTCATGATCATCGCGCCGGACACGAGCCCGCGCGGCGAAGGCGTGCCGGATGATGAGGCGTATGACCTGGGGCAGGGTGCTGGCTTTTACCTCACCGCCACGCGAGCCCCCTGGGCGAAGAACTACAAGATGGACCAGTATGTGACCGACGAGCTGTCAAAACTGATCGCGGGTGAGTTCCCGAAAGCCGACATGGGCCGCCAGGGCATCTTCGGCCACTCCATGGGCGGGCATGGCGCGATCACGCTACACCTGAAGCATCCGGAAATCTACAAGACCTGTTCGGCCTTCAGCCCGATCACCAGCCCGGCGCGCGTGCCATGGGGCCAGAAGGCGTTCGAGGCCTATCTCGGCCCGGTCTCGATTGCGTGGGAACAGTATGACTCCACCGAACTGGTGAAAGAAGGCCAGAGCCGCGCGCACATTCTGGTCGATACGGGTACAGCCGACAGTTTCCTCGAAAAGGAACTGAAGCCGGAAATCTTCATCGACGTCTGCCGGGCCAATGGTCAGGCGCTGGATTACCGGATGCACGAAGGCTATGGCCACGACTATTACTTCATCGCGACCTTCATGGACGATCACATCGCCCACCACGCGGCGGGCCTGAAGGGCTGAAGGGAAGTTTTCGCAGGCCCCGTCGGGTGAACGAGGTCCATGCGCAGCCGATTCCCTGGCGCCCTGCAGCACCCGGCCTTACATGATAGCCTGCGTGGGGCGCAGGCTCCTGCGAAACTTTGTGCGCGCTAGACCGCTTTCGCGTGGCGCGCTTCAGCCGGTTTGAACCGGCCGTCGAAACATTGTGCGACTGTGCGCAGGAGGAGGCGGGCCTCTTTCGGCACACTGACGATATTGCCAGTGATCTTGCAAAGGCCAGCCGATTGCAGGAAGCGGGCCGTCTCCAGCGCGTCATCAAGGCTGCCTGGCTCAGCGCCCATTTCGCGGCAGACCTCAGCCGTATCGACCCACAGCTGGCACATCAGTTTTTCAATGGCGCGCCCGCGCAGGCGGTCGTCATCGGTCAACTCGATGCCGCGCTCTGACGGCAGGCGTCCGCCTTCCACGGCAGCGCGCCAGGCATTGCGTTCCTTGAAGTTCTGCACATAGCCCTGACGGAATTGCGAGATCGATGTCGAACCGATGCCGATCAGCGTGTCGCACGGATCGTCCGTATAGCCCTGGAAGTTGCGGCGCAGCGTGCCCTTCTGGGCCGCGCGGCTCAGCGGGTCGCCCGGTTGCGCGAAATGGTCGAGGCCGATGGCGTGATAACCGGCAAAGGTCAGCGTCATCGCGCCGATCTCGGCCTGCTGGAACCGGGCGTCGAGATCGGGCAGGGCAGCTTCCTCGATGGCGGCCTGGTGCTTGGCAAACCAAGGCACGTGGGCATAGCCGAAATAGGAGATGCGGGCGGCGCCCATCTCGACGGCGAATTTGGCCGCTTCGATCACGTCGTCCACCGTCTGGTAGGGCAGGCCGTACATCAGGTCCATGTTGATGGCGTGGATGCCTTCTGCGCGCAGGCGTTCGATACCGTCGACGAGCAGCTCCCTCGGCTGCAGGCGGCCGACGGCTTCCTGCACTTTCGGGGCGAGGGTCTGGACGCCGAAGCTGACGCGGCTGACGCCGGCCTCTGCCATGGCGTGGATGAAGTCCGGTGTCAGCGTGCGCGGGTCGACCTCAACGGCGATTTCCAGACCGGCATGTTCACCAAAGGCCGCGCGGGCATGGGCGACGAGGGATTTGAAGTCTTCCGCGACCAGGGCGTTGGGCGAGCCGCCGCCGAAGTGAAGGTGGCCCATGCCAGCATGCGGCCCAAGCGCGGCAGCCCAGAGGTCGATCTCCTGGTGCAGCGTCTTCAGATAGGCGGCGATGCGGCTGTAGCCGTTCGGCACGCTGGTGGCGCAGCCGCAATAGAAGCAGAGCTTCTCGCAGAAAGGCACGTGCAGATAGACCGAGACCGGCTTGTCCGGCGCAACAGAGGCGGCCCAGACACGGGCGGACTCCTCGGCCACGCGCGGGGAGAAATCCGCAGCGGTCGGGTAGCTGGTATAGCGGGGAACGGCCCGCGTCGCGAAAGTGGTCCATGCCTGTTTCATGCGGGCGGTACTACCAGCCCTCACTGGCGCGCGGATTACGCAGAATCCCGTAAGCAGGACGCGCCTCGACGTCGCAGCCTGGCAGGCGTAGGCTTCGCCCAAACAGAGGAGATGCCCCATGATCCGTTCCGCCGCTTGCGCCCTTGCCCTGTCCGCCCTCGTCCTGCCGGCGTTTGCCGGGATGGATGACTTCGGGCCAGGAACGGTCGTGCCGAACTTCGGCCCTTATGCGCCGGTGGAAGGGGTAACCCTGCCAGCGGACACGCACTTCAAGGTCATGTTCGACGTCTCCGAGGCCGGGCCGGAAGACGGCGTCAGCCGCAGCCTCGAAAGCCCTGCGCGGTTCCTGAACATGAACGCGGCAGCAGGCGTGCCGGCGGAGAACATGAAAGTCGCCATCGTGGTGCATGGCGGCGCCTGGGCGGACCTGCTGACCGATGAGGCGCGCGGCTCGGCAAATCCGAACGCACCGCTGATCGCTGAACTGGTGGCGGCCGGGGCCGTGTTCGACCTGTGCGGACAGACGGCTGCGGCCCATGATGTCACGCCGGACATGCTGTTGCCCGGCGTCAATATCGTGCTGTCCGCCATGACAACGCGCGCGCTGCTGCAGCAGGAAGGCTATACGGTCAATTAGGCCTGAGCGGGTTGCTTGCGCGGGGGCTAGCCCATTGCTTCCGCCAGCAGCCAGACGCCTTCGCGCTCCGCCTGCCGGCGTTCGACCAGAAGGCGGGCGACCTGGTGGTCGTCGTCGAAGACATTGCCGGTGAGGCTGTCCAGCAGGGCCTTGGCGAGATTGTCGAGGTCCATCCAGGGCGGGTCGCCGGTATATTCCATCACGATGTGGACGGAATAATCGCCATAGCCGGGGCGCAGCGGCGGGAATTCCTTGCGGAAGAATTCCTTCAGCAGCGTCTTGTAGTATTTCGTCTGCGTGGTGAGGCCGGTGCAACGCACCTCCAGCGCACCATCCTCCGTGATGCGCGCGCGGACCTTGCCGGATTGGACCCAGTCACCGTTCAAAGCTTGTGCGCCCCGCGCTGACGTTGGCGCGCTTCAACCGCTTCCTTGCTGTCCTTCAGGCCGAGGCCGGTGGTCTCGCGCAGCAGCTTGATCGCCTTGATCTTCTTCCTCGCGTCGAGTTCAGCGTCGATCTCCATCCATCTGGAGAGGGTGACTCTTTTCAGCGCCGCCGAAATCTCTTCGGAGGTCGGCGGCGTGGGGGAGAGTCTGTTGCGCGTTTTCCCGCCAGCGGTGAACCGTCCCAGCAGGAAAGCCGCAAGCAGGGTGACCAGGAATTCCGGTTCCAGGATTGTATCCAGATAATCGTGCATGGTCCCGGCCCCTTTCGGACCTGTCTAGCGGATCAGGGCAGGGGGATCGAGCCCCTCTGCGGCGGTGGAACCAGTTGATTGCTGGCGGGCTTGGGGTTAGTCCGGCTGCCAGCAGATCAAGGAGCCCGCAGCCGATGGCCAATACCCGCACCGAAACCGATACGATGGGACCGATTGAGGTCTCCAATGATGCCTATTGGGGCGCGCAGGCCCAGCGGAGCCTCGGAAACTTCAAGATCGGTTGGGAAAAGCAGCCTGAGCCGGTGATCCGCGCCCTCGGTATTGTCAAGAAAGCCGCCGCGCAGGCCAATATGGAGCTGGGCAAGCTGGACCCGGAACTGGGCAAGGTGATCGAGCAGGTCGCGGAAGAAGTGATCGACGGCAAGCTGAACGCCCACTTCCCGCTGGTCGTCTGGCAGACGGGCTCTGGCACCCAGTCCAACATGAACACGAACGAGGTCATCTCGAACCGTGCGATCGAGATCATGGGCGGCGAAAAGGGCTCGAAAAAACCGGTCCACCCGAACGACCATGTGAACATGTCCCAGTCGTCGAACGACTGCTTCCCGACGGCGATGCATGTCGCCGCCGCCGAAGAGACGGTGCACCGCCTGATCCCGGCGCTGAAGCACCTCCACGCCGCGCTGGACGCCAAGGCGAAGGCCTGGGCCGACATTATCAAGATCGGCCGCACACACACGCAGGACGCCACGCCAGTGACGCTCGGCCAGGAATTCTCCGGCTATGCCAAACAGGTTGAGAACGGCATCGCGCGCATCGAGATGACGCTGCCCATGCTGATGGAACTGGCCCAGGGCGGCACGGCCGTCGGCACGGGCCTTGCCTCGCCGGAAGGCTTTGCAGACCTGGTCGCCGCGAAGATCGCCGGCATCACGGGCCTGAAGTTCACCTCCGCGCCGAACAAGTTCGAGGCGCTGGCCGCGCATGATGCCCTCGTGATGACGCACGGCGCGATCAACACGGTCGCCATGTCGTGCTTCAAGATTGCCAACGACATCCGCTTCCTCGGCTCCGGCCCGCGCTCCGGCCTTGGCGAGCTGGCCCTGCCGGAAAACGAACCCGGTTCGTCGATCATGCCGGGCAAGGTGAACCCGACCCAGTGCGAAGCGCTGACCCAGGTTTGCGCGCACATCCACGGCAACAATGCAGCCATCGGCTTCGCAGGATCGCAGGGCCATTTCGAGCTGAACGTGTTCAACCCGATGATGTCCTACAACTTCCTCCAGTCTGTGCGCCTGCTGGCAGATGCCGCGATCAGCTTTACCGATAATTGCGTTGTCGGCATCGAGCCGCGTCTCGACAATATCAAGCGCGGCCTCGAAAACTCGCTGATGCTGGTGACGCCGCTGAAAGAGAAATTCGGCTACGACCGCGCCGCCAAGATCGCCAAGACGGCCCACAAGAACGGCACCACGCTGCGCGAAGAAGCCATCAAGGACGGCATCCCGGCCGAAGATTTCGACGCCATCGTGCGCCCGGAGAAAATGATCGGGCCGGATCCGCGCTAAGGCTGCATCCGGTTCGCCGGACCCAGTTTTTACTTGCTGTTGACCGGCCCCTCCTGCACGAGGGGCCGGTTGTTTTTAGGAGGAAACCCACATGAGCATCGATTTCAGCAATCTCTATTCGGTCAAAGGCAAGACGGTCGTCATTACGGGCGGATCGCGCGGGATCGGCGAAATGCTGGCGGCAGGGTTCCTGGCTAATGGCGCGAAGGTGATCATCTCCTCGCGCAAGGAAAAGGCCTGCGAGGAAACTGTCGAGCGCCTGAAGGGCCAGTATGGCGGCGAGATCTATGCGATCCCGTCCGATGTCGGCCAGATGGTCGGCATCGAGCACCTCGCCGGCGAGATCGCCAAGCGCGAAGAGAAGGTGGACGTGCTGATCAACAATGCGGGCGTCGCCTGGGGCTCGCCGCTTGATGACTTCCCGGAGCATGGCTGGGACAAGGTTATGGACGTCAATGTGAAGGGCGTTTTCTTCCTGACCCAGAAACTGATGCCGCTGCTGCGCAAGTCGGCCAGCGCAGACAACCCGGCCCGCGTGATCAATATCGCCTCCATCGACGGCATGCATACCAGTCCGATGAGCGGCTATGCCTATGGCACGTCGAAGGCCGCCGTGATCCATTTGACGCGCTTCATGGGCTCGCAGCTGGCGAAAGAACACATCCTCGTCAACGGCATCGCGCCCGGCCCGTTCCCGACCTACATGCTGTCCACCGGTGTTGGCTTCAAAGGCGAGACCGAGGGCGTGGACTGGGATGCCATCGGCTCGCGCAGCCCATCAGGCCGCGTCGGCAAGCCGGAAGACATTGCCGGGCTCGCTATGTTCCTGTCCTCGCAGGCCTCTGCCTATATCAACGGCCACACCATTCCGTGTGACGGCGGCATCGTTTCCGCGAGCTGATTCTGTGTTGTCGGCGCTGCCCCATGCAGCGCCACGCGCCCGGATTTCAGGGGTAATTTCACGTGTTCGGTTGCGCCGCAGCATGATCGCGGCCATACGGCGCGTCTAGCCAGCTCCCTCAAACAGAACTGACGATATCCCCGTGGTTAAATCGACATTTGCAGCGTTCGCCGACCGGCTCGGCGCGCAGGGCCTCTCGCAGCCCGATTTCAAAACCTACACGCCCGCGCAGGTGAAGACTGACCTTCTGGCTGGCCTGACTGTGGCGCTGGCTCTTGTGCCTGAGGCTGTGGCTTTTGCCTTTGTGGCGCATGTGCACCCGCTGGTGGGCCTCTATGCGGCCTTCATCGTGGGGCTTGTGACGGCACTAATCGGTGGACGGCCGGGCATGATTTCCGGCGCGACCGGGGCGCTGGCCGTGGTCATGGTCTCGCTCGTTGCTGTGCATGGCGTCGAATACCTGTTCGCGACGGTTGTCCTGATGGGCATCCTGCAGCTGCTGGCGGGCATCTTCCGGATGGGCAAGTTCATCCGGCTTGTGCCGCACCCGGTGATGCTGGGCTTCGTCAACGGCCTCGCCATCGTGATCTTCCTCGCACAGATGAGCCAGTTCCAGGTGCCGGGTACGGCGGAAGCCGCAGGCCATGGCCTTGCGGGCGGGCAATGGATGAGCGGCATACCGCTGGTCCTGATGCTGGCGCTGGTCGGCCTGACCATGGCGATCATCTGGCTGCTGCCGAAATTCACCAAGGTGATCCCGGCGCCGCTGGCCGGTATCGGCATTGTCGCCGCCGTCGTGATCGGCTTCGGCCTCGACGTGCCGCGCGTGGGCGACATGGCCTCCATCGAGGGCGGCCTGCCGCAATTCCATATTCCCAGCGTGCCGATGAATTTCGAAACGCTGAAAATCATCCTGCCTTATTCGTTCATCATGGCCGCTGTGGGCCTGATCGAGAGCCTGCTGACGCTGAACCTTGTTGGCGAGATGACCGGCAAGCGGGGCGGGGCGAGCCAGGAATGCGTCGCGCAGGGCACCGCCAACGTGATCACCGGCTTCTTCGGCGGCATGGGCGGCTGCGCCATGATCGGCCAGTCGATGATCAACGTGAAATCGGGTGGGCGTACGCGGCTTTCCGGCCTCTCGGCGGCGCTGTTCCTGCTGGCTTTTATCCTCGTCGGCTCCAGCCTGATTGAGCAGATCCCGCTCGCCGCGCTGGTCGGCGTGATGTTCATGGTCGTGATCGGCACATTCGCGTGGAACAGCCTGCGCATCATGACGCGCATTCCGCTGACGGACGCCGCTGTGATCGTGCTCGTGACCGGCGTGACCGTGGCGTACGACCTTGCGACCGCAGTTGTGGTCGGCGTGATCGTCTCGGCGCTCGCCTATGCGTGGAACAATGCCCGCCGCATCCACGTGATCGAGCGCGACAGTGTCCGCACGCCGGGCGCGCATGTCTACGAGATCGAAGGCCCGCTCTTCTTCGGCTCGACCGACAAGTTCGCCGAGCTGTTCCACCCGGAAAGCGACCCGGACGTGGTGATCGTCGACTTCATGCGCTCGCGCGTTGTCGACCAGTCGGCCCTGCAGGCGATCGAGGACCTTGCCCGCAAGTATGAGGCGCTCGGCAAGACGTTGCAGCTGCGCCACCTCTCGCACGATTGCCACAAGCTGCTTAGCAAGGCCGGCCAGCTGATCGTCGATTCCGATGATGACCCGGACTATGAACTCGCCGTGGACTATTCCGTCCGCACCGGCGCGTTTGGCGGCGGGCACTGAGGCATCTTCTGATAGATTTATTGTCTACCTAGACAAGCTTCTTCCAAGCCTGCAAACTGCCCGCTCAATGATGATTTGGAGGGGCACAGGGTGAGGTTTGGATTTCTGGTTTTTGCAATCATCTGTCTGTCAGCGTGTTCCTACGAACATCGCGCAGCTGGAATGCCGGATTTTGATATCAGAATGTCACTCGACGGACTGCCGATGGAGAATGTGGATGTCATGGTCGTCTACCGGTCAGATGTCCGCGGTCTCGATCTCCGCAAGATCGACGGCCAGCTCGTTCAAAAGACAGATTCCGTGCCGGAGGGGCAGGTTGGTGGACTTGTCATGCCGTGCCATCTGGAAAGTGGCCAGTGCACCATTCGGCCATCCAGAAAAGTGAAGTGGGGTCACCGGGGTGTCCTGCCGCAATCGGCCGAGATCTACCTCGTCGGCAAAGCTCTGGATGGTCACGGAAGTGCGAAAGTAGGCGTTGCGCGGTGGGAGGGAATGGCAAACCCAGCTTCGGTACAGATGAACTGCGATGTCAAAACACCTGCGGAAGATGCTTCGGAATGGCAGTGGACCGTCTGCGATGTGGATAGTCCAGGTATCCGCAAAACATCCACCGCCCAGACCGACTAGCAATCAGGGCTGACGCGCGACTTCCTGATGTATCCGGAGGCCTATCTCTACCAGATCATGGAAGAACCGGACGCGTGAGCTGCCCCAGTGGCGAAAAAGCCCGGATCGCTTAGACTGCACCCAGAGAATCACTTCTGCCCAGAAAGGCCAATCTCATGGCAACGCCTCCTGTTGGATCGAAATCCAATCCGTCCCAGTTCGATGTTCTGGACAAACTGGCTGAGGATGAGCCGTATTTCGTCATCCGCGCGCATGACCCGCTGTCTTCGGCTCTGGTTGAGCTGCACGCCTATATCGGGGCCGGCCAGTCCGGCGCGGCGCACAACAAGCTGGCCGAGATCATGGCCATGACGTCGGCCCGGGCGCCGCGCCCGGCATCCAGCCCGAAATACCGCGAGACCTTCGCCATCTCGCTCGCCATGGAACAATGGCGCGACAGCCACAAGGAATAGGGCATGGACCTGCGGGTCGATGAGTTGTCGGACCGGCACGTCACGCTGGTGCCGTTCGATGTCGCCCGCGACGGGGCGGATTTGCGCGCCATGGCCCAAGGGCTCGGCACGCGGATCGAGACCTGGCCCTATTACAATCCGCCGTCTGACTGGATCGCCGTCTGGCTTGCCAATATCGAGGCGAGCCTTGCGGCAGGCAGTCTGATCCCGTTCCGTGTGTCCCATCCGGACGGGTGCTTTGCGGGCATTTCCACCTATCTCTCGCCCAATGCGATCTCCCGCAATGTCGAGATCGGCATGACGATGTATACAGCAGATGCTCAGGGCACAGACGTGAACCCGGCTGCCAAGCGCCTGCTGCTGGGCCATGCCTTCGAGCGTGGCGCGGTGCGGGTGCAGTTCAATGTCGACCAGCGCAACATGCGCTCACAGGCGGCGGTGAAGA
Organism: Hyphomonadaceae bacterium BRH_c29; assembly: GCA_000961695.1. Taxonomy (GTDB): domain Bacteria; phylum Pseudomonadota; class Alphaproteobacteria; order Caulobacterales; family Hyphomonadaceae; genus Hyphomonas. The sequence continues at coordinate 34,102 of LADW01000018.1, forward strand.
AACTCGGCGGCGTGCAGGAAGGCGTGCTGCGGAACAACCGCATTCTGCCGACGGGCTTCCTGCGCTCCACGGTCGTCTTCTCAATTCTGGCCGATGAATGGCCTGCGGTGAAGGCTGGGCTGGATACGCGCCTCGCCGCGTTCGAATGAGGGCAGGGCGATGAGCGAGCCGGTCAATCTCAACAAGTTCCGCAAGGCAAAAGCGAAAGCCGAGAAGGAACAGAAAGCCAAAGAAAACCGCACAAAGTTCGGTCGCACCAAGGCTGAGAAGTCGCTGGAAAAAGCCCGCGCCGACAAGCAGGCCAAGCTGACTGACGCGCACCGCCTGACCCCGCCCGACAAGGCGGATTAAGGGCGCAAAAGGTTACCCGGCCCGGGCTTTGCAAAACTCCTGGAAAAGCTGTTCCAAACCGGGAGGACCCAAATGTCTGGTATTGCAAAGAAACTCGTCTTCTGTGCCGCTTGCTTCGGCGCTGGCCTTGCCTGGGGCCTCATCGCAGAAGCTGCAGAAGCCCAAGGCTCCCTGTCTCACCTGCTGCTCGGCCAGTAAGGCCTCAGCTTCTCACGTCTTCTGACTCAGACTCGTAGGTCTCCGGCTCGCGGGTCACATTGTTCAGGTACGTGTCATCGATGCGCCGGTTTGAGACGCGTTGCAGCGCGTCGAAGATCGGTTTGGCTTTCTTGTCTTTCAACAGCGGAATGTCGCTCGCAATTTCTGCCGCGCGGGCATAGCGCAGCTGCGCTGTCGACATGTCGCCGCGTGCCTCGGCGCAGGCGCCCAGATTGTGCAGCACCGCCGGGGCGTCCGGCCATTCGCGGCCCAGTTCATCCCACTGCGCGCAAGCGCCCAGCATCTCGCCGCGCTTGGTTGCTTCGACGGCTGCGGCAAAGCGCGGATCGTTCTGCTCTTCCGGGATCAGGCCTTCGGTCATGATCTCTGCCCGGACGGTTGCGTCATACGGGGCGACATCGGTGCGGAACCGGCGCACAGCCTCAATGGCTGCATCGGCGATCATGCCATAGGGCGCCCCGCGCGGATCATAGCTGGCATAGAGCGGATCTCGCCAAACGCCGAGCGCGCGGCCGTCATCATCGTATTTGGCGACTTCGACGCAGCTTTCATGATTGGCGCCGCCACCTTGTGTCCGGGTGAAGACCCTGCGGTGCGTATCGGTGTCGATCAGTTGCGCCGTGACGATGACTTCGACCGTCTCCTCGGTGCACTCGGTTTCGACGATGCCGCGATGTTCGCAATCGAACAGGCCATCATATTCAATACAGTCGCGCTTGCGCTCGAAACGGGTTTCGGCTTCCCACTTGTCGATATCGACCCGGCCTTCATAGAGACCATGGGCGCTTTCCGGCCCGCCAATGCCGAACCAGGGCGCGCCGTCCAGCACGACCTCGTCCAGCATGCGGGCGAATTCTTCCTCCGCCACATCGCCGGCGGGGCCGCGGAACTGGCCGATGCGTACATCGCGATAGGCCGCCGCTTCCGGAATGCCGGGCACCATGCGGGCGCGATAATCATAGCCGGGCGTGGCGCAGGCCGCCATCAGGGGCAGGGCGAGCAGGAGGCAGGCTTGAAACAAACGGCGCATGAAGGTCCCCGACATTGAAATAGCAGGCTTATTCCAGCTGCCCGCGACTGAACCTGACATTAACACCGACTCGCCCAATCTTGGAAATCCGAAGCGTTGAATTTCAGGGCTGGCACTGGCCCGGCCATGGTCCAATATGAAGCCTTTCCAGCGATACGAGGGAGACCGACATGACCCGCCATCTTGCCGAACTGAATGTCGGGCGTTTGCTGGCCCCAACGGATGACCCGCGCGTGGCGGAGTTCATGAATGCGCTGGACCTGATCAACGGCATGGGCAAGCGGATGCCGGGATTTGTCTGGATGATGGAAGGCTCGGGCGAACCCGGCACAGGCAATACCGAGGCGAAGATCGGCGGTGATCCGCAATTCGTGTCCAACCTGACGGTGTGGGAATCGGTCGAGACGCTGGAGAATTTCGTCTGGAACACAGTCCACCGCCAGTTCTATGAGCGCCGCGAGGAATGGTTCGAAGTGCTGGGCAAGATGCATTTCGTGATGTGGTGGGTCGAGCCCGGCCACCAGCCCACGCTGGACGAGGCGCTGCAAAGGCTGGACCTGATGAACCGGATCGGGGATTCCGAGGAGGCGTTCGGCTGGGCCTATCTTAAGGCGGCGCGCCTGTGGCGCTCACGCGGGTGCCGGGCTGAGGTTGCGTAAGGGAAATCATTGACGGAGGCGTTAGCGGTCACCAATTGGAGGCAAACCCAGACTGGAGATCTGCATGACCAGCCCGCTGTTCACCCCATTCAAACTGAAAAATATGGAATTGCCCAATCGCATCGCGATGGCGCCGATGACGCGCTCGCGCTCGCCGGGCGGTGTGCCGGGAGAAGATGTGGCGGACTATTACGCCCGCCGGGCCGCCTCCGATGTGGGCCTGCTGATCACCGAGGGCACCACGGTGCGCCGGGGCGGCGCCTCGAATGATCCGAGCGTGCCGAATATCCACAAGGCCGACGCGCTGGCCGGCTGGCAGAACGTGGTCAACAAGGTGCACGCCAATCATGGCCATATTGCGCCGCAGATCTGGCACCAGGGCCTGACCCGCAAGGTCGGCACCGGGCCGGAACCGGACGCCCCGACCGACAGCCCCTCCGGCATGACCCATACCGGCAAGCAGGTTTTGCCTGAGCCAAGCTCTGCCGATGTGGACGACATGGTCATGGCCTTTGCCGAAGCAGCGGCTGACGCAGCCAAGGTCGGCTTCGATTGTATCGAACTGCACGGCGCGCACGGCTACCTGATCGACGAGTTCTTCTGGGACGTGATGAACAAGCGGTCTGACCGCTATGGCGGTTCGCTGCCGGAACGCGCGACCTTTGCCGCCGACATCATCCGCGAAGTGCGCAAGAAAGTCGGCCCGGATCTGCCGATCATCCTGCGCTATTCGCAGTGGAAACAGCAGGAATACACTGCGCGCCTCGCCACCACGCCGGATGCGCTGGAAGCGTTCCTCAAAGTGTTCGTGGATGCGGGCGTCGACTGTCTGCACGTATCCCAGCGCCGCTACTGGGAGCCGGAATTCCCGGAAATCGACGGCGAGAACGGCCTGAACGGCGCTGGCTGGGCCAAGAAGCTGACCGGCCTGCCAACCATCACCGTCGGTTCTGTGGGCCTCTCGGGAGACTTTATCGGCGCTTTCCAGGGGCAGGGATCGGGCCAGCGCTCGCTTGCAGACCTTGAAGAGCGCCTGTCGCGCGGCGAGTTCGACCTCGTCGCCGTGGGCCGCGCCCTGCTGCAGGACCCGCACTGGGTGACCAAGGTGAAAGAAGGCCGCATCGACGAGATCAGCGACTATAACGCCGCTGCGCTCGCGACTCTCTACTAGAGAGAGAAAAGTGCTTGCCAGAAGCGGGAACGTGTGGCTAGTTCGGCCATGCGCTTCCGGCCAGTTTCGGCCCCATCCGGGACGGGCTGGCGCTTCTGCGCGATAGAGCTGGCTGACTGGGGGACCCTCTCTTTCAAGCCCAGGCTGGTCGGCTCTGTCGCCTTGGAGGTCGCGTGCTATGTGCGGGTCCGTTCGCCCCACGTTCTCCTCGGGATGCCGCGTCACACCAGCATCCCTTTTAGCCCCGCTGGCAGCGCGTTTTCTGCATTTTCGCGCTCTGGCGGGGCGATTTTGTTGAGCTCCGCCTGTTCAGTCCGCTGACGTCTCGCCGTCCCAGTAATCGACTTCGCTTTCCTGCCGGCCGACATAGCGGAACATGCGTTCGCGCTTGCCGGGCAGGCGGGTCGTGGCGAGGAATTTGCCGCTGTCGGGATATTCGCAGATCTCGGTGTCGGACTTGCTGGAAATCGCGACATATTTCAGCGGCACGCTGCCCGTATTGGTCAGCTTGTGCGCACGGGCCGGCCCGCCGCGTGGGGCGCCCAGCACGTCGCCGGCTTTCACATGGTAGCTCTCCGGCCCGAACCGGTACGTGCCTTCGCCTTCCAGCAGAACGAACATCTCGTCTTCGGCATGATGGTTATGGAAAGGGCAGGCAGACTTGCCCGGCGGCACGATGCAGAAGGCTGCGCCGATTTGCGTGAGGCCGACACGGTCAGAGATGTCAGCATCGAGCGAGCGGTAATGCTCGCCCTGCTCGAATGGCTCCAGCGGCAGCTCATCCAGCCGGGCGACGGGGGGGGGGCAGTTTTTCGCTCATGCCTTGCTATGCCCCTTTGCGGTGCGGGCAATCAATGGGGCAGGCGCTTAATCGTGATCACCTTGTCGGGGCCGGATAGGTACGCCTCAAATTCCTCCAACAGCTTTTCGTCGTCTTCACTCATCTCAGGTTCGGCGCGGAGGGCTGCGACCCGCTCCTCTATCCAGGTTCTGGCTGTGCCAGCGACGTCAGGGGCTGCACCAGCACAGGCCAGGCCGTTTCCGTCGTCAATGACGACACAATTGTTTGTCTCCGGGTGCTTGCCCTGCGTTTCGGTGGCCTTCGGAGTGGCGGCCCCGGCGACTGGCAAAAAGAGGAGGAGGACGAACGCGGTGGCGTGCAGAAAGCGAGACATCACTGGGCGGCCAACGTTGCTGTTGCTCTGAGGGAAGCAGCATGCGACCCCTCGATTTCGACACGAAGACTTCCATCTGCAATCATGGGATCGGTCTGGACATCGATTTGACCACCCTGGGCAAAAACGCAGGCGAAGCGCTCCAGTGTGATGTGTCTGATAAGCGGATGCGTGGCGCCGACCGGTGTCTGTGGGTAGATCACCACTTCGACAATGCTGCGAGTCACTTGCTTTGGCGTCGTGTTGCAGACCTTGAAGACGGGCAGGTCAGCATTGGGCGTTTCGCTGGAGCTGGCAAACACGGTTGCCGTGTCTCCATATCCAAGAAGGAAATCTGCGGTCAGGACGTCATCGCACCAGGCAGATCCGGACATCAGTTGGGCTGAGAGGCCCGCCAGCACAAGAAAAACAGGGAATTTCATCTGGAGGCGTCCTTTGATTCAATGCCTGAGAGAAAATCAGCTTTGTGTGACAATTGCAACTCGAGGGCGTTTTCGATTGATTTGAAATTCCTTCTGTGATTTCGCTGAATGCGATCGGGAGGGGTTGGGATGCGTAGAGCGAGAATACGGCAACCTGTTGCAACAACAGGCGCTCCGGCGGAGCTGACGGAGCAGCAACGCGCCGACAAGACGCTTGAGCGGATGTCTCAGAATCTGAAGCTGATCGACATCAAGCGGGGCGTGATCCGGATCAATACCAAGCGCCTGCCATTCCTCTATGCCGGACTAGCGATCTTCGGCCTTCCGCTGGCGGGGGCCGTTCTGGCCATTAGTCCCATCCTGATCTTCCTGTTCGGCGCTTTGTTTTCCGCCGTTGCCGCCAACACGTTCGGCCCGATTGGTGCGATTGAGCGGCGCAAGGATTCAATGAAGGAGATCGAGCGTTTGCGTGCCGCCGTTGGGACAGACCTGTTTGATCTGCCCGAGGGAGTGAACCCGCAGATTTTCGGCTTCCGGCGGGCGCTGAAGACGGAACTCGCCCTCACCGAACAGTGCATCGACCTGAAGACCATGCAAATGCAGGACATTGACGAGAAGGGCACGCTGCCTTTTGCGCCGTACAAATCGCTCGGCATGTTCTTCCGCACAGCAGATGGCGCGATCAATCTGGCCCACCCGGCCATCAAGAACCAGTACTGGTTGATTGAGGCGCGGCTGAAGGGCTTGTCCGACGAGACCATCCTCAAGGCGCTCGCGCAGTACGCCTGACATTTCGGCGCTGCAGACACATAGTAACAGGGGCAATCCCTGCTATATGTTCCTGATGAGTTCCAATCCGAATCGTCCCTCGATCAGTCAGATGGCTGCCCCGCGTCCGCCCATGGCGCAGGCGGATGCGTCTTATCTGGCCGGCCTGAACCCCGAACAGCGCGACGCTGTGATGACCACGGAGGGCCCGTTGCTGGTGCTCGCCGGGGCCGGCACGGGCAAGACACGCGTGCTGACGGCGCGTCTGGCGCATATTATCGGATCGCGCCTCGCTTACCCCTCGCAAACATTAACCGTGACCTTCACCAACAAGGCCGCGCGCGAAATGCGCGAGCGGGCGCTGCGCCTGATCGGCGATGCGGGCGAGGGTCTGCGCTGGCTGGGCACGTTCCACTCGATCAGCGCGCAGATCCTGCGCCAGCATGCAGAGCTTGTGGGGCTGAAATCCAGCTTCACCATTCTCGACACGGACGATCAGGTGCGCCTGTGCAAGCAGATCATCGTCGCCGAGGGGATTGACCCAAAGCGCTGGACGCCGCGCTATCTCGCCGGTCTGATCGACGGCTGGAAGAACCGTGCCTTGACGCCAGACCGCGTGCCCTCGGACGAAGCCTTCAATTTCGGTGATGGCAAGGGCATCAAGTGCTACGAGATCTATCAGGCGCGTCTGAAAATTCTGAACGCGTGCGATTTCGGTGACCTGCTGATCCACAATATCACGATCTTCCAGAAGAACCCGAGCCTGCTGAAGGACTTCCAGTCCAAGTTCCGCTACATCCTGGTGGATGAGTATCAGGATACGAACGTTGCGCAGTATCTCTGGCTGCGCCTGCTCGCGCAGGGCTCTCAGAACATCTGCTGCGTGGGCGATGATGACCAGTCCATCTATGGCTGGCGCGGCGCCGAAGTGGACAATATCCTGCGGTTCGAAAAGGACTTCCCCGGCGCGAAAGTGATCCGGCTGGAGCGGAATTACCGCTCGACCAAGCATATCCTCGCGGCGGCATCCTCCGTCATCGCGCACAATCGCGGCCGCCTCGGCAAGACGCTTTATGTCGGTGATGACAGTTCGATCGAGAATATCGATGCGGCCAAGGTGAAGGTGCGTGGCCTGTGGGATGGCGAGGCCGAGAGCCGTCTTGTGGCGGACGATATTGAAAGCTGGGTGCGCGGTGGCGGCAAGCATGATGACTGCGCCGTTCTGGTACGTGCGTCCTGGCAGATGCGAGCCTTCGAGGAGCGGTTCATTCTGCTCGGTATTCCGTACCGCGTGATTGGCGGTCCGCGATTCTTCGAGCGCGCCGAGATCCGCGATGCGATGGCGTATCTGCGGCTTGTTCGGTCGCCCGACGATGACCTCGCCTTCGAGCGCGTTGTGAACGAGCCAAAGCGCGGCGTCGGCAACACGAGCCTTGCCAAGCTGCAGGCCTATGCGCGCGCGGACGGGCGCAGCCTGTTTACGCTGACGCCGATGGTGCTGCAGACCGATGAGATCAAGGGCGGAGCAAAACGCGGCCTTACCCAGTTCATCGACCAGATCAATATGTGGCGTGACCGGCTGGCCAATGGCCTGCCGCATACAGAGCTTGCCGAGGTGATCCTTGAAGAGTCCGGCTATACGGATATGCTGCAGAAAGACCGCAGCCCGCAGGCGCAGACGCGGCTCGACAACCTAAAGGAACTGGTGCGCGCCATGAGCGAGTTCGACTCTCTGGCGGGCTTTCTTGAACATGTGGAACTGGTCATGGACGCCTCCACGGGCGGGGCGGACGAGGAACAGGTGCAGATTCTCACGCTGCACGGCGCCAAGGGTCTGGAATGGCCGGTCGTCTTCCTGCCGGGCTGGGAGGAGGAGGTGTTCCCCTCAAAGCGCAGCCTGGATGAGAGCGGCCTGAAGGGGCTCGAAGAGGAGCGCCGTCTCGCCTATGTCGGCATCACGCGGGCGCGAGAGCGGGCCTATATCTCGTTCGTCGCCAACCGGCAGATCTATGGCCGCTGGCAAAGCGTTCTGCCCAGCCGTTTCGTTGATGAGCTGCCGTTCGAGCATGTCGAAGTCGTGTCAGAGACCGGCTATTCCGGAATGCCGGGCGAGGAGTCCGCGTTCAATGGCTCCATCGAAGACCTCGGTGAGCGGAGCAATTATACGAGCCCCGGCTGGAAACGCCTGAAGGAAAACGCCGGCAAGTATCCGAGCACCGGCAGCCCGCGCGATGCGTCAGACCTCACCGCCACCAGCGGCGGGCCGGAGACCTTCAAGAAGGGCCAGCGCGTCTTTCACGACAAGTTCGGCTATGGCCGCGTCGCCTTCAGCGAGGGCAACAAGCTGACCGTCGATTTCGAGAAGACCGGCCGGAAGAAAGTCATTGCGACTTTTGTCACGCTCGCCTGAGCAGTCTGGAGGGCAGCGCCGGGCCTCTTGGCCTGTCAGGGGAGGACCAGGCGGAGGCGTCAGGGAGGGAGCGCGTGTTCAGGCCCGGCGCTGCAGACCCTGTTTCGCATGCCGTCGCAGAACGCTTCCCGAATGGCGCGTTCATTTTCCGCTCAGTTTGAGAACCAGCCTATTCTGCTGCGGGCAGGGTCGTTTCCGACTTGCCTGTATCGGTCTTGTCATTGGCCGCTTCACGGTTGTCGAGCAGGCGGACTTCGTCGTTCCGCCGGGTGCCATTGCGCAAACCCGGAATGAACTTTGCCACGAACCGCCAGCCGCGAGCGATGAGACGCCACAAGGCGATCAGTGCCGGCTTCAGCACCCGCTTGCTCCACAGGCCCGTCCGGTGCGGCACGAGCAGCCAGACCGGTGTGACCAGCAAGATCATCAGGGTCGAGAAGGCAAGACCGAACACGACAGCGGTTGCCAGCTGAACCCACCATTCCGCCTCGGCGCCGCCGAGATTGATAGCGCCCTGGCCGAAATTCACGCTGAGCTGGAACACCATCGGCAACAGGCCGCAAATGGTCGTACCCGTGGTCAGCAGGATCGGACGGATACGCTGGGCCGCCGTCGCGATAGAGGCTTCTTCCGGCGTCCGGCCATCCTTGCGCAGACGGTTATAGGTATCGATCAGAACGATGTTATTGTTCACCACGATCCCCGCCAGGGCGACAATCCCGGTGCCGACCATGAGGATCGACATATAGGGCAGGACAAGCTGGATGCCGACCAGCACACCAGAGGTCGAAATGATCACCGCGGTGAGGGTGAGGACCACCTGCCAGAAATTATTGAACTCCCACAGCAGGATCACTGCCATCATGAACAGAGCCGCCAGCGCCGCGCCGACGAAGAAGGCGCCAGCTTCGGCGGTGTCCTCGTCAGCCCCTTCGAAGCGCACTTCGATGTCCGGGCCGAAGTTTGCCGCCGTGATCCAGGTCTTCATGTCCTGCACGATGGCCGGGCCGCCGCCTTGTTCCTTGGCATTGGCGCGTACATAGATGGCGCGTTTGCCGTCGAGGCGTTCGATCTGGCTGACCCGCGGGGCGGGCACGCGCTTCACGAACAGGTTCAGCGGAACGTTTCCATTGGCGGTCGCGACACGCAGCGTATCGATGGCCGAGGCACTGCGGTCATCCTTGGGGAAGCGCACGCGGATGTCGACTTCATCCTGCGCGTCATCTGGCCGGTAGCGACCGACCAGAATACCGTTCGTGACCAGCTGCACCGCAGCACCGATCTGTGCCACGTCGAGGCCATACTTGCCGGCTTCTGAGCGGTCGACTTCGATCTGGTATTCGATGCCGGGCAGGGGGCGGGTGTCGTCGATCTCGCGCACATCGCCGCGCGCTTCCAGATAGGTGCGCAGGTCTTTCGCGGCCGTGTCGAGCGCGAGCTGGTTGTCCGACAGCATCACGACCTGAATGTCCTTGCCGGCGGGCGGGCCCTGTTCGCGCACGCGGATCTCGAAGCGCAGGCCGGGCACCTGTTTCAGACGCTCACGGACATTTTCCAGAGTGACGCGGCCATTGTGCACGCCATCTGCTGTTGCGAGGTCTAGCAGCATGCGGCCGATCATGTCGACCGGCTGGTCTGTTGCGCCATCCCCGACGGATCCGCCGCCACCGGACGAGCCGGAGCGCGTGGAGATGGCTTCGATGCCGTCCATGCCGGTGATTGCCACTTCGGCGCGTTTGACCAGGGCTTCTTCTTCTTCAGCCGAGAGCGCGCCCTGCGCCTGGACATAGACGTAGGCCTGCTCCGGTTCGAGATCGAGGAAGAACTCAGACCGGTGCGGCGTGACGATGAACCAGATGAAAATCAGGACGACTGATCCGACGGCAACCGCCGACACCAACCAGGGGCGGGCGACCAGCGCCTTGACCAGACGCACATAGCCGCCGAGCCAGCCCTTGGCCTGCTCCGGGTCCGCATCTGCGGCGAGCGCGGCGAGGTCTTCATCGGTCCCTTCCGGGCGCGCGCCAAAGACAGAACCGAGCACCGGCAGGAAGATCAGCGCCATGGCGAGCGAAGCCGTCAGCACGAAGATCAGCGTTGTCGGCAGGTAGGCCATGAACTTGCCGGGCATGGAGTTCCAGAACAGGAACGGCACGAAGGCAGCCAGGGTCGTCAGCGTGGAGGACACAACCGGCCAGAACATGCGCTTGCCAGCCAGGGCATAGGCATCCTTGCGGTCCAGCCCTTCCGCCATTTTCCGGTCGGCATATTCGGTCACGACGATGGCGCCGTCGACGAGGATACCCACCGCGATGACCATGCCGAACATGACCATCATGTTGATCGTATAGCCGAAGCTGCCCAGCAACAGGAAGGCCATCACGAACGAGGCCGGGATCGAGATGCCGACGAGAAGCGCAGAGCGCCAGCCAAGCGCGGCAACGACAATGATCATCACCAGCAACACGGCGGTCACGATGGAGCTTTGCAGCTGGCCGAGCTGGCTGCCGATCTGTTCGGAGGCGTCGGACGTGATCGTCGCTTTCACGGTCGAGGGCCAGCTTTTCTGCTCTTCCTCAATCGTCTGGCGGACGAAATTGGCGGTATCCAGAATGTTCGCGCCGGAGCGTTTCACCACTTCGATCAGCAGGGCAGGCTTGCCGTTAAAGGTCGCATAGCCGGTCGCGTCCTTGTAGGTGCGGCGGATTTCGGCGACGTCCTGCAAGGTGACAACGGCGTTCTCGGTGCGCTTGATCGGCAGGTTCAGGGCGTCTTGCGCGGTGCGGATCAGACCCGGCACCTTGACGGCAAAGCTGCCCTCGCCGGTATCGATCTCGCCCGCAGGGACCAGCTGGTTGTTCGCGGTGACGACGCTGTAAATCTCCTGATAGGAGATATTGTAGGTTTCGAGCTTGGCCGGATCGACAATGATTTCCAGCACGTCCTCACGCTGGCCTTGAATGCGGGCCTCGAGGATGCCGGCATTGCGCTCCAGCTTGTCCTGCAGGTCTTCGGCGATCTTGTTGAGGCCGCGCACGGGCGCTTCGCCATAGAGGTTCACCACCATGACCGGGAATTGCGAGGCGTTGAATTCCTGGATCACCGGCTCGCGCGCATCCTGTGGGAAGAAGCGCTTGGCAAGGTCCACCTTGTCTTTCACGTCCAGCACGGCCTGATCGACGTCGACGTCGATCTCGAATTCCAGCACCAGCGTGCCCGCGCCTTCGGAGCCAAAGCTCTGGAACGTCTTAAGGCCCTCGATGGACTGGATTTCCTGCTCAATCGGACGCACCAGAAGGCGCTCGGCGTCTTCCGGTGTCACCCCGGCCAGTGGCACGGTGACCACGACGAACGGGATCGGAATGTCCGGGTCGGCTTCCTTGGGCAGCTTCACATAGGTGACGGTGCCGGCAATGATCGCGCAGAGTAGGATGGCGATAACCATCCGTGCCCGCCCGATGGCGCCGTCAACAATGCTCGTCATGGCTGGGCACCGCCAGCGGCAACGGGCTTCACCTTCACGCCTGCGGATAGATAGTCCTGTCCGAGCGTAATCACGCGGGCCGGGTCGGGCAGGCCGGTCACCCAGGTGCCGGTCGGGGTCTCGTCCACCACGGTGAGCGGCGCGAAACGGACCGTGTCACTCTCGTCAACATAGCGTATGCCTAGCTGACCGGAGTCAGACAGGGTGAGCAGGCCTGCGGAGATCAGCGTCGCGGGCACATCGCCCACCGGGATGATCAATTGCGAGGTCACGCCTGCCGGAACAACCGCGTCGCCGGTTTCGAGCTTGGCTTCGACCATGAAGGTGCGTGTCGTTGCCGACGCCGTGCGCGCCACATAGCGCAGCGTGGCCGGGAAACGGCTGCCGTCTGCCAGCAGAGCTTCCGCGCTCATGCCGACGGCCAGTTTGCTGGCCTGAGATTCAGACACCTGCACCGTCACGATCACCGGGTCCATGTCGACCACGACGCCGCAAGCCTGTCCGGGCGCCAGGAAGTCACCGGCCTCGGCGAGGCGTGTTTCGTAGATGCCGTCAAACGGCGCGCGGATCTGCGTCTTGGACAGTTCCACTTTCGCGGAATTCACGGCGGCTTCGGCGGCGTCGAGCTGAGCTTTCGCAGCAGCGGCCTGATTGGTCGGTGCGAGGCCTTTCGCGGCAAGGCTGGCAGAGGCGTCGTAGCTGACGCGGGCCGAGTCGCGCTGGGCTTCGGCTTCCTTCACGCGGGCCGAGCGGGCTTCGACGTCGAGGCTGCACAGAACCGTGCCGGCTTTCACGAACTTGCCTTCGATGGCAGGTGTGGAGACGACCGTGCCCGTCGTGCCGGCTTTGACCGTCACGCTTTTGTCCGGCTCGGTCCGGCCCTTGGCCAGGATGCGCAGCATGTGCGGCTCGGAGGCCAGCGTCTCGATGACGGCGGACGGTGCACCATCGTCGCGTTCGACAGCGGCATCTTCCTTGTGAGAGGAGATACTGCCGCGCATCAGGCTGCGCAGGCCGAAATAGCCTACGATGACAACCAGGATGGTCGCGGCGATGATATTGGAACGGTTCACTTTGGGCTGTCCTTCCCCGGGACGAATAGCAAATATAGGGCTTCAGGTCGCCTGAAGAAGCGCCTCACGCGAGTTTTCCTATCAGTCCATGCTTTCTATACGGCAAACAGCACGGATCAGTTTACCAACAGGCGGCAGGGCTTGGTTAATGTCTAACGTTGGGGAAGGGAGAATCCGTCGCGCGGATCAGATCCAGCGCTGCCAGCGCAGGATGGCCAGCGTGCCGAGGACAGAGGCGGCAAGCGCAGCAACAAGAGTGGCAAAGCCGGCAGGGCTTCCAGCCCCCGGAATGCCGCCCAGATTGACGCCGAAAAGCCCCGTTACAAAGCTGATCGGCAGGAAAACTGCCGACAGGATGGCCAGCACGAACAGGCGTTGATTGGTCGCTTCCGTGCTTTCCTGAACAGCTTCCTCATACAGAACAGTGGATCGTTCACGGATGTTTTCCAGCAATTCTGTGAGGCGTGTCACGCGATCTGCGGATTCCCGGAGGAAAAACAGGTCGTGTTCGGTGAACAGGCCTGACTGGGCGCCGTCGCGGACGAGGGACAGCATCGCTTCGCGCTGAGGAATGATGTGACGCCGCAACTGCAGGATTCGTCTACGGAATTCCGGCAGCAGGGACCGGTCCAGATGCGTTTTCGGATCGAGCAGTTCGTCTTCATACTTGTCGGCTTCATCGTCGAAGTCTTCCAGCAGCGGTTCCATTCGATCGGTTAGCGCATTGGCCAGCGAGGCCACGAGCGCGCCGGTCGTTGTCTCGCAGATCTTGTCATTGACCAGCTGTTCGACGTCGCGGGCGGCCTGAACCGGCCGGGCCCGCAAGGTGATCAGCATGTCTTCCCCGGCCCACATGCGCAGGGCGACGAGGTCTTCCACGTCCTCGCCTTCATTCAGGTTCGGGCCGCGCAGGTTGATGAGATAACCATGCCCGTGCCGGACAGCCCGCGGACGGGTCTCGTCCTGCAGCAAGGCCTGCACAGTCAGCCGGTCGAGCCCGCTCTTGCGGATAAGCCAGCCCTGGGCCTGGGCCGATTGGCGGTTGAGGTGGAGCCAGGCGCGTTTGTACCTCGTCAGCCCGCCGTCGAGAATGTCGGGCCAGGTCAGATAATGCGCCGCACCAGCTTCATCGAAGCCGAAGCCGAACAGCAAGGGTTCGCTGTTCTCGGGCTCCACCATGATTTCCATTTAGAAAGCCGAGACCGGCGGGATACGGCCAGCCCAGGGGCGGGCCTGTTCCAGCTGAAGCGCCAGTTCGAACAGAAGCTGGTCGTCGCCGCTCTTGCCGGAGAACATTGCGCCGACCGGCAGGCCGCCCTCCGTCCACGACAATGGCACGCTCATCGAGGCCGCACCTGCAACGTTCATCGGCGCGGTGAAGGCTGCGAACGAGATGACGCGGTCATACAGCGTCGCATAATCGACCGTTGGGGCCTGCTCGCCGAGTTTCACAGCCGGGCTGCCGGTCACCGGCGTCAGCAGCACGTCGATATCAGAGAAGCCGGTATCGTAGACCGCTTCGAAATTCTTCAGCCAGGTGACGGCGTCTTCGAACTCGGCCTGGCGGCTCATGAACATGTTGGTCAGGCCCAGCGTCCACGGTTCGACAATTTCCGGGCCAATGGGCTTGCCGGAATAGGCGCTCGCCTGTTTGGCGAATTCTGCAGCGCCCGCAGCCCAGTAGAGCAGGAACTTGTCGATGAATTCTGTGCCCGAGAAGGGCGGCGTCCAGGCGACGAGTTCGTGGCCGAGCTGAGTGCAGAGCTTCGACACATCTTCCAGCGCCGCTTTGGTCTCCGGAGCAACCGGCGTGCCACCGAAGGCATCCGTCATGAAGCCGATTTTCAAGCGGCGACCGACAGGCTGCAGGTCAGCCGCGAGGGGCGCAAACGTGCCGTCATTCAGCTGCGTGTCGCGGAACAGGTTGATGGAGTCCCGCACGGAGATGGTCACGGCATGCTGGACGGAGATTTCAATCGGCGCACCGCTTCCGGCTTGTGCCGGCAGCTGGCCACGCGACGGTTTCAGGCCAAACACACCGCACGTGCTGGCCGGGATACGGATCGAGCCGCCGCCATCGCTGGCATGGGCGAACGGCACAACGCGCGCCGCGACCAGCGCCGCTGCGCCGCCGGACGAGCCGCCGACGATGCGGGTCGTATCCCACGGATTGCGCGTTTCGCCGGTCACCAGCGGTTCAGTGGAGGCCATCAGGCCTTCTTCCGGTGCCGTGGACTTGCCGAGCACGACAACGCCTTCCGCGCGCCACTTGGCCGGCAGCGGGGCATCCTTGTCGGCGACATGGCCCTTGAAGGCGCGGCTGCCATACCAGGTCTGCGCGCCTTTCCAGTCGTGGAGATCCTTGATGAAGGTCGGCACGCCCTGGAATGGCCCGGCGGGCGTGTGCCCGGCTTCAGCGCGCGCGACATCGAAGATTTCCGACGCGATGGCGTTGATCTGACCGTTCACCGCGTTGGCGCGGGCAATGGCGGCGTCAACTTCGGCCAGAGAGGTCGTCTCACCGCTGGCGATACGGGCGGCCATTTCTGTGCCGTCGACCCAGCCTGCAGGGACAGATGACGCGGTTGCAGGCGCCGTTGCTGCGCCAGCCGTTGCTTCACCCGCAGCGGCTGCAGGCTTGCCTGCCTGACCGCAAGCCGCCAGTGCGCTGACCGCTGCCCCGCCCAACAGGACGCCCCGTCTCGTAATCCGTGCCATATGTTTCCTCCGATTCAATGATTTGAATTTTGGCGCGCAAAGTGTATCGGAGCGCTCCGCAGTGCAAGGGGCGAGACAAATGACAGCTGATGCTGCCGGAACCCCGGCTGCTGAGGTGGAGATCACCGAGGCCCTGATCCGCGCCCTGCTGGAGGACCAGCATGCAGACCTTGCCGGCCTGCCGCTGGCCTTCGTCGGCGAGGGCTGGGACAATGTCATGGTCCGCCTGGGCGAGGATCTTGCCCTGCGCCTGCCGCGCCGGGCGATTGCTGACCAGCTGCTGCGCAACGAACAGCGCTGGTTGCCCGAACTTGCCCCGCATTTGCCGCTGCCCGTTCCGTCGACCATCCGCACAGGGCTGCCGGGGCAGGGCTATCCCTTCGTCTGGAGCGTGCTGCCCTGGCTGGACGGCGAAACCGCAGACCTCGCCCCGCCCGATGCGTCGGAAGCGCCCGCACTCGCCGCATTCCTGCGCGCGCTGCACCGCCAGCCGCTTCCGCCGGACCCGCCGGCCAATCCGGTGCGCGACTGCCCGCTGACCGGCAAGCAGGCCGACATCGAACGCCGCATGGCCAGTCTCAGGTCAGGGACGGATGCGATCACCCCGGCGGTGGAGCGGGCCTGGGCAGACGGCCTTGCCGCGCCCATCGACCTGCCGAAAAGCTGGATCGCGGGCGATGTGCACGCTCGCAACGTTCTTGTGCGGAACGGTAAGCTCGCCGCCTTCATCGACTGGGGCGACATGTGTGCGGGCGACCAGGCCAGCGATCTCGCCTCAATCTGGGGCCTGCTGGAGGATGCTGCCGCCCGCCGCACAGCCATAGAGGCCTATGGCATGAGCGAGGCAACGCTGGCGCGCGCGCGGGGCTGGGCCGTATTCTATGGGGTCATCCTGCTGGAGACGGGCCGACACGATCATCCTGCCCACGCGAAGATGGGCGCCGACACGCTCCGCAGGCTGACGGAAGACCTTACTTGACGACGCCGCAGGCGACGCGGGCACCGGCCCCGCCGATCGGCTGGGTCATGTGATCGTCTTCGCCTTCATGGATGATGATGGCAGAGCCGTCTTCGTCCAGCAGGGCCCCCAGTGTGTCGAGCGTGGTGAACGCTTCATAGCCAGCCGAGCCATCGACCGCGGCCCAGATGTTCGGCAGGTCGCCATTCTCGGGGCCCTTCGGATTCAGCAGGCCGTGGCCGCCATCCATCTTGCCGACATGGCCGCCGGACATCTTGTACATGCCGACATCCGAGCAATCGCCGGTGGCGTGAAGGTGGATGCCGTGCCAGCCGGGCGTCAGGGCGCCGGGCGCGAGTTCGAGGCGGATCATCATCCCGTTCGGGCCGTCCAGCAGGTTGGCGGTGCCGATTTCCTGGCCTTCAAGGCCGATCATGGACGCGCTGCCGTGCGCCATCGAAGGGAAGACGCCTTCATCCGGGCCAGGCATTTCAGCCGGGGCGGGCAGGGCTTCCGGCGCGGCGGCCTCTTGTGGCGCGGCTTGTGCGACGCTGGCGCAGGCGCAGAGCGCAAGGGCGGATCCGAGTAGGGCAAAACGGCTGATCATGGGGAGTCTCCTGATGGCTGGACTTTGCTATAACATCATATGAATACCTCACGGAAAGCACAGTTCCATGAAAGATCGGATAGATCGCACACTTGTGAAGCTCGGCCTGTTCGAAAGCCGGGCCAGCGCCCGCGCCGCCATTGAAGCTGGGCGTGTGCAGGTCGACGGTGTCACAATCAGCAAACCCGCGCAGGAAATTTCCGAAGACGCCTTCATCGAGGCCGAGCCCGTGCATCCTTATGTCTCGCGCGGCGGGCTGAAGCTCGCCCACGCGCTGGAGGCCTTCAGCGTAGATCCTGCCGGGCGCACCTGCCTTGATATTGGCGCTTCGACCGGCGGGTTCACCGAAGTCCTGCTTCTGGCGGGCGCGGCGCATGTCGTCGCCGTCGATGTCGGGCGCGGCCAGTTGCATCCGCGTATCGCAGGCGAGGCCCATGTCACAAACTACGAGGCGACCGACGCGCGCAGCCTTACCGCTGACATGCTGGGCGAAGCGCCGAGCCTGCTGGTCTGTGATGCGAGTTTCATCTCTCTCGAAAAGCTGCTGGAGGTGCCGCTGTCTCTGGCGGCGCCGGGGGCGGACTGTGTCGGCCTGTTCAAGCCGCAATTCCAGGTCGGGCGGAAGAATGTCGGCCGGGGCGGCATCGTCACCGATCTCGCCGCCGCCGATGCTGCCGCTGAGCAGTTCGAAGTGTGGATGAACGAAAAAGGCTGGCCCATCCATGCCTGGACGGCCAGCCCGATTTCAGGCGGCGACGGCAATGCCGAACGCCTGTTCCATGCGGTGAAAGCCTAGTAGCCGCCGTACAGTTCTTCGTCGCTTTCGCCGACGATTTCCCAATCGCCATTATAACCTTCGCGGCAGGCGGTAACCGGGTCACGCACCTTGGCGCCGTCGGGCATTGTCACTTCGCGCCACACCGTGCGGCATTCCTCGGGTTGAGGTGCCGGGGCGGCGGGCTGAGCGGGGTAGCCTGGATAGCTGGACCGGGGCGGCGGCGGGGCGGGCGCGCGGGCCGGAACCGGCGCAGGCGTGCCATAGCCGGAACCCGGATGGCTGCGCATGTCCTGCGGGGCGCCGTAAAGGCCATCGGTCGTGCGCGGGATCGAGTCGCCGGAATATTCCGCCGCGATGTAGGGATATGAGCCGTAATCGGCGCGGAACGAACCGCCACCTGGTGTTGCCACCTGGCAAGGCGTCGAATTGCTGGAGGCCATCGCATTGCCGGCCATGCCGCCGACAATCGCGCCGAGCAGGGCACCGGCGACGACTTCGCCGTCATTATTGCCCTTGTCCCAATAACCGCGAGGACGGTGGTGGCCATGGCGGCCCCACCGGTCATAGCTGTTATAGTGCCAGCGGCTGTCATCATCGCCGATATTGTTGCCAATCGCGCCGCCCGCAGCCGCGCCGACAAGGGCACCGATCACCGTGCCGGTCGTCTTGTCGCTGCTGTTCTGGCGATCGCAGGCCGAATTGTACGGATAGCCATAGCTCTGCGCCGAGGCCGCCAGCGGGGCGGCAGCCATGGCCGTCAGGGCGATTCCGCCGATCAGAAGAGATTTTATCATCTCACATCTCCTATTCAGGCAGCCGCAGGACCGCCAGTGTTGAGACCAACTTGCCAAAGTGAACCTGAACCGGATGTGAAAGCTGGACGGCTCCACTGCTGCGCCCCATATTTCAGGCATGGGACTGTTCGACCGTGCCACGCTTGCAGCAGGACGCGCCCGTTATGCGGCAGCGCAGGGGCTGCGCTCTGCCTGGTATGGCGCCCAGATGCGGGCGGCAAAGTCCCGCACCACAGGCTTTTACCGGCCAGATGATCCGGATTTCACGCCTGAAAGCGGCAGGCCGGACATGGCCGCGCTGCGCAAGGCCTATTTCAACCTCTTCGTTCAGGACCGCCGCAATGTGGAGCAGGGGCTCTACCCCGCGCCCCGCGATGTGACGCTGGCGAACTTGCCCAATGCGCTGAAATCCGCCCGCGCCTTCCAGGCCGATGTGGCGGAGGTCGAGCGCCGCCGGCAGGACCGCAATGGCACCGAAATTCAGGACGAGCTGCCCGAAGGCTCAAACCGCTATCCCGAATATTACCGCCAGAATTTCCACTACCAGTCCGGCGGCTGGTTCTCTGACGAGAGTGCCGAGCTTTACGACACGCAGGTCGAAGCCCTGTTCACTGGCACGGCGGACGCAATGCGCCGCGCGGCGCTGGCAGAGATCGCGCGGGAGATGCGCGGGCGCGACCAGCGCGGTGTTTCCCTGCTGGATGTTGCCTGCGGCAATGGCCGGTTCCTGAAGACGGTGATGAATGTCTGGCCGCGCCTCAGGGCGGCGGGGCTTGATCTGTCTCCGAACTATACCGAAGCCGCCCGCAAACGCCTCGCGCACTGGCCGCACGTGGAGGTCTTCCATGATGCCGCTGAGGCGATGCCGCTGCCGGATGCCTCACAGGACATCGTGGTCTCCATCTTCCTGTTCCACGAATTGCCACCGGAAGTGCGCGGGCCCGTGCTGGCGGAAATATTCCGTGTGCTGAAACCGGGTGGCCTGTTCGTGCTGGCCGACAGTCTGCAGTTCGATGACAATAAGGGCCTGGACGGTATTCTGGAATACTTCCCGCATGGCTTCCATGAGCCCTATTACAAGTCCTATTTGTCATGGGGCCTGACCGGTGCGTGCACGGCGCAAGGGTTTGCCAGGGAACGGGAGACGCTTGCCTTCCTGACCAAGATCACCACCTGGCGGCGCCCGCTGTAATTCCCCCAATTTGCCATCATTCCGACACCTTTGCACGAGCGTGCGCGTATAGGCATTCCGCAACCTTTCTGCCACGCAATGTACAGTAAATTACTGAGGTTTCACAAAGTGTTGTGGCGCCGCCACACCGGCAGCGAACTGTCTGAGGTAGATGCATCGGTAAGGTTTTTTCTGCGCTTGAAGCCCCTAATTCAGGGCCACGCAACTAGCGTCTGAAGGAGACTGATTATGAAACTTGCATTTGCTTCGCTCGCCGTTCTCGCTATCGCCGCTCCGGCCATGGCAGAAGGCAATATCGAACTCGGCGCAGGCTATTCGAACTTCGACACCGACAATGCAGACATCGGTGCACTGACGGCCAGAGGCACCTATTTCATCAACCCGAACATCGGTGTTGAAGGTGAGGCATCTTTCGGCGTCAAGGATGATGACGTTGGCGCGGCGAAAGTTGAGCTCGACAATTCCGTCGCCGCATTCGGTGTGGTCCAGGCCCCGATTGCTGAGCGTGTCGACCTGTTCGCACGCGCTGGTTATGGCTCCGCCAAATACAAGGTCAAGGCACCGGGTTTTGGCAGCACGTCGAACACGGATGACGGCCTGGCCTATGGCGTCGGCGCCAAAGTGAGCCTGACCGAGCGCTTCGGCCTGCGCGGTGATGTGACCCGCTACGAAGGCGATGCCACGGATGCTGACGTCATCTCCGTCGGCGGCGTGATGAAGTTCTAGACCTCCCACCTCTCCAATGGGTGCCTTCGCCCCCGGAGCTTCGGCTTCGGGGGCTTTTTTTGAGCGGCCTTAGCGTCCGGTCTGGCCCCGGTGGCGCAGTTTGGCATCGGCCAGCACGCAGGCCATCATCGCCTCGGCCACCGGCACGGCGCGGATGCCGACGCAAGGATCGTGGCGGCCCTTGGTGCGCACGTCCACATTCTCTCCATCGCGTGTGACGGACTGGACCTCGTTGAGGATCGAGGATGTCGGCTTGATCGCAATCCGCACGATCAGGTCCTGACCAGTCGAGATGCCGCCCGCCACGCCGCCATTATTGTTCGACAGGAAGAGGGGGCCGTCATTGCCCGCGCGCATCTGATCGGCATTCTCTTCGCCCGACAGTGACGCCGCGCCAAAGCCAGCGCCGATCTCGACGCCCTTGACCGCATTGATGCTCATCATCGCCCCGGCCAGCTCGCCGTCGATCTTGCCATAGACCGGCGCGCCCCAGCCTGCGGGCACGCCGGAGGCCTGCACTTCCACGATGGCGCCGGTGGAGCTGCCGGATTTGCGGGTCGCATCCAGGAACTCTTCCCATTTCCCCACCATGTCGGCATCCGGGCACCAGAAGGGGTTGTCTTCGACAATGTCCCAGTTCCAGGTGTCGCGATTGATCGCATGCGGGCCGATCTGCACCACAGCCCCGCGAATCACGATGCCATCGCCCAGAACGCGCCGCGCCACAGCGCCAGCGGCCACACGCGCCGCCGTTTCGCGCGCCGAGGATCTTCCCCCGCCGCGATAGTCCCGCACGCCATATTTCGCGTCATAGGGGTAATCGGCATGGCCGGGCCGGTAACGGTCACGGATTTCGCCATAGTCTTTTGAGCGCTGGTCGGTGTTCTCGATCATCAGCGAAATCGGCGTGCCGGTGGT